>CAVJPC010000001.1:0-40401 GCA_963651205.1 Bacteroidaceae bacterium
ACTCGCGACCCTAACCTTGGCAAGGTTATGCTCTACCAACTGAGCTATTTCCGCAATTTCCGCTTTCGGTATTTACTATTAACTAGCTGTTTCCCGATTGCGGATGCAAAGGTAGTGCTTTTTTCTAAACTTCCAAAAGTTTTCTATACTTTTTATAGCACTTTTATTACATTATTTCAGCAATTTCCTCATAATCAATACGAATCAGAAGAAAGTTTTTTGCTTGCCATCAGGACATACGGTCACGATAATCCTCGTACCGGAAGTTTTTATACACTTCCAACGTATTATCCGTATGCCACATAGCGATAGATGGATGATGGATTCCATTAAACATATTTGTTTTTACCATGGTATAATGAATCATGTCTTCCAGTACAATGCGCTCTCCTATCTGCAACGGATGGTCAAAACGCCAACTGCCCATATAGTCCCCACTCAGACAACTATTGCCACCCAAACGGTAAACATGCTCTTCTTTTGAGGCTGCCTTTACCGCATCGGCAGGTAAAGTTTCCGCACCACGCACTGTGGGTTGATAGGGCATTTCAAGACAGTCGGGCATGTGGCAAGTAAAACTGACATCCAAAATGGCGGTTTTTATCCCCCGGCTTTCCACTATATCGACAACAGATGCTACTAAGGGTCCGGTCTGCCAGGTAAAAGCCGACCCCGGTTCCAGAATAATTTCCAGATGCGGATAGCGGACTTTCAAGCCTTTTAATAAAGAGATGAGATGTTCCGTGTCATAATCTTCGCGCGTCATCAAGTGTCCTCCTCCCAAATTCAGCCATTTTATCTGCGGGAACCAACGGGCAAACTTTTCTTCTATATGCTGCAAGGTATGCTCCAATTCATAGGAACCGGATTCGCAATGACAATGACAGTGAAAACCTTCAATGCCTGCCGGAAGGGTTTCAGGAAGCAAATCGGCTGTCACTCCAAAACGCGTACCGGGAGCACAAGGATTATAAAGTTCCACTTCCACTTCCGAATATTCGGGATTGATGCGGATGCCACAGGAAATCTTTTCTTCAGAGGCTTCAACCATAGGATAAAAACGCCGGAACTGGCTGAAGGAGTTAAAAGTAATGTGGCTGCTGCATTTCATGATAACCGGAAAATCAGACTCCGTATATGCCGGAGAATATGTATGAGCTTTACTGCCAAATTCCTCGTAAGCCAAACGGGCCTCGTATACGGAGCTGGCTGTGGTATAGCTGATATATTCTCTGAAAACAGGAAAGGACTTCCACATGGCAAAGGACTTGAAAGCCAGGATAATCTCGACTCCTGCCCTGTCGGCCACACTCTTAATCAGACTCAGATTCTTTCTGAGCAATGTTTCATCCATTACATAACATGGAGAAGGTACTTTATTGATATCTATCATTTTCATTAAGATTTATACAGAAGAGGTTATCCCACCACTTTGAACCGGGCAAATTTCAATAACAACTGTTTCTCTCCGGCATTCCGGAAACGGACGGTTGCCTTGCTGTTCTCTCCGGTTCCTTCCACTTTTATTACATCACCTATTCCGAAGCGTTCATGCTCTATCACCTGCCCTGCCTGCACATTCACAGGTAAGGTTCCTGCTGCCGATGGTTTTGAAGCCGTTGCCGGACCTACCTTGGTTAAATTACGCGGCACACCGGGACGGATAATCTCAGCCTTTGGCTTTTCTCCGGCTGAAGAGGATTTCTGACCGAACGGACCGGATGATGAACGCCCATAAGAAGGTTGCGAAGCAGATTCATCAAACAAGGAACGCGACGGACGTTCATTCTGTTCACGACGGAAGCGGCTGGCTCCCTCGTCTATTCGTCTAGCCATTTGTTCCTCTTGAGGCAGGCTCAAGAAATGTACATCAATATCTTTCAAAAAACGGCTCGGACTGCTGAACTCCATCTTTCCATATTTAAAGCGGCTCTTGGCAAAGGACAGATAACAATGCTCCTCGGCACGTGTTATCGCCACATAAAACAAACGGCGCTCTTCCTCCAGTTCCTTATATGAATTGAGCGACAAAGCGCTGGGAAACAAGTTTTCTTCCAGACCGACCACAAAGACATTCCTGAACTCCAATCCTTTGGCAGAGTGAATGGTCATCAATGTAATCTTTTCGGCATCTCCCTCTTTATCATTATCCTGATCTGTCAGCAAAGAAACTTCCGACAGGAAATCCGTCAGCAAAATATTCTCGTTCCCTTCTTCCTCACGAGTTGCACAAAAATCGTGCATACCGTTTATCAATTCCTCAATATTCTCCTGGCGGCTCAAGTTTTCGGGATCATTGCTCTGATAAATCTCACTCATGATACCGGATTGGCGGACAATCATCGCCCCCAGTTCATAAGCATTCTTCCGAGTAGCCTCAGCTATAAAACTTTCTATCAGTTCACGGAATCCCTGCAACTTGGTATGCGTGCCTTTATTTATGCTCAAACCATAAGTCAACGGTTCTTCCAGTACCTTCCAAAGACTGACATGATGCTGTGTAGCCGCATCTATGATCTTATTCAGCGTAGTATCTCCAATTCCTCGTGCCGGATAATTCACGATACGCTTGAAAGCCTCTTCGTCATTAGGATTCACAGCCAGCCGGAAATAGGAAATGACGTCTTTAATCTCCTTACGCTGATAGAAAGATAGTCCTCCGTAAATCTTGTAGGGCAGACTGCGTTTGCGCAAAGCCTCTTCGAAAATACGGCTCTGGGCATTCGTGCGATATAGAATGGCAAAATCATTATAAGAATAATGTTCGCGCGAGCGCAGTTTCACAATCTGATTGGCTACAATCTCCCCTTCCTCCACATCACTGTAGGCATTGAAAACTCCGATAGGTTCCCCTTTCGCCTTTTCCGAGAACACCTCCTTACGTATCTGCTCGCTATTCTTCTCTATCAAACTGTTCGCCGCACATACAATAGTCTGGGTAGAACGATAGTTCTGTTCCAGTTTGAAAAGTCGGGCGCCTTTATAGAGTTGGGTAAATTTCAGTATATTGTCAATATTCGCCCCCCGGAAGGAATAGATGCTTTGCGCATCATCCCCCACCACACATACATGCTGATGTTCCCCGGTAAGCTGGAGCACAATGCTATGTTGTGCAAAATTGGTATCCTGATACTCATCTACCAGCACATAGCGGAACTGTTCCGCATATTTACGGCAGATTTCGGGATGGTCCTTAAACAATATATAGGTATAGACCAGCAAATCATCAAAATCCATCGCATCACTCTGGCGGCAACGTTCCCAGTAACGCCGGTAAATATCGCGTGTGGCAGGCACTTTGGCATTCACATCATTCTGATAAAGTTCCGCATTCGCAGCGTATGCATCCGGAAAGACCAGATGATTCTTGGCATTGCTGATGCGTGCCTGTATCATACCCGGCTTATACGTCTTATCATCCAGTTGCATTTCTTTTACAATAGACTTTATCAGGCTCTTTGAGTCCGAAGAGTCATAAATAGTAAAATTGGAGGTAAAGCCGATGGCTTTCGCTTCAGACCGCAGGATACGGGAAAAAATGGAGTGAAATGTTCCCATCCATAAATAACGTGCCTGATCACCTACCTGACGGGCTATACGCTCTTTCATCTCGCGGGCTGCCTTATTGGTAAAGGTCAGTGCCAGAATAGACCACGGAGTATACCCCTGCTCCAATAAATAAGCTATTTTATAGGTCAGCACACGTGTCTTTCCAGAGCCCGCTCCGGCTATTACCAAAGAGGGACCTTCGTTATAAAGCACCGCATTGCGCTGGCTTTCATTCAATTCTTCCAAATAATTCGTCATAAGTTTCATCTTTCGCCCACAAAGATAGAGAAAGTTTGAGTTTATCAGAACAATTCGGCTCTCAATAATGTTATAATGACAGAAGTTTAATTAAAACCTCGACTAAAAATGAACATATTATTAACCACTTTAATTTCATTAGTTATGACTTACGAAATGCCGAAACTCCCGTATGCAAACAACGGACTGGAACCTGTAATCAGCCAGGCCACTATAGACTACCATTATGGCAAGCACTTACAAACATATGTAAACAATTTGAACTCTTTGGTTCCGGGTACTGAATTTGAAGGAAAGACTGTAGAGGAAATTGTGGCATCAGCCCCCGACGGAGCTATTTTCAACAATGCAGGACAAGTATTGAACCACACCTTATATTTCCTTCAGTTTGCTCCGAAACCCAACAAACATGAACCATCCGGCAAACTGGCAGAAGCGATCAACCGTGACTTCGGAAGCTTTGAAAACTTCAAGAAAGAATTCAATGCCGCCTCTACCAGCTTATTTGGCTCAGGCTGGGCATGGCTCTCTGTAGACAAGCAGGGCAAACTGCACATCACCAAAGAACCTAACGGAAGTAATCCCTGGCGTGCAGGATTGAAACCATTGCTGGGGTTTGATGTTTGGGAACATGCTTATTACCTCGATTATCAAAACCGTCGCGCAGACCATGTGAACAAACTATGGGAAATCATAGACTGGGATGCAGTGGAAAAACGTCTGTAAAAGGCCACATTAGCTACACATTATTATAAAAATGCCTCGTTCCATGTTAAATGCCGGAACGGGGCATATTTCTTTTAAATCATTCACATTCTTCTTGATATTCTACAAAATTAAACGTATTTTTGCTACCGGAAAATACTAACACAACACCTTTCAATGAAAAGATTACTATATATTCTACTCCTGTTTTCTATAGTCATGATTCCATCCCATGCTGCCGGCAATGCAGACAAAGACGAGATCTTGATTATAAGCTCATACAATACAGATTCCAAATACATTCACGATGCCATCAGTTCTTTTTTTGACGCCTATATGCAATTACATGGAGAATATCAACCCGTTGTGGAAGGATTGGAATGCACGACTCTCAATGAAAGTCATTTATGGGTGAACGAAACAAGAGCAATATTGGAAAAACATCCCAATGCCAAACTGATTATATTGATGGGCCCGGAAGCATGGGTCAGCTACCTTTCACTGACCGAAGATAAATATAAAGAAATCCCTCTATTTTGTGTAATGTCCCAGCGCTATTGTGCAGCACTGGAAACTCAGGATATTCCTGCCGTCTATAGCCCGGACAGCAACGGGCAACTGGATGCTCTGGAACTTATGAAAGATTTCAACGTACAACTGTGTTACTATTATGAATATGGGTTGGAGGAAGATGTACACCTCATCCATTCTTTCTTTCCCGATACCAGAAACATAGCCATTATCAGTGACAACACGTATGGAGGATTAAGCCATCTGAACCTGGTCAGCAATTTTATGGAGGAACATTATCCCGAATTTAACATGATCACCATCGACGGACGTAACCAAAGTATGGAAGAAGCTTTGCAAACCGCCTCCCAACTTCCTCCCCACACAGTAGGCATGCTCTGTATCTGGCGTTTTGACAAAAACAAAGTTACCTATATGAACAATGCCGAATACGCTTTCAAGAAAGCCAATCCCCAACTGCCGGTCTTCAGCCTTACCGGTACGGGAATAGGTTACTGGGCCATTGGAGGGAATGTTCCCGAATACCGCCCTTTAGGAAACGAACTGGGTGAGAAAGCCTACGAGCTGCTGGATGATAAAAACTGGAAAGGTCCTTATATCTCCGAATACAAAAATGAATACCGCCTGGATATGGAAGTATTGAAAAAATGGGATTTATTGAACGTACAAGTACCTGCCAATGTGGTTTATGTAAACGGCAGCCTCACCTGGAAAGATATAATGAGCATCTACAAATGGTATTTCATTTTAGGTATCACCCTCTTTCTGACATTGGCCGCCGGATTCATTGCTTCCGTATCCTACTCCCTCCGCATACGCAGGCTAAAACTGAATCTGGAAAAATCAGACGAGCAGTTAAGAGTGGAAAAAGAAGAACTGGAAAAATCAGAGAAACAACTCCGCATAGCCAAAGAGGAAGCCGAAGAGGCCAGCCGGATAAAGAGTACATTTGTGTCCAACATGAGCCATGAAATACGTACCCCTCTGAATGCCATCGTAGGATTCTCCGATATTCTGGTTTCCGAAACCGAGAACAAACCGGAGTTGAAGGAATACGTCAACATCATTCGTCATAATTCGGATATACTCCTAAAATTGGTAAACGATATTCTGGACCTCTCCCGCCTGGAAGCCAACAAGCAGGAATTTGTATTCGAGCCCTGCAACATCATCCCCTATTGCTCCAGCATTATCGCTACGTTGAAAGGGAACACGGCAAAAGAGGTTAAACTTTACCTCAAAGCCCCGACGGAAGAACTGATGATCACTGTAGATATTGTAAGGTTGCAACAAATCATCATCAACCTGATAGGAAATGCAAGCAAATTTACCAAACAGGGATATATAGAACTATCCCTACATCCCGATTACGAGAAACAACTCCTGTCCTTTTGGGTGACCGATACGGGAAGTGGAATACCTAAAGAAGAACAACAACACGTATTCGAGCGCTTCAGAAAACTGAACGAACATGTGCAAGGCACAGGATTAGGATTGGCCATCTGCCAAATAACTGTTCAGAAATTAGGTGGCGAGATATGGATAGACAGCGATTACACAGAGGGAACACGGTTTGTCTTCACCCTGCCCATGAACCACGAAAAAGGGAGAAAAGAAGAATAACAAAGAAAAAAACTACTGATTTATAACATTATTCATTTCTTTTCCTATATCTTTGTGACCGTAAAAACAAAGGGGTGCCCCACGGAGAACAACGGACGGGCTGAGATTATACCCTGTGAACCTGATGCGGTTAGTACCGCCGAAGGGATTGTTACTTCTTACCCAGTACCCTCCGGTCAAAAAGCAACTCTTTGTATTTACATGCAAATTCATAAACTGATAGAATATGAAACTGACAGTAAACAGCAAAGAAACCGAAGTGAAGGACGGATGTACCGTCACCGAACTTGCCACCCAGCTGGCACTTCCCGAAAAAGGCGTTGCCATAGCAGTAAACAATAAAATGGTTCCCCGCACAGAGTGGGAAGAATATGTATTGCGACCCAATGACAGTCTGGTAGTCATTAAAGCTGCATGTGGAGGATAAAGCCGATGGAACTTCAATTTATTACTCATTTCACGGACACTTATTCTTATTTTGACTCGGCACGCATGGCGTTAGAAGGGGGATGCCGCTGGATACAATTGCGGATGAAGGATGCCTCACCCGAAGAAATAGAGCAGGAAGCCTTACGCATACAAAATTTGTGCAAAAGCTATGGAGCCACTTTTATGATAGACGACCATGTAGAGCTGGTAAAAAAGGTCCGCGCTGACGGGGTTCATTTAGGCAAAAACGACATGCCCGTAGCCGAAGCCCGCAAGATATTGGGAAAAGATTTCATTATCGGAGGCACAGCCAATACATTTGAAGACGTGAAAATGCACTACGAAGCCGGAGCCGACTATATAGGTTGCGGCCCTTTCCGCTTTACCACTACCAAAAAGAATCTTTCGCCGGTATTAGGACTGGAAGGATACCGATCCATTGTCTTGCAGATGAAAGAAAAGGGTATTGATCTGCCCATCGTAGCCATCGGAGGAATAACTTTCGAAGATATCCCTGCCATTATGGAAACCGGAGTCAACGGCATCGCACTGAGTGGAACGATACTACAGGCAGCAGATCCGGTAGCGGAAACCAAACGAATCGTAAATTTATAATTAAAATACAAGAGACAATGAAGAAACTCATTATTGCCGGAAAAGAATTTGATTCCCGCTTGTTTTTGGGAACCGGCAAGTTCCATTCAAATATCCTCATGGAAAAGGCTATTCTGGCCTCAGGGTGCGAAATGGTAACTGTAGCGATGAAACGTATCGAACTTGACGATAAAGAGGATGATATGCTGAAACATATTGTTCATCCCCACATCCAACTATTGCCGAACACCTCGGGGGTACGCACGGCAGAAGAAGCAGTATTTGCCGCACAGATGGCCCGTGAAGCTTTTGGAACCAATTGGCTGAAGCTCGAAATCCATCCCGATCCGCGTTACTTGTTGCCGGATTCTACCGAAACATTGAAAGCCACTGAAGAACTGGTTAAGCTGGGTTTTGTTGTACTGCCCTATTGCCAAGCAGACCCCACACTGTGTAAACGCCTGGAAGAAGCCGGTGCTGCAACAGTCATGCCCCTTGCCGCCCCCATCGGGACAAACAAAGGTTTGCAAACCCGCGATTTCTTACGCATCATTATCGAACAAGCTTCTGTCCCCGTCGTGGTAGATGCCGGAATCGGTGCGCCAAGTCATGCCGCCGAAGCTATGGAAATGGGTGCAGATGCCTGCCTGGTAAACACAGCCATCGCCGTAGCCGGAAATCCTGAAGAAATGGCCGTTGCTTTCAAAGAGGCTGTCATTGCCGGACGCCGTGCCTATGAAGCCGGATTGGGGGTTGTAGGACATAATCTGATAGCTTCGGCCTCATCTCCTTTAACATCATTCCTGGATTAAACGATTATCATTCAAGGATTGTGGCAAAGATGATATAACCCGTAGAAATGGATAGCATCCCATAGCTGCCAAGCCAAGAAGGCAAATGGAGTTTCCACCCACCGTAGGGGCGGAATGCTTCCGCCCGAACCATCGGTCACGACCTTGGGAGTAATGCATCCACAAATACACCTTTCGGAGCGTTATCGGGCGCATTCAATGCGCCCCTACAGTGGACGAGAGCGTGATTTACCTCTTAACTTGACGGATATGAGATCAAATACGCCCGATAACACAAAGAAGGATGTAAAGGACAAATTATTATATAACTTTCATACAATCCCCTATTACAAATAAAAGAAATTATGGACAAAGAACAAGATAAAAAAGCTTATGCCCATGCAGAAAAGGCATACATGCAAGGAACCATGTTCCCGTATATCAAAGTAGGTATGCAGAAGGTAAACCTCACTCTCACTGTCAATGTTGTGAATGGCGAGAAAGTGTCTACCCCTAACGATCCTGTTTATATCTATGACACCAGCGGCCCCTTCAGTGATCCTGCTATTGAAATTGATCTGAAAAAAGGACTTCCCCGTATGCGTGAAAACTGGATTACCGGACGTGGCGATGTGGAACAACTCTCCTCCATCACTTCCGAATATGGAAAGATGCGCCGTGACGATAAAAGCCTGGATCATCTGCGCTTTGAGCACATCGCATTGCCCTATCGCGCAAAAGCTGGGAAAGCCATCACACAAATGGCCTATGCCAAAGCAGGTATCGTTACACCCGAAATGGAATACGTAGCCATCCGCGAGAACATGAATTGCAAGGAACTGGGAATCGACACGTTTATCACTCCCGAATTTGTACGTGATGAAATTGCTGCCGGACGCGCCGTGCTTCCTGCCAATATCAACCATCCTGAAAGTGAACCGATGATTATCGGCCGTAACTTTCTGGTAAAGATAAACACCAATATTGGAAATTCAGCCACCACCTCTTCCATTGACGAAGAAGTGGAGAAAGCCGTATGGAGTTGCAAATGGGGAGGTGATACATTGATGGATCTCTCTACGGGAGACAATATTCATGAAACACGCGAATGGATTGTCCGCAACTGTCCCGTTCCCGTAGGCACCGTGCCCATCTATCAGGCACTGGAAAAAGTAAACGGCAAAGTGGAAGACCTGACGTGGGAGATTTATAAGGATACATTGATCGAACAATGCGAGCAGGGAGTGGATTACTTTACTATTCATGCCGGTATCCGCCGTCAAAATGTACACTTGGCCGACAAGCGTTTGTGCGGTATTGTAAGTCGTGGGGGCAGTATCATGAGCAAGTGGTGCCTGGTACACGACCGGGAAAGCTTCCTGTATGAACATTTTGATGACATTTGCGATATCCTGGCACAATATGATGTAGCCGTTTCCCTGGGTGACGGACTTCGTCCGGGCTGCATTGCCGATGCCAATGATGAAGCTCAGTTTGCCGAACTGGATACTATGGGCGAACTTGTTCTCCGCGCATGGGACAAGAATGTACAAGCCTTTATCGAAGGACCGGGACATGTACCTTTGCATAAGATTAAAGAAAATATGGAACGCCAGATTTCTCATTGCCACAACGCACCGTTCTATACACTCGGCCCGTTGGTAACGGATATTGCTCCGGGATATGACCATATCACCTCGGCCATCGGTGCTGCACAAATTGGTTGGCTGGGTACTGCCATGTTGTGTTATGTTACTCCGAAAGAGCATCTGGGATTGCCTAACAAGGAAGATGTCCGTGTCGGCGTAATTACTTACAAGATCGCCGCTCACGCAGCAGATTTAGCCAAAGGACATCCGGGTGCACAGATACGTGACAATGCCTTGAGCAAAGCACGCTATGAATTTCGCTGGCGTGACCAGTTCCATTTGAGTCTGGACCCCGACCGTGCCCTGGAATACTTCAATGAAGGACGCCACACGGACGGAGAATATTGCACCATGTGCGGACCGAACTTCTGCGCCATGAAACTGAGCCGGGACCTGAAGAACGTAGAGAAGCAGTAAAATTCGATCTGTTTGCCCTCCCTGTAGGAGCGGACAGAATCCCATAGCCGTCAGGCAAAGCAGGCAAATGGCGTTTCCACCCACTGTAGGGGCGGAATGCTTCCGCCCGAACCATCGGTCACGACCTTGGGAGTAATGCATCCGCAAATACACCATTCGGAATGTTATCGGGCGCATTCAATGCGCCCCTACAGTAGACGGGAACGCTATTGAACCCTTAGCTTGACCGCTATGAGATCCATTCCGCCCTTACAATAAATAATTGCCATATTAAAGACAATGGAAGATTTTAAGAAAGCCCTCGAAGGAGCTTTAGGAAGAAAATACATAGACAGCATAGTGCAGCAGGTGATAGACTCCCCTGCCCGCTTTGCCGACATCTATGCCCTGACGAAGCATAAAGAAGAAAAGATAGCCTGGCGGGCCACATGGGCCTGCGAAAAACTGAGCATCCTCGCCCCCTCCTTGCTGATAGACAAACGGGAGGAGCTGATGCAACGTGCCATGCAATGCCCCTATGACGGCATGCGCCGCCTGTTACTGAATATCCTTCACCATCTTCCCATCCAGGAGCCTGTCAACGTGCCCTTTCTTGACTTCTGCCTGCATGGAATGCTGTCACCTGCCGAAAGCATAGCCGGACAAGCTGTATGTATGAAACTGGCCTATGCCATCTGCCTGAAAGAACCGGAACTGATGGGAGAGCTGGAAGCATACTTGCAGAACATGGAACCGGAATACTATACGGCAGCCGTACAATGTACACGCAACCATATCCTAAAGAAAATAAGAAAATGAAGATCCTGATTTTAAACGGAAGCCCCCGTACCAAAGGATTAATCAGCCGGATGCTGGGCATCATGGCAGAAGAAGCCCGTAACCGTGGCGCCGAAGTGGAAGAAGTACAGATAAGCAAACTGCAAATACGTCCCTGCACGGGATGCATGAGCTGCCGTAGCCGGAATGCCTGCATACTTCCCGAAGACGATGCACAGCGCACCCTTCAAAAAATACAATGGGCGGATGTGCTGATCATCGGCTCCCCCTGCTATTGGGGCAATATGAACGGTTATCTGAAGGTACTGTTCGACCGCATGGTATATGGCATGATGGGAGAAAGCCCGAAAGGAATCCCCCAGGCAATACATAAAGGAAAAAGAGCTGTAATCGTCAGCACTTGTTCCACACCGTGGCCGTTTAATATCTGGTTCAATCAGACGCGTGGCGTAGTAAAGGCATTACGTGAAATCTTAAAGTGGAGCGGATTTTCCATCAAAGGCATCATCCAGAAGGGAGGAACGAAACAGCATCCCGAACTGACGGAAAAGGACATTGCCCGTTGCAGACGTATAATCAGGAAATTATGATGTATAATCCTGAAATACACCATCGGCACAGTGTCCGTTTGCAGGATTACGATTATTCATTGGAAGGATTGTATTTCATTACGGTTTGTGCACAGGACAAGAAATGTTTGTTTGGAAAAATAACAGATGGAAGGATGGAGTTGAATGAAGCAGGACAGATTGTGGAGTCAGAATTAATAAAAACCCCACAAGTACGTCCGAATATGGTTATCCATGAACACATCATCATGCCCAACCATATACATTTCATCATCCAGATCACCCACCGTAGGGGCGGATTGAATCCGCCCGATAACACCAACGCAACCAACCCAACCAATGATGAAACCAATATTGTCAACGTGTTGGGCAATGCACAAACCGGATGTATTCAGGGCGGATTCAATCCGCCCGTACAGTGTGCGAATACCATAGGTTCGATGGTTCGCGGATTTAAATCGGCTGTGACCAAACGAATAGGTCATCCTGTCTTCCTGCGCAATTATTTCGAACACATCATCCGCAACCAGCATTCCTATGAAGAGATTTCGGACTACATCCTCACCAACCCGCTCCGATGGGAAAAGGACCAATTATACATAGAATAAATAACCATTAAAATAACAACAAATCATGTTTTCAGAAGAACTTGAAAAAATAGATTGGGAGGAAACCACCAAAGCCATCTACTCCAAAACCGAGAGTGACGTGCTTCGCGCCCTCGGCAAAGAACATTGTGATATAGACGACTTTATGGCACTCATCTCCCCTACCGCAGCAAAATACCTGGAGCCGATGGCACAACTGAGCAAGAAATACACCGAAGAACGCTTCGGCAAGACCATCTCCATGTTCATACCTTTATATATAACGAACTCTTGCACCAACTCATGTGTATATTGCGGTTTCCACATCAGCAACCCTATGGCACGTACCATCCTCACCCCCGAACAGATGGAAGACGAATACAAAGCCATCAAAAAACTAGGTCCCTTTGAGAACCTATTGCTGGTTACCGGAGAAAATCCTGCCAAAGCCGGCGTTCCTTATCTGGCAAAATCCCTCGACCTCGCAAAGAAATATTTCAGCAACCTGAAGATAGAGGTAATGCCGCTCAAGGCCGAAGAATACGCGGAACTGAAAGAGCATGGATTGAACGGTGTCATCTGCTTTCAGGAAACTTACAACAAAGCCCGATACAATGTATATCACCCGCGAGGCATGAAATCAAAATTCGAATGGCGCGTAAACGGCTTCGACCGCATGGGGCAGGCAGGCATCCACTCCATCGGCATGGGGGTGCTCATCGGGCTGGAAGAATGGCGGACGGATGTGACCATGATGGCTTACCACCTGCGCTATCTTCAGAAGAATTACTGGAAAACAAAATACAGTGTCAACTTCCCCCGTATGCGTCCGGCAGAGAATGGCGGCTTTCAGCCGAATGTCATCATGAATGACCGCGAACTGGCACAACTCACTTTTGCCATGCGCATCTTCGATCACGATGTGGACATCTCCTACTCTACCCGCGAACCGGCACAAATTCGCGATAACATGGCAGGTCTAGGTGTTACCACCATGAGCGCTGAAAGTAAAACGGAACCGGGAGGGTATTACACTTATCCGCAAGCCTTGGAACAATTCCATGTAAGCGATGAACGTACCGCCGTGGAAGTGGAACGTGCATTGAAATCATTAGGACGCGAACCAGTATGGAAAGATTGGGACGCCTCATTCGACAAGATTTCATCAGCAAGATAAGGTTGGGAAGTAGAGATTATCGTTCCCCAATCTATCTGGCTGTCCAGCTGAGGACTAGATTCACTTGTAAGGACATAGTTCGCCCCATTGCCGTCAAGTCAAGCCGACAAATGGCGTTTCCACCCACTGTAGGGGCGGAATGCTTCCGCCCGAATGCATCCACAAATGCACCTTTCAGAGTGTTATCGGGCGCATTCAATGCGCCCCTACAGTGGACGGGAACGTGATTTATCTCTTAGTCTGACGGTGATGGGACACCTCCGCACAGTGAAGGGAAACCCTTGGTAATCTCTGCCACCTATATAAAAAAGAGAAACATAGTAACAAACTTCTCCTTTCAGCCCGTCAAGTTTACCTTTTCATATCCGTGGAGAGCGCTCCCCACAGATATGGAGAGCGCTCTCCACGGCTGTGAGGAGCGCTCCCCATAACCGTGGGGAGCCAAACTTAATGGTACAGAATGGAAAGATACAACCGTCAAATCATCCTTCCCGAACTGGGAAAAGAAGGACAACAACGTCTGCAACGCGCCAAAGTCCTGATAGTCGGCGTAGGGGGCCTGGGATCTCCCATCGCCTTATACCTGACAGGAGCCGGCGTAGGCACCATCGGGTTAGTCGATGATGATGTAGTAAGCATCAGCAACCTGCAACGCCAGGTACTCTATAGCGAATCCGAAGTAGGGCTGTCCAAAGCTATCCAAGCCAAAAAGCGGCTCGAAGCCCTGAACAGCGATGTACAAATCAATGCCTATCCTACAAGGCTCACTAAGGATAACGCAGCAAACATCATCCACCCATACGATATTATTGTAGACGGATGTGACAATTTCGCAACCCGCTATCTTATCAATGACACCTGCGTGCAACAGGGAAAAATCTATGTATATGGTGCCATCCGCGCCTTCGATGGACAAGTCTCTGTATTCAACTATCAAGGAGGTCCCAATTACCGCCACTTTTTCCCCGACGAAGCAGAAATGTTGTCCATGCCTCATCCCCCTAAAGGAGTACTAGGGGTAACCCCCGGCATGGTAGGTTGCGCCGAAGCAGCGGAAGTTTTGAAAATTATAGGCGGATATGGCGAAGTATTGAGCGGAAAATTATGGACGATCGACTTGAAAACGATGGAAACCCATCTTATTGCTTTCTAAACCAAGACACTTTACACAGGAAAGAAAACATGAAGAGCAACGAGCATTAATAGAAACTAATAATCCTTTCTCCAGCAAGCAAAAACCAATACATTTTGTTATCCGGGAAAATGCTCAACCATGAAAAAGAACCTGGAGATTTTCAGCATAGACATAACCAGCAACCAGCCGTTGCCTTTTGCTGATGAAGGAATCCGCGCAGGTTTTCCATCACCTGCACAAGACTATATGGAACTGGCCATCGATCTGAACAAGGAGCTGATAAAGCATCCCGCCAGTACTTTTTATGGCCGGGTAGTGGGTGACTCGATGCGTGATGAAGGCATTGAAGAGGGTGACATCCTGGTCATTGACAAATCATTGGAACTGATGGATGATGATTTGGCCGTATGCTTTATCGATGTAGAATTTACGGTGAAACGGGTCAGACTGGAACCGGATGCCGCATGGCTGATACCATCGAACATAGACTATCCCCCTATCAAAGTTACCAAGGACAATGAATTCATTGTATGGGGGATAGTAACCTATACCATCAAAAAGAACAGGAGGAAAAGATAATGTTCGGACTGGTGGACTGCAACAATTTCTATGCTTCCTGTGAACGGGTATTCAAACCCAATCTGACAGGAAAGCCCATTATCGTGTTAAGCAACAATGACGGCTGCGTGATAGCACGCTCCAACGAAGTGAAGAAACTAGGCATAAAAATGGGAGTGCCCGCTTATCAAATCAAAGATGAAATACAGCGATACGGCATCACCGTATTCTCATCAAACTATACCCTGTATGGAGATATGTCCGGCCGTGTCATGGCTATTCTTTCCTCTTTTGTAGAAGAAATGGAAATCTACTCCATAGACGAAGCGTTCCTCTCACTGAAGGGCTTCGAGCATTATGACCTCTACGAATATGGCCGCAAAATCATCACGGCCACCACCAAAGGAACCGGAATCCCCGTATCTTTAGGCATCGCCCCGACAAAGACTCTGGCTAAAGCCGCCAACAAATTTGCCAAAAGATATCCTGCATACCAAGGCGTGTGCATCATTGATACAGATGAAAAACGAGCAGTAGCCCTTCAAATTCTGGAAATAGAGGAGGTTTGGGGAATAGGACATCGCCAGGCCGCCAAACTGAAACAACTTGGAGTCCGGACCGCAGCAGATTTTGTCCGGTTGCCGGGCGCATGGGTACGCAAGCATATGACTGTCACCGGTGAACGTACCTGGAAAGAACTTCAAGGCACATCGTGCATAGACATGGAACTTGTCCCTCCGGACAAGAAGCAGATTTGCACCTCACGCGCTTTCGGCAAAAGTGTATCCGATGTGGAAAGTCTGAATGAAGCCGTATCCACCTATGCCGCATTGTGTGCGGAGAAGCTTCGGCAGCAAAGGGCTTGCGCCGTTTCATTAATGGTGTTTATCCATACCAACAATTTCCGTAATGACCTTCCGCAATACTTCAAGAACTGTGTGATAGAACTGCCGGAGCCTAGCAATGATACTATGGAAATAGTCCACTATGCCCTGACTGCCTTGAGAAATATTTACCGGAATGGTTATCTGTTCAAAAAGGCAGGTGTGATTATGACCGAAATTGTACCGGACAATGCCATCCAACGGAATCTTTTCTCGGCGACAGATTCCGATAAACAGAAACGGCTGATGAATGTTGTAGACAAGCTGAACAAAGGGTTTGCCCAAAATAAACTATCTTTGGCGGTCCAGGGGATAAATACGAAATGGAACCTTAAACAAGAGTTGTTGTCCCCGCGTTATACAACAAAGCTGAGTGATATAATAACCATTAATTGTAAATGATATGTGCTTCCATAATTCAATGTCCAAAAAGGCCATAGAAGTTGCGGCAAGATATGGCCGCAAGTCGGATATCGTCGAGATTTACCAGGATATTCTCAATGAGCAATATCACGTAAACGCCTTTAACTTTCCCAAGTATCCTGTCATCACAAAGTCCGATGAAGTGCAGGTGTATAACTGGGGGCTTATCCCCTTTTGGGTAAAATCGGAAGAAGATGCCGAAGAAATACGCAGAATGACGCTTAATGCCCGTGCCGACACGATCTTTGAGAAACCGTCTTTCCGTGAACCGATCATGAAAAAGAGGTGTATCATACCCAGTACGGGATATTTTGAATGGAGGCATGAGGGGGCAAAGAAGATACCTTATTATATATACTTGAAGGATGAACCTATTTTTTCAATGGCAGGCATATATGATACATGGCTGGACAAGTCTACGGGGGAAGAATATACCACTTTCTCTATCCTTACTACGGATACCAACCCCATGACAGACTATATTCATAATACAAAGCACCGGATGCCGGCTATTTTATCCAAAGAGAACGAAGAGAAATGGCTGGATACCAGTCTGTCAAAAGAAGAAATTTCTTCTTTGCTGAAACCATTTGATGCAGAAAAGATGGATGCTTATGTGATAGAGAACGATTTTATAAAGAAAGCCCCCACAGACAGGACAATACTTCAATGTGCTAATGTGTCAATGTGTCAATGACCTGCGGCATAACTGTGATACTCTTCTTTATCTTCAGGATTATCGGGCAAATCTGTTTTCTGCGTACATCCGGCAAGCACCATCAGGCAGAATGCGGCTGCAAGAAATTGTTTTTTATTCATAATCTTATCTATTCTTCTTGTTTCATCGCCGCAAAAGTAAATAAAAAATGCAGATTCCATGCAGATATCCATCGATTATTTAAGACTCCGCCATCATAGACATAACATACTGGGGAAAAGTAATATTCTGATTCACAGACATATCAAAAATAAATCTATTCATCCGCTAGGATTATTACCAATAGGTTGCTATCTTTGCCTAGCAATTAGTCATAAGGTATGAAGTTAATTCTAATAACACCCCCCACTTATTTTGTGGAGGAAGACAAGATAATTACGGCCCTTTTCGAAGAGGGGTTGGATACTCTCCATTTACGAAAGCCCGACACTGCACCGATGTTTGCAGAGCGTCTGCTGACCCTTATTCCCGAACAATATCATAAGCGTATCGTGGTTCACGGACACTTCTATCTGAAAGAGGAATACAAACTGAAAGGTATTCATCTGAACGGTCGCAATCCGAATCCGCCGGAAGGTTATAAAGGACATGTCAGTTGTTCCTGTCATTCGTTGGACGAAGTGAAAGAGCGCAAATCCAATTGCGACTACGTATTCCTGAGCCCTGTATTCAACAGCATATCCAAACTGAATTATAATTCGGCATATACCGCCGAAGAACTTCGCGCCGCCCACAAAGCAGGTATTATTGACAAAAAAGTCATGGCTTTGGGAGGGATTGACGAGGAAAATCTGCTGGAAGTAAAGGATTTCGGTTTCGGAGGAGCCGCCCTATTGGGAGCTCTTTGGAATAAATTCGATGCGTGCACTGACCGCGATTACCGATGTGTGATTGAACATTTCCGAAAACTGAGGGTTTTGGCAGACTAATTTACCAAAAAGTTTAGAATAGGAGCCTGAGAAATGAAGAAGTTGCTTTAAAACAAGCATATTGCAATAATGAGAAGTTATTTTTAAATTTCTATTTTTAATTTCTAATTATAATACGTACCTTTGCACGCAAATTAACAAATAGGTAATATCTATTACAAAAATGAGTAAAACATCACCTTTTATGGTATTCTCAGGAACAAATTCGAGATACCTTGCAGAAAAGATTTGCAACAGCCTCGGTTGCGAATTAGGAAACATGAACATCATGCATTTTGCTGATGGTGAGTTCGCTGTTTCTTATGAAGAATCAATTAGAGGCGCACATGTTTTTCTGGTTCAATCTACCTTTCCTAATTCTGACAACTTAATGGAACTGCTGCTGATGATTGATGCAGCTAAAAGAGCCTCTGCAAAGAGCATTGTAGCCGTTATCCCTTACTTCGGATGGGCCCGTCAGGACAGAAAGGACAAACCACGTGTTTCTATCGGCGCCAAACTGGTAGCTGATCTTCTGAGTGTAGCAGGCATCGACCGTCTGATTACAATGGACTTGCACGCTGATCAGATTCAGGGATTCTTTGATGTACCGGTAGACCATCTTTACGCTTCCGGCGTATTCCTGCCCTACATTGAATCATTGCACTTGGAAAACTTGGTAATCGCAACTCCGGATGTGGGTGGTTCCAAACGTGCCAGCACTTACTCAAAATACTTGGGTGTACCTTTGGTACTTTGCAACAAGACCCGTCTGAAAGCCAATGAAGTGGCAACTATGCAGATCATCGGTGATGTAGAAAATAAGAATGTCATTTTGATTGACGACATGGTAGACACGGCAGGTACTATTACTAAAGCCGCTGATATTATGAAAGAAGCCGGAGCAGTTTCTGTTCGCGCTATTGCTTCTCACTGTGTAATGTCAGGTCCTGCCTCGGAACGTGTTCAAAATTCAGGTTTGGAAGAAATGGTATTTACAGACAGTATTCCTTATACCAACCGCTGCTCAAAAGTGAAACAGCTTACTATCGCTGATATGTTTGCTGAAACCATACGCCGCGTGATGAATAATGAATCTATCTCTTCACAATATATCATCTAATCTAATAAGATAGATAGCCATCAAAAAAGGCTCCTCGAAAAGGAGCCTTTTTTGATGGTTTACCCGGAGAATGGATCGTCACATGCCGGCTGTTGGTGAAATTCATTGGGGTATTATCGATTATCACTTTTATCTTCTTTTCTTCCTCCGATGATTCCTGCGGCGGCGTTGTGCTTTCTCATGCTGATAGCGCTGAAGTCTTCTATATACGGTAAATACGGCCATAACACCAACCGACACCAAAATTACAATAACCACGCCTACCCCTAAATTATCACCTTTTACGCGCGACCACATTTCCAAAACCAATTCGGTCTTGTCACCGGAATCACGGATCATGGCACAGCGTTCCACCACCTTACGATCCGGATACTGCACCTTATCTATTTGTATACTATCAGCATCGGGACCGAAAAAATAACTTAGATCAGCAAAGTAGTTTAAAGTAGTATCTATTTTTGCCTCCAAAACCTCCGGTGTCGCTACAGAACTTACATAACCACAAGTTTCCATATTGCGCAATGCCACCTCTGGACGGCACAAATAATTAATGAAATAACTGGCAGCCTTTTTATTTTTAGCGTACTTGGGAATCACCCATCCGTCATACCATACGTTACTTCCCTCTACAGGAACTTCATAATCCAAGTTTACCCCTACTCCCTTTGCCTCTTCTATCGCCCATACCGCATCACCACTCCAGGTCATATTCAGCCATGCTTTGCCTTTGGTCATCATCTCCTTGCCAAAGTCCGCTTCCCAACCGGCTATGAAAGGTTTCATAGCCTTCAGATACTTCTCGACAGTATCAATGGATGCTTGCGAATAGTTATTCATCAATTCCTCCACCGTCACCTTACCCTCTTTCAAGTTTATAGCATTAGCATAAATCAGAGCAGTTCCATAGGCATCGCGGTAACTTTCCTTCATCAGAATCTTATTCTTATATTTCGCATTCCAAAGACTTGCCCAAGTCATGGCATCTTCCGCAGGAACATGATCTGCATTAAAAAGAATGCCTGCCGTTCCCCACATATAGCCTATAGCATAATCTGAAGCACGTCGTCCGGGCTGGCTCAGTTTATCCAGCTGTTCACGAATATAAGGCGATTCATTAGGTAAATAATTGGGGGTCTTGCCGAAAACCGTATCAATGGGAAGCAGCAAATTCTTTTTCAGCATACGCTCTATGATATATTCCGAAGGACAAACCACATCGAAATCTTCATGACCGCGTTCTATCTTGGTCAGCATAATTTCATTGATGTCAAAGGTCTGATAAACAATCCGGATATCTTCTCCCGTCTGCTCTTTATACCATTGGGGAAATTCGGCCAATACATCTTCATCAATGTAATCGGCCCAATTATATATTTTCAGTACATTTTCACGGGGCTCCGTATTATAACATCCGGTCAGTGAAAGCAGTGCACAAGCAGATGCTACCAGCCATTTATTGATCTTCTTCATTTTCTATGCCTCCTTTTTCTTGCCTGCACGGCGGTTAATGATGATAAGCAATACCAGTACCAAAACAAATATAATGGTTGAAAGCGGACGAAGTTCAGGAGTCAGGCCACCTTTTCGTGCATCGGCATAAATATAAGTGGAAAGAGTTTCCAGTCCTTCGTTACCAATTGTAAATACCGTTACGGCAAAATCGTCAATAGACAAGGTTACAGCCAGCATAAAACCCGAAATCATTCCCGGAAGAATTTCGGGAACAATTACTTTACGGAGTGCCTGCATGGGAGTTGCCCCCAGATCAAGCGCTGCTTCATATATATTAGGATTCATCTGCTTCAAACGGGGAAGCACACTCAATACCACATAAGGAGTACAAAACGTGATGTGCGCAAGGACCACTGTGGTATAGCCCTGTGGAATTCCCAAAGATACAAATAGCAGGAACAAGGATATACCTATAATAATATCCCCATTCAGAATAGGAATGTTATTGACAAAACTGATAGCTTTGCGGGCACGGGTACGGAGATTGAAAATACCTATTGCCGTGACACTACCCAACAGGGTGGAAACGGTAGCTGCGATAAGAGCTATGCTCAAGGTATTTATCAATGCATTGCTCAACGAATGATGCGTACCGGAAACGAACAGTGACGAATATAGCTTGGTGGAAAATCCGGTCCAGTTACCCAGCACTTTCGCCTCGGTAAACGAGTAGATCATAATGATAAAAATAGGGGCATAAAGCAGCAACAGAAGCAGCCATAAATATCCCTGACACAGTATTTTCTTTACCATAATCCACCTCCTTCATTATGATCCTTGTCATCCGAAGCCATCAAGGTAGTTGCACCGATAAGAAACAGCATGATCAATGAAAGCGCTGCTCCATAATTCCACATGCTGTTATTGATATTTTCCTGGATGGTGGTTCCAAACAGCTTGATATTGTTCATAGTCAGCAATTCGGCAATGGCAAATGTAGAAATGGTTGGCATGAACACCATCAATATGCCACTTACTATGCCCGGCATGGACAGGGGCAGGACAGCCTTGAAAAAGACTTGTACCGGGTTAGCGCCCAGATCCTGTGCCGCCTCGACGTAGCTTGTATCCAGTTTCTGCAAAGTATTGTAAATGGGATAAATCATAAAAGGCAGAAAATTATACACCATACCGAATATCAAAGCCCCCTCGCCCAACGGCACATTCATAAAGTCGAACAGCGCCACCGTGGCCAGTGTACGTATCAGAATATTTACCCACATGGGCAGAATAAACAGTACTACCACCGTTGATGCATACTTCATCCGGGTCTGCGTCAGTATATAGGCAGCGGGATATCCCAACAAAATACACACCACTGTCGTGATAATGGCTACACCAATAGAATAAACAAAGGTATTGATTGCCTCGGGATGAGCAAAGAATTTGGCAAAATTACCAAAAGTGAAGTGGCCTGCATCATCCATAAATGCATAAAACACAATCAAAAGTAGCGGAAGAATGACAAATACCGCCGAGAATATCACGTAGGGAATAGTCCAGCTTTTACGTGAAGACAAGAAAAATCGTATCGTTCTGAGCACCTCTTTTCTTTATTATGATTCTACAACCTGGGTTATTTTAATACTTTCGGGCAGGATGCTGATACCTACATGGTCGCCGTTGTCCCACACATCATTGGTATCGACAAAGATGTCCTCGCCCCAATCCGATGAAACGGTGAGGTGATAGTGATCTCCTTTATACAAAATGAAACGCACATCTCCGGTTAAAGTTCCGTCTTCTTCGTTATCTTGCAAAATGATATCCTTAAATTCCACCTGCACTTTCACTTTGGCGCCTGATTCGATATCGTTCACCGGTAAGCACTCGAAGGTGCAGCCCAGGAAGTCCACATGAGTTTCGTCCACCAGTTCTCCTTCAAAAGTATTGCAGATACGCTCCTTTTTCATAATATGGATATCGAACGGCTTTACTAACAAGCCTACCTTCTCTCCTACTGCAAAGTGGTGATAATCCTGAACAATAAACTCATAACCATTCGCCTCGATCACCATTTCATAATGTACACCTTTAAAGATGGATGAGGTGACGATTCCGGAAATTTGTGAAGCATCCGAGTCCGGGAAAATATACCAGTCTTCGGGACGTACCACGACATCCACAGGCATATTTTCGCCGAATCCTTCGTCCACACATTCAAACTCCACCCCGGCAAAACGCACAAGTTTATCTTGTATCATGGTGCCGTTCAGAATATTACTTTCACCGATAAAATCGGCAACAAACGAATTGATGGGCTCATTATAGATATCTACCGGAGTTCCGATCTGCTGAATCTTTCCCTCGCTCATTACTACAATCGTGTCGCTCAGCGTCAAGGCTTCTTCCTGATCATGCGTTACATAAACGAATGTAATGCCTAGTGTCTTGTGCATCTCTTTCAGTTCCATCTGCATATCTTTACGCATCTTCAGGTCCAAAGCTGCCAAAGGCTCATCCAGCAATAACACCTCTGGTTCATTGACTATGGCGCGTGCTATGGCCACACGCTGTTGCTGACCGCCCGAAAGAGAGTTCACATCCCTATACTCATAGTCGGTCATACCTACCATACGTAGGGCTGCCTTTACTTTTTTCTCAATAGTCTGCTTGGGAGTTTTCTTCAGTTTCAGACCGAAAGCAATATTATCGAAGACATTCAGATGAGGAAACAGGGCATACTTCTGGAAAACGGTATTCACCGGCCGCTTGTGCGGAGGGGTCTGTGTTATCTCTTTCCCGGCTATTTTAATCTCACCTTCCGAAGCTGTCTGAAAACCGGCGATTAAACGCAGGAGAGTCGTTTTTCCGCAACCGGAAGGTCCCAACACGGTTACAAACTCGCCTTTCTTTACGTATAAATTGATATTGTCCAAGACCATCTTATCACCGAAAACCTTGGAAACACCTTTTACCTCAATTATATAATTAGATTGTTGCATACTCATTTTGAAATTGAGTTGCAAAAATACGCTATTTTTCAAGAATGATGAATATAAATAAAGTAATATTTATTCATTCCCCTAATAATTTTCCATAGTCCGCACTATTTCCCTTCTTTCGGCAGGACAGATTATAGGTTTTTGAGGAATTGTAAACCAAAAAGTGGAACCTTTGTCCTGCTCGGATTCAACCCCGATTTGACCACCCATAATTTTAATAATACTGCTACAGATAGAGAGCCCCAGTCCGGTGCCCTGCTTGAAGCTATCCAGTTGCACAAATCGCTGGAATACCTGCCCTTGCTTCTCTTTAGGAATACCACAGCCTGTATCTTTTACATAAAAATACATTTCTTCCTCCCGCTGCTCATACCCCATAATAATACTTCCGTGAGTAGTGAATTTCATGGCATTGGTAACCAAATTAGATACAACTTGAATAAAGCGTTGCCGCTCGGTACGGATCACACACTCCTTCATGCCGGGCTCAAACCTGATCTCCACATCCGGATTGTTTTTATTCCGAAGTTGGAATACTTTTTCCAGATCGTACAGCATTGCATTAATATTCACATCACTCCACACAAATTCCAAAGTACCCGATTCTATTTTTGAAAGATCCAGAATATCACCGATCAATTGTAGCAATAAGGTGCTGTTTTGTTCAATAATCTGTTTGAAACTATCAAAATCATTTTTATTGTCGGCATTAATCAGTAAATTGGAAAAGCCCACTATCGCATTCAAAGGAGTACGTATTTCATGGCTCATATTTGCCAGGAAAGCAGACTTCAACCGATCGGAGCTTTCCGCACTTTCCTTGGCGGCACGCAGTGCTTCTTCCGTTTGTTTCTGCGCATCAATATCGACATTGACACCCGACAAGACAATATTCCTGTTCTCCGGATCGAACACCTGCTGAATTAAATACTGTTTTAACCAACGGTATTTGCCATCCATCATAATGCGGATATTCCTTTCCAACGGTTCCATTTTTTCATACCGCGCCCTTTCTACATATTCACGGAATAGTTCACGATCATCGGGATGTGCATGTTCCAGATTAACAAAAATCTTACGCAAGTCCACATTCTCTTCCACTCCCAGATTCTTTAAATATTCCGGCGTCACCAGTTGTTCATTCTTGGACAGGTTAAGAGAACAGAATCCTATTTTGGAAATTGAAGAAGCGTAAGTGATCATCTCACGGAACATATTATTTTGACGTAGAGCCTTATGGATCAGCGTATTTTCTACCCATATAATTAAAATATTCTCTACTTCGCCACTGGCATTCCGCATATAATTCACAATAAAGCGGAAATAGTGTACATCTTTATGATAGCTTTTTACATAATGCTTGTTAATCTTTTCATAGTCGTATTTCACTTCTCCCGAAACTGGAATCCCTGCCTTCATCATCTCTTTAAATTCCGGATTGACACAAGGATTTGTATAAATATTAAGCTGATTCACGGCATCTTCCTTGGACGTAATGCCCATATACTTCACATAAGTATCATTGACCTCTACCAACTTACCATCCTTATTACAGATGGCACATCCCACAGTCACATTATCAAAAAAACAAAGGAATTTTTCATTGCTGTGCTGCAAGGAAGATTTCAAGGCGCGTTCTTCACTGATATCATGCACTGTCAGAATAACGTAATCTTTATTTTCCATTAATAAATAACGCCCTGAAACAACCATATTATAAATGCCTGAAGGCCGGGAAGCAATCTGCATATCCATCATTACTTCCAAATTGCTGAAAGAAGAATGCTCCTTAAACAACTCCTTTATTTTATGCCGGACGGGACAGGCATTACACCGCTCATGTTTGTTGCAATTTTCCTGTTCACGGGCATACCGGCACTGTAATATCTCACCAAAACAAGTTCTATTCTTATTGACAGGCAGTTTACACAGAGTGTAATAGTTCGTTTTCACTACATGCGAAGTCCGATCTATCAAAAAGATAAACTCATGTGCATTATTCCATATTGCTTCATGAAACTGTTTTGCTGTTTTTATTTTACGGTTCTGAACCCTCTCCTTTACAATAACCCCGATTAATGTAAGAAAAAGAAGTATGATCAAAATAATAGTCACTATTAACATGGTCCAACAGGATTATACTTTTATTCCAAAGATTTTTGCAAATATAGCCAAAGGAATTGAATGTGTACGCTTTATTTTCAAAAAAAGCAAAGCTAAACTATAGATTCTTAATTTCATCCCGAAAATAAAAACCTTTTTTCCGTAAACATATTAATTAAGTAGTTATCTTTGCATGCAAATTATAATCATATTAAAATGAAAAAATTAGTTTATTTATTGGCTGCCGGAAGCATGGCTTTCGCTGCGTGTCAAAATTCACCTTCTTATAAGGTTACAGGTTCAGTAGAAGACATCACTGATGGCGATACTATTTATCTACAGGAATATGCAGGCGGTGACCTGGTAAAACTTGATTCTGCAATTGTAAAAAGCGGTACTTTTGTCTTCACCGGCAAACAGGATACAGCCGTAAACCGCTACATCACTTATATGAAAGGTGACAAGCGTTTCTTTACAGACCTTTTCCTTGAAAATGGTAATATCAACGTAACATTGGGTAAAGAAAGCAAAGTTTCGGGTACTCCTAATAATGATGCTTACCAGAAATTTAAAGATGGTTTCATGGCTTTGAGCAAGGAAATGAATGAAATGTACCAAAAAGCACAGAGCGATACCAGCCTGACTGAAGAGCAAGTTGAAGTTATCATGGCTGAAATTGAAAAGAAAGACAGCGTTGGTATGGATATGGTTTACCAAACTATCGAAGCTAACATCACTAACCCTGTTGGTGTTTACCTGCTTCCTTCTTATGCAGGTGCATTTGAACTTGACAAACAGAAAGCATTGGTAGAAAAAGTTCCTGCCGCACTGGTTAACGAACGTATCAACAAATTAAAAGCTCATATCGAAACTTCAGAAAAGACAGCTGTTGGTCAGAAGTATATTGATTTCTCTATGCAGACTCCTGCAGGTGAAACTGTAAGCCTGGCCGATTTCGTCAGCAAAAACAAATATACTTTGATTGATTTCTGGGCTAGCTGGTGTGGTCCTTGCCGCAAAGAAATGCCTTATGTAGTTGAAGCATACAAAGCATTCAAAGATAAAGGTTTCGGTATTGTCGGTGTATCTTTGGACGAAAATGCAGACAAATGGAAAGAAGCTATCACAGCTCTGAATATTACCTGGCCGCAAATGTCTGACTTACAGGGTTGGAACAATGCAGGTGCCAAACTTTATGGTGTAAACTCTATTCCTGCTACTGTATTGGTTGATCAGGATGGTATCATTGTAGCACGCAATCTTCGTGGTGACGCTATCAAGGCTAAACTGAACGAACTGTTGAAATAAACTGATTACAAGATTTTTTAATGAATAACCGATGTCCGAAAAGACATCGGTTATTTTTTTACCTGAATTCATTAGAAGAAAATCATTGCCGGAAGCAACCTTATCCCCTCTTGAAATATCCTTTCCATACATGAGGTACATTTCCGGCAGCGCACTGGTAGGTGCAGATTTGCCCCCATAACCGTCAGGCTAAACAGGCAAATGGCGTTTCCACCCACCGTAGGGGCGGGGTTTGCCCGCCCGGATACATCCACAAATACACCTTCCAGAGTATTATCGGGCGCATTCAATGCGCCCCCACAGTGGGTGAGAGCGTGATTTATCTCTTAGCTTGTCGGCTATGTGGATTGTTCGGAAACAGTTCGCTTTGTGTATTCGGGCAGGCAAACCCTGCCCCTACAGCAGATGTTCACACGATGGAAGAAAGCGTAGTTATGAATTATGTTAGATAATAAAAAAAACCGCTTCCCGAAACAGGAAGCGGCTCTTCATATAAATATATTACTTAATTCAATGATTAGTTAAACCAACGAACATAGCAGAAATCCTGACGATGAGGCAGATCTACGTTCTTCGGGAACATGCGATAGGCTACTTTAAAGCTACCAGAGTTGGACAAACTGTGTTTAACCTGGAATGTATACAAGTTGCCTTCTTTCTTAATCACTTCCATCGGCTCTACAGAATAGATATGCTCCTTGCCCTCTGCATTAGTGAAAGTAGTTACCAGTTCAATGCCTACTGCATCGTCCAATCCTTTTTCATCAACCACATAAGTAATGACATATTCTTTACCGCTTTCGAGGTTTCCACTGGTCAGTTCTTCCGTCTTTTCGCTTGAAACGATTTCAATAGAATCCCAAAGTTCAGCTACTTTTTCCTTCCATGCAGCCAATTCCTTAGCTTTTGCATAGTCATTAGCTACCAATTCTTTGAAACGCTTGGCTTCTTTGGTATAGAACTTAGAATAGTAATCGTCCAACTGACGCTTCATTGTATAATGAGGAGCTACCTGAGCAATAGAGTTCTTGATAGTCTTTACCCAGCCTTCAGAGTATCCCTTACGGTTACGTGCATAGTACAACGGAAGAATTTCATTTTCCAGAATGCTGTAAATGGTAGCGGCATCCAACTGATCCTGATGATCCTGATTCTGATAAGTACGTTTTTCCGTCAACGCCCATCCGGCACCTTCGCGGTAACCTTCCAACCACCAACCATCAAGTACTGAGAAGTTAACAACACCATTCATCAATGCCTTTTCACCTGAGGTACCTGATGCTTCCAAAGGACGGGTCGGAGTGTTCATCCAGATATCAACTCCGGAAACCAGACGACGTGCCAACTGCATATCGTAATTTTCCAGGAAAATAATCTTACCCAAAAATTCCGGACGGCGAGAGATTTCTACAATCTTCTTGATCAATCCCTGACCTGCACCATCGTGTGGATGAGCCTTACCTGCAAACAAGAACTGTACCGGATAATCAGGATTATTCACAATCTTAGCCAAACGGTCAATATCGGTGAACAACAGATGTGCACGTTTGTAGGTAGCAAAACGACGGGCAAAACCAATCAACAAGGCATTCGGATTAATCTTTTCCATCAAAGAAACAATGCGTGAAGGATCACCTTGGTTCTTCAACCAGCTTTCGCTGAACTGCTTGCGGATGTGATCAACTAATTTGTGCTTCAAAGCCATACGAGTTGACCAAATTTCTTCATCAGCTACATTATAGATAGCTTCCCAAATCTTCTCATTAGACTGATCTTCCAAAAAGTTAGGAGCAAAATGCTTGGCATATAATTTCTTCCATTCGGTAGCACTCCAAGTCGGGAAGTGGACACCATTGGTAACATAACCCACATGGCTTTCTTCAGGGAAGTAACCCTTCCAGATTCCAGAGAACATTTCCTGAGAAACCTTACCGTGCAACCAGCTAACGCCGTTCACTTCCTGGCAAGTGTTACAAGCAAATGTAGACATACAGAAACGCTCACCGGCATCACCCGGATTGATACGGCCCAAGTCCATCAAATCTTGCCAAGTGATTCCCATGCGCTGCGGGTATCCACCCATGTACTTACCAAACAGACCTTCATCGAAATAGTCATGACCGGCAGGAACCGGAGTATGAACAGTATATAAAGAAGAAGAACGAACTACTTCCAAAGCCTGGTCAAATGTCAGACCTCCTTCTACATAGTCACACAAACGCTGAACATTACACAATGCAGCATGTCCTTCATTACAATGATAAACATCTTTCTTGATACCCAGTTTCTTCAGTAGCAATACACCACCGATACCCAACAGGATTTCTTGTTTCAAACGGTTTTCCCAGTCACCGCCATACAACTGATAAGTGATAGGACGGTCAAATTCGCTGTTCATTTCATTATCTGTATCCAGCAGATACAAAGGAACACGGCCTACATTTACCTTCCATACGTATGCATGAACAAAATAGTTCAAATAAGGAACATCAATGACCATCGGTTGTCCGTTTTCATCCATTACACGTTCAATAGGAAGACTACCGAAGTTCTGTGATTCATAGTTAGCTATCTGCTGTCCGTCCATTGCAAGGTCCTGGGTGAAATAACCATAACGATACAAGAAGCCGACACCGCACATATCTACATTACTGTCTGATGCTTCTTTCAGGTAGTCACCGGCCAAAATACCCAGACCACCGGAATAGATTTTCAAAACATGTGTCAAACCATACTCCATACAGAAATAAGCCACAGAAGGACGTTTGCTATCCGGCTCAGCATCTACATAAGCTCTGAATTTAGCATATACATCGTTCATGCGCTTTATAATCACCTTATCCTTTGTCAGTGCTTCCAGCTTTTCGTAGCTCAAGCGTTCCAATAAAGCAACCGGATTCTGGCCCACTTCTTTCCATGTTGCAGAATCTAAATCTCTAAACAGGTCTGTTGCTTCATAATTCCATGCCCACCAGATGTTACGAGCCATTTCCTCCAGCTTCTTCAGTTCTTCAGGAATGTGTGATTTTACTGTAACTTCCTTCCAATTAGGAGTATTCGCATTACTTACTTTGATTTTCATGTCTCTCAAATTATTTATTAATAATTAATTAGCTATTCATAACAAGCCTTTTCTGCGCATTACGCAATGCCACATCATAAGCTTCATAATAATATTTAATAAAATGCATCCACAATGCCTTTTCAGCAATGTCTGCCGCATTTTTACGCATAGTCTTGATTACATTTTCCGGCAATCCTGAAAATTCTGATATAGTGTCTTTTATAACATCTGCTACCTCAGAATAGTTGTAATCCGAACGATGAATCACCTTCACTCCATCCTTCAATTCACTGTATCTGCCCTTCAACGAGTTTACCCACAAACCGAAACCGGCCAAGTCTGTCGTTATGGTAGGTACATGGAATGCCACACTTTCCAGCGGAGTATACCCCCAAGGTTCATAGTATGACGGATAGACACTCAGATCATTTCCCAACACCAAATCATAATATTCCAAATTAAGAATACCATCCTTTCCATCCAGATAACAAGGTACAAAAATGACTTTCACCTTGGAATCCACGGAATTGGACATTCCCAGATATTTCATCATATCGAGCACCTGGTCGTGACTCATGTTATGCAGCCAGTGCGTGATAAACGGACATTCCAACGGAGTAGTGAAAGTTTCTTTACTTTTCAGACGTTCCACCAAATCCTCGCGAGGATCTCCTACCCAACCCGGCACATTAATAAATGCCAGCACTTCTTTCTTCAGGTTCTTGTCACGGGTCAGACGATTCAAAGCTTCCAAGTATACATTGATACCTTTATTCTTAAACTCATAGCGACCGCTTGTACCTACAATAAGTGTATCGTCACTCATGGTTATGCCCAGCAATTTATTAGCCAGATTCAACATTGCGGCACGCGCTTTCTTACGTTTAGCGGTAAACATACGTCCCTGCGGCACAAAATCATCCTCAAAACCATTCATCAACACAACGTCTGCCGGTTTGTCCAGCAATTCCTTACATTCATTGTTAGTAATTTCACTAACAGTGGTAAAGCAATCAACATGGTGTGCAGTCTGCTTCTCAATAGAGTGTTTTGCCTCCATATTGAGTTCGCGGGCCATCTGGTCGCCATTATAAGCAAATAAGTAATCGTAAAGAGGTTTATTGTTTCCGGCGATAGACCGGCCTATTGAAGTAGCGTGGGTAGTAAAGATGGTAGCAATTTCGGGTACTGCCTTTTGTAAATAAAGAGCTCCCAAGCCTGTCATCCATTCGTGTGCCTGATAAATTACTTTATCATTTTCTGTCAGATTGAAGCGATAGAAACTTTCAACCACTTTTCCGGCTGCGTAAGAGAACATAGACGCTTCATCGTAATCTCCATAAGCATGGAGTGAATCGACTTGAAAGTTTTCCCACATCTGACCGTATATCTCATTTTTCTTGGAGAAGAAAGGATAAAAATCCACCAATATTACAATTGGTTCTCCCGGAATGTTCCAGCGTCCTACACGAACTTTCAGCCCGTCTTTTTTCAAAGCATGTTCACGCCATGCCGCACAAAGGTTTTCGTTTTCACTGAACAAAGGATTTTCTTTTCCTGCCCATAAATCAGGCCCTATGAAAAAGACTTTGTCTTTGAATGCTTCCTGCAGTGTCTTTGCCCTAGTGGACAACACTGTGTAAATTCCCCCTACTTTATTACATACCTCCCAACTCGCTTCGAAGATATAATCAGGGGCTAACAATTCTTTTGCCATCTATGTATAACTAATCTTAATTCGGGCGCAAAGGTACATATTTCCGGCGAAATAATAAAGTTTTTTTGCAACTTTTTGTTATTCAGACAGTTTCTGAATTTACTCACAGCTATTTTGCCCTAACATTCTTCACAAAAAAGACTGATATTGGCTACAATATTAAATATTTTTCAGGTTTTGCCTTACATTAAAACAAAAAAGCGGCTATTTCCCTGAAAAGCAGGAAATAGCCACTTATATTAAAAAACTAATCTGATTATGCAACCAGTGCAGAACCCATCAAAAAGGTTGCAGCCAAAGCAACAATAGCATACAATTCAGGAAAAACTGCCAAAATCAATGTATTACCGAACACATTGTGTCCCTGACCGATAGCGGCGATACCATTTGCACAAACCTGTCCCTGACGGATAGCAGAGAAAAGGGCAACAAGCCCCAAAGCGATACCGGAACCTAATACGGCAGCAGCCTGAATGCCTGTAATAGCCGGAGTCAGAACACCGAAAATACTCTGGAACATAAAGTAACCGGCAAAACCATACAGACCTTGTGTACCGGGAAGGGCGGTCAACACCAGAAAGTTACCGAATGCGCTATCGTTCTTTTTCAATGCGCCGATAGATGCATTACCTGCAATTGTCACTCCATATGCACTACCGATACCTGATAAACCAACCATAATTGCGATGCCAATATAGGCAATCAATAAATTCATTTCCATAATTTTTCTATTTTTTAATTTTTAAATTCTTTGTTTATCAAACTCCGTCCCAAAGGAGAACTCCTCCCCATATGGACGGATTATTTTTTAATTTTTAATTCTCTTTTTTTAATTTTTGAATGGCTTATACTCTTTGCCGCCTCCTTCGTAGCCCGAATTTTTGAAGAACTCAACGAAAGTAAGACGCATCGGGTGAACCATCGCCCCCAGCACATTCATAAACATATTGATAGAGTGTCCTATCAGGAAGATCAGAACCATGACTATCGGACCTGCAATAGCATTGTCCGGACTCATACCGGCAGCCAGACTATTAAATACACTAGCCAGAATACCGCCCGAAAGACCTAATGCAAACAGACGCACATACGAAAGGATATCCCCCAGCAATCCGGTTGCCATATTGTAGGAATCCCACAAACCCAAACCGATATTGAGAAATATATTCTTTCCGGGACTGTTAAACAGGAAGATCAGCACGGCAGCAATACCCAGTATCACCAAATGAGCAGTTCCTCCCATCGGCATCATGTCGCCTAGCAGGAAGGCCAAAGCGGTACTTACCAATACGATAATCCATCCGATAGTTGATAATGCATACTTCAATCCGAACTGAATCGCCTGATTAGCTGCTTTCAGAATCATACCAAAGATAATCTGAACAGCTCCCAGAATCAATGAAAGATTGAACATCCACTGATTGTCCAGGAAGAACAAATCACGCATCTTGTTAAAGAACGGGATGTCGTTGCCATACAGATTGAATCCGAAGAATGTACCGGTCAGCATACCGCAGAAGAAAGTCGCCGTGCCCAAAATCTGTACCAGTGTCAGAACAGGCTTCATGGAAGCACTGATATTCTTTGCCAGCATACGGTAGACAGTCACTCCCAATACCATGAACAGACCATAACCCGAATCTCCCAAGCACAGTCCGAAAAAGACCATGAAGAACGGGGCAAAGAACGGGGTTAAATCCAGTTCATTATATTTAGGAAGCATATACAACTTCATAATCGGTTCAAACAGACGGAAGAACCCTTTATTGTTCAACTGAATAGGTACATTGTCCTCCGGCGTAGGATCGGCAATTTCAAAGTACACTTCCTGTTGGTTCAGGAAATCGGTAATCTCCGGAATCTGCGTAGCCGGAGCCCAGCCTTGCAATAACATCAGCTTGTTATCCGCAGCCTGTTCCGTATTCAGCACCACTTTAGAAAATTCTATCTGCGAGTGGACATTTGCTTGGGCAGCCTGCAAAGAAAGCAACTTCTCCCCTGCTATGGCAGCCAATTTATCATCCACCTCTTTAATCTGTTGTTCCATGCCTTCACACCGGGCCGTCAGCCGGCTCAATGACATCACCGGCAGTTTGGCCGACTCCACCTCCAGTTCGGGCAGCGAGCCTTTTCTGGTAATGGTAATGAAATAGATGCGTGAACCAAGACGGTTAATCTCCGTAGCATGGTAGGCTTCCAGCCATTCCTGGTTAAAGTTCTTCTCTGAGCAGATATAGAAATTCACTTGATATCCAGCATCTTGTAATCTTGCCACTGATGCCGGATCAAAATCACCCCATACCTCCAGTGCAGCACGTTCCTTGTCACAAGCCTGTAACTGATGCTGCAACTGGGTCTTTTCCAGTTGAAGAGCTTCCACTTCTTCCAAAGCCTTCTCTCCACGAACTGCATCACCTTTCTGTTCTTTCAGTCCGGCATTGAGTGCTTGCAGGAACTTGATAGTTGATGTATAGCGGTTGGACAGTCGGATACTCTCCTGAAGTTCGGCATTCTCTGCCGTCCCCTGTGCCTTCTCCGCTACATGGACTACCCCCAAATCCCGGATATTTTGCAGGAACTGATCATATTCCTTATGATAGATAAGGAAAGTCAACTTTTTCATTTTTGTAATCATGCCTCTGCCTCCTTTCTTTTCTCTTGAATGGATTTCAAAATCTTCTGCGATGACTTGGACAAGTTTTCCTCATCCTCCATAAACCGTTTAATCTTTCGCAGAGCATCCTGATATCCGGGTATCTGTACCTTCTCAAAAAGGTTCACTTTCTGAGTGGTCTTTTTACGCGCATGTTCCAGTAGGTTCAGTTTGGCAAGCATAAATTCCCTTTCAATAGCGGTCTGTGCCAGTCCTTTCAGCAAATGTATTCCGTCGGAATACCATTTCGGGCTGTTAAACAAACTATAGGGTCGGATGTCGAAATCTACGTTTTCCAGCAACGGAACACGTACACCTGCAATCTTCTTTATGCCCAAATGAACATCACTCACTTTAATTAATGAAGCATCAAACTCATTCCAAAGTGCGAACATGGCCTCATAAGCCTGAATCTGTTGTTCAAGCCTCTCCTCCAATTCTGTAGCTTCGGTCTTGCATCTCTTCACTTCCATGCGAAGAGCGCTTTCCTTATTCTTTATAATAGGAAGCGTGCGCACACGGACCTTGAGTTGCTTCTCAAGCTGCTGCAGTGAGGTCTTGTTATATTGAAACTTTATTGCCATGTTTCTTCATCAATTTATTGTTTTTTCCAGTGCTGGTCAACCAATTCTTTCTTGATATTGACTTCTTCCGGCTTAAAGTATTTGCTGAACAATCCCCATGTAACATCCAGCATCTCAGTGGTATCCAGATTCACATCAATAGCCAACAGTTGATTGGCATAATCCTTGGCAAATGCCAGCGTGCGTTCATCATAGTTGGTCAGGTCGAAACCGTTCTCCATTTTCGTTTTAGCATTGGCGGCATCGGCATACAGACGTACCGCGGCATTCATTACCTGGGGATGATCCTTACGGGTCTTCTTACCACTAACGAGCTGTTTCAAACGGGACAATGAACGGAACGGGTCAACGATTACCTTACCGATATCACTGTCACGACGCAGGAACAACTGACCTTCGGTGATATAACCTGTATTATCAGGAACCGCATGAGTAATATCTCCACCACTCAATGTTGTTACCGCAATAATGGTAATGGAACCGCCTGCCGGGAACTGCACCGCCTTTTCGTATATCTTTGCCAAATCCGAATAAAGAGAACCCGGCATGGAGTCCTTGGACGGAATCTGGTCCATACGATTGGAAACGATAGCCAACGCATCGGCGTAACTGGTCATATCTGTCAATAACACTAATACTTTCTGATTGTGTTCCACCGCAAAATATTCGGCAGCCGTCAGCGCCATATCCGGAATCAGCAGACGTTCTACCGGCGGGTTTTCCGTGGTATTTACAAAACTGATGATACGGTCAAGGGCACCGGCATTAGAAAATACATTCTTGAAATACAGGTAATCATCATTAGTCATACCCATACCGCCCAAGATGATCTTGTCGGTTTCGGCACGCAATGCCACATTTGCCATTACCTGATTGAACGGCTGATCCGGATCAGCAAAGAACGGAATCTTCTGTCCTGATACCAGCGTATTGTTCAAGTCGATTCCGGCAATACCTGTCGCAATCAGTTCCGACGGCTGTTTACGGCGGACAGGGTTTACAGAAGGACCACCAATAGGCACTTCCTGCCCCTCAATATCCGGTCCCCCGTCAATCGGGTCACCAAAGGCGTTGAAGAAACGTCCGGCCAACTGTTCGCTTACTTTCAGCGTAGGCGATTTGCCCAGAAACACGACTTCGGCATTGGTCGGGATACCTTCCGTACCCTCGAATACCTGCAAAGTCACTTCGTCACCCATGATCTTTACCACCTGGGCCAACTTCCCATTAACCATAGCCAGTTCATCATAGCCAACTCCTGACGCTTTGAGCGAACAGGTAGCTTTGGTAATCTGGCTGATCTTAGTATATATCTTTTGAAATGCTTTTGTTGCCATCTATTTATTTACAATTTAGCAATTTACAATTTACATTTTTCTCTTCTTCCCTCTTACCACCTGCAAATACACGCCGACCGGCCAATGGTACATTGCGCATGGTAAATGGTACATTAAATCAGACACTTCTCTCGGCAACCAAGTCCTGTAACTGCTTCTTGAAATCCTCGTACTGCTCAGATTTATATTTAGCATAGTTCATCTGCTTGCAGAGGTTGATCATCTTCTTAAAGTAGTCCATTACTTCCAGGAAAGTATCAAACTTGAATTCCGTATGACAGATGTCGATAACCATGTTCAGTATATCTTCCTGACGTTCCATCGGAGTTACCGAGTCTATTTCATCGAAAGCATCCTGTTGCAGGATCACGAAGTCAATCAGTTCTGATTTCCAAAATGTTACGTGATATTCTACAGGTACACCGTCATCACCAAGAATATTAATCTGTTCGGCAATTTCCTTACCACGCAGCAATCTCGTCTTGATTTCATTAACCTTACCTATCCACTCACCGTTAATACGCTTGGCAATGTATTCTTCAAATTCCGGATATTCCAGATATTTAGAATAAGAATCAATCGGATTTACTGCCGGATAACGCTTTCTGTCGGCACGTTCCTGTTCCAGAGCATAGAAACAACGGGCTACCTTCTTGGTATTTTCAGTTACAGGTTCCTTCAGGTTACCACCTGCCGGAGATACGGTACCGATAAAAGTAATGGAACCGGTTTCACCATTATTCAAATGTACATATCCTGCACGTCCGTAGAAGTTGGAAATGATAGCCGAGATATCCATCGGGAATGCGTCCGGACCAGGCAATTCTTCCATACGGTTGGACATTTCACGCAAAGCTTGCGCCCAACGGGAAGTGGAGTCGGCCATCAGCAACACCTTCAATCCCATGGCACGATAATATTCCGAGAGCGACATTGCTGTGTACACAGACGCTTCACGGGCAGCCACCGGCATGTTTGAAGTATTTGCAATAATGATGGTACGTTCCATCAGTTTACGTCCTGTATGCGGGTCCACCAGTTCGGGAAATTCCGTAAAGATTTCCACAACCTCATTCGCACGTTCACCGCAAGCAGCAATAATGACAATATCAGCTTCCGCCTGTTTGGAGATAGCATGCTGGAGCACTGTCTTTCCTGTACCGAACGGCCCGGGGATAAATCCCGTACCACCTTCTACAATCGGATTTACGGTATCAATGACACGTACCCCGGTTTCCAGCAACTTATATGGACGTGGTTTTTCTTTATAATTAGTCATAGCCTTCTTTACCGGCCACTTCTGAATCATATTTACAGGAATGTCTTTTCCTTCCTTGTCCGTCAGAACCACTACTGTATCCTCAATGGTGTAATCGCCTTCGGGTACAATAGATTTTACCTTATAGGTACCCGTCAACTGAAACGGTACCATAATCTTCAACGGTTGGAAGTTTTCGTCCACCTGGCCCAGCCAGGCCGAAGGACCTACTTCGTCACCCGCCTTTACCAACGGTACAAAGTGCCATACTCTTTCTTTATCCAATGGATACGTATATTGTCCGCGTTTCAGGAACACCCCATCCATTTTATCGAGGTCATTTTGCAGACCGTCGTAATTTTTAGACAACATACCCGGACCCAGAGTCACTTCAAGCATGTGTCCTGTAAATTCGGCTTCGGCACCCACCTTCAGTCCACGCGTACTTTCGAACACCTGCACATAAACATTGCTGCCTACCACCTTAATAACCTCCGCCATCAACCGGTCTCCGCCTGTCAGAATGTAGCAAATCTCATTCTGCGCTACCGGTCCGTCAACGGTGAGGGTAACCATGTTGGCAATTACGCCACTAACAGTTCCTTTTGTTGCCATATATCTTTAATCTGTTTATTATCTGAATTCTGCGGGAATCTGCACTTCGTTCTTCAGTTTATCAATAATCTGACGGAACAATTCACTTCCCTTTTCCTTATCCATAGAAATCCAGCGGCCAATCATTTCCAGTTTCAATAAGAAAACGAAAATCCGTTCCACCGTAAAATAGTTGAAGAAGACAGCGTCTTCCATCCAGTTCCATTTCAACAAATCTATTTTCTTTTCCCTTTCCACCAGTTCTTCAATCTCGCTGATACGGAGTACCGGCTCAAAATATTCCAGCATTTCGGTCAAACCGAAATCGCGGGCATTCGATGTACGTATCATTTCGCTCACATCCGTATTACCCACTACCACCTGCGACACGTCCATTTTGTATTTACGTGCAGCCAAGGCAGCCAGTATATTATTGATATTCAGATTAAATTCAAACCAAGAGGAAACAAATTGATTACCGCAATTCATGGCGTAAGCATAATAATATGCAGACAGCATATCTTCCGCACGATAAAGTTCGTCAGCAGAAAGAGGCAGATAAGCAGTAATAAATTCATAAAGGTAAGATGGATATTTCTTATCCGGAGCATCGCCTTCACGTACTGAACTGATGAGAGCCAGCAATTCATCCTGAGAATAGTTTCCTTCAGATTCTGTTACAGCATCTTTATCTTTCAGCAGTTTCAGCAGATTGGCATTATCAAATTTCAGATAGAACAAGTCAATCAACTTTCTATCCTTTTCCGATAATTCCGAATAGATTTCCGATTTAAAATTGGCCACCGTATAGTTCAGTTTACCATCTTCCAGTGAAAGTTCAGGCAAACCGGCTACCAGGCAATAGTAATTTGTCATAGCCACGCTTTAAAACAACATTTCTACTAATTGAGGACGAAGGAAATCTTTGAAGTAGTTTTCAAATTCCTCTTCACCGAAGTTCACTTTGTAAGAACCGTCAGCGGGTGAGATAGTAAAGAGGGCTTTGATACCGTTCACTTGTTCTATCCTTACACCTTTATCCAACAAAGCTTTTGCATTTACGGCAAAATATTTCTTAAGCCCTTCAGCATCTGCGGTAGAGATCACGATAGATTCGTTGGCAGACCATTGGGCAGCTAATGAAACGATAAATTTATTCAGATATTCTTTGTCTGCTACAAAGCCTTTCACAGCTTCACTCACTACCTCATTGGTCAATAAAGTAGTAATTTCGGTCTTCAGTGCATTCACCGCTTGTCCGGCAAACAATTTAATTTCTGATTGAGTATTTTCGGCTGTCTCAGTTGCCGATTTACGAGCTACAGCAATAATAGATTCTGCTTCTTTACGGGCATCCTCCACAATCTTCGCCGCTTCTTCGCGAGCACTACTGATAAGTCGCTGTGCTTCTTCGTTTCCTTTTTCCACACCTTCACGATAAATCTTATCGGTAAGCTCCTGAATTTTATTTTCCATATTCTTAGAAGATATTTTTTTGAGTTTAACACTTTCTTTCTTTAATAAATTCAAAAAGAATAGCCCAAAAGTACAAAATTCAATGATAGAAAAAGAATTTAATGATGGAATTTACACTAAAAGTACTGCAAAAAGAGAAAAATATACCAGATTCATGTTACATAACATGATCTTTCGGACAAACAGGTGGGAATATTTCAACTTTGGTACCTCTATTCACTGTAAGGGGCAGTTTACTCCAGCTGTCAGGCTAAGAGATAAATCACGCTCTCGTCCACCGTAGGGGTGGGGTTTGCCCGCCCAAATACATACAGAAAAGTGTATTTGTGGATGCATCCGGGCGGGCAGACCCCGCCCCTACGGGAGGAGGACACTTCCACGGGGGGAAACAACGCAAAAAAGCCTCCAGAACAATTAAGTTCTGAAGGCTTCTGTAAAACGGCGG
>CAVJPC010000002.1:0-2054 GCA_963651205.1 Bacteroidaceae bacterium
GTTGAATGAGGATAAGTTGGTTTTTAAAGGAGATTCAAGGTCAAAAAGCCTTGCGTTTTGGGATGCCATAAATTCATTCAAAGCATCTACCGCCTTATTAAATAACTTGTTATCCATATCGTATTTAATTTAGGTATTAGAAAACTCAGGCTTAATATCACCTCTGAACTCGCCCCGAGAATCCTGTGCCCGTAGAAAGTTTTTCGAGGAATCATAGTAATAGTCGTGGCAAATATCAGCGTAAAATCGCCAATATACTTTGTAGCCGCCTTTCCCGTCCGATTTTTCCAATTCTATACAGTTTGAGTCATCTTTACCCCATACAGCGTACACTATTTCCTTCTCTATGTCATCGTACTCGTCGGCAGTACACCACGTTACACGGGCAGGAAAACGGACACTGCCGTCTGCCATAATACATCGTGGGTTAGCCCGCTCAAACTTCCTTAGCTCCTTTACAGACTCTAATATTTTCTGTTTTTCTTCTTCGTTCACTTTCATAGTATCCATAAAGGTAGTAAAAATCCCATAATCCCTGCAATATATCGGTAACTATCCTTCGGTAAAACCCGAAGATGGATTACGCAGAACTGAAACGACGCCAGCAATGGACGCTTAACCAGAAAATAGACCACTCCCTCGGAGCAATCGAAGCATTCATATCCCGGACGGGCAGGCCGCCGTTTGTTTCCTACTCCGGGGGCAAGGATTCGACTGTACTGCTGGACATTGCACGCCGCTATATCGACAAAGACATCAAGGCGGTGTTCTGCAATACAGGCAATGAATATGTCGAAATCATCCGATTTGTCCGTAATACGGAAAACGTTACCATCATACGGCCCCAATACACCATCCGCCAAGTCATAGAGAAGTATGGCTTTCCCCTCATCTCGAAAGAGCAGGCGCACGGCATTCGGCAGGTAAAGACCACCCGTAGCGAGAAGCTGCGGAATATCCGTCTGCACGGCACTGATAGAAGCAAAGGATGGGTAAGCGGGAAGATCGCCGACCGCTGGCAATTTCTGATCGACGAGCCGTTCATGGTCTCGGAAAAATGTTGCGACTGTCTGAAAAAGCGACCTCTTGCCCGCTATGTCAAACAATCCGGGGAAGTACCTCTGATCGGAACGATGGCCGCAGAAAGCATCCTGCGCAAGCAGCAGTATATTCGTCGCGGCGGCTGTAACTCGTTCAGCGGAAAGAACGCGGCCAGCTACCCGCTCAGTATATGGACTGATGAAGATATCTGGAACTACATCCGCACGTTCAACGTTCCGTACTGCGAACTTTACGACCAAGGCCACACCCGCACGGGTTGTATGGTGTGCGGATTCGGCGCTCAATATGAAACCGCGCCGAACCGCTTCGAACGGTTGGCCGCGTCACATCCTAAAGCATACGCAATATTTATGGAGTACAGCAACAATGGCATTACCTACCGAGAAGCTTTGACAAAAATAGGAGTAAAGCTACCTGAATAACCCATTTCTCCCAACAGTCGGAGTCGGCTGTTCCTATCCTTCGGTAGAATAAAGCTACCGAAAATGGAAATAACAGTAAAACGCACATTCAAAGGGGCGTCCTACACCATTGGAAAACTCTACATCGACGGCCAATATTTTTCTGATACTATCGAGGACGCTGTTCGCAACCTTCCCGCCGTATGCCCGGATACTCCGAAAGGCCGGGGCTGTAAATGCAAGGAGAAGGTTTATGCCCGAACAGCCATCCCGGAGGGAACCTATAAGGTAACGATGGAACACAGCCCCCGGTTCAAACGGAGATTGCCGTACCTGCATGATGTGCCTCATTTCCTCGGTATCCTGATACACTCCGGCAATACGGACGCCGATTCTGCCGGTTGTATTGTCGTGGGCCGCAATACGGTCAAAGGGAAAGTCCTCGAATCGCGGGTAACGCTGGATAAACTGATCGCCAGAATAGAGGGAGAGAAAGATATAACCCTCAATATCGGCTGATGATGGATACGTCCAAGAAAATTATCAGGGTGTTTCCATCCAAGACCAGGGCTACGCCTGACGATACACTTG
>CAVJPC010000003.1:0-3263 GCA_963651205.1 Bacteroidaceae bacterium
CACCGTCACCCATCCTGATATCATTCGTTTCTTCATGACTATTCCCGAAGCCTGTCGCCTAGTGATGGAGGCGGCTACCATGGGAGAGGGGAATGAAATTTTCGTTTTTGAAATGGGACAGGCGGTGAAGATTGTCGATTTGGCGACTCGTATGATAGAATTGGCCGGTTATCGTCCGGATAAAGATATAAAGATAGAATTTACGGGCTTGCGCCCCGGTGAGAAACTTTATGAAGAGGTATTAAGCGATAAGGAAAATACGATTCCGACGGAAAATCAGAAAATCATGATAGCGAAAGTGCGGAGATATGAATACGCTGATATTCTTGATACATACGCTGAGTTTGAAAAACTGTCTCGTGCGGTGAAGATTCTGGATACAGTGAAACTGATGAAGAAGGTGGTACCTGAATTCAAGTCGAAAAACTCTCCGAAGTTTGAAGTGCTGGATAAAGAATAATAAACTTATCTATTTTATGAATAAATCATTTTGTATGCACACGAGTGTGCGAAAAATGGGGCGCGATGTGATTGCCTGTTTGGTGGCGATCTCCCTGTTCGCATCCTGTCAGTCCTACAAGAAAGTACCCTACTTGCAGGATGCGGAGTCGGTGGAATGGACATCTCAAAAGAAAACCCTGTATGACGCCAAGATTATGCCGAAAGACCTGCTGACCATCGTTGTTTCGTGCACCAGTCCGGAGTTGGCCATACCCTTCAACTTGACGGTAGCCAGCCCTATAAGCATATCTGTCAAGAGTCAGATAACCACCCAGCCTTCATTGCAACAATACCTTGTAGACAACGATGGAAAGGTAAATTTTCCCGTCCTTGGAGAATTGAAAGTGGGCGGTTTGACCAAGAGACAGGCTGAACAAATGATAGTGGAAAAACTGGAACCCTATATAAAGGAAACGCCGATAGTAACGGTTCGTATGGTAAACTACAAAATCTCCGTAATCGGAGAAGTCACCCGTCCCGGAACATTCACCATCAGCAATGAGAAAGTGAACTTGCTCGAAGCACTGGCCATGGCGGGCGACATGACCGTCTGGGGGCTTCGTGACAACGTGAGACTGATTCGTGAAGGTGCGGACGGAAAGCAGGAAATCGTGACGTTGGATCTGAATAAGGCTGAGACCATTCTTTCCCCTTATTACTGGTTGCAGCAGAATGACATCGTTTACGTGACCCCCAACAAGGCGAAAGCGCGCAATTCGGATATCGGTAACAGTACGAGCCTGTGGTTCTCCGCCACCTCCATCCTGGTGTCTCTGGCAAGTTTATTAGTAACCATCTTCAGATAATCTCCCTATGATTGAGGAAAGAAAAGAACAACAAGGTGCACAGCCTGAAGAGCAGATAAATATTCAGGAACTCCTTTTCCGTTATTTAATCCATTGGCCGTGGTTTGTGGCTTCGGTCGTGATATGTGTCGCCGCCGCGTGGGGATACCTGCGTCTGGCCACACCTGTTTACAATGTATCCGCCACCGTCCTGATCAAGGACGACAAGAAAGGAGGAGGCGCTAGTATGTCCTCCGAACTGGAAAAAATGGGACTGGACGGATTTGTCTCCTCGTCAAGCAACGTAGACAATGAAATAGAAGTCTTAAAGTCCAAGTCACTGGCGAGAGAAGTCGTCGAGCGGCTGAACTTATTTGTCACCTATAAAGATAAGGATGAGTTTCCCGTCAGAGAACTCTACCGCACTTCTCCCATCACGGTGAGCCTTACCCCCCAGGAGGCGGACAATCTTCCGAAGCCTATGGAAGTCGCTATGATTCTGCAACCGTCGGGTGCGATGGATGTACAGATCACGGTAGGAGAAAAAGAATATCAGAAACAGTTTGATAAATTACCAGCTGTGTTCCCCACTGATGAAGGAACGGTCGCTTTTTTCGCTAACAGCGATACTTTAACATCGGTTCGTCCGGATAGTGTGACCACAGAGCGTCATATCACGGCCTTCATTCACCGGCCTTCTTCTGTAGCGAAAGGATATACCAACTCTTTATCCATTGCCGCCACGTCTAAAACGACTTCCGTAGCGGTCATCTCGCTGAACAATTCCAGTACCCGTCGTGGCAAAGACTTCATCGACAAGCTGCTCGAGATGTACAACATCAACGCCAACAACGATAAAAATGAAGTAGCGCAGAAAACGGCTGAATTTATAAACGAGCGTATTGGCATCATTTCCAAGGAGCTGGGCACTACGGAACAGGACTTGGAAAATTTCAAGCGCAGCGTCGGCATCACCGATTTGAGCAGCGAGGCGCAGATCGCCTTGACGGGAAACGCTGAATACGAAAAGAAACGGGTGGAGAACCAGACACAAATCAACTTGGTGAAAGACCTCCAACGCTATATGTCAGGAGCGGAATATGAGGTGTTGCCCGGCAACATCGGTTTGAGTGACGCCGCCTCGGCCGGTGCCATCGCCCGTTACAACGAAATGTTGGTGGAGCGTAAACGCCTGTTGCGCACTTCCACGGAAAACAATCCGGCCATCATCAATCTGAACACCAGCATACACGCCATGCGTAGCAATGTGCAAGCCACCTTGGACGCGACCCTGAAAGGATTGGAGATTACGAGAGCCGACTTAGCCCGTGAGGCAAGCCGCTATACCCGCCGCATCAACGATGCTCCGAAGCAGGAACGCCAATTTGTCAGCATCGCCCGTCAGCAGGAAATCAAGGCGGGTCTTTACCTAATGCTGCTTCAGAAGCGCGAGGAGAACGCCATCACATTGGCCGCTACTGCGAATAACGCAAAGATAATCGACGAGGCCTTGGCGGATGCCCTTCCCGTTTCGCCCAAGCCCCTGATGATCTATCTTATTTCACTGGTATTGGGAATCGGCATCCCGGTTGGCATCATCTATCTGGTAGCCTTGGCTAAGTTTAAGATTGAAGGTCGTGCCGATGTGGAGAAACTGACCACCGTCTCTGTGGTGGGCGATATCCCGATGGCGGACGAAAAGCAGGGCTCTATCGCTGTATTTGAGAATCGGAACAATCTGATGAGCGAAACCTTCCGTAATATCCGGACCAACCTTCAATTCATGCTTGAAAAGGAAAGAAATGTGGTTTTGGTAACTTCCACCATTTCCGGTGAGGGAAAGTCCTTTGTCTCCTCCAATTTAGCGATCAGCCTTTCTTTATTAGGGAAAAAGGTAGTCATCGTAGGTCTCGACATTCGTAAGCCCGGCTTGAATAAAGTGTTCAACATCTCTAGAAAGGAGCGCGGCATCACCCA
>CAVJPC010000004.1:0-22159 GCA_963651205.1 Bacteroidaceae bacterium
AGGAAACCTGCTATTTTTTAGCACTTTAAATAATGTGGGAAACTTTAGTTACTAACCTTCCGGCTTACACGTTAGTACGTATAATGCCACACGTTAGTATGTGTTGCGTCTCACCATAGTACGTGATTCAGCCGCACGACAGGACCTTCAAAAAACGTCTGTTCCTTTCTGAAATTTTGATGCTTTTCCACTCGTTTTGTATATACATGGCAAAACACCTTATTTTTCTTTCAGAAGTTTCAGCCTCTCCGCAAACGCCCTGTTCATCGGCTTTTCGGCTGAAGGATATGCACGATAAAATCCTTCAGCCGGAAAAGATCTTTCAGCGTGACAGGGTAAGCGATGCCGTATTGTTTGGTTCTCTATCGGTGTTCGGATTCACCTTTATACATTTATTGACCACGGTTGAAAGAAAGAACTGCGTGGTTGAAGGATCTCAGCGCATCAATCTGTCAGCCGAAAAGCCGATGAACAGGGCGTTTGCGGGGAGGCTGAAACTTCTGAAGGATTTTTGGGGCATTCTTCAAGAGAGGGGTATTTCTCTTCAAAAGATGGGTATGCATATCAAAAAGAAGCTAGAAAGATCTTGAAAACTTGCCGCAAGATGTGGCAACTCTTGTAGCAAGTTTTTTGGAATCTTGTAGCAGGATTTGCAGATTCTTGGTATAGGAATATCTTGTTTGATTTTATAGCTGTCCGGTAAAAATGCCGAAGTTCCCCAAAAAAGGTCCAGGTTTGGCGATAAACAGGTTCGGTTTTAATGGTAAATCAAGTGATGAAATGGAGAAACGGTTTGCCAGCCAGTCTTTGTCGTATTGAAAAGCGCAAAGACGATTGTCGGGAGGCATGCTAAGAGTCCCGACATAACGGTCATGATAGGTTACTGTTAATTTATTTACCAATTTCATTGCGTCCCTTTTTCCTGTTTTTATTTTTGTTGATTGTTTCCAGTTCTTCCATCGTGTTGTAAATGGGTTCGGAAAGTAGCTCTTTTATGGATTTGGAGTAGCCTAATGCTTTTGCCAATGCCACATAAGAAGATAAAGAGGTGGTATGCTTTTGTTCGAATTTGGCGATGGTAGGGGTGGGGACTCCGCTAAGTTCGGTGAGGCCCTCGCGGGAAAGTCCTTTCTCCAATCTCCGTTTCTGCAAATTATCAGCAAGGATTGCTAATAATTCGTCCGGCGTATCCATGTCGAAGTTATAAAGTAATGGCATACTATTGTATCTGAAAAAGCAAATAATCTATGATATTAAATATAATTGTATCTAATATAAAGGTCGTGATTTTCTGTCAACGAGCAAAGTTTTAATATAAAATGGAGTAATATTATTCGGTAGTCCTCTTTTTTATCTTTCCATTTGCAATCAGAGCAACCGCATCAAATTTTCAACAATTAAAACAAAATATATAAACAACGAAATTTTATATATCCTTCTGCCGGATTATGCAGCACATGAGATTGTCTATCTTTCACAAGCTGTCGCTTCCGATGAATTTGCGCTGAAAGAGAATCCGAAGTATGTCAATAAGATTGTTGCTCCGACAATGGAACCTGTAAAATCCATCGGCGGCTTCCGGACTTTACCTGATTATTCGTTTGAAACGATGCCCGATGATTATGCCGCATTGGTGCTGCTTGTTTGCGCCGGTCAATAATTGTATGGAAATAATATATAGGTGATTGTCGTCATTCTACCGTCTGTGAAAAGTAGGATACTTGTTATTGAAACGGAACCCGAATCCCAGCATCAGATAGTTAGGGTCATGGAAATCCTGCAAATTATATCCGATATGAAGGAATGAGCTGCGCGTAACTTCTATCTTTAGTGCCAAGATCTGGTAGAAGGATTTTAAATCTCCGCCTGCATGAATCACATTGGTGCCCAGACCTATGCCTACGGTGAAATAAGGCATCACGTACTCGGCACGTCCCGAAACTCCCAGGGCCAGTTGTTTGCCGGCAGACGGCTTGAGGAACTCGTCGCCGTATCCGTCCGGACTATACACATTCGCACTGCCGTCATAAACCCCATCCAATGAAATCCCCGCACGGAACTTATATCCGAAATTATACATCGGCGCAAAATTGAATCCCAGTACCGGATAAGCTTCAGGAGAGGCAACCATCTGTCCTTCGCCAATCGTTACTCCCTTTCTGCGCCATGAACCGAACAATACCAAGTCATAACTGATATGACGGGGAAATTTAGGTACGGGTGATTGATATAAGGGTTTTGCAAAACATTCTTCTTTTCTATTGATATTGTAAACCAACCCTACCTTTAGTCCGATAGAATTGAGTCCTGCATTCGGAAATTTGGTGTTACCGTTGGAAAAATGCGTCACTGCCACCCCGGTTGTGAAATCGAATTGGGGAGAGAGCATCCAGTTGAAATAGAAGTTTGTGTTCAGATAGGCGTTTACTTTGGAACCTATCACCTTATTATAAGGATTCAAATCACTGTGATATGGTTTCCAGCCAAATGAAGCACCGAAATTCCATTCGTAGTTTAATGACAGCCGTTGGTTGAAACGGGCGATGCGTGCTCCTTGAAACAAATAGACGGTAAGCGGATTGCCCAACTGCTGCTTCTCATACATATTATAATAGGCCACGCCTATACCTTGATAGGCGCCTCTGTAAATGCGGTCGGTATAGGTGTTCGGATGAAATTGGAACGAGTATTTCAAGTGAAGCGACAGAGAGTTCTCTATGGGTTTCCAATTCAGATTCTCTCCTCTGAAAAAGGAACTGGTGGGGAATATATAGCCGGGGCGTGCTTCCAGACCGATGCGATGGATAAAGTGGCGTTTCAATGACAAGGAATCTACAAAAAGGTGATTAGGAATATCCGTCTTGACAGAGGAAGATGTAACCAATGCTGTATCTACAGGATTTCCCGATGTATCGTTTTTAGTTTCGTCCTCAGCAAAAGCCATATTACCCAGGAAAAGCCATACTCCCAAAAGTATCATGAATTTCCATTTTTGTATTCTGCCTTTCATATGCCGTGTGCTATCTTTGTGCTTTTATTATTCTATAGTATAGTCTGAATTATTTATTTGTGTCGCAAATATAATCAATGTATTTGAAAAAAGAAATTTGTTGGATATAAAAAGGTTTTGTATAACCTTGATAACCACTATTTAAACTATTTTGTGGACTAATTGTAACCTTATCCTCTTCCGTCAGCACCCCACATCATCTTGTTGCGGAGTGTACTGAAGAAAATATGGCTGTTACGTTTTACTACATTTATTTTATAATCGGCCTTGCGGATAGTGAGCCGGCTTCCTTCCCGGCAGGTTTCGCTGCGACCGTCAATGGCGATTAAGAAATTATGACTGCGGCTTTCTATATCTAGGGTTATTTCCCAGTCGTCATTGATCACGATGGGGCGCACATTCAGACTGTGTGGCGCAACGGGAGTGATGGCAATGGTATTGCTGTGTGGTACTATGACAGGACCACCGATGCTCAGTGAATAGGCTGTAGAGCCGGTAGGAGTGGCTATGACCAGCCCATCCGCCTGATAAGTGGTGAGATAGGCTCCGTTGATGGCCGTGTGGATGGAGATCATGGAAGAACTGTCACGTTTCAATACTGCTATTTCGTTCAGTCCGAATGGATAACCCTTCAAATCCTGTTCCTTGCAGGATACTTGCAGTACACTACGGTCCTCTACGCGGTAGTTTCCGGTGTAGATATCATTGAGTGTGTCTTCCATTTCTTCGGGAGACACATCAGCCAGAAACCCCAGCCTTCCTGTATTGATGCCCAAAATAGGGATGTTGCGTGCACCTACGCGACTGGCTGCTTTCAGGAAAGTGCCGTCACCGCCTATACTCAGCACCATGTCGGCTTCAAAATTGTTTCCATCGAAAACACCGGCATGACGGATACTTATCTTTAGGTCGTTGGTTAGAAATTGATAAAATTCCCGGCAAATGTAAACTTCAGCGTTATGTTTGGAGAGAATGGACAGCAGACGTTCTACATGAGCCGATTTCTTGGCCTGATAAGTATTTCCGAAAAGGGCGAATTTCATTGGACGCATATTCATTAGTTAATTTTATAAATCTTTTGTTTGTCAAAATGGGCTAGGTTTTGATAAAACCTGCTAACTTTGCACATCAGAACTGCAAAGATAATAATATATTGCTAAGATGACAAAGTTAAGTGTAAATATAAACAAGGTAGCCACCTTGCGTAATGCCCGGGGAGGTAATAACCCGGACGTGGTAAAAGTAGCTTTGGACTGTGAAGCGTTTGGTGCGGAAGGCATCACCGTACATCCCCGTCCCGACGAACGTCATATCCGCCGCAGCGATGTGTACGAACTTCGTCCGTTGCTTACTACAGAGTTTAATATGGAGGGATGCCCTACAACGGAATTCATTGATTTGGTATTGAAAGTGAAACCTCATCAGGTGACGCTGGTACCCGATGCGCCCGACCAGCTTACGTCTAATGCCGGATGGGATACCAAGACCAACCTTTCTTTCCTTACTGACCTGATGGATGTTTTCGGTCAGGCAGGTATCCGCACGTCTATTTTTGTCGGTACAGACCGGGAGATGATAGAATACGCTGCCAAAGCGGGGGCCGACCGTGTGGAACTTTACACGGAACCTTATGCTACGTTGTATCCTCAGAATCCCGAAGCGGCCATCGCTCCTTTTATAGAGGCAGCGAAGGTGACCCGTAGCCTAGGAATGGGGCTGAATGCAGGACATGATCTCAGTCTGGTAAATCTGAAGTATATGCATACTCATATTCCTTGGTTGGACGAGGTGTCTATAGGTCATGCACTGATAAGCGATGCGCTTTATAAGGGATTAAAACAAACGATTGAAGAATATAAAAATTGTCTTCGTTAATGATGAATATCACTTTACTGGCTGCACAGGCAGCCTTGGCGGATACCCTGACCGGGGGTACCCCTACATTGACACCCGTATCGGGAGAAGCCCAGATGAACCTTTGGGATATGGCGATGAAAGGCGGATGGATTATGATTGTATTGGCATTGTTGTCCGTCATTTGTTTTTATATTTTCTTTGAACGCTTGGCGGTTATCCGCAAGGCGGGAAAGGATGATCCTATGTTTATGGAACGCATCCGTGACTATATCCGCACGGGCGAGATAAAATCGGCCATTAATTACTGCCGCATCACCAATACTCCTTCCGCCCGTATGATCGAGAAGGGTATCACCCGTATGGGGCGTCCTGTTGCCGATGTGCAGGCTGCTATCGAGAACTCCGGTAACATTGAAGTGGCAAAATTGGAAAATGGTCTGCCTATTGTGGCAACTATTGCCGGTGGTGCTCCCATGATTGGCTTTTTGGGAACGGTGACCGGTATGGTGCAGGCGTTTTGGGAAATGTCTAATGCCGGAAATAACATTGATATCACACTGCTTTCGGGAGGTATCTATGAAGCGATGATTACAACTGTAGGTGGCTTGATTGTAGGTATTGCGGCCATGTTTGCCTATAATTATCTGGTAACCCGTGTGGACAAGGTGGTAAGTCAGATGGAGGCGCGTACCATGGACTTCATGGATTTACTGAACGAACCCGTTCAAAAGTAATAGCGTATGGCACTGAAAAGAAGACATAAAATATCACCTAACTTCAGTATGGCGTCTATGACGGACATCATATTCCTGTTGCTGATATTCTTCATGATTACCTCTACCATGGTGTCGCCCAATGCCATCAAGGTATTGCTTCCGCAAGGCAGGCAGCAGACTTCGGCAAAGCCGCTCACGCGGGTAATCATCGACAAGAACCTGAACTTCTATACTGCTTTCGGCAATGAGGATGAAATGCCGATAGACTTGGAAGAACTACCCGCATTCTTGCAACAGTGTGCGGAAAAAGAACCCGATATGTATGTGGCCCTTTACGCTGACGAGGCTGTGCCTTACCGGGAAATAGTGAGGGTACTGAATATTGCTAATGAAAATCATTTCAAGATGGTGCTGGCTACACGCCCGCCTGAGAAGAAACGCTAAGCTGTAAGCATGAAGAAAAATAAGATAACAGGACTGATCGGTACGGCTGTACTGCATATACTTCTCCTTATCCTGCTGTTGGTGATAGCTATTCACCGCCCGCAGGTTCAAGAAGAGGGGGGTGTCCCTGTTATGCTGGGAAATACGGAATTTTCGCAAGGTAATGCCGACCCTTATACGCTGACGGACGTTGATATAATGAACGAACCCGAAGCACCTGCTCCCGATGTGTCTGAACCTGAAGTGGTTCCTCCGGTCGATGTAAAAGAGGAGGTTATTACACAAACGGAAGAAGAAACGATAGTAGTGCCTAAAAAGGAATCTAAGAAGGAAACTCCTAAAAAAGAAAAGCCCAAGAAGGAGACCCCTAAAAAGGAGGCGACTAAGAAAGATACGGAAAAACCGAAAGAGAAGACTGAAGCCGAGAAGCGCGCCGAAGCAGAAAAGGCGGCAGCAGAGAAGAAAGCAGCAGCCGAAAGGGCCGCAGCAGAAGCGGCGGCAAAGAAAATAGCCGGTGCTTTCGGTAAGGGAACCCAGATGGGAAATAAGGGAACAGGCACTACAGGTTCCGGTTTGGAAGGTAGCCCGACGGGAAATTCATCGGAAGGAAAATCAAGCGGAGTGGGTGGCTACGGAACATTTGACCTCAACGGACGTTCTTTAGGTAGTGGCGGTTTGCCCATGCCTGTCTATAATGTTCAGGATGAGGGACGTGTGGTAGTGACTATAACCGTGAATCCCGCGGGACAAGTGATAAGTACAAGTATCAACAAACGTACCAATACGGTAAACGCTTCGTTACGGAAGGCAGCGGAAGAAGCTGCCCGTAAGGCGCGCTTTAATCAAGTGGGCGGAGTGAATAACCAGACGGGTACTATTACATATTACTTTAAACTGAAGTAGCTTATGAAAACAATTTATGTATTTTTGGCAGAAGGCTTCGAAGAAGTGGAAGCGCTGACCCCGGTAGATGTGTTGAGACGTGCAGGTTTGCCTGTAAAGACCGTTTCTGTAACAGGTGTGCTGACCGTAAATGGTGCACATGGAGTTCCGGTAATAGCCGATATGGTGTTTGAAGAAGTGAAAGAAGCGGAAACAGAGATGATTGTATTACCCGGTGGTCTGCCCGGAGCGACTAACTTGGACGCTCACGAAGGTCTGGGTAAGTTGATTATGACATTTGCTGAAGCCGGACGCCCCTTGTCTGCCATCTGCGCCGCTCCGTTAGTATATGGAAAGCGTGGCTTGTTGAAAGGTAAGAAAGCCACTTGTTATCCGGGTTTCGATAAGTATTTGGAGGGTGCTGACTATACGGCCGCTTTAGTGCAGAAGGACGGCAATTTCATTACCGGTAAAGGTCCGGGTGCTGCTATGGCATTCTCATTTGCTATTGCGGAAAAATATGTCGGTGCAGAAAAAGTAAAAGAACTGAAGCAGGCTATGATGATTGCAGAATGAACAGACACGTCATTATAGTTGCAGGAGGTAAAGGTTTGCGCATGGGGGGAGAGATACCCAAACAGTTTTTACCTATAGGGGGCAGGCCTGTATTGATGCGTACCTTGGAAACTTTTTACTCTTTTGATTCTTCGATACATATTATATTAGTTCTTCCGGTGAGCCAGCAGGCTTATTGGAAGGAACTTTGTGAGGTTTATCATTTCACTTTGCCTCATGATATTGCCGACGGAGGTGAAACCCGTTTCCATTCCGTAAAGAATGGATTGGTATATGTGAAAGGTGAGGGGTTGGTAGGAGTTCATGATGGAGTTCGTCCTTTTGTTTCCCGGGAAGTGATTGCCGGTTGCTATGGGGAAGCTCAGAGCAGGAAAGCGGTTATTCCTGTGATTGATGTGGTGGAAACCGTGCGGCATATCACGGAATCGGGAAGTGAAACCGTTCCACGCAATAACTATAAGTTGGTTCAGACTCCGCAAGTCTTTGATATACAATTACTGAAAGATGCATACAATCAGGAATATACAGACGCTTTTACCGACGATGCTTCTGTAGTGGAAGCTATGGGCAAAGAAGTATATCTGGTACAAGGAAATAGAGAAAATATAAAATTAACAACTCCGTTTGATTTGAAAATAGCGGAAGTTTTAATTTGAAATGTTCGACATCACTACGCGTGACATAAAATATTTGCAAGGAGTGGGCCCACAGCGCGCAACTGTCTTGAACAAGGAATTGAATCTGTTTTCCTTGCATGACTTGTTGTATTATTTCCCTTATAAATATGTAGACCGGAGCCGTCTTTACTATATTCATGAAATAGACGGTAATATGCCCTACATCCAGTTAAAAGGCGAAATCCTCAGTTTTGAAACCTTTGGCGAAGGAAGGCAGCGCAGGCTGGTCGGCCATTTTTCAGATGGAACGGGTGTCATTGATCTTGTCTGGTTTCAAGGAATCAAATATCTGTTAGAGCATTATAAGACCCGGACAGAATACATTGTGTTCGGCAAACCGACTGTATTTAACGGTCGTATCAATGTGGCTCATCCCGATATGGACCCCTCAGGCGAACTTACCCTTTCCACTATGGGGCTGCAACCCTATTATAACACTACGGAAAGAATGAAACGCGGATTCCTGAATTCTCACGGTCTGGAAAAATTGATGAAGAATGCGCTTGCTCTATTACAGGAACCCCTTGCCGAAACATTGAGTCCTCAAATAGTGGAAGAGCATCATTTGATGTCTTTGGATGAGGCTATTCGTAATATTCATTTTCCTCAGAACCCCGAACTGCTGCGGAAGGCGCAATATCGTTTGAAGTTTGAAGAACTGTTTTATGTACAACTCAACATTCTGCGTTACAGCAAAGACAGGCAGCGCAAATATCGGGGCTTGCATTTCGAACGGGTTGGCGAGATTTTTAATACGTTTTATTCCAAGAATCTTCCTTTTGAACTGACCGGAGCGCAAAAGCGGGTGATAAAGGAAATAAGAAAGGATATGGGAAGTGGCCGGCAGATGAACCGCTTGCTGCAAGGAGACGTAGGGAGCGGAAAAACGCTGGTGGCCTTGATGTCCATGCTCATCGCACTGGATAATGGCTATCAGGCATGTATGATGGCTCCCACGGAAATTCTTGCCGCCCAACATTATGAAACTATTCGGAATTTTCTGTTTGGCATGGATGTGCGCGTGGAACTTCTGATGGGTTCCGTCAAAGGAAAGAAGCGTGAGAAGATATTGAAGGATTTGCTGACGGGGGATATCCAGATCCTTATAGGTACCCATGCCGTACTGGAAGATACCGTAGGCTTTTCTTCTTTGGGTATGGTAATCATTGATGAGCAGCATCGTTTTGGTGTGGCCCAGCGTGCCAAGCTGTGGAGTAAGAATGTCTGTCCGCCTCATGTGCTTGTTATGACGGCTACGCCTATTCCGCGTACTCTCGCCATGACTCTTTATGGTGATCTTGATGTGTCTGTCATTGACGAACTGCCTCCGGGACGTAAACCTATTCAGACTATTCACCAGTTTGATAACCGCCGTACCAGTCTTTATACGTCCATTCGTAAACAGATAGATGAGGGACGTCAAATCTACATTGTTTATCCTTTAATAAAGGAAAGCGAAAAGATGGATATTAAGAATCTGGAAGAGGGGTATGAACTGATTTGCGCCGAGTTTCCCGATTGTAGGGTAAGTAAGGTGCATGGTAAAATGAAACCAGTGGAAAAAGATGCCGAGATGCAGCGTTTTGTCAGTGGTGAAACTCAGATTATGGTGGCTACTACGGTGATTGAGGTGGGAGTGAATGTACCTAATGCCTCGGTGATGGTCATTGAAAACGCCGAACGCTTCGGGCTTTCCCAGTTGCACCAGTTGCGTGGCCGTGTAGGGCGTGGAGCAGACCAGTCCTATTGCATTTTGGTTACCACTTACAAATTGACCGAAGAAACCCGCAAGCGGCTGGAAATAATGGTGCAGACCAATGATGGTTTTGAAATAGCGGAAGCGGATTTGAAGCTTCGCGGCCCCGGTGACTTGGAGGGGACCCAGCAAAGTGGGGTTGCTTTTGACCTGAAAATAGCTGATATCGCCCGTGACGGACAATTATTGCAATACGTCCGGGAGGTGGCGAATCGGATTGTGGATGAGGATCCTACAGGCGCCCGGCCGGAAAACGCCATCCTTTGGCAACAGTTGCAGGCATTACGTAAAACAAATGTAAATTGGGCGGCTATCTCTTAGCTTATGTTACTGTATTGTTAAAAATAAAGAGGTATGTTGCATAACATGTTTTATGTGTTTCCTCCCTGTTTATAGCGCTTTACGGGCTTTTTGTCAGCATTCTGCATATAACTTACATAAAAAAAGAGTTAAAGGAGTGTCTTGTTTCTAAGGAAAAATCTCTATCTTTGGGAGAATTTTTGAGAAAAAGCACAGTATTAACCTTAAACGAACCGAATGTTATGATGGAAAAAACGCTGGTTATTTTGAAACCTTGTACTCTACAGAGAAGCTTGGTAGGTGAGATTACTAACAGATTTGAACGTAAAGGCCTGCGTTTAGCCGGAATGAAAATGGTTCAGTTGACGGATGAAGTGCTTAGCGAACACTACGCTCATTTAAGTTCAAAGCCGTTCTTTCAGCGTGTGAAGGACGCAATGATGGTTTGCCCCGTTATTGTATGTTGCTTTGAAGGAGTAGATGCTGTTCATGTAGTGAGAACATTAACCGGTCCTACCAACGGACGTCTGGCAGCTCCCGGAACTATCCGCGGAGATTATAGCATGAGCTTTCAGGAGAATATTGTTCATGCATCCGATTCGCCGGGAACCGCTGAAGTGGAACTTAAAAGATTTTTTAAACCAGAAGAAATATTCGAGTATAAGCAAGCCGTGTTTGGCTCCCTTTATGCTAATGACGAATATTAAAAGAAAAACAAAAAACGGATGATTTTGAAATGTATTAAAGTAGTCGCAGCGGCAGCCTTTGCCCTAGTCAGCCTGAATGTGTCGGGACAAGACTTGCTGGCACGCCAGGCACCCATCGACCGAAAATTGAAAGCAGTGGATTCAGTTGCATTGATTCGCCAGATAAAGGCGGAAAAATCTGCTTATCCTGCATACAGTCTTTATCCTAACTGGAGTAACGAGCGTGTACACGCTTATGGCAATACTGTTACTATCCCTGATACATTTCGTATTGATATGACGGGTTTCCGCATGCCGACTGAACACACAAAAATCACTTCTAAATTTGGTCCCCGTCGTCGTCGCATGCACAATGGACTGGATGTGAAAGTATATATTGGTGATACCATCCGTGCAGCTTTCAGTGGAAAGGTGCGTATGGTGAAGTATGAACGCCGCGGATATGGAAAATATGTGGTAATTCGCCACGAAAACGGTTTGGAAACAGTATATGGTCACTTGTCAAAGCAAATTGTGGATGAAGACCAATATGTAGAAGCAGGAGAACCTATCGGACTGGGGGGGAATACCGGACGGTCTACCGGCTCTCATCTTCATTTCGAAACCCGTTTCTTGGGACAGGCCATTAATCCGGCACTCTTGTTTGATTTCGAAAAACAGGATATCGTAGCCGACTCTTATTTGTATAGAAAAGGTAATAACAGATATCAGCGCAATACTACCAGCAGCAAGAACGTAAACCTGATGGCTTCATCAGATGGTACCATCCGTTACCATAAAGTTAAAAGTGGAGATACATTGGGCCGTATTGCTCAGAAGACCGGTACATCCATTGATGCGCTGTGTAAGTTAAACCACATTACCCGCCGAACTATTCTTCGTCCGGGGCAAGTGTTAAGATGTTCTTAAGCTTTAGTTAATTAAGAAATACAAAATAGGGCGGGAAAGAGTATTCTTTTCCGCCTTTTTGTTTACGCCTAAGCAGAAAAATGCGTAACTTTGTCGCCTAATCATAGAGTATGATGAAAGATACGAAACAACAATTTGAACATGTAATAGCTATCTGCCGTGATTTGTTTGCAAAAAAACTGCATGATTACGGCGCAGCATGGCGTATCATGCGCCCTTCATCTGTTACCGATCAGATATTTATCAAGGCAAACCGTATCCGCAGCATTGAAACCAAAGGAGTGACGATGGTAGATGAAGGGATCCGTTCGGAGTTTATAGCCATTGTGAATTATGGAATTATCGGGTTGATTCAGTTGGAACTGAGTTATGCCGAAACAGATGATATGACTGAAGAGCGTGCTTTAGAATTATATGACAGGTATGCTAAGGAAGCATTGGAACTGATGCTTGCTAAAAATCATGATTATGATGAGGCTTGGCGTAGTATGCGTATCAGTTCGTATACCGATCTGATTTTGATGAAAATTTATCGTACCAAGCAGATTGAAGGTCACGATGGCGCCACATTGGTATCAGAAGGCATTGATGCCAACTACATGGATATGATTAATTATTCTGTATTCGGATTGATCAAGTTGGAATTTGGAGAGTAAAAAGTTACATAGCATTATTGGGATATGGACCAATGCCTGCCGGTTTTTGCTGGCAGTAGTCTTTATATTTTCCGGTTTTGTCAAAGCGGTAGACCCGCTGGGCACTCAATATAAAATTCAGGATTATCTGGAAGCCTTTGGCTGGGCTACGTTAGTGCCTGCTTTTCTTCCGTTTCTGGCATCTGTATTACAGGCTATGGTTGAGTTTTGTCTGGGTGTATATCTTTTATTTGGTATTCGCAGACGGACAACCACCCTCTTTGTGCTGATTATTATGGGACTGATGACACCACTGACATTATGGTTGTCATTAACCAATCCGATATCGGATTGCGGGTGTTTCGGTGATGCTGTGACACTGACAAACTGGGAAACCTTTTGGAAGAATGTATTGTTGTTGCTGGCGGCTGCTTCCATTTTTAAATGGGGAAACCGTATAACTCCCTTGGTAACCAAGCGTTTTGACTGGTTGGTGGCTTTATATACATTTCTTTATATTTTGGGAATGACCTTGTATTGTTACCGTGAGTTGCCTGTTTTCGACTTCCGCCCGTACCATATTGCAGCGGATATCCGGAAAGGAATGGAAATTCCTGAAGGAGCCAAACCTACTGTTTATGAAACTCGCTTTATTCTTCAAAAAGACGGAGTGAAGAAAGAATTTGCATTAGAAAATTATCCGGATAGTACATGGACGTTTGTCGATTCTAAAACGGTGGTAAAGGAACAGGGGTATGAACCTCCTATTCATGACTTTTCCATTATTCGCCAGGAGGATGGGGAGGATATAACGGATGAAATTCTGAATGATGACAACTATACTTTCTTGTTGGTGGCACACCAGCTGAACCAGGCGGACGATAGCACTATTGACTTGATTAATGAGCTTTATGATTATAGCGTGGAGCACGGATACAAGTTCTACTGTCTCACTTCGTCACCCGACAGCGATATTGAGGATTGGCAGGAACGTACAGGAGCCGAATATCCTTTCTGTTTGATGGATAACATTACGCTGAAGACCATGATACGTTCTAATCCGGGACTGATGCTTTTGAAGAAAGGCGTAGTTATAAACAAATGGAGTGTGAACAGTTTGCCCGATGAATATGTGCTGACCGGTCCGCTGGAGAAGTTGCCGATGGCACAGATCAGCGAAAAGACTTTCAGTCATAAAGTGGTTCTGGTATTGGCATGGTTTGTCTTTCCGCTGTTGTTTTTCAGTATGGTAGACATCATTTGGGAACATTTTCACAAAAAGAAGAAACTAAAATTGAAAGAGAATCGAACAAAATAATTTCATTAACCCTTTAACAAAACAAACAAAATGAGAAAAAACATTGTTGCAGGAAACTGGAAAATGAACAAGAACCTTCAGGAAGGTATTGCTCTTGCAAAAGAATTGAACGAAGCTTTGGCTGCTGACAAACCCAATTGTGATGTAGTGATCTGTACTCCGTTTATTCATCTGGCTTCTGTTACTCCTATTGTTGACAAAACTGTGATCGGTGTGGGTGCAGAAAACTGTGCAGACAAAGTATCAGGTGCATATACCGGTGAAGTTTCTGCTGAGATGGTAGCTTCTACAGGGGCTGACTATGTAATCCTGGGCCACTCTGAACGTCGTGCTTACTATCACGAAACAGTAGAGATCTTGGAAGAAAAAGTGAAATTGGCTTTGGCTAACAACTTGAAACCTATCTTCTGTATCGGTGAAGTATTGGAAGAACGCGAAGCTAATAAACAGAATGAAGTGGTTGCTGCTCAGTTGGCATCTGTATTCTCTTTGTCTGCTGAAGATTTTGGTAAGATCATTCTGGCTTACGAACCGGTTTGGGCTATTGGTACAGGTAAGACTGCTACAGCAGAACAGGCTCAGGAAATCCATGCATTCATCCGTTCTTTGATCGTTGACAAATATGGCAAGGAAGTTGCTGATAACACTTCTATCCTTTACGGTGGAAGCTGCAAACCCTCTAATGCTAAAGAATTGTTTGCTAACCCTGACGTAGACGGTGGTTTGATTGGTGGTGCTGCTTTGAAAGTTGCTGATTTCAAAGGTATTATCGATGCATTCAAATAATTAGAATCAGCATTTACACGTAAGGGCAGATTGAATCTGACCGGAAACAGTTTGCTTTGCGCATACGGGCGGAAGCATTCCGCCCTTACCGTGTATTGAATATACTAAATTCATAAAAACGACATGAGATACATTTTTATCCTATTCTTCTTGAGTTTCGGACTTTCCGCTTTTGCACAGCAGAATATTGTAGAAAGCCTGCAACGCGATCGCGCCGGAGAAGGTACTGTAACTGTCCATCAAGATCCTAAAATAACGGGTCTCATTGGCAATATTTATACCAAGACCACCACTGGAGGTGAGCAGAAAACACTGAAAGCCAGAGGATACCGCGTTCAGGTATATGCCGGAAACAATTCGCGTGTAGCCCGTAACGAAGCCAACAGCATGGCTACCAAGGTGAAAGGAGAATTTCCCGAAATGCCTGTTTATGCTTATTTCCAGCCTCCACGCTGGTTATGTCGTGTAGGTGATTTCCGTAGCATTGAAGAAGCCGATGCAGCTATGCGCCGCCTGAAAGCTACCGGTGTTTTTAAAGAAGTATCTATTGTTCGTGAACAAATTAATATTCCCCTGGACTAATTGACATGGAAGAATTATTGCATCCCGAATGGTCTGCAGAGAAGATTGAGCAGTTGAAAGGCCATTATCAGAGTATTTTATCGCTGTTGGGCGAAGATGTAGAAAGAGAAGGATTGTTGAAAACTCCCGAACGTGTAGCCAAAGCTATGCTGACATTGACACGCGGTTATGAACAAGACCCACATGCTATTTTGCTGGGAGCCAAATTCAAAGAAGAATACAGCCAGATGGTTATCGTAAAAGATATTGATTTCTTCTCTTTGTGTGAACATCACATGCTTCCATTTTATGGAAAGGCACATGTAGCTTATATTCCCAACGGCTATATCACCGGTTTGAGCAAGATTGCCCGTGTGGTCGATGTATTCTCTCATCGTTTGCAAGTACAGGAGCGCATGACCTTGCAAATAAAGGAATGTATTCAGGAAACCTTGAATCCTTTAGGCGTAATGGTTGTTGTCGAAGCTAAACATATGTGTATGCAGATGCGTGGAGTAGAAAAGCAGAATGCCATCACCACTACTTCTGATTTTACAGGTGCGTTCAATCAGGCCAAAACACGTGAGGAATTCATGAATTTGATACGGCATAACCGATAAGAGAGTTATGCCTTTATTTTAGCACTACCCGGTCACCGGCACGTTTTGCCATGACTTTCTGCAACTCGCTTAATTCTTTATAATGAGCCATTATTTCAAGGCATTTATTGGGGTTGCCGGATATTTCCGGTTTGCTTAAAGCCTGTAGCGTACATTTCATATCTTCATCCAGTATGGCGAATTTGAAGTCGATAAGCTGATGTGGCACCAGTTCATGCAGGCGCTCTTCATCTTTAATAATTGCCTGTGAGTTACTTTTACTCAATTGATAGCGGTCACCTAGCATGTCTGCTGCCAGTTTGCTGATCGTCGGGTCGGGGTGAGCCAGAAAATAGCGTTCTGCCGTGAAATTAGGATCATGCAGATGGGCTTCCGCTTCAGCCAGTATCTTTCTATGTAGCGGATTGTGAAATTGTAATTCATCCTGTTTCAAATCCATTGAAATATATTCTATCACTGTAAGAGGGGTTTCTGCATTCTCTTCTGTTTCCACATAGCACATAACTTTTTCTCCATGACGGATCAAAGTCTGGAGTAGTAACTGTTCTTTTACATAAAAAATGTACTGTTCCCGTCCTTCCTGTGGAATATAGGATTGATATTGCATTTCTACTTCTTCTGCCGGGGGAAATGGAGGAGGTGGAACATCGTCATCCACTCCCATGGGAGGCATGTCGGCGGGAGGCATACTGTTGGCAGGAAAAGGGGAAATATCGGCAGGTGGCAGAGAGCCGGCTGTAGCAGCTGCATCCTTCTCTTTCTTGATTTGTTCCAGATAGTTGTCATCCCGTTGAAGCAGATGCTTCTTTATTTCATTCAGAATGATTTGTTCATTTATGTTCAGGATGGTTGCACATTCCTTGACACAGGCGTACCTGATTACATCATTAGGAATCAGTCCGATGCTTCGTGCCATGTCCGATATCAGTCCGGCCCGTTTAATAGGATCTCTTTGGGCATCTTTCAGCAAAAGATTGGTTTTGAAACGGATAAAGTTTTCTTCGTGATCGTCAATGTATTTTCTGAATTCCGTAGCATTATGTTTTCTGGAGAAACTATCGGGGTCATCTCCATCGGGCAGCAACAGCACTTTTATGTTCATTCCTTCCGCCAGCAACATGTCGATACCCCGGATACTAGCTTTTATACCGGCTTCGTCACCATCATATAATAAAGTAATATTGGAGGTAAAGCGGTGAAGTAACCGGATTTGCTGTTCACTCAACGCTGTACCCGAGTTGGCCACCACATTTTCCAGTCCGCATTGATGCATCGCGATAACATCAGTATATCCTTCCACCATATAAACACAGTCTGCTTTTACAATGGCGGCTTTAGCCTGATAAATACCATAGAGTTCTTTCCGTTTACTGAAAATTTCAGATTCGGGTGAATTGACGTATTTTTGGTTTACCCCCTTGGTGCGGCTGTCCAGTACACGTCCGCCGAATCCAAGCACTTTTCCGCTGATATTGAACCATGGAAATATCACGCGTCCCCAAAACCGGTCGCGCAGACTGCCGTCTTCCTTCTCGTAGCAGATTCCGGTCTTGATCAGAAATTCCTTTTTATATCCTTTTCGCAGGGCTTCCTGTGCCAATGCGTTAGGAGCGGTTGTGCTGTATCCCAGCTGGAATTTCTTGACAATATCGTCACGGATACCCCGCTGGCGGAAATAAGACATGGCAATGGCTTTTCCGTCAGCATGGTTATTGAGGATGTTCTGAAAATAGTCGCGGGCGAACTCATTCACGACGAAAAGACTTTCTCGTATATTTTGTACTTCTTTCTCTTCATTGGTCAGCTCACGCTCCTTTATTTCTATATTATATTTTTTTGCCAGCCAGCGCAGTGCTTCGGGATAGGTCATCTGTTCATGTTCCATGACGAAATGAACTACATTCCCACCTTTTCCACAAGCAAAGCATTTGCACAATCCCTTGGCTGGTGATACGTAGAATGATGGGGTTTTGTCTTCGTGAAACGGGCAAAGTCCCAAGTAGTTCACGCCACGTTTGCGTAGGGTGACAAACTCGGATACCACATCTACAATCTGTGCGGCATCCAGTATTCGGTCTATGGTGGGTTGATCTATCATTGCGAGTGCGAAGATACAAAAAAAACGCCGCCGGAGGTGAGCCCGACGACGTTTTTAACGGAATATTGTAATCGAAATTACTTAATATTAGGATTCAATTTGTTCCATTCAGAAACCGGAGGAAGAACGCCCATAGCAATCACTTCGTCACGCAAAGCACAAAGATGCTCATAGCTCTTTTCCAATGCAGCTTCTTCTTCGGGAGTACCTTTCACTTCTTTCAGATGGCAACCGTCTTTAGTAATGGAAGTTTCCCAAGCCATCATAATATGGTCGAATTTGCCATTAGATACGTAAGTTCCTGCAGGCCAGCGGAACGGTTTTCCACCCATAGCGGCAGCAATCATTTCGATAGATACATAAGAAGGGCTTTGGAAAGACGAACGTCCGCGCAGATTGATGATATTGGCACCACCTTTGGTTACTTTTGTCTGTATTTCAGCCCATTGCTCTTTAGTCAAGGCATCTGTACCGATGATATCCAGCAATGCTTTTCCATCCACTTTGGCAGTAGAAGCATAAACAGCCATCTGTTCACCATGACCACCATAAGTACGGCAGTTTTCTACCTTATCCATAGCGATGCCGAAGTGCTTGGACAATTCGCTGCGCAGACGGGTAGAGTCAAGGGCGGCAAGGGTGGTAACCTGTGACGGTTTCAAACCTGCATATAATAAGGTAATCAAACCGGTAATATCAGCCGGATTGAAAATAACTACAATGTGTTTTACGTCCGGGCAATAAGCCTTTACATTCTTGCCGAATTCTTCTGCAATGGCGGCGTTGCCTTTCAGCAGGTCTTCACGGGTCATACCGGCTTTACGTGCGGCGCCTCCCGAGTTTACAATATATTTGGCACCGGTCAGGGCTTCTTTGATATCGGAAGTGAAAGTGATGTTCATACCTTCGAAACCACAGTGATACAGTTCTTCTGCCACACCTTCCAAGCCTGGAGCGTATGGGTCGTACAAACAAATATTGGGGGTAAGGCCCATCATAATAGCAGTTTGAGCCATGTTGGAGCCGATCATTCCGGCAGCACCTACGATAGTGAGTTTTTCGTTCGTTACAAATTCCATAATTTTATTGTTTAAAGTTGTATAATATAAACGGTTTCGCAGGGAAGTTTGTTTTCCTCTTTCCGGGTGCAAAGTTACAAAACCTTTTGATAAGGTGTTCATTCTAAAATATTATGTGGGATAAAAGAAAGTTATCTCACATCATTGCCTTATTAACAAGGACTCTCAGGCTCCCGGTAAATCAAGATACTGAATCAACTAAAGCTTTTGGGTGGAACAAGTAATCTTGTCACCTCTGAGTCTATTTGTTTATATAACTTTTTAGTGCATCTACATATTCCTCGAAAGCTTCAAGTCCTTTCCGGGTAATCTTGCAGATGGTGCAAGGCATTTTTCCTTTGAAAGTCTTGATAACCTCCACATACTCCGCCTTGCTCAGCTTGTCTATCTGTACACTCAGATTACCTGCCGTTGCACCTGTCTGTTGTTTCAGATAGCTGAACTCGGCTTCTTCCACCGAAACGAGTATGGACATCACGGCAAGTCTCAGTTCGGAGTGTAGCAATGGATTTAATTCTTTGAACATAGGCGCAAAGTTACATTTTTTTTTGTTTACGGGCGGCATGATTCAAAGCATGTCCGGGAATGACCATCATAAAAATGAAAACGGGAGCGAATATCAATATCTGGTTAAAGTCTTGATAGAAAAGGCATCCAATGGAGCTTAATGCTCCCAATGCTCCACAAATGATCACCGTTTTGTAACCTATCACTAGTCCCGTAAGTGTGGTGCCCATTCCCATCAATAAAAGGACGATGAACAGAATGGGAATCTGCCAGAAGAACATGGCGAGCAGGGATACCAGAAAGCCTGCTATGCCGAACACCATCCAAATATAATTGATGACTTTGTCCAGGTGGGTTTTTACAGAGGGTTGCTGATTGCGTACTGACAGGTAAGTTCCTGTTCCTGCAATGATGGGGAGCAAAAACCATAGATATTGCCAATAATAATTTTGGGTGCTTGTCACCAACCCCCATACCAGCAGACTGACAAAGACGGTGGTATATCCCCACAGCAGGAAAGGCATGCCGCAGTTCGTTTCCATCCTGTTTTTCGTATTCTGAATCATTTCAGTGATGAGTTCCAAACTCTCTTTCTCATTTAATTTTCTTTCTTCCATACTATATTCTTTTTTTAGTGCACGATTGGTTAATATTTAATGCTTTTTTCTATGGCTGTCATCAGCAGACTGATTCCCCAACCTGCTATCACCCATAATACCCACCAGTAGTGTGGACTGGTAAACCAGTTTATAGCTATAAGAAACAGGTTTATTACCACATAATAGACTAATGACCAAGTGAGCCAATTCCAAAAATAACGGGCTCTTTGTTGGCATACTGCTTTGATTTGTTCCTGGGTTGGAACGACTTTTTCGTTGTTCTGATCTGTTTTCATAGCTCTATTCTCCTTTTCCATAATATAAAGTGACTTCTGCGGTATTATTTTGTTGGTTTACGACTACTTTTTTTATGGCGCAACCCTCTTTGGGAGTTCCTTTTTCATCTTTGTCTAATAGGTAATTCCCGTTTTCATCGTGATAGACATAAATGGTGCATTCTCCCTTGGGCACTTCTTTGATTTGTACAGTGGTTGTTTCGTTTGTAATCCTTGCCATATCTCCTTTCATGGATTTTGGATTTTGCAAGTCCCCTACGCCTATCATAAGATTTCCCTTGTGTCCCTTAATACCTTTTATGGTGATAGTAAGGTCAGTGGTTTGTGCCATACTTGCAGTGGTAAATCCTAGGATAGCTAGTGCGGCGCATGCCAAGATAGTGGCACGTTTCTTTTGAAATGTTGTGTTTGTTTTCATTGTTCTGATGCTTTATAGGTTGAGTTACAAAAGTTTATTTTATTTGAGTACTTTGCAAATATAATTTAGTTTATAATATAAACCAAATTATTATGGAACTTTTTCTCTAAAAATCCTTCATATCCTTCATCCTTGGAACTGTCAGTTTGTTACATCAAATTATCCTTCATAAACGTTTCATAAATCTCCGGAAAACAAGCCCAAGAAATTTCGCTGATACGGTAGCTCGAAACAAACAGTTTCTACTTCGTAAGCCAATAGTCCCGTCATGTTAAGGGGGGGGCTATCTGTACGTGTTCTGTTAGTGGATTGTAATAAAGAGCCTGTTGGCGGAATTAACTAATGAATGATACTTGAGATGAAAATTCGCTGTCACACTGCCACATCTTTTTGCACAAGTACCTACAACAGAGTTTAAAAAAATGCTGCCACTGCTACCACCTTTCCTTCAAAACACGATAAACAGGGCGATTTATGGATGGTGGTAGCATATTTTTAGATGCTTCAAAAAAGGCTGTTGCCAGCACCTTTTGCTTGTCCAATCCATTGACGATCATCTGTTCATTCACCTGTAGGGATGCTGAGATTATCTTCATATTGAATGGCTCAGCAATAAAAGGCGGTTGTTCCTTTCCTCCTTTCATCTACTGCTGAAACGCCCTGCCGATAGGCGTTCCGGTTATGAAGGGACATCCTGTCATTGTCCTTTCAGCCTGCTCTTTCACACCTTTCCGTGAAAGGGGGCAAACATACGGTGAAAGGGGTGTGAGGGGAAATGGTTTCAGTTTTAACCAGCTGATTGTCTGTGTGTATTACATAAAATGAAAGGATGAGGGGAGAAGGAGGCATGTCGGCTTAGTGGGGGAGTAATGCAATGAACAAGCTAGGCTGGTACGCGGAACATGCTAGGCTTATGCACTGAACATGCTGGCGTGTTTTTAAAACGTATGGTTGTTTTTTAAAAAGCTAAAGATGTATTTTAAAAAGCTGAAGGCATATTTAAAAACCATCTCGGCTTATTCAACAATAAACATCAGTAACGTGAGCCGCAACATTAGTAACGTGTAAGTCACTGCACGCATGCATCGGGTCAACGTACGTAAGCATCAGTCTATACGTACGTATGTGCCAAGTTCCAAGCTAGGTTTCATTTGCAGCCAGCTCCATTGGCCTTCGCACCCTGCTCCATTGGTCTTCGCAGCCTGCTCCGTTGGTCTTTGCAGCCAGCTCCATTTCACTCACCTCGCTCCATTGAATTTTGCACCAACTTCCGTTGACTTTTGTATCAAGTTCCATTGTTTTTTGCACCAACTTCCGTTGAATTTTGTACCAAGTTTCATTCCATATTATCCACCCCTCTTACAAACTCCTTTTTATCTTTACCTGTATCGTGGTAAGATGCCTTGGT
>CAVJPC010000005.1:0-2169 GCA_963651205.1 Bacteroidaceae bacterium
AATAATTTTTATTTTTGTAGCATTAATCAATTGTCTGGCTTGTTCGGGGAATCCGGGGGGAAAGACAGAAAAGGAAAAGAATATGAAACCAATGAAAGAAATTTATCTGGCGGGAGGATGTTTTTGGGGTACCGAACATTTCTTGAAACAAATAGATGGAGTGGAAGTCACCCAAGTAGGCTATGCGAATGGAAACATTGCAAACCCTACCTATGAGCAAGTATGTACCGGCACTACGGACTTTGCCGAAACAGTGAAAGTAGAATACGATCCTGAGAAAGTGGATTTACCTTTTCTTATCGACCTTTACTTTAAAACGATCGATCCAACCAGTATGAACCGTCAGGGAGGTGATAGAGGTACCCAATACCGTACCGGTATTTACTATACGGACTCTGCCGATCTCCCGGTTATAAAGGAAACTGTGCAGAGTTTGGCGGCAAACTACACTAAGCCTTTGGTTGTGGAAATTGAGCCGTTAAAGAACTTCTATCCTGCCGAAGATTATCATCAGGATTATTTGGATAAGAATCCGGGAGGATATTGTCACATTCATCCCGAATTGTTCGACTTGGCTCGTCATGCGAAGATGAAGAAGAAAACGGTTGCTTATGTAAAACCGGATGATGCCACTTTACGTTCGCAGCTCACAGCAGAGCAATATGCCGTAACCCAAAAGAATGCTACTGAGCCTGCTTTCAAGAATGAGTACTGGGACGAACACCGCCCGGGCATTTATGTCGATATTACCACGGGTGAACCTCTTTTTGTCTCTACCGATAAATTTGATTCCGGTTGTGGCTGGCCTAGTTTCTCAAAGCCCATAGACAACAAACTCATACAGGAGAAAGCAGATACCACTCACGGCATGGTACGTACGGAAGTCCGTAGCAAAACAGGCGATGCTCATTTGGGACACGTTTTTGATGATGGTCCCGCAGATAAGGGTGGTTTGAGATATTGCATTAATAGTGCTTCTTTGCGTTTCATTCCTAAAGATAAGATGCAAGCAGAAGGCTATGGCGAGTACCTGAATTTAGTGAAATAGGTGGAAATGGATATACTATTGGTTAGCAATGATGATACCTGCCGTAGCCGCATAGCACAGGAATTACTGAACTCTTTTGGGCGTGGTATGAAAATATCTACCGCAGGGATCATCGAAGGAAGTTATATCCCTGATGCTGTCTGTAATGTAATGGAGCAGAATGGCTATGATATATCACGCAAGAAACCGTCATCCGTCGGAGCATACACCCGTCAGTCATGGGATTATGTAATCACCCTTTGCAAAGAGGCTGAAGATGAATTGAAATATATGAATCTTAAAGCAACGCATTATGCCCGTTTCTATTTTGATGACCCTTTTATAAAACGAGGTCAGAGTGAAGGTGAACAGGAACAACAGGTTGCCATTTTATATGATGCCATGTACCATGATCTTTACGAATTCTATCGTGATGAGTTGAGTGAACAATTAATGCCTCGCTGTACGTGTGGGGCAAATATCTATTGTCGTTGCGAGTAAAAAGTTACATAGTTAGGATAGATAAGTCCTAACTATGTAACTTCATTTTTATAAAAATGAAGTATAAGTATAAACCCTCACTTTTCTTACCCTCCAATCTCTCCTAATAGATCAAATGAAGGGGCGAAAAACAATGTACCTGTTACGGGGATACTAAAGTCAAGTAGGCGGTCGGTATTTCCAACGGGGTCACCAATAAACATTCTTTCGAGCATCAAACGGGTGGTTGAAAACTTTCCGGCATATCCAATAAAATAAGTACCATATTCTCCCTTGGAGGTATTGGCAAAAGGCATATTAGCGCGGACTATTTTTAAATCATCACCTACGTTGGTTACAGCATTGTGGGCATTTGCCGGTTTGACTTCATCCGAAAGCTCCACATCATTGAATTTGTGGCGACCGATTACCTTTTCCTGTTCTTCGGTTGGCAGTGAGTTCCATCCTATCATATCATGAATATATTTCTGAACAAAAACATAGCTACCACCTGCAAAGTCGGGATCTTCGTCACCAATAACGGCAAATTGATAGGGATTTTCATCTACAGCAGGGTTTTCAGTACCGTCTACAAAACCGATGATGGCTTTGCCGTTCATGTATCTGAAACCGTGAGTCTCGTCGATAGAAACAACTGCTCC
>CAVJPC010000006.1:0-4155 GCA_963651205.1 Bacteroidaceae bacterium
GAGCACCATTTCCGTAGGTTCCGGCGCTACGATGCCGACCATCTGCCGGCAGATATGGTGCGGCGTGAAGAACTGACCCAGCTCGGCCTCTTTCTTGGCGTGCGAGAATTCGTTGTAGTTGGCATAATCCTCTGCCTTGAGGTTATGCAGTCCCCCGATGCCGGTATAGGTGTTGTAAATCGTTTCGGGCGGAATCTCGCCCTTGCCCGTGTCGATACTGTAAAGGATTCGATTGTTTATCTCGGCTCGCTGTGACTGAGCAACCTTGCTTGGAATAATAGGATATTTCATAGTTAAATTATGACCAGAATAGAAAATTCCGGTTTTCACTTTTTTAAAGTTCTCAGATATTCCGTGATAAAGGGGAGTTTGTCCGAATAGCTGATGTCGTATGACTCTCCATCCATACACTTTGCGTATATGCCGTAATTATCAATATGGAGACTGATAAGTTTTGACTCTTTCGTGATATACAGACATTTGGGAAAGTCCAAGTGCTCAATCTTATTCGTTCGAAAAAATGAAACTATTTCCTGATGAGCTTCTTTATAGACATGGAAGATGACGTCTCCATACTTTGTTTCCTTTTTCTCCGCTTTTTCGATTTTCTGCCTAATGTTACGACAGCAATCTTCGTCTGATTGGGCGAGGAATTCCTTCAAAACACGGATATCTTCGGCGTTTAAGAATAATACTTTCATAGTTCAGAGTATTAACTAAATTGAATTGAATCGTAAGTCGCCTGATATTCGCTTTCCTTGATGCCGATATACCTTCGGGTAACATGCGGACTACTGTGGTTGAGTTCCCGGCTCAGGATAATCAGGGCGCGTTCGGACTCGCCCTGATCCTTGAAGAATTTCATCCCGAATGTTTTGCGGAAAGAATGGGACGAGAACCTGTTGATAGGCAGTTCGTACTTTTTCTTGTAATTGCGCAGGTGATAGTTGACGTTCTGGATGGTGAACGGCTGTCCGGTGCGCTTGTTAACGAATACAAGGCTTTCGATCTCCGGCCTGCCCATGCGTTCGTAGATGAAAAACAGTTTTTCGCGAACCGTCGTGTTGATGGAAATGCGGCGGAACTTGCCGGTTTTATGCTCGGTGAGTATATATAAGTCGCCGTAGAGGACATCGCCCCATTTGATGTTGAGTACGTCCTTTGCTCGCAGCGCAAAGGCGCAGGCCAGGATGCAGAACAATTCCCATCGGTATTTGCCGGCACACTCCAGTTCTTCGACCAGCCGAAGGTAATCCTCGTATTCGAGGGGCTCGGCGGTAGTGGATACTCCTTTTGCTGCCATAGTCATTGGTTTGAAGGTTAATAAAGAGTGAAAACAAGACGACAAGCTTTCGCCTGTCGTCTTGCATATAAGTCTCGTCTTTTTTGTACAAACGAGATAGAAGAGATGTGTAATTCAGGATTATTCCATCTTTTCTAAATCAGTAAACGGTGGATGATCACCATTTTCGAAGCATTCAGAAAAAATATTGAGAATGAGCCATAGAATATTTTTATATACATCTCCTGCCTTGTAATCTGTTTTCCATGTAATGCCTTTTCTCGGGAATGTCTCAGCCATTCTTCGATGATCGGCATTCAATACTTCAGCCCCACATTTAGTAAGAACTATTGTGGCAAAATCATTCAAGTTCATTGTTCGAAAAAAGGTTTAATCTCTTAGGGATTGAATGAACTACAGGATAACAACCTTGAATCCAGCCTTATCTAAGCCTGTTGTTTTCAAAGCGTGAGCCGCTTCTATGGGGTCGCGGTAGATTTTGAATTTGGCTCTGCCAAAAAGGTATCTGCTTGTGGTTTCCCTACGAAACCTGAACCCGTCCTGGCGTTCCAGGCAACACGGCTGTCTTTTGGGTGGATTGCGGAAATTATCATATAACCGTTGCAGAAATGCACTCCGGTAATCAGCGTCTTTCCCACATTTCTTCCAAATTTTGTAAGTATCTTCCGTGAGTTCGGCCTTGACACGATTGACCGCTCGCTGGTACCGGTCATTGACCACCGATTGCATCGTACCCTCGAAATAGGAAAACAGGATCTCCTTTTCAACGGCTTCGCATCCTTGTTCGATCAGTATCCGGGATAGACGTATCGACTCCCCTTCCTCGTAATTCTGCGGCCAAACATTATTGGAGCATGAGGTAATGAATACCTTGTCTGTTGTTATGCGTATCTTTTTAATTTTCTCGTAACTCATACCTGAAAATGAAAAGAGGGCGACCGTGGCCGCCCCGGTTGGACAATGCGTTAGTTTACCACTTCGGCCTCGACTTCGACCACCGTCTTTTTGCCCTCGATAAAATCTACGAGGGTTTCGGCGGCAGCGAAGTTCTGGGGGATGAGCGTGGGAATCTCGGCCTCTTCCGGCTTGTAGCGCAGCGTCATCGCGTTGTACACCTCCCAGCCAGTAAGGAACGGTCTGGTCTGCATCATCTTTAGCAGCTCTTCCGTAACGGTGTTGACCTGCGTGTTGTTCAGCGGATACGTTTCGACGATATCGCGCAGGCTCTTGTCCCGGCTGTCGTGGGCGACACGGATCGAGGCCAGCACGCCGATGAAGGTGATGACCTGCTCGTGTGAAAACCGCGTGTTCTTGAGCAGTTCGATTCGGGCGCGGTCGGCGGACATCTGATTATGGAAATTAGCCAGCCAGCCGTCTATCGTTTCGAACAGCCCCTCGACCGAAACCTTCTCCTTGCCGTAGGTGAATGCCCGCCGTTCCGCGTACATGATGCACTGGTTATGGCACGCTTTCACGCACGGGCCGATGGCGGCCTGCATCCCATCCTGATGATAAGCCAGCACCAGCGTCGTGGTCAGTTCCTCCGTTTCGAAGTTGTTGATGCGGATGGTCGTGAATACACGGCGCAGGATGTGAGCCTCGACTGCGTTGGGCTGATACTGCGCTTCGATCTGTTCGAGCAGGGACGTTCCGGGGAACTGCTTGTTTTTGTTGTGGGCCGCGAAGATTTCCTCGATCTGGTAGTCGAGTCCGTACTTCGAGCAGAGGCCCAGCGCCCGTTCGATGGCGTCGAAGTGGTAGATTTCACGTAGGGGAACCCCGCCGATGTGCTCTTTCTGGGTTCTTTTCAGGGTTGCCAGATTCATCGTCTGTACCGGTTCTTCCTGAAAGTTCAGGAACGTCAACGGCTGATGAGCCGTAGTGATTGCTGTTGTGTTCATTTTGTATTAGATTTAGAAGATGAGTGATTGAAAAACAAAAGCGGCAAGCTTTCGCCTGCCGCTGCACGAGATATTTCTGCTATGTCATTGATTGACAGTAGTGATATTTCCCTTTCCTGCGTGGACGCACTGCGCTATCCGGATCAGACCGTCGGTGGTAAAGTCGGAAAGGTTTACTTCCTTCATACACTGGTCGTTATTGTCGAAGAGCCAGACCTGTACGTTGCCCTCGTTTTTGTGCATGACCGATTCCACCTCGCCCTCGTGGACGCCGCCGCTTTCGGAGTTCCATTCGATCAGCTCGTTCTCGTCCGGCCATTGGAACTCAGAGCCGGGCTCAAGTGTCCTGATAACGTAACGCAAGGCGGCCTTGCGCATATCCTCGATACGCTCGGATAGGTTTTCGGGATGAACCGTAATTTCCCAACTGCCTTTTACGCGGACGAACTCATCGTCCCCGATTCTTACCGTGCGGTCGATGTCGCCGTCCTCGCAGTCCAGCAGTTCCTTGAATATCTGGTCATAGATTTCTTCGGGGATATCCTCGATCTGAGCAAAAGGCTGCACCTCGTCCAGACGGACAAGGATATCGTGGCCTATGTAATGACCTGTAAGGAATTGTGTTTTCTGTTCCATATTGGATTAAGTTTATTGTTTATACTTCTGAATGGTTCGTCAAAGTGCGCCATATCTCAATTTTCTCTTCGACACTTCGAGCGTCCCACAGTTTTTTGCAGGCCGCGTCGTATTCCTCTTCGGAAGCAAAGTCGCCGTATTCCAGTCCGGAAATGACTTCCGGATCATCGGGCTGAAGGTGGTTTTCGAACCAGTCGTCGATGTTGCGGATAAGTTCGCTTTCACGGATGATGGACTCACACTCGCAGTCGCTACATAAAAATTCTTCGTATATGCCCCCGAAATCGAAATCGTTGGAATTAACGTCGATTGATA
>CAVJPC010000007.1:0-2388 GCA_963651205.1 Bacteroidaceae bacterium
CAAGCCGGCGTGAAGATTCTACATATCGGATGTAATCCAGGGTCTGTATCTCCGGATATACCAACCTTGTTCTGGTGGGAAGGGCCGGATGGTTCAAGATTATTAACCTTTAATTGGGCGGAATACTACGGCTCAGGTGTGTTACCTCCGGCAACCTGGAAATATAAGACCTGGCTGGCAATGATACATACACATGAGAATTCAGGTGCCCCGACCCCGGAAGATGTCGCAGCCGTGTTGAGAGAAGCTCGTGAAAAGGCCCCCAATGCTCGGATACGAATCGGCCAGTTGGAGGATTTTTATGATACTTTGATGAAAGAAAATCCATCACTACCTGTTGTAAGGGGAGATATGCCTGATACCTGGATTCATGGATATATGTCGATGCCGAAAGAGGTAAAGACCAATAAGGCCATGCAGCGTATCATTTATAATACGGAAACGTTGAACACTTTGCTGAAGCAATGGAATATAACTTCCGAACCTGTTGAACCTTATGTTGAAAAGGCTATCGAACAATCTTTATTGTTTGATGAACATACTTTTGGCCTGGCAATGAGCCACGGTCATCAGGAGTCCTGGAAATATGGAGACGACTTTACTATTGCCAGGGCACAAGGCCAGTACGATTTTATAGAAACTTCCTGGTATGAAAAAAGTAGCCGGGTACATCAAACTGAGCTTTCTGTTGTTCCTTCTTTACGAAAGGACTTGAAAAAGCTTGCTCAGAACATAGCCCTCAAAGGTCGTAAAATAGTGGTATATAATCCTCTTCCCTGGAAACGTTCCGGTTCGGTTTCTTTCCATATGGGAGTATATCAGAAGAATTTCGAAGTATATGCTTTGAAAGATGAATCGACAGGGAAAGTTATACCAGCATACAACGACAATAACTATTTGACTTTTTGTGCAGAAGAAGTTCCTTCCCTAGGTTATAAAACATATACGCTGGTGACAACTCCGCTTCCTGAAGATTCCCGAAGTTCCCGTATTGATGAAACGAATGCAATATTGGAGAATAGCTATTTTAAAATAGAAATAAACAAGGAAAACGGTGCATTGCTTTCTGTTTGGGATAAACAACAGCAGAAAGAAATGGTCGATGAAAAGAGTGAATACGGATTCGGAGAATATATCCACGAAAAATTCGGGAAGGAGGAAATCGACCGCTATAATGCGCGTTATGTGAAACCAGGGCATCATGGTTGGGCTGACCAGGAAATGGGACGGCCGGAAAATCCAAACCTGAAATATGAGATGATAAAGGGGCAATTGAATAAAGTCAAATATTTGCAGACTGTCCATTCTGTTAGTGCTACCGCATTTTGCCGGACTGTTGCCGGAGATGATTATACATTAACTTATACCTTAGAGGATAATTCACCTTATCTGGAAATCTGTTGGGGAATACGGAATAAACCGGCAGAGCCCCAACCGGAAGGAGGTTGGCTTGCTTTCCCGTTCAATTTATCGAATCCTTCATTTAGGTTGGGTAGAATCGGCGGTGTTGTTGATCCGGCCGTCGATTTTGTAAAGAATACTAATCACGATTATTTCTTTCTGAACACAGGAATGGCTGTTATCGATAACCAAGGGAAAGGGTTTGGCTTAAATACACCGAATGCTCCGGCTGTAAGTCTGGATCGTCCGGGCTTGTACCGTTTCTCCGGAGAGTTTATTCCGCAACGGCCTAATGTCTTTGTCAACCTGTTCAATAATCAGTGGGGAACCAATTTTACAGAATGGATAGAAGGTGGTTTCTCTGCAAAGGTATATTTATGGTCGGTCGATAAATACACCAATGAGGCTTCCTTGATTACACCGATGGAAGAAACACGCGTCCCTTTAATGGCAACATATACTGAAAATGAAGGAGGCGAGCTTCCAGTCTCTTCCGAGGGTGTTACTTTGTCAGAAAAAGGGGTTTTGGTTACGGCTTTTGGATCGAATACAGATGGTGAAGGTGACTTACTGAGACTTTGGGAACAGGCTGGTAAGAGGGGTAAATGCACAGTTACGTTACCCGGAAAATCATATCGTTCTGCTCAATTCTGTAATTTACGGGGGGAAGCAATCGGAAAGCCGTTCTCTATTGAAAATAATAAATTCTCTGTTGAATTGCAGGCCTATCAACCTGTATCGATCATATTAACAAAGTAGTAAACTTGGTTTACTGATTAAAAATCAATATTATTCCTGCGATGAAAAAGATTACATCATTGGTTTTGTTACTGGGTATTTCAAACTTAGTTGTAGAGGGGCAGTCGGTCAGCCGGTACAATCCGAATGTAAAGGAGATCATTGTTGTTTGCAAAACACATTTCGACATTGGCTATACACACCGGGTAGATGAAGTCGTGGATTATTATCGGACATCTATGATTGATA
>CAVJPC010000008.1:0-5356 GCA_963651205.1 Bacteroidaceae bacterium
GATTCACCACAGAGGACACAGAGGACACAGAGAATATATTTCTCTTAAACATCCTGATAAACAAAATATTAAAACTCTGTGTCCTCTGTGTCCTCTGTGGTGAATAATACTCAAAAACCTTACCATTATGAATGGAACCAATTTATTTAAAATAGCCCTGCGTGCCCTGAACAACAACAAGCTGCGCGCATTCCTTACGATGCTTGGAATCATTATCGGTGTGGCATCTGTCATCACCATGCTCGCCATCGGACAGGGATCAAAGAAAAGCATTCAGGCACAAATCTCCGAAATGGGCTCCAATATGATCATGATCCATCCGGGAGCAGATATGCGCGGAGGAGTCCGTCAGGACCCCAGTGCCATGCAGACACTGAAACTGACCGACTACGAATCATTGCGGGACGAAACCAGTTTTTTAGCTGCCGTCAGCCCGAATGTTTCCAGCTCCGGTCAACTGATAGCCGGTAACAATAACTATCCGTCATCCGTCAGTGGCGTGGGTACGGACTATCTGGAGATACGCCAGCTCTCGGTCGACAACGGCGAGATGTTCAGCGAAGCCGATATCCAGTCCAGCGCCAAGGTGTGCGTGATAGGAAAAACCATTGTAGACAATCTTTTCCCCGGTGGAGAAGACCCCGTGGGACGCATTGTCCGGTTCAATAAAATCCCGTTCCGCGTAGTGGGCGTACTGAAGTCCAAAGGCTACAACTCCATGGGTATGGACCAGGATGACATCGTACTGGCCCCCTACACCACCGTGATGAAGCGCCTGCTGGCACAGACCTATCTGCAAGGCATTTACGCTTCTGCCCTCACCGAGGATATGACGGACAATGCCACGGAAGAAATCACAGAACTCCTCCGCCGCAATCATAAACTCAAGGAAGGGGACGATGATGACTTCACCATCCGCAGCCAGCAGGAACTGAGCAGCATGCTCAACTCCACCACCGACCTGATGACCACCCTGCTTGCCTGCATCGCCGGCATCTCGCTTGTGGTAGGCGGAATCGGAATCATGAACATCATGTACGTCAGCGTCACCGAACGTACCCGGGAAATCGGCCTGCGCATGTCAGTCGGTGCACGGGGAATCGACATCCTGAGCCAATTCCTGATAGAAGCCATCCTGATCAGTATCACCGGCGGCCTTATCGGAGTAATCATCGGGTGTGGTGCCAGCTGGCTCGTGAAAAGCGTTGCCCATTGGCCCATCTTCATCCAGCCCTGGAGTGTATTCCTGTCGTTTGCTGTGTGCACCGTCACCGGGGTCTTCTTCGGATGGTATCCGGCCAAGAAAGCAGCCGACCTCGACCCGATCGAGGCAATCCGATACGAGTAATCTATCACAGAGGACACTGAGAACGTAAAGTAAAAAAAGTATAAAGAACGACGAAAGCCCGATATTCTATCAGTAAAGCCTATGATGCTGATTGCTTTCATTGCCCATTATATATTCTTTATACATTATATATATAGTAAACTCTGTGTCCTCTGTGGTGATCCCCGTTTATCGTTCATCGTTCAAAACGTCCCAAACGTAAACTAAAATTAGTATCTTTGTCCCCATGAAACAGTCTCTGACATCAGCCCGCCGCCCTCTGGAAATACTGATACATATTATCAGCTGGGGGATCGTGTTCGGTTTCCCTTTCTTCTTTATCGATCGTGCGGGAAACAGCATCAATTGGAGTGCCTATCTGCGCCACTCCGTCGTACCCATCTCCTTTGTCACCGTATTCTATCTGAACTACTTCCTGCTGGTCCCCTTCCTCTTGTTCCGGGAACAGAAGAACAAGTACATCATCTATAACATCCTGCTGGTCTGCATAATCGGCCTCCTGCTGCACATCTGGCAAAGCCTGAATGCCCCGATCCCCCCCATAAAAAAACCTCACATGCCTCCCGGATGGATCTTCTTTGTACGGGACATCCTGAGCCTTATCTTCACCATCGGCCTGAGTGCCGCCATCCGCATGAGCGCCCGCTGGGGAGAAGCCGAAGCCGCCCGCCGCGAAGCGGAAAAAAGCCGCACCGAAGCCGAACTGAAAAACCTGCGCAATCAGCTCAACCCGCACTTCCTGCTCAATACGCTGAACAACATCTACGCACTGATTGCCTTCGACAGCGACAAAGCGCAGCAGGCTGTACAGGAGCTCAGCAAGCTGCTCCGCTATGTGCTTTATGACAACCAGCAGAACTACGTCCCCCTCTGCAAAGAGGTCGACTTTATCCGCAACTACATCGAACTAATGCGTATCCGCCTCTCTGGAAACGTAGAGGTCATTACGCAACTCGACATACAACCGGACAGCCAGACGAAGATCGCCCCGCTGATCTTCATCTCCCTTATTGAGAACGCCTTTAAACACGGCATCTCCCCTACCGAACCGAGCTTCATCCACATCCTTATCTCTGAGAATAAAGAAGAGATCCGGTGTGAAATACGCAACAGCTGCCATCCCAAAACCAATATGGATAAAAGCGGATCGGGCATCGGCCTCGAACAGGTGAGCAAGCGCCTCGAACTGTCTTACCCCGGACGCTACCGATGGGACAAAGCCATCTCTGAAGATGGCAAAGAATATATATCGAAATTATTAATATTTAATCATCCACAGCCGTGAAACTACATTGCGCCATAGTAGACGACGAGCCTCTGGCACTCAGCCTGCTGGAGAGTTACGTCAACAAAACCCCTTTCCTTGAACTGGCAGGAAAGTATTCCAGCGCTGTACAAGCCATGAAAGAACTTCCGGGACATCAGATTGACCTGCTGTTTTTGGATATCCAGATGCCGGAGCTTAACGGCCTGGAATTCTCTAAAATGGTAGATGCCCGTACCCGTATTGTCTTTACCACCGCCTTCGGTCAATACGCCATCGACGGATACCGGGTCAACGCACTGGACTACCTGCTCAAGCCCATCTCGTATGTCGACTTCCTGCAGGCGGCCAACAAGGCATTGCAGTGGTTCGAACTCGTTCAGAAACCCGAGGAAATAGACAGTATTTTCGTGAAGAGCGACTACAAACTGGTACAGGTAGAGCTCAAAAAGATATTGTACATAGAAGGTCTGAAGGACTATATCAAAATCTATACCGAAGATACTCCCAAGCCCATCCTATCACTTATGAGTATGAAGTCCATGGAAGAGCTGCTTCCCCCCACCCGCTTTATGCGTGTACACCGCTCTTTCATTATCCAGAAGGACAAAATACGCATCATCGACCGCGGCCGCATCGTATTCGATAAGACCTACATCCCCGTCAGCGATAGCTACAAACAAGCTTTCCAAGCTTTCCTTGACGAGCGAAGTTGAAAGGATTTGCAGCTGATTTATCGGTAAAATGTGAGCATTTGTCGATTATTATTTATATATAAACAAAAAAATCTCTATCTTTGTAACAAACAGAACGGAAGTTGTGAAACTTCCAAGAATAGAATAGTTTAGTTAAGTCTAGTTTAGTTTTTGTGTTGAGTCGGAAGCCTGCAAGCGAGCATGAGCTTCCGGCTTTCTTTTTGCTGTAATTCAGAAAGTTATATTCACAATCGAACTTTTTTTATATCTATTAGTAGCCCATATTAGAGAATTAAAACAAATCATAATGTCACTTTTGACGCTATATAATGGTCGAAAAATGGTCGGATTATGGTCGGAAAACATGATACGATCGAAAACAGAATAAAGTATGGCTACATTTTCATTGGTAATTGTCCCAGCTAAAAAACTATCAGACGGGACACATAAAATAAGAATCAGAGTAGCACATAACTCTGATACAAGATTCATCACAACAGAAATCGTCGTTCGTGAAAACGAATTTAAGAACGGAAAGATAGTCCAACGCCCAGACAAAGATTTCCTCAACATAAAATTACAGGAATGGTACAACACATATTTCAAACGCTATCTTGAATTAGAGCATGCTGATTCATTAACTTGCGTACAATTGGTTAAGATAATAACAAACCCTATCACTGGTGAACAGTATCGCAAATTTGAGGACATTGTTGAAGAGTTCTTATCACAAATTGACGAGGAAGACCGGACAAAAACATACAAGCTCTACAAGTTAGCAGCAAATCGTTTTCTACAGTTTACTGGACCAAACTCTCTAATGGAACATATTACTCCAGTCCGGATCAACAACTATCTCAATAGTTTGAAAAGAGAAAAACTGTCAGGAACAACTATCAATATCTACACAACTCTTTTAAAGGTCATAATCAACTACGCAATCAAAATGAGGTATGTAGAATACAAAGTAGATCCTTTCGTTACCGCTAAGATACCATCTTCCCGGAAGAGAGATACATATATCACGGTCGAACAGCTAAAAAAGATCAGAGACATGGAGCCAAGAAAATACAACGAATCTGTCGTACGCGATATCTTCATGCTCACATACTATCTCGCAGGCATGAACCTCGTTGATATGTTCGCTTACGATTTCCGTACGGATGAAATAAACTATGTGAGAACTAAGACCAGAAACACAAAAGACGGGGATCATATTACATCATTCACAATCCCAGAAGAAGCCAAACCTATCATCAAAAAATACATGAATAAGAATACCGGTCGAATAGTGTTCGGAAAGTACAAAACCTATGTATCATGCTATAATACACTTACACGGAAACTGGATACGCTAAAAAAGATTGCCGATATCAAACATGACTTCACATTATATTCAGCACGAAAAAGTTTCGTCCAGCATGGATTTGATCTTGGTATCCCACTCAGTACTTTAGAGTACTGCATCGGACAATCAATGAAAGAAGACAGACCGATCTTCAATTACGTTACAATCATGAAAAAACACGCAGACAAAGCTATTAGGGAAATATTAGATAATCTAAAATAATACTGTATATTTACAGAATCAAGATAATACGGACATAATTCGGATTATTTTGGTTTGACTTTAGTGAGGGGGTGGTTCCCCTCACTTTTTTTATGCCGGTACCGAACTTATTTCTAATTTAGTCAGTAATGCATTATATACAGCCTCTACAGTGTAGTTGAGTGTGTGTTGTTGAGCGTGGAGAGTTGTATAAGGCATCGCTTAAAAACGATGCCTTTATTTTTCTCCCGTCATCGCTCTAATCTAATACAACTGATTAATCGCCGGGTTATAAAACGAAATCACACAGCGAACTCAACATGAAGTGAGAGCCATTCAGTTTCCTATTCTATATTCTCTATCATACCATTCCCCAAGTATAGGAGCCAAGGTATAGAATTATCTTCCCAAATATAAACTTGAGCTACAAAACCCTCCTCGAAAGACTCTATAGATTCATCTTGAGGAAATTCAACAATATAATAAACCTGACCATTCTT
>CAVJPC010000009.1:0-11413 GCA_963651205.1 Bacteroidaceae bacterium
TACTCCCAAGGTCGTGACCGATGGTTCGGGCGGAAGCATTCCGCCCCTACGGTGGATGATTTCCAACAATGATTGATTCAAAACCGCTCAGTAACAAGTAAAAAATAGCTTGACACTTTATAGTTAAAGGTATCTGTCATTCTAAGAAACGAAGACTGACAAATGTTTCCAAGCTGTTTTTTCAGATGTTACTAAACAGAAGCCAACATAACAGTAACCTGCTTCAACAGTTCTTCTATCGTATCTACTTTTAACGCCTCCCCGCCTATCGGATGAATAATATAGCCACTCGTAGTCATATCTCCCGTTTCGATATAAAAATCAGACTCTACACGCCGGTTGGCCAGAATACCATTCCGCTGCAAGGCTTTCCGCACCATCGCATACTTATTACCGTGCCCCACCAGACGGATTTCTTTTTCAAACTCATTATCAATTCGGAACAATCCTGTTTCCATATCAAAAACAATGCCTTTACGAGAAAAGAAATTGCTCAGACATCCATCTATGGAAAGATCTTCGGGAGTCCCGATAGTTACTCCATTGACCTTATCCATCAACCAGATCTTGTCTGCTATCTGCAAAGCCAGTTCCAAATCGTGCGTGGAGAGAAAAATCGTCTTGTTGGTAGAGCGTGACAAATGATGAAGCAACTGCATAATCTCCACTTTGCTGGGGAAATCAAGAAAAGCCGTCGGTTCATCCAGGAAAATCACCGGAGTTTCCTGTGCCAATGCCTTCGCAATCATTACTTTCTGACGCTCGCCGTCACTCAAGGTATGCACCATCCGGCATCTCAGTTCTTCAATTCTCACCATCGCAACGGCATCATCTACGATCTTCTTGTCCGCTTTGCTCAAATTTCCCCAGAAACCGGTATAAGGACTGCGCCCCATGCCTACCAGCTCTTCTACAGTCATGTTCCGCAGACTGCATTTTTCGGTCAGCACCACCCCGATGACTGTCGCCAGCTGCTTGTCGGTATAATCCGTCAGTCTCTTTCCCATAATCTCTATCTCTCCCCCGACAGGCGGCTGAAAGGCAGACAAGGTGCGCAATAAAGTAGACTTCCCTACTCCATTCGCTCCCAGGAGGCAAGTCAGTTCCCCACTACTGATAGTAGCATCAATATCCTTCGCTACAATCTTGGTACTTCCCTTTCCGGGATATCCCGTAGTCAGTTTCCGAATATGTATAGTATCCCGGTTCATCATTATTCATTCATTTCATTGCGGCGTTTGTTAAACAAGACCGACATTACCACCGGAGCCCCTACCAAAGCCGTTACCGAATTTACCGGTAGCGCCCCCTCGAAGCCGGGCATACGGGCAATGAGGTTACAAACCAATGCCAGTGACGCACCCACCAATAAAGAAGAGGGCATCAGAATGCGATGATCCGACGTGCGGAACATTCCGCGGCAAAGGTGCGGAACGGCCAATCCCAGAAAAATAACAGGGCCGCAATAAGCAGTAACAATAGCCACCAACACGCCCGAACAGGTAATGACCAGCAGACGGGCACGCTTTATATTCAATCCGAGATTCCGCGCATAGGCATCTCCCAGCAACAACAAATTCAAAGTCTTGACAAGCAGGAAGGAAAGTGGCAGCAATACCAGCATGATGCATATAAACAAGGTCATCTGATCGCCCGACACACGGGCAAAACTTCCCAATCCCCAAATGACATAGGCACGAATATCTTCTTCCACACTGAAGAATTTCAACACACCGATAACCGCATTGGCTATGTAACCGATCATTACACCGATAATGAGCAAAGTGACGTTACCCCTCACTTTTTGAGAAACAAAAACAATGAGCGCCATAATGGAAAGCGAACCTGCAATAGCAGCTATGGTAAGGGCTATTTCGCCCATAAAACCCAGTTTGCTCAAAGCGACACCGCCCAGACTCCCCGAAAGAAGCACCACAAAGGCAACTCCCATACTGGCTCCCGAGCTGATACCCAGCACCGACGGGCCCGCCAGAGGATTACGGAAAACGGTTTGCATCTGTAAACCGCTGACAGAAAGTCCCGCTCCTGCCACCAATGCAGTAAGGGCCTGCGGCACACGGGATTTCCAAATGATGTTTTGCCAGATAATAGATTCATCCCCTGTTCCCCAAAGGATATTCCACACCGAACGAAGAGGGATGGAGACGGAACCCAGTACCAGATTCAGAAAGAAAAACAGAAGAATGGAAGCTATTATCAATAGCATATAAAATGCAACAGGTCGTTTCATGCACTATCTTCCTTATTATTTTAGCAGTTCATAATATCCCGGCTGGTGATCGGGCAAAAGCTGCGGATGAAATACTTTGATCAAGTCCGCCAAAACCACTTCCGGCTCTGTCGGCATACTCTCATAAAAAGGCTTCTCGCGCATATTGCAATAAATAATACCTTTATCCTTATAGGCCTTGAAATCAATATAACGGGCATCTTCCTCTTTTAAAGTATTATAGGAAAATGTTCCCTGATAACTGTTCACAATACGCCAATAATCGGCGTCGGCTGCCTGACTGTAAACCGTCTCAAAATCGAGTGTGACGCCTCCCGAGCGTTCATCATCTTTCAGAAAATAATCGGCTCCGGCATCTTTGAACAGTTGTGCGAGGAAACTCCTGCCTCCTACGGCATACCAGTTTCCACCCCGCAATTCCCCGCTGAACACCACCGGACGCTTTACCACTTGACCGGTCAGTTCCTTCAGTTCATTGTATCTGTTCTTGATGGCAGCAAACTGTTCATTGGCTTTATCTTCTTTTCCTGACAGCAGGCCCACAAACTTTATCCATTCGGCCTGTCCCAAAGGAGTCATCTCCTTATATCCCAAATGCGGCATCAAAGGGATTCCGACTTCCTTCAAGGCATCATATCCTCCGCGTTTGAAAGGGGAGATAAGGATCAGATCAGGATTGACACTCATAATTACTTCATTATCAAAATTTCCCTCGATACCTATCTTGTGAGTCTTTCCTTCCTTCAGGCGGTCATTCATTTCTTTATTAAACAGGTGGCGGGTACTGGTGATACCTACCACTGCATCCAGCTCTCCCAGCTTGATATAATTGGAAAGTTGCAGGGAAGTCATACAGATAACACTTCGTACAGGAGTTTCAATGAGGGTGTAATCCGCAGGAATATCTTTTGCTTCCACCCCTCTCGGCACTAAAGCATAATGAAAAGACTGGCTTTCTTCATTTTGCGGATCTTGTATATCGAGCAGACAAGCGTGGCCGGTATAGGTAACTTTGAATCCTTTTGCATACTCCGGAATGATTTTTACGACAGAAGAGTCTGCCAATGCTGCATTCTCCAAAATACCGGAAGTCTGTTTGTTCTTGTTTTGGCAAGCTGTGGCAGTCAATAATAACAGTATGCCCGAAGCCAATATTAGTTTCTTCATGTTCTTTTCTGTTTTTCAGCCAACAAAGGTAAGTAATTCTCTTGTTTTATACGGAATTTTTCAGCACTTTTGCGACCTTAAAAACTGTAAATACCGACAAAAGATGAGTTATCCAGTACGTTTTGTTTCGTTAGGGCCCGGTGATGCCGAACTGATTACGTTGAAATCATTGCATGCTTTACAGCAAGCGGACATTGTATACTGCCCGTCAACCGTAATGAAAACAGGTAAAAGTATTTCCCGTGCAGCAACTCTTTTACACGAACTGGGCATTGTGGAAAGTATACGTCTCTTTTCGCTTCCCATGAGCAAGAACAGAACACAGGCTATGAGTGTTTACCAAAAGATATTTCAAGAGATAGAACAGGAACAACAGGCAGGAAAACGCATCGCAGTGGCTGTAGAAGGTGATGCAGGCATTTATGCTTCCATTCACTATGTATTGGATTTTCTTAAAGGAAACGGGATTCCTGTAGAGCAGCTTCCCGGCATTCCTTCTTTCATCGCAGCGGGTGCAGCCGCCAAACTACACCTCATCAGCCAAGAAGAAAGACTGACCATTATCCCTGGAAATGTTACTTCTGATGAACTGGACACTTATCTGAACAATCATCACGTACCCGTTATTATGAAATTATCCCAATGTGCAGATATTGTGAGAAACTATATGGAATCCCACCCCGATTACAGCTATCATTATTTTGAGAATGTATCGACAGACAGAGAATATCATAGTTGTACCAGGGAGGAACTGAAAGGAAAGGAATTTCCTTACTTCTCTCTGATGATTATTATTAATGAACAGGCACGGAAGGGCGGTAATCAAGAATAGCGTTCAGAATACCTTCGATATCTGTATCATATTTCTTTATTTCAAAAAAATTATGATGCATATCAGGAGTAGAATATCGAATTACCAATGAACTTAAACGATGACCTTTGGCATATTTCTTCTCAATTGTTGTAATATCTTCCAACCGAAAAGTACGAGGTTTCAACCAACCTTGTTTCAACACAAAGAGAGCGGGGGTAATGGTATATACCCGATACGCATTTATTAGAGCAAAAGCATAGTAAAGCCCCCACATTACTATAAGGAAATAATTACCGGTTCTGATTGCATAAATAGACACACAACCTACTAAAATAATTGCCGTTGCCCATATCCATAAAGGCTGTCTGGCTCTGAACTCATATTTTTCCATCTTATTCTGTATCTGTCAGATACAAAAATAGGGAGATTCGGCCTAACCACCAAATCTCCCTAAAGGAATTTATAAACTATTTCTAACAATTAATTTGCTTAGAGAATACCCTTGACTGTTTCCAGCATACCTTTTTCCTGAATAGAATCAAGGTTAGCTTTTACAGCGGCAGTCAAACCCGGAATGTTGTTCAGGTTCTCACCCCAGATAGATTCTGCTGCCAATACGCCTTCTGTCACTTTCTGGGTGCAGCCTGTAGCCCAAAGTTCTTTCAGCAGGTTCATGATTTCAGGAGCATCGTTCGGAACGATTTCAGCGCCGTCAGCACGTACACCACCTTTATAATAAGTAATGATGGCTGCCAGTCCCAACACCAGTCCTTTAGGCAACTCACCCTTACGTTCCAAATAAACCTTCAGACCCGGAAGGTCACGAGTTTCATATTTAGGGAATGAATTCAGCATGATAGAAGTCACCTGGTGATCAACAAACGGATTGTTGAAACGCTCTAATACATCTTCCGCAAACTTCTTCAATTCATCTTTCGGCAAGTTCAATGTTTCCATCAGCTCATCAAACATTACTTTATGGATATATTTGCCCACTACTTCATGCTCGCAAGCTTCACGTACAATGTTGATGCCTGACAGATAAGCAACCGGAGAAAGAACGGTGTGAGGACCATTCAGCAAAGTTACTTTTCTTTCATGGTAAGGAGCTTCAGACGGAACGAACAATACATTCAAACCGGCTTTGTCGGCAGGGAATTCTTTGGCGATTTCCTGTGGAGCTTCGATTACCCACAAATGGAAGATTTCTGCCTGTACCACCAAGTTATCATCATACTGCAATTTTTCCTTGATAGCAGCGATATCCTTGCGGGGGAATCCCGGTACGATACGGTCTACCAATGTAGCATATACACCGCAAGCTTCTTCAAACCATTGCTTGAAGTCTTCGCCCAAGTTCCATAACTCAATATATTGATAGATGGTTTCTTTCAGTTTATGACCGTTCAGGAAAATCAATTCGCAAGGGAAGATAATCAAACCTTTGCTCTTGTCGCCATTGAAGGTCTTGTAACGATGATACAGCAACTGAGTCAATTTGCCCGGATAAGAAGAGGCGGGAGCGTCATCCAGTTTGCAGGCAGGATCAAAGGCGATACCGGCTTCTGTAGTGTTAGAGATAACGAAACGCATTTCCGGCTGTTCTGCCAGCTTCATGAACTCGTCATTCTGGGAATAAGGATTCAAAGCACGGCTGATAACATCAATCTTTGTCAGGCTGTTTACTACCTGACCTTTATCCAAGCCCTGCAAGTTTACATGGTACAGACAATCTTGTGCATTCAACATGTCAACCATACCTTTTTCAATAGGCTGAACCACTACTACACTGCTGTTAAAATCAGCTTTTTCATTCATGTTGTAGATAATCCAGTCTACAAATGCACGAAGGAAGTTACCTTCACCAAATTGAATGATTCTTTCGGGACGTTGAGCCTTTGCTGCTGTCTCCTTGTTTAATGCTTTCATATTCTTATAATATATTATGTGTTTATCCATACTTATTCTTTAATGAAGACGAATCAGATTTTATGGTGTACTCATCGTATTCACGCTTTCTTATAAACGGTAATATATATTTAAGTTTTTATGTATCATCACTTACTCAAGCATTTAAAATCTTTAAATCTTCGCCGCAAAGATACGAATAATTTTGTTATTCCAAATAAAATTTCTATTTTCGTGTTCGATAACGGTTAATAAATCTAAAGAGATGCTCATCGAGATCTTTTTTAGAAGCACTTTTTACCAGAAGTCAAAATAAACAACAATTATATAGAAATTAAAAGACTACTTATGAAAAACTTTATGGATGAAAACTTCCTGCTCCAGACAGAAACTGCGCAGAAGTTGTATCACGAACATGCGGCTAAAATGCCTATTATCGACTACCATTGTCACCTGATTCCCCAGATGGTTGCTGATGATTATCAATTCAAGTCACTGACAGAAATCTGGCTGGGTGGAGATCATTACAAATGGCGTGCCATGCGTACTAACGGTGTGGACGAACGCTATTGCACCGGTAAAGACACCACCGATTGGGAAAAATTCGAGAAATGGGCGGAAACCGTTCCTTATACATTCCGCAACCCGCTATACCACTGGACTCATTTGGAATTGAAGACCGCATTTGGTATCGATAAAGTATTGAATCCGAAAACCGCCCGTGAAATCTTTGATGAATGTAACGAGAAACTTGCCAAGCCGGAATACTCCGCACGTGGCATGATGCGCCGTTATCATGTGGAAATTGTTTGTACTACTGATGATCCGGTAGATTCATTGGAATACCACATCCAAACCCGTGAAAGCGGATTCGAAATCAAGATGCTTCCTACTTGGCGTCCGGACAAAGCAATGGCAGTAGAGGTTCCAGCTGATTTCCGTGCTTATATGGAAAAACTGTCTGCCGTAAGCGGTATTACAATCTCTTCTTTCGATGATATGGTAGCTGCTTTGCGTAAACGTCACGATTTCTTTGCAGAACAAGGCTGTAAACTGTCCGACCACGGAATCGAAGAGTTCTATGCTGAAGATTATACCGATGCTGAAATCAAAGCTATATTTAATAAGGTATATGGTGGTGCTGAATTGACGAAAGAAGAAATTCTGAAATTCAAATCAGCTATGCTGGTTGTATTCGGAGAAATGGATTGGGAAAAAGGCTGGACTCAGCAGTTCCATTATGGTGCTATCCGTAACAACAATACCAAGATGTTCAAACTCCTGGGTCCTGACACAGGTTTCGACTCTATCGGTGAATTTACTACCGCCAAAGCGATGGCTAAATTCCTTGACCGTCTGAATACAGAAGGCAAACTGACCAAGACAATCCTTTATAACCTGAATCCTTGTGCCAACGAAGTTATTGCTACGATGTTGGGTAACTTCCAGGATGGTACTGTTCCGGGCAAGATTCAATTCGGTTCAGGATGGTGGTTCCTCGATCAGAAAGATGGTATGGAAAAACAGATGAACGCTCTGTCATTGCTGGGTTTGTTGAGCCGCTTCGTGGGTATGCTGACAGACTCACGTTCATTCCTGTCTTATCCGCGTCATGAATATTTCCGCCGTACTTTGTGTAACTTGCTGGGTAATGATGTGGAAAACGGTGAAATCCCTGCTTGCGAGATAGAACGCGTTAATCAGATGGTAGAAGATATCTGCTACAACAATGCGAAGAAATTCTTCCAGTTCTAAGAAACAGGAAGAATTTTAAAATAGGAAAGGATGTGTCAAAATAATGTTGGTTCAATTTTGGCACATCCTCTGTTTTTTATAGCAATTCTTTGATTGCATCCGTTATTTTCTTATCCGTCTGCCCCTTGCCATAACCATAAATTACTTTTTTAATCACCCTGTCTTTATCCAGAATAAAATAATACGGCACTCCCCTATTACCATCCAAATAATCTTTAATTACTTCCTCACTTCCTTCCAGCAACTTATAATTTATCATATTGGTCTTTATATAATTCTGAATGGAATGGAGTTTTCTGTTCCAACATTCTATAGCCACTACTTCCAGTTCTTCTTTCTTAAACTGATTCTTTAAACCGTTTAAAAATGGGACAGCCATCTTACAAGGTCCACAACCGATACCCGTAAAGTTAATCAATAAAACCTTGCTCTTAAAATCTGTGAGTGACACGTCCTGCTCATCAGCATCCTTCAGCGTCCAATGCAACGCTTTTGTTCCGACAAGATTCGGTTTAGATTTCTTCTGATTTTGTGCCTTGCGGTTTCTTATTTCGTAATCGGGAGGAAAACAATCATACAGATTAAAGTTCTCGATTGATGATTGATTTAATTTTATATCCGAATACACACTCATACTTGTCATCTGTGATTTTTCCAGTCGTTCTTTATACGGTAAATCATTCTCCTTACTTATCCATAACTCATAAATAAAAGTGGGATTCAATTCATACGGATTTGCCAAATGATAATCTTTTCCGAAAAATTCCACAACTTGATTTTCGTGAATTTCCATCTTGAAATGATAAGCATCCCCAATGTCTTTAAGCTCAGTAGTGATACTATCCTGAGAGGTTAGCGAATATCGGACAATACTTTTAGCATAATTGAAAAACGGTGGAGTAAGAGGCCTGAAAGGATGCTTGTTTGATGAAAAATCATCAATCAATACTCCCTTCTTGTCGTGATAAGCATTAGCTAGCACATTACCGTCATAACCCCACCTAAAAACTTTTTTCCCCTGCATATTCTCATATTCTACAAAACCCGCCCCTATAGTCGAATCTTGCGGATTATCATATTCCTCAATATAAGTATTTCGTATAAACAGAGGTATAGTATCTCCGGGCTCCCATACTACCAAATATTCATTATACGTAGCCGATTTAATCCGCTCTAAATTACCCAGTACCTTTTCCAAATACTCCCTCTTATTATTTTGACCATTTATCACAGCCATCGGTAATAACAAGAGAAAAACTAAAATTACTTTTGTTCTCATACGATTCTTTTTTTATTAATTCGTGAAATACTTTGTTGCCGCAAAGAAGGAGAAAAGCCTATATTTCTGCAAAATATTTGTCTGAACTCTTTCTGAACTTTCTCCTTTTTCAGAAAAAAGTCAGATAAAACACCTGTTTTTCCACATTGTTACTTACTTTTGCATTTAAAATTTATACGATGAAAAGGAGCAAAATACACACCAGCTTACTTACGGCAATTACCCTCACCATTCTATATACTGTTTATATTGCTTTTCATAACAGCGCCGAGCGGGTGAAGGACAAAATTAATTATGCTTTCAAATCAGCCATTACAGAAGATTGCAATGAAAGACTTGCATACATTAGCTATTACCATCCTGAACCGACCAACTGGGATATAAAAATGTATGCCATCGCTCCCAGCCTGCACAGAAAAGTAAAAAGCTATACCATAAGAACCCGACAGGGCAAAATAATCTATACCTTCAAAGACAGCCTGGACGAGCAGATCGCAAAACGTATGCTGAATCAATACATTTTATCCCAACTAAAACCCATAAAGGTTGATGAGTTAAATACAACCTTTAAGAAGATATTATCCGGTTATAATATAACCGGCAAAACCGGTATTATTTACTATAATGAACACCTCTCAAAAGGCAGCAACCAAAATTCCTCAATTCCCCCAACAGCATATAGCACTCCCCGATATATACTGGATATCACCCAAAACATCAAAGCACAAGCATGGGTAGACTATAACTTTAAAACCCTATTGAAACATATAGACAGCACCATCTTCTGGTTCATCGGACAACTCATAATTATTGCTTTCATACTCATCTTTTATAAAAAGAAAAAAAATGTAAATACAGTTCACACCCTTATGGACATAGACATGGAAAAACAAGAGTTACATATAGGAAACAAAACCTGTAACATCCAGAAACTAGATCTCACCCTATTGAATATGCTTTACGAAAGAGTAGGAACCTGTGTCAGCCGTGAAGAAATAAAACAAAGTTTTTGGCCTACGGATGACAATGCCAATGAAAAAATAGACGCCCATATTAAAACAATCAGGAAAGTCTTAAAAGAATTCCCAGAATTTAAATTGATTACAGTTAGAGGAAAAGGTTATTACCTGACCATTCCATAATTCTGACTTCAAGCATACCCGGCAAACTTCATACACAAAATCATCTTTCCGAAAAAGCCTGTTTCTATTTTATTTCCTCCTTTTTTTATGTATATTTGCGACTCTTTTAGCGCAAAAAACGTGGAGATTTACTAGAACTGGGAGAGCAACGAAATGAAAATCAAATTTATAAGTCTCGCAAGCGGAAGTAGCGGCAACTGCTATTTTCTGGGGACAGACACATATGGTATACTGGTAGATGTAGGAATTGGCATCCGCACTATAAAAAAAACATTAAAAGAACTCGGAATCGGATTAGATATTATCCGGGCAGTATTTGTAACGCATGACCATGCCGATCATATCAAAGCTGTGGGACACTTGGGAGAAAAATTCGGGATTCCTGTTTATTCCACTCCTGAGGTACATACAGGAATCAACAAAAGTTATTGCATAACCGAAAAATTATTGAACTGTGTTCATTACCTGCACAAAGGTGAAACTCTGGAACTGGAAGATTTCGCTATTACAGCTTTCGAAGTCCCCCATGACGGAACAGACAATGTGGGTTATTGCATAAACATAGATGGCAAGATATTCTCTTTCCTTACTGACTTAGGACACATCACACCTACTGCTGCCGAATATATTTGTAAGGCACACTACCTGATTCTAGAAGCAAATTACGATGAAGAGATGTTGAAAATGGGAGCATATCCCCAATACTTGAAAGAACGTATTGCCGGTCCTAATGGCCATATGAGTAATCGCGAAACTGCCGAATTTCTGGCAGAAAACATTAACGAAAATCTTAAATACATCTGGCTTTGTCACCTTAGTAAGGACAATAACCATCCCGAACTGGCATATAAGACGGTAGAACTTTCACTTAGAGGCAAAGGAATCATTGTTGGCAAAGATGTGCAAGTCATTGCTTTAAAGCGAAATACGCCTTCAGATCTTTATGAGTTCGAATAAATTTCGATGAAATGGTGAAAAAATGATGCAAAATGTTGGATGTTTAAAAGAAAACACCTACCTTTGCAACCGCAAATCAGAAATGAATGCACTCTTAGCTCAGCTGGTAGAGCAATTGACTCTTAATCAATGGGTCCAGG
>CAVJPC010000010.1:0-2939 GCA_963651205.1 Bacteroidaceae bacterium
AAGGCAACCTCATCCTGAACGAAGCCGAAAAGGACAACCCGCACATGAAGCGGCTCGATGACCAGTTCCGCCTGTTCACCCTCCGCCTCAAGTTCCCCGCCGATGGCCCGGACTGCGTGGAGGGCGGCCTCCGTGTCCTTAAAAAGAAAGTACAGCAGCTGGAACCTGTACAAGTCATCCGCCGCAGCCGGAACCGTAATCCAAAACGCCTTTGATGAATAATAAAATAAATGATATGGAAATAAATAAGATCTATAACGAGGATTGTATTGATGGGATTAAACGGATTGCATCCGAAAGTATTGATGTTATCATTACTGACCCGCCCTATTTTGTAGGTATGACACATAATGGCCAGAAAGGGGATTACAACGATTTACTGATAATGAAGCCATTCTTTAGTTCATTGTTTCAAGAGTTCTCGCGAGTGTTAAAACCCACCGGAAGACTTTATATGTTTTGTGACTGGCGTACGTATGCTTTCTATTATCCCTTGATGATACAATATGTTCCGGTTCGTAATATGCTTGTATGGGACAAGAAGAGTGGTCCGGGAAGTGTCTATGCCTTCACTCATGAACTTGTAATATTCGGGCAGAAAGAAGTTACGGCAACTAAAGGGTGTAATGTGTTTAAAATTCCCTGTTTTCGTAGCGGAGCAAAAAAAACAAATGGTGAGAAAGTACATCCGACACAAAAACCTGTGGAGGTTATTGAAAAATTAATTATAGATTCTACCAAAGAAGGAGACCTGATACTTGATTGCTTCATGGGTTCTGGTACAACCGCAGTGGCGGCAAAAAAGCTCAATCGGAATTTTATAGGGTTCGAGATACAGGAAAAATATATAGCCATTTCCGATAATCGGTTGAAGCAAGTGGAAACTCAATCCACTTCAATTGTCAACGATCATTATAACCAGGATAATCATGAGTAAATTCATCACCCCCCAAGACTATGACGCCAGCATCCACAGCGAGATACTGGACCGCCTGACCCGCAGCGATGACACCATCGTTGAAATCTGCGAAGACCGTGCCATCGCCGAGATGCGCAGCTACCTCAGCGGACGTTACGATGCCGATGCCATTTTCAATGCCGAAGGCGGGACACGCCTTCCCCTCGTGCTGATGATGGCTATAGACATCACCGTCTATCACCTGTTCTGCATACACAACCCCCAAAAGATATCCGATATCCGCAAGGACCGTTACGACCGCGCCGTGGAATGGCTGAAACAGGTAGCCAGGCAGCAAATTACCATCGACGGAGCGCCCCTGCTTCCCGATGAGGACCGGAAGAGGAACTCCCCCTGGCTTATGAAAAGTAACCCCAAACGTACCAACCATTTATAATAGTGCCTTATGAACCTGTTAGATAAAATCCCCTATTTCAAAAACCGCGCAAAGCAGACAAAGCGGCGCATCACCGAAGGCGGAAATTTCCGCCCCGGTACTACCATCACCCTCACCGCCCCCCGGCGTTTCGGTATAGGACTGGATGATTACAAGATCGGTATCAAGAGTTTTGAAAACGTGGACTTTACACAACGCGTCAAACTCTACGATATCTATATTGATACCCTGCTGGATCCGCACCTGTTCAGCGTAGTACAAAAACGCAAGTCCGGTGTGTTGGGACGGAAAATAGAATTCAGGCGCAACGGCGTGGCCGATGACCGGGTGAATGAACAGATATCCAGCCCGTGGTTTCTCCGTTTCATAGAAGACGCGCTGGATGCCCAGTACTGGGGGTTTACCCTTGTACAGTTCTATATCAACGAGAAAGGCTGGATAGACTACTACTGCATTCCGCGCAAGCATGTGGACCCGGTGCGTGAACTCATCAAGCACCGCCAGGACAACATTACGGGAGAACCATTTGAGAGCTACGACGATCTGCTGATGATACGTGGGAAAGAACCGCTGGGCATATTGGCACGTACCGCCCCGTATGTGATTTATAAGCGCGGCACGCTGGGAGACTGGACGCAATTTTCAGAAATATTCGGGATGCCGGTGCGCAAATACACCTACGATGCCGCCGACCCGGAATCGTGCAATGCCACGATGGAAGCCGCCGAAAGCCAGGGTGGTGGCAGCATCTATTTCTGCCCCGAAGGCTCGAACCTGGAATTTGTAGAATCTGGCAACAAGACAGGCAGCAGCGAACTCTACGCCTCACTGGTGGACCGCTGCAACGCCGAAATGAGTAAGGCCGTTCTGGGAAACACCCTTACCACCGAAGCCAGCGAAACCGGAACGCAGGCCTTGGGAACCGTGCACAACAAGGCCGAGCAGGAGCTGATAGAGCAGGATGCCCTTTTCATCCTCAACCTGCTTAACTATGACATGACCGACCAGTTCGCCGCCCTGGGCGTAAATACCGGAGGCGGAACATTCGTCTATGTGGAAACTGAAGACATAGCAGCTACCAAAGCCAAAGCGGAACTGCTGGAAAAAGCTGTCAACGTCTTCAACCTCCCGCTGGATGATGATTACCTCTACGAGCAGTTGAAGATAGAGAAGCCCGACAACTACGAACAACTGAAAGCCGAAATGGAAGAAAAGAAAAAGGCTCTCAATCCCTTCGCTGACTTGGCATCACCCGTAGGGGCGGACTCGCGTGCCCGCCCGAACACACTGACCAAAGAAGATAACGGCACACACCCCCAAAACCGTGCCGGAAGTTTTTTCGCGGAAGCCCCGGAAAACGGCGGGGCTTTAAACTGGTAATGGACGACCTCTACCGGGATGCCGCGGACAAAGAAGAAGTGGAATCCGCATTCGTCTTCAACGACAAAGCCCTGCAGCGTGCCCTGAAGCGCATCTACGAAAAGGACTTACACCCCATGACCGACATAGAGGAAGACCTTTTCAACGAGACCTTCCGCATCATCACGAAAGCCACCGATGAAGGGCTGTCCATGAGTTCCCAAG
>CAVJPC010000011.1:0-195216 GCA_963651205.1 Bacteroidaceae bacterium
TATGAAATTGGTTTTTACACAGTCTCTCAAGAGGGGATGAAGTTACCAACGACTACGGAATTTAACCATGTTTTCCTTAGCTTGACGGATATGAGATTCAATCTGCCCCTACAGTGGACGAAAACGCTATTATCTATTAGCCTGACGGCTATGGGGTAAACCCCGCCCCTAGGTTGGACGTGTGATTGACAGGTTCCTATAAATACGTGGTAATCCGCTTTATTTCAGTCCGCTTGCTTTAAGTTTCTTCCTGAATCTGTAATATGCAATTCCTATGATATCCGCTATAAACCATCCGATAGGAATGGACCACCAGATTCCGGTCACTCCGATAGAAGGAATGGCGGCAAGCCAATAGGAAAGGACAACCCGCGTTCCCAAAGATATGACCGTAAGAACTACTGACATGCCCGGCATACGGATAGCCCGATAGTATCCGTATAACAAGAATAATATTCCAATTCCGCAATAAAATGCTCCCTCAATACGCAAATAACTGATTCCTATGTTCAGAATCTCCGTTTCATGGGGACGGACAAAAATCAGCATCAGCGGTTTGGCAAATAAAAAGACCAGAATGGAAATGACCAGAGAGAAAATGACTGTAGTAAGCAGCGCACTCTTCACCCCCTTGCGAATTCGTTCATATTTCTTTGCTCCAAAATTTTGAGCGATAAAAGTAGAAAAGGCATTTCCAAACTCCTGTACCGGCATATAGGCAAAAGAATCGATTTTTATGGCGGCTGCAAAGGCTGCCATCACTGCGGTGCCAAAACTGTTGACCAGACCTTGTACCATCAGAATCCCAAAGTTCATTACAGACTGCTGCACACAAGTCAGAGTGGAAAACGAAGTTATCTCTTTCAGACAGTGACGGTCGAAGTGCAGGTCTTGGCGATGCAACCTCAGTTCGGGACATTTTAGATAAGTATATCCCATAATTCCCAGTGCGGATACTCCCTGAGCGATTACCGTAGCAATGGCTGCACCCTTTATCCCCCCATCCAGCTGCAAGATAAAGAATAAATCCAATCCGATATTCAGAACGACGGAAACCGCCAGAAACCAGAGAGGAGTGACCGCATCTCCGATGGCACGTAACAGAGCTGCATAGAAATTATAGATAAAGGTAAAACCAATTCCCCAAAAGATGATCCACAGGTAATCGTACATCATGCTATAAATTTCTCCGGGAATCTGCAACAGCCTGAGAATGGGATGAATCCAGACGAAAGCAGCTATATTCAGAATCAGTGTCCCCGTACCAATCAGTAAGACCGAAACATAAATGCTCCTGCGTAGGGCATCCATCTGGCCGGCGCCATATTGCAGGGAAAAAACCGTACCGCTTCCCATGGACAAGCCCAGCAAGATGGAAATAAGAAATACCATCAGTGTATAAGCAGACCCGACAGCAGCCAATGCGCCGGAGCCTATACATTGTCCCACAATCAGTGTATCGGCTATATTATAACACTGTTGTAGCAGTGAGCCTATAATCATAGGTAAGGTAAAGCGTAGCAAGGTGCTTGTTATGTTTCCTTGCGTCAGATCTCCTTTGGGTAACATGACGGGTGTTTGTTTGATTTCAAATTTTGCTCCAAAGGTAATAAACACTTTTCTGAATGCCCGCTTCTTTGCAGAAGAATTATTAGATGAACCTTTGCTAACGATTCCTATTGTGATAAACTTTCTTTCAGCAATCTTGTTGATAGGCAAAATATAACTTTTAAAAACGAACAGTATGAAAGAAAAGAAAGTAGCCCGTGAAGAACGGAATAAAGAGAAACTGACTACAGGTGACTGGGTGATGGCCGAATTTTATTCCATCAATTCATTAAAAAGCAGCAGGATGCACCCTGTCATTGACGAGTTTAAAAAGCTGATGGAAGGAAAAGTGGAAGTGGTGCAAGTAAATGTGGATGAGGAAAAACCGCTTGCCGAATTTTATACCATCGTGCATATACCTACCTATATATTTTTAAGAAAAGGGGAGCAGTTGTGGAGACAGACCGGAGAATTGAGTCTGGACAGGCTGGAAAAAGCAGTGAAAGAATTTATGGTCTGAATAGTTTATTGATAATTTGCCAATTTGTCAATTTACTAATGTTCCAATTGCCATGCGGAACATAGCGCAGCAATTGGCACATTGGCACATTGGCACATTGGCACATTGGCACATTGGCACATTAGCAAATTATATAAAAACAGTTAATCTGATAATATTTTCCACTGGAAATTTTTCTTTCTAAGAAATATCATGTATGTTTGCATAAAGTTTCCAATGGCAAATATTAAATCAAATAAAATAGTTTGGATTATGAAGTACATAGTAGTAGGAGGCGTAGCAGGAGGTGCAACCGCTGCCGCACGTATCAGAAGAAACACGGAACAGGCGGAAATCATCCTGTTCGAAAAAGGAGAATATATCTCGTATGCCAATTGTGGTTTACCTTATTATATAGGTGGCGTGATTGCAGAGCGTGAAAAGTTGTTTGTGCAGACTCCCCAGGCTTTCGGAAAACGCTTCAATGTGGATGTGCGCGTTCAGTCTGAAGTAGTGGCTGTTCATCCGGACGAAAAGACCGTGGAGGTACGTACTTCGGATGGAAAGACCTATACCGAATCATACGACAAGTTGTTGCTTTCTCCGGGCGCCTCACCGGTTCGTCCCCCCTTGCCGGGCATTGACAATGAAGGGATCTTTACACTTCGTAATGTGAATGACACAGATGCCATTAAGAGCTATCTGCAACAGCATTCGGTGAAACGTGCGGTGATTATAGGTGCCGGATTCATCGGGTTGGAAATGGCGGAGAATTTGCAGGAGGCAGGAGCGGAAGTAGCGGTCGTTGAAATGGCCGGTCAGGTCATGGCACCAATTGATTTCTCTATGGCTTCCTTGGTGCATGAACACTTGTTGCAGAAAGGGGTGCGCCTTTATCTGGAAAAAGCGGTGGCTTCTTTCGAACGCACGGCCGACGGGCTGGATGTCATTTTCAAATCGGGAGAAAGACTGACGGCTGATATGGTGTTGCTTTCCATCGGGGTGCGTCCCAATACCGAACTGGCTACCGGAGCGGGCATTGAATTGGGAGAGATGCGGGGCATCCGGGTGAATGACTATTTACAAACTTCTGATGAACATATATATGCGGTAGGAGATGCTATCGAGTTCCGCCACCCCATAACCGGAAAACCCTGGCTAAATTACTTGGCAGGTCCGGCCAACCGGCAGGCCCGTATCGTAGCCGATAATATGGTATTTGGCAACAAACTTACCTATGAGGGAGCTATCGGTACATCCATAGCCAAAGTGTTTGATCTGACTGTCGCTGCTTCGGGCCTTCCGGCAAAGCGGTTGAAACAAGCGGGCATTGATTATCTTTCGGCTACGATTCATCCCAGTTCGCATGCGGGGTATTATCCCGATGCTTTGCCTATGTCCATTAAGATTACTTTTTCTCCTGCTGACGGTAAGCTGCTGGGAGCTCAGATTGTAGGCTATGATGGAGTGGATAAACGCATTGATGAATTATCGCAGGTGATTAAGCATAACGGAACCATTTATGATTTGATGGCCTTGGAGCAGGCTTATGCACCTCCTTTCTCTTCGGCAAAAGATCCTGTGGCAGTAGCCGGATATGTAGCCGGAAATATTCTGAGCGGAAAGATGCAGCCTCTTTATTGGCGGGAGTTGCAAACTGCCGATTTGAGCAAGGTTACTTTAATTGATGTCCGCACTCCCGATGAATTTGCATTGGGCGCTTTGAAAGGGGCTATCAATATTCCTTTGGATGATATGCGTGAGCGGATGAAGGAGATTTCTCAGGACAAGCCGGTCTATCTGTATTGCGGAGTGGGGCTTCGTGGTTATCTGGCTTCTAATATATTGTTGCAGAATGGTTTTAAGGAAGTAAAGAATTTGATAGGAGGTTTGAAACTGTATAAAGCGGCAACGGCTTCTCTGCCCGAACCGAAAGCTTTTTCAAATAAACAGATTCTTCACAATGCTCAGAATGGCAATGCCGGTAATTTTCATTCTGGTAATCCTCATACGGTTGCCGCGTCCGTCCTTCCTTCGGTTCGTACCCTGAAAGTGGATGCTTGCGGCATCTCCTGCCCCGGTCCTATCATGAAATTGAAAAAGAACATGGAAGAGCTGGCGGATGGTGAGCGTCTGGAAATTATAGCTACCGATGCAGGCTTTCCCCGTGATGCCGAAGCATGGTGCCAGACCACGGGAAACCGATTCGTCTCGGTGAACTCGGGAGCAGGGAAATACCAGGTGGTGGTTGAGAAAAATACTCCACAATCTTGTCCGACAGAAGTTTGTCGGGAGGATAAAGGGAAAACTTTTATTCTGTTCAGTGATGATTTGGACAAAGTTTTAGCTACTTTTGTACTTGCAAACGGTGCGGTGGCTACGGGAAAGAAAGTGACTATTTTCTTTACTTTTTGGGGGCTGAATGCCATCAAGAAGCTGGATAAACCTGTGGTGAAGAAAGATATTTGGGGCAAGATGTTCGGCATGATGCTGCCTTCCAGTTCCTTAAAGCTGAAATTGTCTAAGATGAATATGGGAGGGATGGGAACCAAGATGATGCGATATATTATGAATAAGAAAAATATTGACTCATTGGAGTCCCTGCGTACCCAGGCCATTCAGAATGGAGTGGAATTTATAGCCTGTCAGATGTCGATGGACGTAATGGGTGTGAAGCGTGAAGAACTGCTGGACAATGTGACCATTGGTGGTGTGGCTACTTACATGAACCGTGCCGAACAGGCGAATGTAAACTTGTTTATTTAAACTTGTATGGAGAAAATAAAATCAATATGTGTCATGAGAGAGTTGTTCAAGGCTCTCTCTGAACTTGAAACCCGGTTGATGGAACAATATGGCGTATCATTGAATGAGGCGATGGCACTTTGTTGCATTGGTGGCGATACGTTGACGGCCAGTGTGATATCAGAAAATACGGGCTTGTCTGCCTCGCACACATCGAAAGTCATTCGTTCTATAGAAGAGAAAGAATTAATCATTCGTAATTTGGGGGATAAGGATAAGCGCCAGATGCACTTTACTTTATCGGATAAGGGGCGTGAATGTCTGGAAACTCTGAAAGCAAATGAAATAGAAATTCCAGAGCTATTAAAGCCGATATTTACATAAACCCTTCTCTTTTCCATTTGTTTATTTCCAGATATGGAACTGGAGAAATGGAAAAATAAGTGGCGGCAGTTGAGTAATTTGCGCAAATGGCAAATATGGAAATTGAAGCTGATTGATGCCCGTCTGTATTTCGTGAGCATATTCGTGGGTCTGCTTACGGGATTGGTTGCTGTACCTTATCACTATCTTCTTTGGTATTTCTTTGATGTGCGGAAGGCTTTTTTTACAGCGCATTATCCTTGGTATTGGCATGTATTGCTATTCTTTGTTTTATGGGGGATTTTGATGTTTGTTGCCTGGTTGGTGAAGCATATGCCATTGATAGCCGGTGGCGGAATTTCTCAAACACGTGCGGCCAATAACGGGCGCATCAGCTATGAACATCCTTTTAAGGAATTGGTGGCCAAATTCTGCGGAGGTGTATTAGCGCTCAGTGCAGGGTTGTCCTTGGGAAGAGAGGGGCCGTCTGTTCAAATAGGATCTTATATCGGGACGCTTGTTTCCCGTTGGGGGCATATTCTGAAAGGGGAGCGGAAACAATTGCTGGCAGCCGGTGCCGGTGCGGGATTGTCCGCCGCTTTTGCGGCTCCGTTATCTTCTTCATTGTTGGTGATAGAATCTATTGAGCGTTTTGATGCTCCTAAAACAGCCATTACTACTTTGTTGGCGGGTGTGGTGGCCGGAGGGGTAGCCAGTTGGATATTTCCCACCACTCCTTATCATCTGATTAGTGCGGTCACTCCCGATTTATCTTTTATCCGGCAGGCGGAACTTTACATTATTTTTGCTGCCCTTATGGCTTTTATCGCAAAATTTTATTCGTTTATTGTCCCTTTCTTCCAGGAAAGGATACCTGCCATGAAACTTTCTATTCCTGTCAAGATGCTTTATCTATTGATTATAGCCTATACCATCTCATTGACCGAAACGAACTTGACAGGTGGTGGAGAACAATTTTTGATGATGCAAGGAATAAATGGAAGTCATGATATCCGGTGGCTCACAATCATGATGCTTATTCACTTTGTCTTTACTTTATTTTCTCTTTCTTCGGGCTTGCCGGGAGGAAGTTTTATCCCTACATTGGTTACGGGAGGATTATTGGGGCAAATCTTTGGTCTGGTACTGGTGCAGCGTGGATTAATAGGGTATGAGAATGTGAGTTATATGATGCTGATCGGGATGGTGGCTTTTCTGGTAGCTGTGGTACGTACCCCTTTGACGGCTATTGTCCTGATAACGGAGATTACCGGTCATTTCGAGGTATTCTATCCCTCTATTGTAGTGGGTGGTTTGACTTATTATTTCACTGAACTGTTGCAGATAAAACCTTACAATGTATTGCTATATGACAGAATGTTCCGTAATAATAATCCGGAATTTCCCGAAGAACCCGGTGCCCGCTATCACCTTTTTGTCGAGATTATGGACGGATCTTATTTTGACGGAAAGGAAGTGGATAAATTGGCTCTACCCAATCATTGTATCATTCGTAGTATACATCGAAATCGTAAAACTTTACTTCCTCAGGGCCAAACCCTTATTCCCGGTGACCAGGTAGAAATAGAAATGGATGCGCAGGATATAGAAAAATTATACGAACCGTTGGTCAGTATGGCAAATATCTATTAAAGGATAAGTATAAAAAAGCCCCCGTTAAAGGACGAGGGCAACCTAAATGTTTTCACAACGGAATAATCCTTATTGTGACTTGCTTCAAATTAGTATTGCAAAACTATGAAATAAATGCGTAAGGAACAAGTGTTTATCAGAATAATTTGATAACTTTGAAAAGTTTTGATAGAATTGTTGTATTATGAAAAATATAGTAGGACTTGATTTAGGTACCAATAGTATAGGTTGGGCAGTGGTGAATGGGATTATCAATGATGACGGAAGTGAACAATTGGTTAAGATACAAGTTTCAGGAAGTCGTATCATACCTATGGATGCAGCTGTTATGGGAAAATTTAATAAGGGTAATTCTATATCTCAAACAGCTGAGAGAACCAGGTTGCGTGGAATTCGTCGTTTATGTGAACGATATTTGCTTCGTAGAGAACGACTGCATAGAATTCTTGATATTTTAGGATTTTTACCTTCCCATTTTGCTCAGGAACTAGATAGGTATGGTAAAATACTTAAGGGCAGAGAACCTAAATTGGCTTGGCGTAAGAATGAAGCTGGTCAGTTTGAATTTATATTCCAAAATTCATTTAAAGAAATGCTGGAGGATTTTAAGCTAAATCATCCGAATCTGATAACAGATGATAAAAAAGTACCTTATGATTGGACTATCTACTATCTCCGTAAAAAAGGATTGACTTCTAAAATTTCAAAAGAAGAATTAGCTTGGATATTGTTGAATTTTAATCAAAAGCGCGGATATTATCAATTACGTGGTGAGGAAGAAGAGGGAAATAAGAATAAATTGGTTGAATTCTATGCACTTAAAGTTATTGCAGTAGAAGACTCTGGAGAAAAAAAGGGAAAGGAGATTTGGTATAATATACATTTGGAAAATGGATGGATATATCGAAGAACGAGTAATATGCCGCTTGATTGGGTTGGAAAAATTAAAGAATTCATTGTAACTACGGATTTAGAGAAGGACGGAATACCGAAAAAAGATAAGGAAGGGAATGTAAAACGGTCTTTTCGTGCTCCTAAGGAAGATGATTGGTCATTGGTCAAAAAGAAAACAGAAGCGGATATTGATCAGACTCATAAGACAGTAGGTGCCTATATTTATGATACGCTTTTAGGAAATCCTAGTCAGAAAATTCGTGGAAGATTGGTGAGAACTATTGAACGTAAATATTATAAGGATGAGTTGAAACTAATTGTGGAGAAACAGAAGGAGTTTCACCCGGAATTGCAAGATAGAGCATTATATGCTGCTTGTATTGAAGAACTATATTCAATAAATGAAGCACATCGGAATAATATTGCTAATCGGGGTTTTACTTATTTGTTCTTAGAGGATATACTCTTTTATCAGCGTCCTCTTAAAAGCAAAAAATCATTAATAGACAATTGCCCTTATGAGGAGAATCAGGGTCTTGATAAGGAAACAGGAAAGAGAAAATCTTTTCCTGTAAAATGTATTGCTAAATCACATCCGTTGTTTCAAGAATTCCGTTTGTGGCAATTTATAATTCATTTGCGTATTTATAAGAAAGGTTTGGCTCAAGATGTGGATGTAACAAATGAGCTATTGAAGACTGAAGAAGATTACGTTGCTTTATTTGACTGGTTGAATGGTAAAAAAGAAATTGATCAAAAGGCTTTTTTGAAATATCCGGCTTTTGGACTGAAAAAAGAGATAGAGAATTATCGTTGGAATTATGTACAAGACAAATCTTATCCATGCAATGAAACCCGTTCATCGATGTTGGCGCGGCTGGAGAAATGTGATATTTCTATTGAGTTCTTGACAAAAGAGAATGAGGAAGCTTTATGGCATATATTGTATTCGGTTGAGGATAAGAATGAAATAGTAAAAGGCTTGCAGAAGTTTGCGAATAAACATGACCTGAATGCTTCTTTTGTTGATGTATTCCAGAAATTCCCGCCTTTTAAGAAAGAATATGGTTCCTATTCGGCGAAAGCAATTAAAAAGTTATTGCCTTTAATGCGTATGGGAAAATATTGGAGTGAAGGTTCCATAGATAAAGGAACGCGTGAACGGATTGATAAGATAATAACAGGAGAATATGATGAGAAAATAGAAAATAGAGTAAGGGAGAAAGCAATTCATCTTACTGAATTTTCTGATTTCAAAGGTTTACCTGATTGGTTAGCATGTTACGTTGTTTATGGTCGTCACTCTGAAGCAAAAGAAATAGCCCAATGGGAATCTCCTGCTGATATTGATTCGTATTTAAAGTCTTTTAAGCAACATTCATTGCGTAATCCGATTGTTGAGCAGATTATTATTGAAACACTACGTGTCGTTCGTGATATTTGGATACAAGTGGGGAACATCGATGAAATACATGTGGAGCTAGGACGGGAAATGAAGAATCCCGCTGACAAGAGGGCGAAAATGACACAGCAAATATCCGAAAACGAAAATACCAATTTGCGTATTAAATATTTGCTCACGGAGTTTTTGAATCCAGAATATGAGATTGAAAATGTTCGTCCTTATTCACCAAGTCAACAGGATATTTTGCGTATTTATGAAGAGGGAGTTTTCAATAGTGTGTTCGATTTACCGGAAGAAATATCGGATATATTGAAAAAGTTTACAGAAACAGACTTGAAGAAACGTCCTTCAAAGTCAGAAGTTTTGCGTTACAGGCTTTGGCTGGAACAGAAGTATCGTTCTCCATATACGGGTGAAGTGATACCATTGGGTAAGTTGTTTACACTTGCATACGAGATAGAGCATGTCATTCCCCAATCGCGCTATTTTGATGATTCTTTTAGTAACAAGGTGATTTGTGAAGCGGAAGTCAATAAGCTTAAAGACAATTTATTGGGACATGAGTTTATAGTGAAACACCATGGGGAGATAGTGGAACTTCCTTTTGGGAAAAAGGTAAAGATATTCACTGTGGATGAATATGAGCAGTTTGTGAAAGATAACTATGCGCACGCTCGTGGTAAAATGAAAAAACTTTTGCTGGATGAAATTCCGGAGGAGTTTATTACACGCCAGTTGAATGATAGCCGGTACATCAGTAAAGTTGTAAAGTCACTCCTTTCTAATATTGTTAGGGAAAAGGGAGAGGAAGAAGCAATATCAAAGAATGTAATTCCTTGTACTGGAGGAATTACGGATCGTTTGAAGAAAGATTGGGGAATAAATGATGTTTGGAATAAAATTATACTTCCTCGTTTTCAACGATTAAATGAGTTGACCGGCACAAACAAATTTACAGCTAAAAGTGTTGGAAATCATGAGATTCCGACAATGCCTTTGGAATTGCAAAAAGGTTTCAATAAGAAAAGAATTGATCATCGTCATCATGCAATGGATGCCATAATAATAGCGTGTGCGAATAGAAATATTATTAATTATTTAAATAATGAATCGGCAACAGCTAAGGCAAAACTATCTCGATATGATTTGCAGAAGCTTTTGTGTGATAAAGCTAGGACTGATGATAACGGTAACTATAAATGGGTGATCAGAAAACCGTGGGAATCGTTTACACAAGACACATATTTGGCTTTGGAAAATATAATAGTAAGTTTTAAGCAGAATTTGCGTGTTATAAATAAAGCGACCAATCACTTCTTGCATTATAATGAAGAGGGCAAAAAGATCTTTGTGAAACAGGAAAAAGGAGATAGCTGGGCTATACGTAAATCCATGCATAAAGATACGGTATTTGGAGAGGTCAATTTGCGTATGATAAAGACGGTAGCTTTAAATGAAGCGATTAAAAATCCTCAAAGTATAGTAGCAAAAGATTTTAAGAGAAAATTATTGATGCTTTTAGATTTGGGGTTTGATGCGAAGAAAATAAAGAAGTACTTTGAGGATAACAAGGAGATTTGGAGTGATATTAATTTATCTAAAATAGAGGTTTACTATTTTAGTAAAGATACTAAAGATCGATTTTTTGCTACTCGAAAACCGCTAGATACTAGTTTTGACAGAAAGAAAATAGAAAGCAGCATTACTGATACAGGTATCCAAAAGATATTGTTGCGTCATTTGGAACAGAAGGATAATAATCCGGATATTGCTTTCTCGCCGGATGGTATTGATGAAATGAATCGTAATATTATTCAGCTTAATAATGGAAAGTATCATCAACCTATTATTAAAGTTCGTTGGTATGAACAGGCTGATAAGTTTGCAGTAGGTCAAACAAGTAATAAATCTTCTAAATTTGTAGAAGCTGCGCAAGGAACAAATTTATTTTTTGCTGTATATGAGTCGAATATTCTAGATGAAAAGACGAATACTATAATAAAGAAAAGAAATTATGCTACCATTTCACTGAATGTTGCAATTGAACGACAAAAACAAGGTTTACCTGTTGCACCGAAAGATGAAAATGGCAATGATCCTATTTTTGTATTGTCACCTAATGATTTGGTTTATCTTCCTACTGCTGATGATTTAGCTAATGGCGTGGTAGCTCAACCTTTGGATAGGAAAAGGATTTATAAGATGGTAAGTTGTACAGGAAATGAAGGACATTTTATACCTGTAAGAATAGCGAATCCTATTTTGCAAACGATAGAATTAGGTAGTAATAATAAGGCACAAAAGGCATGGACTGGTGAAATGATAAAAGAGATATGTATACCTATAAAAGTTGATCGTTTAGGAAATAGCTTAGAATCAAGTAGTTTATATAAAAAATAATATGCTCTTATTTTATGGAAGAAAATAGAGGACAAATCCTTTTATATCAAACGGTAGATGGTGAGTCAAGAATTGAAGTAACATTATGCAATGATACTGTTTGGCTGACATTAGATCAAATGGCAGAATTGTTTCAACGCAATAAATCGACGATTTCACGCCATATAAAGAATGTTTTTGAGAGTGGGGAATTAGATGAAAATTCAGTTGTTGCATTTTTTGCAACAACTGCTTCTGATGGTAAAATATATCAAGTGGCTTATTATAATTTGGATATGATTATAAGCATAGGCTATCGGGTTAAATCTTATCGTGGCGTACAGTTTCGAATCTGGGCAACACAAGTACTAAAAGAGTATTTAGTAAAGGGATTTGCTATGAACGATGATTTGCTGAAACGTGCAGGTGGTGGAAATTACTTTGATGAGTTACTTTCTCGCATACGTGATATTCGTTCTTCAGAGAAAATGTTTTATCGTAAAATTCTTGAAATCTATGCATTGAGCATAGATTATGATCCGAGTGCTGAGACTACTCGATTATTTTTTGCTACGGTTCAAAATAAAATGCATTTTTCAGTACATGGTCATACCGCTGCTGAAGTTATTTATAATCGTGCGGATGCTGAGAAAGATTTTATGGGATTGACTAGCTGGACGGGGATAATGCCTAGACGGAATGATGCTGAATATGCTAAGAATTATTTGACGGATGATGAACTGGATACATTAAATCGTATTGTAAGTCTATACCTTGATTTTGCTGAGCTGCAAGCCAAAAGTCATACTCCTATGTATATGAAAGACTGGATTCAAAAATTGGATGATTTTCTTCGACTTTCAGGAAAGGAGTTGTTGCAACATGCCGGTACCGTTTCAGCGGAACTGGCGAAGAAAAAAGCAAATATTGAATATGATAAATTTAAGGAACGAGTAAGCAACCAGCTATCTCCTGTAGAAATACATTTCATTGAAAGTTTTGAAAAAGAGCAGAAAAAACTGCGAAGTAAGTAATATATTAACTTTTAGAATATGATACTATGATAAAGAAAACACTTTATTTTGGTAATCCGGCTTATTTGTCATTACGGAATAACCAATTAGTTATAAAACTTCCGGAAGTTGAAAAAAGTGCTTCATTGCCGGATTCCTTTAAAGAACAATCGGAAATAACGAAGCCGATTGAAGATATAGGTGTCGTAGTACTGGATCATAAACAAATTACTATAACTTCCGGTGTGTTAGAATCTCTATTGGAGAATAATTGTGCTGTCATCACTTGTGATAGTAAAAGTATGCCGGTAGGTTTAATGCTCCCTTTGTATGGAAATACTACTCAAAATGAGCGTTTCCGTCAACAATTGGATGCATCATTACCATTAAAAAAACAACTTTGGCAACAAACGATTAAAGCAAAGATAGACAACCAAGCATCTGTGTTGAAGATTTGTAGAGGTGAAGAAATGAGATGTATGCGAATCTGGGCAAATGAAGTAAAGAGTGGTGATCCTGAAAATTTAGAAGCACGGGCAGCTGCCTTTTATTGGAAAAATCTGTTTGCAGATGTTGTTGGTTTTACTCGGGAGCGAGAGGGGATTCCTCCTAATAATTTATTGAATTATGGTTATGCTATACTCCGTGCTGTTGTTGCGCGTGCTTTGGTAACAAGCGGATTGCTTCCTACTTTAGGAATTCATCATCATAATCGTTATAATGCTTATTGTTTGGCTGATGATGTAATGGAGCCATATCGGCCTTATGTTGATGAATTAGTCTTTGGTTTAGTGAAATTGTATAGTGCAGATTTGGATTTAACAAAAGAAATAAAATCACGTTTGCTTGTCATTCCTACATTGGATGTGCGTATTGGTGGTAAACATAGTCCATTAATGGTAGCTGTAGGTCAGACCACGGCTTCTCTTTATAAATGTTTTAGTGGAGAAATTCGTCATATTAGTTATCCTGAACGATAATGGACCGTTTTAGTGAATATCGGATTATGTGGGTACTGGTATTATTTGATTTACCAACGGAAACAAAGAAAGACAAGAAGGCTTATGCGGATTTTAGGAAGAATCTGCAAAAAGATGGTTTTACAATGTTTCAGTTCTCGATTTATGTTCGTCATTGTGCTAGTAGTGAAAATGCAACAGTTCATATAAACAGAGTTAAATCTTTTTTGCCTGATTATGGACAAGTAGGAATAATGTGTATTACTGATAAGCAATTTGCTGCTATTGAGCTTTTTTATGGGAAGAAAATACAAGGTGTAACTACTCCGGGACAGCAATTGGAATTATTTTAAAAATAAGAAATCCCGTCTGAAACGGGATTTCTTATTGGAAAACAACTTTGTTTTTAATTTCTGAATGTATGTGCAACTAATTGGTAATTAGAATATAACATGTGTTCTGTTGTTTCCAATGGTTCAAAGATACTAATTTGAAAGTAAATCACAACTAGCTTTCTGACGCTCGTATTCCTTCTATGGTTGTTTCCAATGGTTCAAAGATACTAATTTGAAAGTAAATCACAACTATCATTCAGCTGCTGGCGCATACGGTTCGGTTGTTTCCAATGGTTCAAAGATACTAATTTGAAAGTAAATCACAACCCCTTCAATGAAAGCAACCGATCAGAAAGGTTGTTTCCAATGGTTCAAAGATACTAATTTGAAAGTAAATCACAACTATCATTCAGCTGCTGGCGCATACGGTTCGGTTGTTTCCAATGGTTCAAAGATACTAATTTGAAAGTAAATCACAACCCCTTCAATGAAAGCAACCGATCAGAAAGGTTGTTTCCAATGGTTCAAAGATACTAATTTGAAAGTAAATCACAACTGGATCAAAGGGAACAGCTCTCCCATCTTTGTTGTTTCCAATGGTTCAAAGATACTAATTTGAAAGTAAATCACAACTGTTCGTAACATAGTCTACAAAATCACTCTGTTGTTTCCAATGGTTCAAAGATACTAATTTGAAAGCAAATCACAACCGGTAACTGGGTAAGAACATCTTTCTTTAAGTTGTTTCCAATGGTTCAAAGATACTAATTTGAAAGCAAATCACAACACTGCCTTCCGCCTTGAGGTAAGCCCCCGCGTTGTTTCCAATGATTCAAAGATACTAATTTGAAAGCAAATCACAACTATAAATGGTGCGGAATTATTGCCTGATAAGTTGTTTCCAATGGTTCAAAAAATATTAGTTTAGATATGAATTATCACTAATTATTGGATTCTTATTATATTAAAGAGTTTAAGAGGGTTGGAAGTAAAGCCTTGTAGCATATGAGATGTATATAGAAAAATTATACGAACCGTTGGTCAGTATGGCAAATATCTATTAATTTTGCCGTATGAAAAAGAAATTCCAGCTAGAAGTTCCCGGAGGGGCCGATAAAGTGTTGCTTCATACTTGTTGTGCTCCTTGTTCATCAGCCATCATAGAGTGCTTGATGCAGCATGGTGTCACTCCGGTTATCTATTACTGTAATCCCAACATTTATCCGTTGGAGGAATACATTATCCGTAAGGACGAATGTACCCGGTATGCCCAGTCCTTGGGATTGGAAATTATAGATGCTGATTATGATCATGATGCCTGGCGTTGTCGAATGGCAGGAATGGAGCAAGAGCCTGAAAGAGGAGGCCGTTGCCTGCGTTGTTTCAAGATGCGTTTGCAGGAAACCGCACGTTATGCCCACGAACATGGATTTTCGGTCATCACTACGACCCTTGCTTCCAGCCGTTGGAAAAGCCTGGAACAAATAGAGGAAGCGGGCAGGTATGCTACGGCTTCTTATTCGGATGTCACCTATTGGGAACAGAATTGGCGCAAGGGTGGATTGAGCGAACGCCGCATTGCTATCATCAAGGAATATAATTTCTATAATCAACAATATTGCGGTTGTGAGTTCAGTATGCGGAAAGAAGAAAAGGAAGAATGACAGGAATGAAGATACTTAAACTGTGGGTGGCTGTGATATTATTGGGACTCTTGCCCGTTGTTTCAGAAACGCAAGAGGAGGATAAACAATGATATCTGATGAAAGGAAAGGGGAAGAGCCCTTCATGAATCTAGTTCTAGAAGAGCTCTTACTTAGTCATTTTACCTTATAGTCTCAAAAGTAATACCTATATCACAGTTATGTTATAATGAGAAAATTATTCATATCCCGGTGTTTGCTTTAAAGCGCCGTTATTGGTTAATGTGCCAGCGTCAATAGGCCATAATAATCTGGATTGTTCGGCGGATGAATATTCATGTACATAGTCCCAACCCAGCAAGCGGATATCGTACCAGCGCTTTCCTTCAAACATGAATTCGCGGAGACGTTCTTTCAATATAGTTTCTAACGCACCTGCATTATCCGGTTTCATCCATTTGTTGTCAGTGTAAAAATCGGGATCGTTATCGTTAGGATAAGCTACTTCTGCTTTGTGTTCATTGAAGTATTTGCTTCCATAAGCACGTTCACGAACTGCATTGATTTCTTCTGTAGGATCTTCGCCCAGTAAAACTTTTGCCATGGCGAGTTGCAACAGGCAGTCAGCATAGCGATAAATAGGGAAATCATCTAAGAAACTGCGTGTAGATCCTCCTTCCAACATGGTTCCCTGGAACTTATAAGTGATAGGGCCAAAATAACTGACTACTCCTTGAGCATCTTTTTTATAAACAGCTTTCAAAGAAGTTGTCCAACGTGTATCATTGTTACGGAAACCTTTGAAATAAAACTCCCGTCTCACTTGCAGCTGAGTAAGACCATTAAGCTGTGCATCAGGTGTTCCGACAAAGGAATTACCATTTTCGTCACAATAAATCTTTACCATTTTATCCTGTGCCGGGATTAATCTCATTCTGTAGCTTCCTCCCCACATCTCATATTCGTCTTTACCATTGTGAATAGTGAAAATCATTTCCTTATTCTTTTTGTTCTCAAAAGAGAAAATATCTTTAAAAGAACTGGTTACCAAACCGACATCTGCCTTTTTCACGTTTTCAAAGGCATTTTTTGCGGTGGTATAATCACTGTTTCCTCCATTCATCTGGCGTCCGCTCCACAGATAAACTTCTCCTTTCAACATCTGAGTTGCTGCAGCAGACCAGAAATGACGTCCCAATTTGAAAGAATAGTCAGTGCCAAAAGCATTTTCCGATGTCTGAATGTCTTTCTTTATTTGTTCCATAATTTCTGTTGCAGGTGATACTCCTTTGGTAATGTCACTTAAATCAAGGTTCTGCCCTTCCGTGTAATCTAAGTATAAAATGACATCTCCCCAAGAACGTAGCAAGTGGAAATAAAGGTAGGCACGCATTCCGTAAGATTCACCTAAATAATAATTTTTGGTAGCTTCTGTCAGAATAGTCGTTTCCGTGGTTTTGGCAATCATCTGGTTTATTTGATTGATGATTTTATACATATCACCATAATTGCTGATACCCACATTCTCTTTATTTATGGTATTGAAAGGTAAACGTTCCATGCCTTGGCTTGCTTCGCCACCAATAGGATTGTCTCCGTAAATGTCTGCACGAGGTTCACCCAACAAGAAGAAATTATAGCTTTTTTCGCGAAGCAAAGCATGCAGTCCTGTATTAAATGCGGTGAATTGATCCGGGCTTTTCCAATATGCGGTTCCTGCCAGTGAACTGGTAGGTTCAATATCCAAGGAATCACATCTTGAAAATGATAGCAGAGAAAGTCCTGCCAACAGGTATGTAAATATCTTTTTCATGATTTTATTCTTTTATAGTTATGTTCAACTTAAAATGTTACTGATAAACCAAATAATACGGTTCTGGGAGTAGGGTAGCGACCTTGATCAACGCCATATAGATTCTCATTATTATTACTGTTAGTCAAGACAGGCTCCGGAGAAGTGCCGGTATATCCGGTGACATAGAACAAATTTTGTCCGGTCACATAGACAGATGCATTTTGTATAAATGCTTTGCTGGTCCATGCCTTGGGTAGGTCCCAACTTAGTGTTAACTCTCGTAAGGCCAGATAATCAGCTTTTTCATAGAAGCGTGAACTGTTGTTATGACGGCTGACTGAGGCATTATTGGAACGGGTGATATTCTTTTTGGCCAATTGGTCTGCATAATAGAATGCCGGCAAGTCTGAATTCGGATTATCTTCACTCCACATGTCTTTTACTTCGGTAATTATATTGAATGCACCTTGGTATTGGCCTAAAGTACGTGCGGCCAAGTCGTTATAAAGAGTATGTCCTAATGCATAGTCAAAACGTGCATAAAGGGATATACCTTTCCAAGAAAGAGTTGAAGAGAAACCACCGGTTACTTTTGGGAAAATATTGCCTACCACTTCGCGGTCAAGTCCATTGATTTTATTATCACCATTGATGTCTTCCCAGCATACATCTCCCGGTTCTATAGGTTTCCATCCTTCTTTTCCTGCATATTCACCGGCTAGTCCCGGGCCGTACAGGTTGGCAACTTCATCAATCATCATATTGGCGTGCTCTTTAACATCATCCCAGCTTTTGAAAATATGATTTTGCTTGTAAGCTACCATTTCGCCCAATTTTCCGCCTTCCTGACGTCCGGCAATCCACTTGGTGGCATTTGTTCCTTTGCCTACGGCAACTTCATAACCTCCTACCCGGTTGTTTTCTGCACCGTTATAGGGTAATGAGATAATTTTGTTTGCTACCGAAGATAAGTTAGCGGAAAGATCCCAGGTAAAACCACCTACATTATTTAATATATTGGCTTTTACCTCCAGTTCTATACCTGAGTTGCGTAAAGTTCCCATGTTGGTCATGATATCAGAGAAACCCAGATAACCCGGCAGGGCCTGTTTAGTCAGCAAGTCATTGGTTCTTCTGTTGAAGTAGTCGAGGATAAAACTCAATTTGTTATTGAAAAAACCGATATCCAACCCCACTTCCAAGGTCTTACTTTGTTCCCAGCGTAAACCGGTATTTACCAATGCCGAATTATAGAATGCGGAAGATCCCCCATAATTTTTAGCATCTACAAGACCATAGGCACCGTATACATCGAAGTTGCCAATTCCATTTACATTACCGTTTACACCATAACTGATACGGGGTTTCAAGTTTGAAATCACTTCTGAAATTTTAGAATCTTTCCAGAAATTTTCTTCCATCACATTCCAACCTACCGAAATTCCTGGGAAGAATCCCCAACGATTGTCTTTCAGACGGGAAATGCCATCATAGCGGGCTACGAATGAAAGTAAATATTTCATGTCATAATTGTAATTGATGCGTCCGAAACCGGAAAGAATGCGGTAGGCAGTTCTTGTGGTGGAAGTATAAGTCTGCTTAGCACCAACATTTAAAGTAGGTATATCATCAATTGGTGAGTTCTGGGTCTTAGCTTCAAACTGGAATTCATCATAATTGTAATATTCACCACCCAACATGACATCTACGTTATGTTTTTCTGCAAATCTGTCCGTGTATGTCAGTGTGCTATTGAACTGCATTTGGTTATATCTCTTGATCCAGGCTTCAGCTTGACGAGTATTTGTTGCAGTGGAAGCGGACTGTAATTTATAGCTCTTATTGAATTTTTCTCTCTGGTAATCATAATGTAAAAGTGAAGCGTTTCCGCTTAATACGAGTTTTTTAGGGAGAATGTCAAGATCAAATCCAATGTTGTAGGATTGTCGGCGCTCGCCGTTATGTTGTGTCAATTTGTCCCTGAAATAGGCTGGATTACCATCAGAAGTACCACCACCCGATGCCGGATTACCCTCTTCATCATAGGGATTCCATGTAGGGCGCTGAGAACGGGTTCGGTAAAACATTTGGTCTTCACCAATCCATAGAGAAGGTTTGCTGGCCCAGGTATAGGTTGCTCCGGCTTTCACGTTTAAGAATGGGAAGACCTTATAAGAACCATTTACAGAACCGTTAAATCTCTTATACCCGGTACCTATAATCTGACCATCTTCATTGTAATAACCCAAACTTGTGGCGAAAGTTCCCCTGTCATTGCCTCCGGTAATACTTATATAATGATCCTGCATAAAGGCGCTATCGTCAAATACATCATTATCCAATAGTCCTCCATAATCTTTAAATAGAATTTTTTTGCCCGGATTTACAGGATCGTCCATCGTTTGCCAGCCTTCATTTTGTAAATAAGCTGTTTCATCATTCAGGTAACGAATGTCATACATATTATTGCCAATACCATATCCCTGTTGGGCATCCAGTCCATCATAGCCTTTTACTTTTTTATATCCGGTACGGTTGTAATAGATATAGTCTTCGGCATTCAGGTACTCATATCCTTTACGGGCAAAATTCACACCCATTTTGAATTTGTAGTTAACAGAAGCTTTTCCGGCTTTTCCACTTTTAGTCTCAATTAAAATAACACCACCGTTTGCACGAGCACCATAGATGGCGGTAGAAGCGGCATCTTTCAGTACTTGAATGGATTCAATGTCTGAAGAGTTAATATCACCCATGCTGTCACGTACAACGCCGTCTACAATAATCAAGGCTTTATTATTGGCTCCGGTAATGGTAGCTCCACCGCGAAGAGTTATGCTGGGTTCAGAGCCTGGTTGACCACTGACGGTAACGACGCGTAAGCCTGTTACAGAACCCTGTAGAGCTTGTGCGGCGTTACTATAGGCTGCTTTTTCAAGTACCGCATTGTCCATTTTTGAAATAGCGGTTGTTAAAGTCGCACGTTTTTGTGAGCCACCGTAACCGGTTACCACCACTTCATCCAAAACTTCTGTATCTTCTTTTAAGACAATCTGATAGGAGTTTTGGACACCGGTTGTGATAATCTGTGTTTTATAACCGATGTAACTGACATTAATTTTCGCTCCTTGAGGCACGTTTAAGGAAAACTTTCCATCAAGGTCCGTAATGGTACCATTTGTAGTTCCTACTTCTACCACACTGGCGCCTATCACCGGTTCATTGGTAGCATCCACTACTGTACCTGTAATTGTTTTCGTTTGTGCCATTACATTGAATGACATCAAAAGACCTAATAACAAAAAAAGGTTCTTTTTCATAGAATTAAAAATTAGTGATTAATAAAGATTTTGAATTTAAAGTTTGAATTATTCAACATATTCCAATTTGAGTGTCCATGCATACTGACAAGGGACTTTGTTGTAAGGAATAGTGGGAATTTCTACTACTATATTATTTCCATTCTGCTTCCATTTCAATATTTTGTCATATCCCAACAGAGTTATTTTTGTTTTGGGACATGTTTTAATGTCTTTCAGTATGACTTTATTTTCCGGGAATTTAGGCAGAATGGCATATACTGCATTATCTTTCGCTGTAAAAAAGGCTTCTTTTACGGCAAAGCCGGAGTCAGGATCTACTGTTTGTTTTAAAATAGAGTTTCCTCCCACATAATGTTTTCCTTTATCTTTCCAATTTCTGTCTCCTTCAGACCATTGTTCGGCTTGTTTCCATTTATGAGTATCATAGATTGCTTCTCCATTTACTTTTAGCCATTCTCCCATTTGCAGTAAGCGCTCTTGCATGATAGGAGGGATTTTGCCATTTCCATTTGGACCTATGCCCAAAAGTAAGTTTCCACCTTTGCTAACTATATTAACTAAGGTAAGTATTAATCCTTGCGGACTGGAATAATCTTCTATATCTTCATTTTGATTATAAGAGAAAGAGAATCCCATGCCACGACATTCTTCCCAAGGTTTATCTTCCGGCATATTGCGATTGCTATATTCACGGGTGTAGTAATCGCCATGCTTTTTCCCATCAGTGAATTTTGCCCATCTGTCATTCAATACAATTTTGTTCTTTACTGGGGATTCAGAATAGAGCCATTGAAAAAGTTTCTTTGTTTGCCAAATAGAATCACTGTAATCATCGGGACCATCTGACCAAAGAACATCGGGTTCATATCGATTTACCAGATCTTTAACTTGCGGTATAAAATGACGGGATACATATATATTAAGTAACTCCGGGCAATATAACGGACTTCCCCATTCTCTGCATGAAATGTAGAATCCCACCTTAATGTCTGTTTTTCTAAGGGCTGTGGTATATTCACCTACCAAATCGCGCTTAGGACCTATTTCCATACTGTTCCAAGGTCTGCCGTAATCTCTAGATGCTTCCATACTTGGCCACAATGCATAACCGTCATGATGTTTAGTTGTTAAAACTACATACTTGGCACCTGATTTTTCGAATAGTTTGGCCCAAGCGTCTGCATCATAATCATGTACTTTAAATTTGGCGGCAAAATCTGCATAGCTAAAGTCTTCACCATACATTTTTACATGATAATCATAAATCTCGGTTCCGGTAAAATCACCGTTTCCCATCAACTTTTTATTATCCAGCCAATATTTATACCATTCTTCGTAAGTACCTTTAGGCGACCACATAGGTACAGAATAGATTCCCCAATGGATGAATATTCCAAACTTTGCATTTTTGAACCATGCAGGGGTGGGACGGGTGTCAAGTGATTCCCACGTTGCTTGGTAGATTTTGTCTTGAGCACTAATCTTGATAAAAATTAATAGCACAATAAATAATAGCGATTTCTTTTTCATATTAGTATAGTTTTAGGGCTTTAGATATGTACTAATTGCAAATATACAGCTTTTTTAAAAGCATCAAACAATTTTAATAAAATAATTTATTAGAATTGCTGTATTTATCTAAAATATATATATAATAATTCTTCTATTAGTGATATTATTATTTAATACTACGCTTTTTTTATGTAAATTCGTTTATTGTAGGTTGTTTATATTTCTATTATTTAATATATTGTAGGGTGTTACTATAATAATAGAATAAGATGATAGAGAGAGTAGAGGGAACTTATAGTCCTTCAGCAGAATGTATATTTGCTCGATATTCATCGTAATTTGCTTCGGTCGATATTGGGGGAAACCTCGTTGAGACCCTCTTGGGGTTTCGAACTACGCCTCGCATGATTGACATGCATGAAGTAATTGTTTTTGGGCCACGCCTCGTTTTGTTTTGAGCCACACTTCAATCACATGATATCGGGTTATTGTTAATGATAAGGTAATTTCAGGATTTTGATAGATAATGATAGTATAGAGTCATACAAGACTGGATATAAATAAAAAAGCTGTCGAAATTTCGACAGCTTTTTTATTTGGTAGCCCGTGGGGGAATCGAACCCCCCTTTCAAGAATGAAAATCTTGCGTCCTAACCGATAGACGAACGGGCCATCCTTTTTATCGATGATTTCTCTCTCGATTGCGGGTGCAAAGGTAGTGACTTTTTTTGAATTTGCAAATATTCTCCAAACTTTTTTCCAAACTTTTTGTTCATACTCCATTGAATTGACTATTCATCTAAACTTAACTTTTATGAAAACTATCTTAAAATCAATGGGTTGCCTTATGTTGGGCGCAATGATTGTTACGCCGGTGTTTGCGCAACAAAAAGATCTTTATCCGGAATTAGAAGGACCGGGTCCTGTCGTTATTATCTCGAAAGATAAGAATGGGAAGGAAGAATTAATCAATGTATTTAAAGAAACGCAGCGTCCGCACTTCCATGATCCACGTGCTCCTCGCTTTTTGCTTACTGACCAACAAGGTAAATTCGCATTGGGTATCGGTGGTTATTTGAAAACTACAATGGAATATGATTTTAATGGAATAGTGGATGATGTTGACTTTATCCCTGCACTCATTCCGCAACCGGGATCCACGTCTGTCCGCAATCAGTTCCAGATGGATGCAACAACCTCTACTATTTTTTTGAAGTTGGTTGGCAGAACCAAGCATTTAGGCAACTTCATTGTCTATACAGCCGGAAACTTCCGCGGCAGTGGCAAGACATTTGAATTGCAGAATGCTTATTTATCCTTCCTGGGCTTTACAATGGGGTATGATACCGGTCTGTTTATGGACCTTGCTGCCGCTCCTCCGACGATTGATTTCCAAGGTCCTGATGGGATGACTTTCTATCGCGCCACCCAGTTGCGTTATGAAGCCAATGTGATAAAAGGCCTGAAAGTAGGTATTGGTGTGGAAATGCCGTCAGTAGACGGTACTCCGGCAAAGGACGTGAGAATCAGTACACAACGCATGCCGGATATTCCTGCCTATGTACAGTATTCCTGGGCAAAGGCTAGTCATATACGCGTTGGGGGGATATTGCGGGGCATGACTTATGAGGATCAAGTGAATAATAAGGCAAAATCATTGACTGGTTGGGGTATACAGGCATCAGGTACAGCCGGATTGGGTAATTTCCAACTGTATGGGCAATATACTTATGGCAAAGGCATCGCTCAATATCTGAATGATATCAGTAACTTGAATGTAGATATTGTTCCCGTGGCAGATGAATCCGGACGTATGCAGGTACTCCCCATGAAAGGTTGGTATGCCGGACTGCAATACAACTTTTCAAAACGGATATTTGCATCGGCTACTTATAGCCAGTCACGTCTGTTTACAGAAGATTGCTATGCACACTTTAATGAGACTCAGTATAAAAAAGGTCAGTACCTGGTTGCAAATATATTCTGGAATGTAAGTCATAACTTGCAGGTAGGTGCGGAATATCTTCATGGCTGGAGAGAAAACTTCAACGATGTGAACCGTGAAGCAAACCGAATAAATGTGAGTGCACAATATAACTTTTAAATGAAAGGAAATCCCCATAAGGAAATCCTTGCATTTCTTATTGATTCCGTCGGTGAATGGTATCATTCACCGACGGAATTATTGTCTGGGAGCTTTTAAACGCTGGAGGATTTTTTGAATAAGGTAATGTATGTCAAAGGGCTGGGTAATGTATTCCTCTTCTTCTAATATATGACCATTGGGGTCGGTAGGGTAATCTGTCATTGCAGAAAGATACAGAATCTGGATGTTGCAGGTATCCGGACTTTTTTGTAGGGCTTCAGCAACTTCGAAGGCATTCATTCCGGGCATTGTGATATTCAGCAATAACAGATCCGGCCGTTTTTCTTTAGCCAGCAACAGGGCATGAACTCCATCACTTGCCGTAATGACATGGCAATGTTCACGGGTTAGTAATATTTTAAGTAGTAAGATATTGGTGGGAATATCATCAACTACTAAAATGGTATATCGGGATAGAGGCATAGTGGATAAGGTATTAAATTGAGTATTTTCATTCCATAGGTATATCATCTTCATTACCGGGTATCCAAGGTTTGATGCTTCCTGTAATTTCATTCAGATCAAGTACGATTTCGGTTTGCATAACCAGTGCTATATCGGCATAACCTTGATTAAACCCGGTTAAAGAACTGCTGACATCTTCTGTAAATGTGTACATGGAGCCGTTAGTACCGGTGATATGGATAGTAACTTCTTGTTTTTGGGTGGTGTCTATGCCCAGCAATCTCATTTCCGTATAATAATTGTCTTCTTTTTGTTCGGGGGTAGTGCGAATATAATAAAGAGGTGTTGCACTACGGGGAGTCGGACTTTCGGTAAACCCTTCACTCAGATCACATCGGGCCAGTATTCCGTAAAGTAAGACCTCTATCCCCTGTATTTCATCCGAGGATATGCCACGGATACTGAATTGAAACCGGACTTCACGGGTCATGGGATGAACGGGAATGGAAAGTTTAGTAACTTCTCCTTCTTTGACTACCATATTTCCTACGCCGGCATAAAAAGCAGGTGCTTGTATGGTTTCTCCATCTTCAGTAGCGGGCAGTGCGGCGGTTGTACCCTCAATTTCAATGTTTTCATTATCGGTGACAATAACAACCTGGTAAGTTCCTGCCTCGATGTCTACGGGAATTCCGGTAGTCGTATTGATACTTGGTTTTCCGGAGGCATAAAAGAATACCTGGGCGTTTTCTACAGTGGTGCTGGTAACAGATGCAATCGCCTGTCCCGGCCGTTCTATTATTTGTCCGTCCCCGGTTGTTGGAATGTAGAAATCCCGTTCGTCACATGATGCCAATAACAAGATAGTGGCTATATATATAAGTTTGTTTCTCATAATTTATCTGCATTTAAATCGATGAATAACTGATAGGCTCAGGTGAGTGATGCCGAAAGCGTTTCCCTTATGAAAGCTCGCTATACGATCCATATTGACAGGTGCATACCATTGGAAGCACTTGTAATCCCTGTATAAATAGCCGGCTCCTATTCCGGCATCAAATGCCCATCCGGAAGGGAGAAGCAATGTATATCCGGTCAGTACTCCGGCTGCCAGGTTATGGCCATTCCAGCCTTTCTTATTTTTAGGATGGATATCATACCATTGCATACCGATATTGGCTCCCAGGTAAATACCTTTGAAGGCTGCATTTCCTTTTGCGTATCGGCGGACCGTTGCTTCTGCCAGGCTGATACGTGGCAAATGCCCTTTGTCGAAAATATGCCAATGGGCATAACTGCCACTGACTCCGGCACTCCAACGCTGATTCCAGTTGATATCTGCTCCGATGCTTGGACTGAGTAAAATCCAGGAAGGCAGATCAGAGCGTAGGCCGATGCTTTGTATCTGTGCGGGACACTTGTTTATAGTTAGGGTGAACAGCAGAAATAGAATGAATATATATATTTTATGATTCATAATGGTGTGTGTTATTGTCTGAATATAATATGGTATGATTTCCCTTCGGCAATGCCTGTAGGACAGCCTATAGTCTGATCTTCCGTTACTTTATCGCTATGTAAAGTAAGCGGTTGTCCCCATTGGTACAGATAAAAGGTATTCTTACCCGCTGTTAAAGTGAGTGATATACCATTGCCACAAGTAAACGGACTATCATCTGATGGTAAATTCGTATCGAAAGAAACAATTCCGTCGCTACCGGATGGGCTGCTTAGGCTCAGTGTTTCATCTTTCAGTATGCCCGAGATAACAATGCGTATCAGTGAATGACGGAAATTCAATTGGATATGGTCTTCCGGAGCATTTACTGATATGGTGGCTTTTAACAGGTCATTGAAGGGGTCAGTTGCTAAAATTCCATTTTCATCGGGGAGGGAATTGCCTGCAAACCACGCAGTAAAACTTCCGGCTGTTGCATTTTCCGGCCATTTCATGGTGGTAGGGATACGTCCGTTGACTACTGTTGCCATTTCAGTCAGCCGGATGTCATTTCCTCCATTTATGGTGAAAGTGGCGGAAATATAGATTCTGTCCCCATCATAAAAATAATCTTTTCCTGTGGCACGTGTGCCTGCTGGCGGTTCTATTTCAAAGGAGAATTGAATTGCAGGAGACTGTGGTACGGGCACTTCATCGCCGCTGCATGCTGCAAGAAGCAAGATGAGCACTGAATTCAGAATAATAAGAAAGGTATGTTTCATAATTTGTTGTGTTAGTTTGTTTCAGGTTCTCCATGATAATCAAAGTTGATGGTAAGATCATCATTCCATATATTTTCAGCTTTCCATACAATGCCGTTGCCGTCGGTTACGTCTTCTGCATCTATTATCAGATCGGCTTTGCTTGCTTCGGCTGTATTGGACAGAAGGAGGCAGTTCTTTTCAAGATTCTCTAGTTTATCGTAAGAAGGGTTCACGTTATAGTCATGAGGTTTGCCCAACAGTCTTCCTTCAAACCATCCATTAGTCAGCTTTATTCCATAACAGGAACGGATAGTGTTGGCGTCTGGATTGGTATAGTGGTAGAAGGAATAACCTATGAGAAGTCCTACTTCGTAATTATTATCACCACCTATCCAATTATATATTTTTCCATCATAGTAGCACCCAAACAACGTACCATTATTGTTGTTCCCTATTAAGCCACCTACACCATTGATTACTATTTCTATATCTGCTTTAGCATGACAGGCAATGATTTTTCCATAATTCATTCCGGTTAATGATCCTGGTGTATAGTATGTGTTATTCCGGGGGCCTCTTAAATTACCGTTCACTATGCCACATCTTGTAATTGTTCCGCGATTTGTTCCGGTCAGTATTCCGATATAATGTTTATATTTGGCATCGATACTTTGTGCGTTGACGCCGGAATCTTTGAAATGGAGATTGTCAATAGTACCCTCTTCTGATAAATAGGAAATAAAACCTTCCGAAGAATACGCTGAAGGTTGATTGGCAGTGGTATTAATGAAAAAGTTATGTATTGTATGTCCGTTGCCCAGGAAAGTACCCGAAAATTCATTTATACCTGAGGTCCAAGGCTCCCGTCCTCCAAAATTTAAGTCAGAAACCAGAATGATTTCTTCTCCTTTAAATCTGATATTGTCATTATTGTTGATTTTCTCTCGAAGGGCATCCAGGTCATCCTCGGTTGCAATAATATGATCCCGTGGATACCATTTTCCGTTCAGGTAAGCCCCGTCATCTGTCCATGAGGTGATATCCTGGATAACCAGATCCATCGTAATTTTATCTTCTTCTGTTATTAGACCTACATACATATTCAACTTATAGCTGTAGCCTGAGCTGAGTGGCCCAATATTGGATGCTACGGTTTGTTTTTTTCCATTCCAAGTAAATGAAACGCGGCAAAGTCGTACTCCGGGTGGAATAAGCGCAATACCGTCAGTCACCGGATATGCGGTGCCACTTTCATCGTAGAGCTTTAAATCCATTAGCGGCATTTGTGTATTTCCCCAAATTTGTATGGATAACAAAGCTTTGCGATGCATGAAGTGTAGAGTGATATTTCCATTATTCAAACTACAGGAGGAAGTGACCAAATCATCCGGTTGGTTGTCTACAGTGTATGTAGCTGTAATACGGTTTGCCTCTGTTCCGGGAGCCAGTAAAAGCGGATTACCGGCATCCCATTTCCAGGTACTACCGTCTGCTTGCAGTGTGGCAGTGTAAGTTTTTTCCTGATCGCTGCCTTGGTCGGTGTAGACAGTGATTTGATCTTGGGAAACAAATGTTTTCTTTATAATTCCTTCATATCCGGAGGCATCTGTTGCGCGGGAACTACCACTGTATGAGTCAATCGCAGTATGAAGGGAAGGAATTGCGGTTACGGGCAACGCCTCTTCTTCGCTGTGGCAGGCGGCAAGTAAAAAACACAAGCCGGCGAGTGTCCGATAGAAAATGGGATATTTCATAACTAGTCTGTCTTTAAGAAATAATGATTTAAGATTAAATATCGGGAAATACTCCGTCCGGGGATAGAGTTTCATCTGTCCATGAACCGATTTCTATAGCTAAAGCACCCATCTTAAAATTAAAGGTAGTGGTAACTGTAAGCCTCGTTCCGGAAGTTATCACATCATCTGCATTTGCCAATGAATATTGGGCAGGATATTCTTTTCCATCAAAAAAGAATGAAAAGAGCGTGCCATCATCGGGACTGACTACATAGTCACTGGGAAGGTGGGCTTGCCAGGTACGTGTGTGGTCCGCACCAGCATTTCCCAAGGATAAAGGAGTTACTGTTTTTCCGTTTTTTGTATGAATAAGCAGACTGCCTGCATCAAAAGTTGCAGAATCTATTTGGTCGGCGCGTATGATATGAATAATTATATCGACACTCCGGTGTTTAAGCAATACTTGTAATTCCGGTCCTGTTATTGTTGCCTTTTCATCCGTACTCATGTAGTCGCACTGCCGGTATTTTTCGTCAGTGCTTTGGTCTGTGCAGAGGTTGCTGTTACCAAAAGTGGCTGTATAAGTACATGCAGGGTAGGCCACATCTTCATAATAGACAATGCGTTCCGCTTCCCATCGGCCATTTTGCCGGATAAAGGAAAGTTCAGGAACCCCGGAACTGAATTGAAGCTGAATGGCATCTTTTTCCTCCCAGGTGTTTTCTCCCCGTGAAGCGAATGTTTGTGTAGAAACATGGGCTATGCGCAGGGGCGTTTTCTTGTTTTCCATTATATCATTGTTCCGGCATCCCGGGAAGAGCAGGCAAAGGATGCTGCTTATTCCTAAAAGTACCGGATGGATACAGGCGAGTGTTCTTTTTGCTTTCATATCAGTTCCTTTTTTATTCTCCGTGATAATTCATATTAATAACAGGATGTGCTCTTTTGCCGGGTGCTAACCATAAAGAAGATGCTTTCCAGGTAATTCCGTTTAAAGTGATGGATGCTTTGCTTCGTAGTATCTCTTCGGGCAGCGGAGAGATTTTGTCCCAGTTCGCACTTCCACCCAATTGAGCTGGAGCGCGTGATTCATTCACAAAGGCTGTCTGTGTGGTGTAACAAAAACAGATTTCACTATTTTCGTAGCTATAGGCATCGCCAATAAAATGTCTATCCTGTCCACCATTAACGCTTCCTGTAGCATAGCAGGAAGTGCTATAAACTCTATTCGGCCCTCCAATGAAACTGCCTGCATAGGAACTGGCATGGGCGTTATCATTATCTTCACTGGGATTGGTGACATCGCAGGTGCTGTATGACACTTCGATGGTATTTCCACCTCTTCCTATCAACCCACCGGCATACAGTTTTTCTTTGTCTGTAGAATCACCGGTTATGGTTACTTTTCCAGTGGAATAACAGCCAAAAATGTTTTTTCCCTGATAATTGTAACCAATAAGACCTCCGCAACATAAATTTGAATAAATGTCTACGTTGGTTGCGGCACATCCTATCAGGCTGGCACTATAATTATAACCTATTATTCCTCCAGCCCTATAGCCTTTAACTGTGCACTGATCTACAGAACATTGTGTTAAAGTGGGTGAGGCTTTTGAATTGAAGCAAAATCCAACAATTCCTCCCGAACCTATGAAATCAATTGTTGTTTCTACCGGCGATGAAGTTGTTATTTGTAAGCTATTGGCATGTATATTATGCAGACAGGCCTGGTTATACCCTATAACACCTCCGTTACATAAAAAGGAAGTAGACTTTTGATCTGGTGTGGAATAGATTTCCATTGCTTCTGCTGTACTTTTTATATTATTCAATTCTATATTTTCTAATGGCGCCAAATTATATCCGACTACTCCGCCAGTACAATTAATAATTAATTTACTTGTAGAGCTTGTTATTGTGATATTAGTTAGTTTTGATTGTGAAATAGGTGAATCCGCTATATCATTACTTCCAATCATTCCACCGCTGTAAATATTAAATTTAGCATTGGGCTTGATCTCAATATTATAGAGTGAGGCTTCTTGAATAGGACACGTTTTGCCATTTTCGCCTACTACCCCACCAGCATATACAGCATATTTATCACTCTCTCCGGTGCAAGTTCCCTGTAATTGTATATCGGATACTCTTGTTTTTATTATAGGAGATGTGTCTGTATAACCGGAAATTCCTCCAATAAATGTGTTTGCTCCCCCCGTCATCGAAACCTGCATATTGGATAATATTATTTTCTCCATCGTAGATATGTTAGCATAGCCGGAAATTCCTCCAAAATAGATTTTTGAGTTTCCTGTTCCCGTTATTGAAGCATCTTCTATATTTATATCTTTTATTTTTGTACTTTTGCTTTGCCCTGCACATCCACCCATTTGAACGTTGAAATTACCTTGGACGGTGGTATTAGCGACAATCCTTTTCATGTGAACACTTTGAATGGTTGATCCGCTGGCGAATCCACAAATAATTCCGCAATAAGATGTTGCGGCAGGTGTATATTCCACATGAATATCCGATAAATTTAAGTTGAAAACGATGGATCCACCGGTGATTCTTCCAAAAAAACCATTATAAGTTCCTGCTTGTTTTATTGTTATGTTACTGATTGTATGTCCATTCCCATAAAATCGTAATTTCTTAAGATCATTGATAGGAGTCCATTCCTTTGTCAAAACGATATCATTGTATAAATAGATTATTTGATTTCCCTCTTCAGTAACACTCCATTCAGCGATACTTGAACCACTATTTATAGCTTCCCGAAAAGAGATTAAATCTTCCTCCGTGTAGATTCCGGCCAGGTTATTATTGGTGTCTTTAGTCAGTATAAAAGGTTTGAAGTCAGCTATATCTACTGTTACTAATTCTGCCTTTTCCGTCCCTAAACGTAAGGTGTAAATATAACGCTTTCTGGCTGAAAAGTCAGGAATGGTAGAGGGGGAGTAACGGTACGTCCTCCCACTATAATTGATTGTTATCAGTTCTTCACCTCCTGCAAGAGCATTGTCCGGGTGAAAAAGTATGTCTTCCTCATTGTGTCCGGAGGGAGTGGTATTGCCATCCTTTGCTATTGCCGTTTCGTCCGCAACAGTAAAATCTGTATTAAATTCACCTGTACCGTTTAAATTTGGTAAAGTTATTTCAGCTTGACCGGCAGCAATTGAACTACCACTGGCATCCTGCAAATTTACCTGCATGGCGGCACATACTATGCTGAGGGAGAAATGGGCTTTTCCCTCCTTGTTCACGGTAGCTTCATCATAGAGAGCTACCGGAATAGAACCACTTTTCCCATAGATACGAAAGGGATAGTTTCCTGCTTTGGGCAAAAGTAACGGAGCATCCGATACCATTTCACCACTCTTAATGCTATAAACAGCAGCCGGTGTAGAGTGATCATCCGTTCGTTCTATAGTGAACCGACTCCCTTCTTCCGGCTGGAATGCTGTTTCCGCACTGCGAATTTCCGCCTGCACAGGAGCCAGGTTAAAAGAGGGTTGCAGGGTCACTGCATTCGATGATTCGGACAGACTGTCGGGCGTGCAGGACGCGAATAGAGACAGGAAAAAGAGACTATTCCAAAATAAATGAACTGTTTTTTTCATAAGGCTATTCATTTATATACATTAATTGAATGTGCCGGTTCCTGATACTTCCTTCCAGTTATCATCTACCGTCACCTGAATACCTATTTCTGTTTTGCTGAGCCTGGCCGAGAGAGTGTAAATTTCTCCTGCTTTCAAGGTGAAATCATTTCCTGTTGCAGCGATCCCGGAAACGATATCTTTGGCATACAGCGTATATACTTTTCCATCGGCGTTATCACCCAGTTTTAAACTCATGACCAGTGCATCCGCTTTCCAGGTTTGCGGATAAACGGTTGCTATACGTGTCAGACCATCCGTTGCACTTGTTCCCGGAAGGATGGTTCTTGCGTTATTGGTGCTTGTACTTAGCTGATTCCAACTGATTTCCGTAACATATTGTGGTACGTAGAAAGTAACCGTTGCCGCTTTCAGCTCATCGGAAGTTATGCTTCCGTCACTGCCCAGCTCTAACACAAGTTGTGCCATTGCATGCTTCATCTCTAATTCAATGGAGTTTCCGAAAGGGACAGATGCCGATGTACCCCAAAGGATATCTTTTTCCTGTCCTGCCGGGGCTTCCCCTGCCGGAACGAAAGTGCCCTGGAAAGAGTGTGGTATTCCCTGTAACATATCCCAGTATATGGGCACTTCACCCTTGGCGGGAGTCAGCTCACCGGTAGAGTGGTTATAATCGTAATTCGTATGTATGGCAGTTGTACCTTCTTCGGTTCCAAGCATCAATACGCCATTGGTTTTTATTCCTGCAAGCGATAATCCGCTTGCTATATTGTCCAAATCCGTATCTCCGCTTCCCTTGCCTTCTTCCCACGGCTTTATGTTGGAGGTGATGGATACTTTATTTTCTTTCAGGTGCAGATGCAAAGTATTTACAGTGCCTGATTCAAGTCCTTTGTCATAACTGGCCGTGTATGTGTTACTTGCTGTTTTGAGCGTGAATTTTAACTGCTTCTCCGCAGTAGGTATAAGGATGGCCGTTGCTTTCCCGCCATTGATAATGGGAATGGTAATGTCGCCGGTTTCTCCCTTGCTTTCGAATTTGTTTTCAGCCAAAGACCATATGGCACTGACGTGAGTTCCGCTGACAACCAACGAGGCCTCTTTCAGTTCCCCGGCAGCTTCTGTATTCTGTGCATCTATGGTTATAGCTAATTTGGCAAGTCTGTGTACAAAATTTAATTCTATGCCGGAACTGTTCGATGAACATCCGTATGCCCGTTCCGAACTTAAAAAATCCAGGGCAGCCCAGTCGCTCTGATCGACAGTTTGTAAAGAAACGGTTAAATTCTCGTCAATAGATGAGGTATAAGGATAATATCCCATAATATCCACTTTGGCTTCTCCTGTAGGAAAATAAGCTGTGTTTTCAGCATCAACCGGATTAAAAGAAATGCCTTCTGCGTCCTCGCTTGCCACATAGTGATAATTACTTTTCTGAAAGACCGGTTCATTGGTCGCGTTATCGAATATCATGACACCGATGCTGTTACCTGCATTCCATTCTGCCCCTGTGATAGACAAACCTGTTATGGCGCTTTCCAGACCGGCCTCTCCCGATCCGCTTCCTTCTTCCCAAGGCTTGATGCTGGCGGTAATGGTGACACTATGTTCTTTTACCTGTAGATGAAGGGCATTAACCGTACCTTCTTCAAACTCTTTGGTATAGTTTGCCGTGTAGGTGTTGCGTGCCGTGGTGAGTGTGAATGTTATTTGGTTTTCGGCGGTGGTGGGAACAATGATGGCTGTGGCATTTTTCCCCTTCCTGATAGGTATGGAGATATCGCCGGGTTCTCCTTTGCTGACAAAGCTGTTTTCGGTCAGGGACCAGGTGGCTTGGGTGTTGGTGCCACTGATGACCAGTGAGGCATCTTTTATATCCTCTTCCATTTCTGCATCCCAGACATCCAGGGTAATATCCAGTCTGGCGAGTCTGTGAACAAATTCCAGTGCCACCGCCGGTTTGTTGGAAGAATGTTCACAAGCTCGTTCTGAGGTTAGAAAGTCCAGGGAATTTAAATCACTCTGATCGGCAGTGTTCAGCACCACTGATAAATCTTTACCGATAGAAGACTGATACGGAGAGTATCCCATGACATCCACTTCCGCGCCACCGGTAGGGAAGTAAGCGGTATTTTCGGCATTTGCAGGTGCAAATGAACTTTCACTTCCGTCTTTGGCGGCAATGTAGTGATAATTGCCTTTTTGCAAAGCCGGTTCATTGGTCTTGGAATGAAACATCATGATACCGATGCTGTTTCCGTTGTCCCAGTTATTATTTATAGTTGCGCGTGTTTTTATACCACTCATCAGTTGGAGAGGAACATCAGAAGCTGATAAACTGTCGTATTTGTTTTGGTCATTACAGGATGTGAATAGTCCAATGAGAATAAATACGACAATAGGGGTTTGAAATTTGTTATTCATAGTAATCTATTGTTAGAGGATATTTATATTTCTTCATGATTATGTTGCAAAATTAATATTTAAATTCTTTCTTGTTGATTATTATGCAAAATAATTTTCATATTTAACTTATTATAGAAAGAAACAGGCCGAAATAATTAGGAAAACAGGACCTTTCATCTATTTTATTGTGCTCTGCAGTGGATGCAAATGTGAAAAATAAGAAGCAGGGTCCAATAATAAAAAATGATAGGATATATACATCATTTCATTCTTTATTGTATTTTTGCCGGAAAGAGGCTTGCATGTATCGGAAGAATAAGTTTGAACAAGGCCGGCTGATCAATTGTTTTAATAAATTAGTGTGTAAGAGTCTCTCAGTGTATAAATGATAATAAATAGTCTGAATGTAAGTATGAAATATATAGGTGCACACGTATCGGCAAGCGGGGGCGTGGAAATGGCCCCCGTTAATGCATTGGAAATAGGAGCGGACGCATTCGCTCTTTTTACAAAGAATCAACGGCAATGGGTTGCGAAACCTTTATCTGATGAGAGTATCGCCCTGTTTAAAGAGAACTGTGATAAAGAGAACTTTGATGTCCGGTATATTCTTCCCCATGACAGTTATCTGATAAATTTGGGACATCCTGACGCGGAAGGGCTGGAGAAGAGCCGTGCAGCATTTTTGGACGAGATGCAGCGTTGCGAGCTTTTGGGATTGAAGATGCTGAATTTTCATCCCGGCAGTCATTTGAACAAGCTGTCGGTAGAGGAATGTCTTGACAAGATTGCCGAGTCTGTCAATATGACCCTGAATAAAACCACCGGAGTGGCAGTCGTGATTGAAAACACCGCCGGACAGGGAAGTAATGTAGGAAATGAATTTTGGCATTTGAGATATATTATAGATAAGGTGGAAGACAAGTCACGTGTGGGAGTCTGCCTGGATACTTGTCACACTTATACAGCTGGTTATGATATTGTGAATGCATACGATCAGGTCTTTGCTGAATTTGATGAAGTGGTGGGTAGGGATTATCTGCGTGCCATCCACTTGAATGATTCAAAGAAACCGCTGGGCAGTAGGGTAGACCGACATGACAGTATCGGGAAAGGTTTGATCGGTATTGATTTCTTTAAGCGCTTTATGCAGGATACCCGTTTTGACGATATGCCCATTGTGCTTGAAACACCCGATGATACTATTTGGGCAGATGAGATTAAGATGCTCCGCAGTTTTGAGTCTTTATCCATGATTTGATCCGATTCATGATCCCTGCCATGCTTTAGTTGTTTTCAAGAGCTATACAGCACCAAACCATTACATCCGCTTGTCTAACCCTTTTATTACATAAGGCTAAGGGCTTTTGACAGTATATGTTCTATCTTTATATGATTGGGAGTTATCTCCAAGCTGCTTGGAGTTAAATCCATGCTCTTTGGAGTTATCTCCAAAGCCTTTGGAGATAGAAGGTGTCAGTAAGAAAACCTTTAGGTATAAGGAGAAGAAGGTTTGATCAACCGGTTGAAACTGGTAAGATAATGTATACTATCTGTTTTCTATGACCGGAATATCCGGAGAAGTAATAAAAAAATCAAAACTACCACAGATTACTCAGATGGTGACAGATAGAAATTATATGACTGATTGTCAATATAACTAATCTGTGAGAATCTGTGTAATCTGTGGTGAAGATGAGTTTTTGATTGAACTCCTGAAATTACATATTTTTTATTTCATCCAAATTCTTCTGGATGTCTTCATCCTGCAATTCATAATTCATCAGGTTGCCTGCCAGATATTGGTCATAGGAAGCCATATCGATCAGTCCGTGACCTGAAAGGTTGAACAGGATCACTTTTTCTTCGCCGGATTCCTTGCACTTGTTTGCTTCACGTACAGCGGCGGCAATGGCATGACAGGATTCGGGAGCCGGAATAATACCTTCGGCCTGAGCAAACAAACAACCTGCCTGGAATGATTCCAACTGCTGGATATCGACCGCTTCCATCAGATTGTCTTTCAATAATTGAGAGACAATGACGCCTGCACCGTGATAGCGGAGGCCGCCTGCATGGATATTTGCCGGAGAGAAATTGTGTCCCAATGTAAACATGGGCAGTAGCGGGGTATATCCGGCTTCGTCGCCAAAGTCATACTGGAATTTACCACGAGTCAGTTTCGGGCACGAAGCAGGTTCGGCAGCAATGTAACGGGTCTGTTTTCCATCAAGAATAGTATGGCGCATAAACGGGAAGCAGATTCCGCCAAAGTTAGAACCACCACCGAAACAGCCGATAATCATATCGGGATATTCGCCTGCCATTTCCATCTGTTTTTCGGCTTCCAGACCGATCACTGTCTGATGCAGGGTAACGTGACTCAGTACCGATCCCAGCGTATATTTACAGTTGGGAGTGTTCATGGCCAGTTCGATAGCTTCGGAAATGGCTGTACCCAGTGAACCTTGATAGTTGGGATTGCGGGTAATGATATCCTTGCCGGCACGGGTAGACATAGAGGGGGAAGCAGTGACGGTTGCCCCGAATGTCTGCATAATGCTGCGGCGATAAGGCTTCTGATTATAACTGATCTTTACTTGATAAACGGCAGCTTCCAGCCCGAACACCTTTGCAGCATAGGACAGAGCGGCACCCCATTGTCCGGCACCGGTTTCCGTTGTGACGTTGGTAATGCCTTCTTCCTTGCAATAATATGCTTGGGCAAGGGCCGAGTTCAGTTTGTGGGAACCGATGGGGCTGACGCTTTCATTCTTGAAATAAATGTGTGCGGGGGTTCCTAGTGCTTTTTCCAGTCCATAGGCACGTACCAATGGTGTGCTGCGATAGTATTTGTACATTTCGCGCACTGCTTCGGGGATTTCAATCCAAGCATCTGTCTGGTTCAACTCCTGTTGGCAAAGTTCTTTGGCAAAAATCGGGTAGAGGTCTTCCGGTTTCAGCGCTTCTTTGGTTTTAGGATTCAACGGCGGCATGGGTTTGTTCTTCATGTCTGCCTGTATGTTGTACCAGTATTTAGGAATTTCATCCTCTGGTAAGATAAAACGCTTCTGTTTTGTGCTCATAATCTTTCAATTTAATAGTTTTGCGGTCAAAATTAAGTAAAAAAAGTATTCCTTACTAATTTTCCGCTCCTTTTTTGTCCGGAGCAATAAAAAAAGGGGAGTATCACAGTAAAAACGCGAAGTTATTTGTTATTATAGGTAGAGATATAAATATTTTGATTAAGTTTGCTTTCTGTTAATGCAAGATAATATCGACATGGAACCCTTACACAAACTATTCATCTATCGTAAGAAGTTAATAAAACCGTACATAGAGCAATTGCTGAAATGGATGGACGGAATAACTTATGTGATGTCGGCTTTATTAATCTTCACCTTGGTTTATGAGCACGGATTTCTTATTTCTTTTGAAGAAATGGAGGTGATAAACAGTCTGTATCACATGGTCTGGATTGTTTTTCTGGTTGATATCTCTCTGCATATTTTATTAAATTATTCGGATACGCGGCGGAAGTATCGGGGACTGGCATGGGTACTGAGCCTGATGCTTTATCTGACTTTGATTCCGGTTATCTTCCATGAGCCTGAGGTGCAAGGGGGGATTCATGATTTCTGGTCTTTCTTTCACAGCCGTTTGTATCATGTGGTGTTGCTTACTCTGCTTTCGTTATTGCAATTGTCCAATGGGATCGTCCGGTTGCTGGGCAGGCGTACCAATCCGTCCTTGATCTTTGCATCCAGTTTCCTTATATTTATCCTGATAGGTGCGGCGTTGCTGATGCTGCCGCGTGCCACTTATCATGGCATTTCTTTTATTGATGCTTTGTTTACCGCGACCAGTGCTACTTGTGTCACGGGGCTGGTATCGGTCGATGTTTCCTCTACGTTCACGCCTGAGGGACTGTTCATTATTATTATGCTGATACAAATCGGCGGTTTGGGAGTCATGACTCTGACCAGTTTCTTCGCCATGTTTTTCATGGGAAATACATCGCTTTATAATCAACTGGTGGTTCGTGATATGGTGAGCTCGCAGTCGCTCAGTTCGTTGCTCTCTACCTTATTATATATACTGGGGTTTACACTGGTGATAGAGGCTGTCGGGATGGGGATTATTTTTCTGAGTATTCACGGCACTATGGGCATGGATATTGAAGAGGAACTGGCTTTCTCTGCCTTCCATTCGATTTCAGCTTTCTGTAATGCCGGATTCTCCACTTTGTATGGGAATCTGGGTAATGAACTGGTGCTTCATAATCATAACTTGCTGTATATTACTATTTCTTTTCTGATTATTCTGGGAGGGATCGGTTTCCCGATTCTGGTGAATCTGTATGAAACGGTTTCTTATGAATGCAAACGTCTGTATCATCGCTATATCAAAAGAAATAAGAGGACTATCCGCAAAATACATTTATATAATCTGAATACCCGTATTGTGTTGATTATGACAGCCATCCTGCTGGTGGCAGGTACAGTGGCTATTGTTATTTTTGAGTGGAACCATGCTTTTGCAGGAATGACGGCGGCAGATAAATGGGTGCAGGGCTTTTTTAATGCGACTTGTCCCCGTACAGCCGGATTCTCAAGCGTGGGTATGACTACTTTCAGTGTGCAGACGCTGTTGCTGATGGTGGTTTTGATGATGATCGGCGGCGGTACGCAGTCTACGGCCGGTGGTGTGAAGGTGAATGTGTTTGCTGTAGTCATGCTGAACCTGCGTGCTATTCTTGTCGGAGCCGATAAGGTTCATATTTTCAACAGGGAACTGTCCCATGATTCTATTCGTCGATCCAATGCCACATTGATTCTTTACTTGCTGATTGTTTTTGCGGGTATCTTCAGTTTGAGCATTTTAGAACCGCAGGCTTCGGTGATGGCGTTGGTTTTCGAGTGCACTTCAGCGCTCAGTACGGTAGGTTCCAGCCTGGATTTGACACCGACGTTGGGGAGTGACAGCAAACTGATTGTCATTGCTTTAATGTTTATAGGACGTGTGGGTGTGCTTACTTTGATATCCAGTCTTATTAAACAGAAGAAAATTACGAAATATAAATATCCGAGTGATAACATCATAATCAACTAGTTATGAAATATATTATTATTGGTTTAGGAAATTACGGCGGAGTACTGGCCGAAGAGCTTTCCGTACTGGGGCACGAGGTGATAGGGGTGGATACTAACGAGCATCGCGTGGATGTGTTGAAAGATAAAATTGCGACTTCCTTTATTATTGATGCTACGGACGAACAGTCGCTCGGCGTGTTGCCGCTGAAAGATGTGGATGTGGTTATTGTCGCTATTGGCGAGGACTTTGGTTCTTCGGTGCGTGTGGTGGCACTGCTGAAAAAGAAAGGGGTGAAACATATCTATGCCCGTGCGGTAGATGATGTGCACAAGACTGTGCTTGAGGCTTTTAATCTGGATAGTATTTTGACACCGGAGAAAGAAGCGGCACGGAGCCTGGTTCAGTTGTTGGATTTGCATGTCAATGTGGAGTCTTTCCGGATTGATGAGGAGCACTATGTGATGAAGTTCAAACTTCCTTCTTGCTTTGTAGGCTATAAGGTGAGTGATTTGTCATTGGAGACGGAATTTAATATAAAAATCATCGCACTGATAAAAGGGGAGAAGGTGCTGAACAGTCTGGGTATCTCGATATTGGAGCATCAGGTGGATAATCATTTTGAAGAAGATTATGAATTGGAGGAAGAAGATCAGTTAGTCTGTTATGGACTTTATAAGAATTTCATGGATTTTTGGAAGGCGTTGTAGGAGGATGGCTTTCAATAAAAAAATATTTTTTTCCAGGTGGGATTAAACCTTTTCTTTTTGGTTTAGTCTAACCTAATAAATAATTTAGTTTAGTTTTTAGTTTTCTCTGAAGGCCGGCCAATGTGATATTGCCCGGTTTTCGCTTTTTATGGAGGTTTTCTTGTGAGTGTCCGTTACTTTTTGTTACTTTGTCACCTAGAAATCGAGAGTTAAATGAAACAGATATATTTTTTATTTGTCGTTGTGCTGATTGTAATGACCGGCTGCGGAGGTAAGAAAGAGGCTTCCGTTAATGCAGAACAATTGATGTTCCAGATAGACAGTGTGGACCATGTGACAGGCTTGCAGCGTATGCAGGTTTCACGTATTGACCAAGGTATTGTCAGTAGCGGAAAAAAATATAATTTGTTTATAGAGCGTGCTCCCAGTGATTCCTTGCCTTCTGTCAAAAGTGACTTGGGGATTTTTGCCGACAATCGTATCATCGTTAGAATTTCCCGTGAGAATGGAAGCCGGTTTTTTGCCAAGACTTTTACCAAGCAAAGTTTTTCTGAATTTTTGAGTGCTGACAATCTTCGTCATTTTATTCTGGAAGGTGTGGTGTTTGATGAAGAAAAGACCCGTGCGGGAAAAAATATCGTATTGGCTGCCAGTGTGAGTTATCCTCAGACAGACTTGTATATTCCTTTCTCAATTACTATTACTCCCGAAGGAAAAATGAGTATCTCTAAAAATGAGGATATGGAAGAGCTTACCCCCATACAGTATGATAGCCTTAATTAAATTTAAAATACAGGAATATCTCTTCGCGTCATAATCTTTTTAGATGGTTGGTTGTTGGTATGGCATTAACTAACTAAAAAATAAATTAGATTATGAAAAAGATTTTGTTTTTAATGGCTATGTTGGTAAGTTCCCTTCAGTTTGCCATGGCTGGTGATGTCGTGACTCGCGATGTAAATAAACTTCCTGTAGCTGCACGTGAAATGATCAGCAAGCATTTTCCTCAGACTAAAGTATCTTATATCAAGATTGAAAAAGATTTGTTTCAGTCTACTTCTTATGATGTGAAGTTGGCTGATGGCATTGAATTGGAATTTAATTCAAAAGGGGAGTGGCTGGAGATAGACTGCAAAAACAAGGCTGTACCTTCTACTTTTATTCCTCAGGCTATATCTAAGTATATGAAGGCTAATTATAGCGGGCATAAAACCGTGAAGATAGAACGTGACCGCAAAGGATATGAACTGACATTGGAAAATGGACTGGAGGTGGATTTTGACCAGTTTGGAGGATTCTTGAAATTGAGTGATTAAAACAGGGCTTTCTCTCTTTGGAACGGCTCTTGCTACATCGGGGTGTTTCTGTTTGTAGTTGGGTCGGTCGTTTTTGTAGGGGAAAAACTAAAATGAAGCTGTCATTTAACCGTAGGGGCGGGGTCTGCCCGCCCGAATGCATCCACAGATATACTTTTCTGTATGTATTCGGGCGGGCAGACCCCGCCCCTACAGTGGAAAAATGATAGATGCTACAGAATTTTTACTTATCTTCCTATGGTAGATAAATGTGTGTGGGTAGGGAATTAATCCATTTGCTTGTAGTCTTTGGCTAGTCCGCCTTCGCTGGTTTCCTTATATAAAGAAGGAAGATCATGGCCGGTCTGCTTCATAACTTCTACCACTTTGTCAAAGGATACGCGATGGTTGCCATCTGTAAAGGCAGAGTAAATATTGGCGTCGAGGGCCCTGGCTGCTGCATAGGCATTTCGTTCGATACAAGGTATTTGTACCAGTCCGCATACCGGATCGCACGTCATTCCCAAATGATGTTCCAATCCCATTTCGGCTGCATATTCTATCTGGGCGGGGCTACCACCAAATAATTGACTGGCAGCGGCAGATGCCATTGAGCATGCCACACCTACTTCGGCCTGACAACCTGCTTCGGCTCCTGAAATGGAGGCATTGTGTTTTACTATATTGCCTATCAATCCGGCGGTAGCCAATGCTCTCAGGATACGGGTATCACTGAAGTCGCGGCTTTTTTGCAAGTGATAAAGCACAGCTGGAACTACTCCGCATGATCCGCAAGTCGGAGCAGTAACGATTCTGCCACCTGAGGCGTTTTCTTCGCTCACTGCCAATGCGTAGGAGAATACTAATCCACGGGAACGGAGATTGTCTTTGTAGCCTTTTGCCTTGATATAGTAAGTAGAAGCTTTTCTGCGCAAATTGAGCGGACCGGGCAATACGCCTTCCTGATCCAGTCCGCGTTCAATCGCTTCTCTCATGGTTTGCCATACTTCTGCCAGATAATCCCATATGCCTTCGTCTTCACATTGCTGGACGTATTCCCAATAATTGCGTCCGGTATGTTCGCACCAATAAAGAATTTCACTCATACGGCTCATATCATAGATTTCCGGAGTAGAACCTTTGTCATGGCCTTCTTCGGCCAATGCCCCACCGCCTACGCTGAATACCGTCCATTCATCTGTTACTTTCCCTTTCTCGTTCAGTGACTTGAAAGTCATTCCATTGGGATGGAACGGGTAGAATACGTGGGCTTTCCAGACAATCTCTACGGGAGCGTGCGACTGCAAGGTATCTATAATGGCTACATCGGTCATGTGACCTTTACCGGTGGCGGCCAGGCTTCCATAAAGAGTGACTTGAAAAGCCTTGGCTTCGGGGTGTCTTCCTAGGAAGATTTCAGCAGCTTTGCGTGGCCCCATAGTATGGCTGCTGGATGGACCGGTACCGATGCGGTATAGTTCTCGGATAGATTTCATTTCGTTTTATAAGGTTAGTTATTACGTGGAACAAAGGTATGAAATAAAAGGGGGAAAGTTGCAAAAAAGGAGAAGAAAAACTCTCTTGACAATTTGGAAAAGTTGTCAAGGGAGTTTGGAAAAACTGTAAGGAGAGTTTTAACAGGTTGTCTTTATTCTAATTTTCTCTGTACGCCTTTGTCACCGACGACAAAATACTGGTCATTTTCAATCAGCATGGCACGTCCGCGTTTCTTTTTCCGATTTTCTTTATTGTCTACATTTACGCCGATAACCTTGCCACCATAGAAGGTAGAAATATCCTTGAAGATGGTATGTCCCACAATGAGGTGTCGCGCTTTATAACGATCCATGATCAGTTGCAGGGAGTCTCCTGACAGCGGATTGTATTTGGCATCAGTGCGTACCAGTCCGCGGTACCAGATGGGGCCGCTGTTTCCATACAGGAAGGCTGTGAGTGGAGAAAGTGCTTTCCGTTCTTTTTTCGACATAAAAAGTGCTTTGCTCATTTCTTTGTTGACGGTCGGTATGCTCAAGTTCCGATCATAGAAGTCTTTGCCCAGTCCGGCGTGTACATATAGATCATTACCAATTACCTGCATGGTATTATGTGTCCCCAGCCATTTGCCCAGTTCGGTGTCGGGACCGAATAGTTGGGGATATTTCATATTTAGTTTTTCTGCCAGTACTTTATATTTCCCTTTGGTATACCGGAGGTCATTGGCCAATACCATCGGTTCATGGTTGCCCAGCATGAAAGATACGTGTCCGCCGGCTTTGGCTGCTTCCTCTTCCAGTTTATAGAATAACCAGAAAATTTGGGGCACGTCTTTGCCACGGTCAAAGATATCACCGATAATCATTAGATGATTTTTACCAAAGCTCCATTTGTAGTCTTTATCAATGATATGATTGCCTTGCAGCAGACTGATTACACAGTCCAGCCTTCCATGAGGATCGGACATGACAAATACTTTGTCTGCCTGGGGATAGTTCCAGTCGGGACGCTTCACGGGATGCAGTTTTACATCAAACGGAAATCGGCCTTTGTGATCTATCACGTGCAGGGTAAAGTCATGGGGCAGTGTGGTGTAGGTAGTATCAATGATATTTCCTTTCTTGTCTACACTGATGACCCTGGTTTTACCGTCGGGCTGATGCAGTACATAGGGGCCGTCGGCTGTTAACTCTTCTTTTTTCTCTTTGTGTTTCTTCTTGCTGTCCAAACCAAGAGTTCCGGCACTTAGGCCGGAACTGATGAATGTCAGCGTAAATGCAAGAAGAAAATACTTGATAAAATTAGTCTTGCAAATCATTGGTTATATATTTAGAGTTTGTTTAATTATCATATCCTGGATTCTGAATCATATTTTCATTGTATTCCATTTCTACGTTTGGAACAGGTAATACTATTTTATAATAAGTCCAGTCAAACTCGCGTGCTTCTTTAATAACCTCTTCCAGATAGTCTGTGCGGATTACTTTTTTATTGTTTCTCATTAAATCAAAAAAGCGTTGTCCTTCTCCCCAGAATTCTATACGGCGCTGTTCAAGAATGAGATCGAGAGTTATTTCAGAGTTATCCAATTCATCCAAATCTTTTCCGGTGCGTGCATAAATGGGAGCCAGATATTTTCTAGCTTTGACTGCATCATTCATTTTTATAGCTGCTTCAGCAGCATTTAGATATAATTCGGATACACGGAATATGGGTATATTGGCATCTTCATAACTCTTTGAACCTTGTGATGGGTACTTCAGACAGAATGGTTTACTGCTGCTGCTTGTTGAAACCATTTGGCTACGAACATCATTCGGTTGGTTTTTCATATATTTTTTCCAATATTTCTCTGTAGCGATCAGAACATATTTATTGGTGAGATAACCAATGGAGGATTTTCCCGGACTGTCAGTTGTCAGATTCACGATCTCAAACAAAAGCTCTTTGTTGAACGGAGTAGCCCAAATCTGAGCATACTCTTCATTGGTCCATAAGCCATATCCTTTATTCTCGGCACCGGTGATTGCTTCTTCCGCTACTTTCAATGCTTCACTATTGTTACCCATATATAGATATACACGGCTTAATAATGTCATGGCAGCCCATTTGTTTATTTTTCCTTCTTTTTTAGCAGGTCTTAATAAATTTACAGCAGCAGTCAGATCTGTCACTATTGATTTATAACATTCGGCTGTTGTATTACGCGAAGGTTTGCTTTCTTTATCAGAAACAACATAATCAATGATGGGTACAGATAGTGATGCACCATTATCTTTAGTATATGGATATCCATAAATGCGAGTCATGTCAAAAAGTAAAAGTGCACGGATAGCCAATGCTTCTCCCTTCAAATCGTTGAAGTATTCCTGTTCGGTCATTTTTAGCATGGTTGGAGTCGTAATTTCCCGATCGGGTATAATTTCTACCTTTTCAATGTCACGTAACAAAATATTCAGGTTTTTCCCAATACCATAATACATTCCCCAAAATCCGCTTGGTCCATTGGTCTTGTTATACTTGAACAAGTAGAAATTGACATTGGTGCTTGATGACTTATAGGATTTGACATCATCTCCTCTTAAATCGCCATAACAAACCATATCAGCTCCATAGTAGTTGGATGATTGCATACTGCTGTATGCTCCATTCAGCACAAACTCAAAGTCTCTGAGTTCGTTGAGCGACCCTTCTGTTTCAACAGAAGTGGAAGGTTGCAAATCCAGCCAGTCATTGCCACAACTATTGAATAAGATGGCTATTATGCATAAAGTAATATATTGTATCTTTTTCATATTCGTCGTTTTTTATAAATTTGATGATACTTTAAAATTTAACTTCCAAACCAAATGTGAATGTTTTTACAGGAGGAGTGTCCCAACCGAAACTTGATTCCGGATCAATATAGTCATAAGCAGCCCATGTTAACAAATTACTGCCGGATGCATATAGCCGGACTCTGTCAAGGCCCACTTTACGAGTCAAAGATTTGGGAAGGGTGAATCCGAAAGTCACATTTTTTAAGCGGATGAAATCTCCACTATGAACTCTTCTTGTAGTGGCATAAGAGGTCATGGATATATTTCTGCCTATTACGAACCGTTCTATATTTGTCTGATCACCTTCTGCTTTCCATCGATCTCTGTAATAAGTGGGAATATTGAGGGTTCCATCTCCACCATGTTCCATTTTTCCAGCGGCACCATCATAATTCCATGCACCGAATGAGAAGTTTAAATTGAAATTTAAGTCAAACCATTTGTATTGTAAGTTATTTCCTAAACCTCCGGTTATTGTAGGATCTGCGCATTGCAAGATCACTTTTTGTGCATCATCAGGTCTTTTTGTGGTTTCACGATTTAAATGTCCGTCTTCTTCCACCTTGTTAAGATAGAACATGGGTTCCCCATCAGCGGGATCTATACCTGCAAATTCAATCATCCAGTAAGTATTGTAAGGCAATCCGACCTTGTGAATTTTTACTCCACTAGTCACTTGTGTCAAGTTTCCATCCAATTTTAAAATTTTATTGGAATTATGTCCCAGGTTTAAACTGCTGCTCCACTTAAAATCTTTTGAATCTATATTTGTAGAGCGTATTTCTAGTTCATAACCTTTGTTCTGTAATTTGCCAATGTTTGACAAATAACTACTGAATCCGGTGGTTAAAGAAAGCGGACGGCTGTAGAGCAGATTCTTGGTTGTCCGGGTATAATATTCGAATGTAACATTTAACCGGTTATGGAATAAACCTATATCAATACCTGAATTGAAATTATAATTGGTTTCCCAGGTTAATTCTTTGTTTTCCAACTGTGATTGGGAGATGCCCGGATGGTCATTGTAATTGCTGGTAAGACTGCTCAATCCCAAATATCCATAATAAGATGAAGGCAGCGTACCATTTACACCGTAAGATAGTCTCAACTTTAAGTCGCTCAACCAATTCTCTGTGCTTTTCATGAACTTTTCAGAACTGATTCTCCAGGCACCTGATACAGACCAGAAGTTGCCCCAGCGATTTTCACGGGATAGTCTGGAACTACCATCTGTTCTCCAGCTGGCTCCCAAATAATATTTGCTGTCATAGTCATAATTAGCGCGAGTGAGGTAAGATACGATGCGGGTTGTACTGTTTGAGCCACCCATGCTTTGATATACGACTCCATTGTTTATTTCAACTTTGTCCATGCGGGCAAAATTGGAAATCGTAGCTCCGAGGCCATCGGATTCTTTGCTGTTAATTTCATAGCCTGCAAGCAAATCTAAATGGTGCTTGGTTTTTATTGTGGTTTGATAGGTGAGAAGGTTGGACCAGGTCATATTGGTAATATCATTATAATCTTTGCTAAAACGACCATTGTCATCATCACCATCGCTGGTGCGCGGATCTTTCCAGGCACGAGATTTGTTCATGACAAAATCATAGCTGTATGTTGTTTTGAACTGAATCCCCTTCCAAATATCAAAAGAGGCATATACTGTATTGAATGAGCGGGTTGCATATTCACGTTTGTAATTGTAAGTGTTTGATAATAATGGATTTCGGTCATCAAGTTTAATCAACTCTCTATTCCAGGTTCCATCTTCATTCCAGATGGCATCTGAAGGAGTGGTCCCATTGCGTGTCCCGTAGATAGGAGCGGTATAACCGGTTCCTTCCGAGTATGTATCTTGATTAACTCTTGAGAACTGTATTTTGGCACCTATATTCATCCATTTTGCCATTTGATAGTCTACATTAACACGTCCTGAAATACGTTCCAGTCCGGAGTTTATTGTTACACCATCTTGTTTCATATACCCCATTGAAGCGTAATATTTAATTTTCTCCTGACCGCCAGAAGCTGAAAATTCATAATTGTCACGCCGTCCTGTACGGAACATATAGTCATCCCAGTTTACAAAACCACACCAAGGAACAGGGGCATATTTATCAATATTCTGTTCGGCATAGGCTTGTGCAGCTGCTGTATTCATGCCATCATCTGTGGCATAATTTATTAATCCTTCGTATATAACATCACGACGTTCCTGACCACCCATCATTTCACGGAAAGGCATGGCGAAATCAGAGAAACCCCAGTCAGCTTTTAAAGTGAATACAGGTTTCCCTGATTTTCCCTGTTTGGTAGTGATAATTATCACACCATTAGCGGCGCGGGAGCCATAAAGAGAAGCAGCTGCAGCGTCCTTGATAACTGTGATATTTTCTATATCGGATGTATTGAGTGTAGCCATAACATCTAAACCGGAATCACTGCCGGATGCACCGATATCTCCAGATAAGACGGGTACACCATCAACTACATAGAGAGGAGAATTTGAGGCATTGAAAGACCCCATACCACGAATGCGGATAGAACTGGATGCTCCCGGAATACCTGAACTGGAACTTACACTAACTCCCGGAGCAGCACCCTCCAACATTTGCTGGAAAGAAACATTGGGTACATCTTTTACAGCCTCAGTCTTGACAATACTGGCAGAACCGGCATAGGCAGATTTCTTGAATGTACCGTATCCGGTCACTACTACTTCTTCCATCAAGTTATCATCCGCTTTCATCGTAATTTTTATGGGCTTATCGGATGTAACGGTCATTTCTTGTGGAGTAAATCCTATATATGAAATAGTTATAGTAACTTTTTTCCCATTTACTTCTAAAGAGAAATTTCCATCCAGATCAGTCACTGTTCCATTAGTGGTATTTTTTACAACTACATTGGCGCCAATGATTGGTTCACCATTTTCTTCTGTAACAGTGCCGGTTAAAGTGTATTTTTCTTGAAAAACAGAAACCGGCTGCGGAGCTTTTTGAATAGCAACCACTCCATTATGGACGGAATAAGTTAGGCCGCTGTTTTCCATGCATCTATCCAGAACTTTAGAAATAAGTTCTTTATTTACACTCATATTTTCAATCTTTACTTTTTTTACATCATTTGTACTATAAATGAATGTAAAATCGGTTTGTTTCTGAATTTCCCAAATGACTTCATTCAAAGTGACATTTTTAAATGTCGCAGTAACTGTGCTTTGAGCAAAAGTAGATGCTTGCATGAAGTCTGAAGCAATGATGCATAGGAAAAGAAGAGTCGCCAGGAGGCGCTTCCCATTTTTACCGAAAACGGTAATGTCATGTTGATTCTTCATAATAAATTGATTAGTTATTAGTTGATATTTTTATATTTTTTCCTTCTATCTTGATAGACACTTTTCCTGTCTTTTCCAATAAATCGACAAATGGAGTGATTTCATTATACCTGTCTACATAGCAGCCAAATCGTACATCTTTAGCTTTTTCATCTCCATAAATCACTTGCATGTCATACCATCTGGCGAGTGATTTCATTATATCTTCCAACCGCTGGTCTTTGAAATTGATTTTTCCATGTATCCATGAGGTATAGAAAGAGGTATTTACTGTATGTACTTCGATAATGTTGTTTTCCGGATTGATACATGCCTGTTCAGAAGGCTTTAAGATGCAATTATTGCCATTGGTGGTTGTGACTCTGACGGAACCATTGACCAGAGTCGTTTGATAATTTTCATTTGGATATGCTGAAATATTAAAGATGGTCCCTAATACTTCGATCTGCATATCATTTACCTTGACAATGAAAGGCCGGCCGGTTTTGCTTACCTCGAAATAACCTTCCCCTTGCAGTTCAACCTGACGGATATCTTGAGTGAATTGTACGGGATACTTAAGCGTACTCATTGAGTTGAGGTAAACTTTAGTGCCGTCACTCAGCGTGAGTTTATATTCTCCTCCACGTGGGATGTCTATTTTATTGTATATGTCTTTTGTAACTGCGATATTAGTGGGGGGTAGCTGGTAATTTATAGCGGCAGAATCCATTTGTATGGTAGTTCCGTCTTCTTCTTGTACTTTCGTATCTGGCGTTCCATTCAGGTTGATCGTTTTTCCATTATCTAAAGTAAGAGTCGCTTTTTTCCCGCCAGGTATTATTTGCTCTACCGATTGAGCTATTGTTGTTGCCGTTTGTGGTGTGTTTTGATATAAAAGGAAAGTAGCCATAACTATAGGTAATAGTAAGATAGCCGCATATTTACATACTTCCCCTATGCGATGTTTGAACCGATTATGGTTTATTGCTTTTTCCACTTCTTTCCATCCTTGTTGAGTATCAAAAGCCTGTCTTTGTTGCATATTGTGTTTGATATGCTCTTTATTGCAGATCAACTGAAACAGAGATTCATGTTCAGAAGATTCTTCTCTCCATACGGCTAGTTCAGATAATTCTTTTTCTGTAGCTTCACCAGACAAATGGCGTGCTATCAGTTTTGCTATATATAAATCATGTTTTATCATTTTTACCTGTTTTTATTGTTGTTTATAGTAAAACAGGTTAAAACGAAAACTGGGTGAATGGAGAATGAGATTTTTTTAGAAAAAAACAGAAATAAAAATTAAAATGCTGATATCCAGTCTAGAAAAGTAGAAAAATAAGATAATAATATTCTTTTAGATAATCACGTAATTTGCGATAGGCTATTTTTTTGAGAGTGTGGACGGTTTCATTGGACACATTTAATGCACCGGCTATTTCAGAGTTACTTTTACCTTCAAGTGCCAGGCTCATAATGGCTTTCATTTGTGCCGGAAGTTTATCTATAGCGTTTGTGAGAATATAATAAGTCTCTTCCTCTATTATTCTGTCATGAAAGAAGGTGTCTTTTTGTTTTTCCGCTATTTTCCGGGCATATTCATAGACTACTTTACTGTGTTCTAATTCATTCAACGCTTTATTTTTGGCGGCAGTATATAGAAATGATTTGATTTGGTGCAGATAGCTGAACTCTTTTCGTAACTGCCATAATTTAACAAAACAATCTTGAGCAATATCAGCAGCTTCATCTTCATCTTCTATGTATTGGTTGGTAAATACACAAAGAGTTTCGTAATATTTATTGAAAATATTACGAAACTCTTGATCGTCTAGTTTTATTGTGACGAAGGTATGGAGTTGATCTGTCATCACACTTTCATTATTTTAGTGCGAAGATAGATAAAATTTGTTATTAGAAACAGCCTTTTATTAAAAAACATTATTCTAGGTCTACAACAGTAATGCCTGCTCCTCCGAATTGTACATGTTCGTCTTGATAGTGTTCAACTCCCGGAACACTTCCCAAATAGCTGCGGATCAGGGTACGGAGTATACCGGTACCTGTTCCATGTAGGATACGGACACGATCTATTCCCAATAGTATGGCATCATCAATAAAATAGGTTACTGCCTGTATAGCTTCGTCACCACGCATGCCGCGTACATCAATGTCTTGTTTAAAGTTCAGTTTCTTTTCGTATACACGGTCTTGTGTTTCACTGCTGACAAAAGTGCTTTTTACCATTGATTTTGGAGTGGACTGTGCCGGGGTGCTACGTTCCAATCTATCCAGTTTCACGTTGGTTTTTATCATTCCGAACATGACTACTGCATTTTTTCCGTTTATCTCTAATACTTCCCCTGTACTGGACTGACCTTTGATTTTTACGGAACTACCCACAGTGATTGGCTGCACTTTAGGTATTGCCGGTTGAGAGGACTCCGTTTTGACTTTATCCTTCTTGTCTTTTTTCCGTTCTTGTTTTTCGCGCAATTTCTCCATTTTAAGAGCGATCCTGTCTTCCTGATTCTTCTTTTCGATCTCTTCTATCCGGTCCTTGAAATCAGTCAGTTCCTGGCGTGCCAGCCGGGTGCGTTCTTTATCGGCTTGCGCTTCCTTGATGGTACGGATCGTATTTTCAATGCGGGCATTTGACTCCTGCAATAATTTTTCCGCATCCTCTTTAGCTTTCCGCAAAATCTCTTTACGGCTTTTTTCCAGTTCCTGTATTTCCTCTTCGTATTTGGCAATGGTGTCTTCCATTTGTTTTTCGCGTTTGCGGATGTTCTGGCGTTTGGTTTCCCAATAACGCTTGTCGCGCACAATGTCTTGCAGGTATTTATCGGCATTGATGTATTCGCTGCCTACAATTTCAGAGGCATCGGCTATCACTTCTTCCGGCAAACCTATCTTCCGGGCTATTTCTACGGCAAATGAACTTCCCGGATTTCCTATCTGTAACTGGAATAATGCCTGCATCAGATGTCTGTCATACAACATGGCACCATTAACCACTCCTTCGTGATCTTCGGCAAAGTGCTTCAGGTTTTGGTAGTGGGTGGTGATTACGCCGAATGTTCCTTTTTCATTGAAACGCTTCAACACGGCTTCGGCTATGGCCCCACCAATCTGTGGTTCTGTACCTCCACCAAACTCGTCAATGAGGATGAGGCTGCGTTCATTACAGTTTTTCATCATCATCTTCATGTTTGTCAGGTGTGAAGAGTAGGTACTTAGATCGTCTTCAATGCTCTGCTCGTCACCTATATCAATAAAGATACTCCCAAATAATCCGGCTTGGCTGCGTTCGTGCATGGGAACCGGCATGCCACATTGAAGCATGTATTGCAATAATCCCACTGTTTTCAGACAGACGGATTTACCTCCGGCATTGGGCCCGGATATGATAAGGATACGCTGATTCTGGGTTAGTTCAATATCTAGCGGAACCACCTTCTTATTATGTTTGTTTAGTGAAAGTTGCAATAACGGGTGTACGGCCAGCGTCCAGTCCAAAATCTGCTTGTCCTCCAATGACGGCTTTGTGGCATTGGTCTGAATGGAGAAATGTGCTTTGGCACGGATGAAATCAATTTCTGCCAGAAATTCGTATGATTGCAGGATGGCGGGTACTTGCGGACGGACTGTGATGGAGAAATCTGTCAGGATACGGATAATTTCCCGACGCTCTTCTCCTTCCAGTTCCCTGATTCTGTTATTCGCTTCTACTACTTCGGCAGGTTCTATAAAAACAGTTTTGCCGGTAGATGATTCATCGTGTACAATTCCTTTTATTTTTCTTTTCAATCCCGGTGCTACAGGGATAACCAGTCTGCCGTCACGCATGGTGGGTGTTACATCTTTGTCAACGTATCCCTCTGCCTGGGCGTTACGCAGAATGGCGTTCAGGCTGCGTGAGATACCTCCGGTTGTTGAAGCCAGTTCCCGGCGAATGTGCAGTAATTCGGAAGAAGCATTGTCTTTGATCTTTCCAAATTTGTCTAATATATTATTGATGCGTGAAATGAGCTGAGGAAATACCAGGATATCACCTGCCAGCTTCCGGAGAGCAGGGTAGGGGGAGTTTCCATCTTCCTCTTCTTCCTCGTCCTGCGTTTGTGTCAGGAAGCGGACAATATCACGGATCGTTTCCAAGGAGCGGCGTAAGTCAAACAATTCTTGTTCATCCAGATACATACCCTCTACACGGATACGTTTCAAGGACGGGCGTACATCAAAGAAGTATTGATCGGGGAAATCATCTTCTTCCTGTATGATGCGTATAAATTCCATCACCTGTTCCAGCCATTCATCAATCTCTTTATGAGATTCGGAGAATGCCATTTCGTCTACTCTTTCCTCACCCAATGTGCTAAGGCATTTTTCTTTCAGCAAATGACGGATGGAATCGAAACCTATTTTCTGTTCGAAGTTCTGAGGGTATATCATGATCTGATTCTTTCGTTTGTTATTTGCATGCAAAAATACGATTTGAAATTTTTATAGCAAAAAAACTGGCGAACTATTTGCATATTTAAAATAAAGTGGTACCTTTGCACCGCTTTCAACGGAAAGCACTTCTGATAAAGAAGTTTGGAGAGGTGGCAGAGTGGTCGATTGCGGCGGTCTTGAAAACCGTTGTACCGCGAGGTACCCGGGGTTCGAATCCCTGTCTCTCCGCAATAAACATTGAAAATCAATGATTTATAAGATTTACACCTGACTTTACTCCTAGAGTAAAGTCAGGTGTTTTGTTTTGTTTAAGGTTTCATTTTCATAGAAACGATATAGATCTTAAATCATTTGTTGCTTTATGACAAATATTCTGGCAAATATAATTTCTTTGTATCCGGTTTCTGATGATACGATACAGGCATTGAAAGAATGTCTGACTTTATGTTGTTTTCCAAAGAAACATCAGCTGATAAAAGAAAATACATTTTGTAAATCGGCTTATTTCATAGAAAAAGGAATGACCCGTTCTTTTTGGCTTGTCAATGGAGAAGAGATAACGACTTCATTTTCATGGGAGGGAGGGATTGTTTTCAGTATGGATGAATTGTATTATAATAAGCCGAGTGAAGAGTTTGTAGAAACCCTTGAGGATGTGGTTGCCTATAGAATATCATTGGCTGATTTGAACAGGCTTTTTCAGAATAATATTGAACTGGCTAATTGGGGGCGCATCATTCATCAAAACGAGTATAGACGTTTGCATCGTTCACATAAAGAGCGTCTTACATTGCCGGCAAAAGAAAGATATGAAGAATTTACACAACAATTCCCTCAAGTTTGCCAAAGAGTAAAGTTGCGGTATATTGCATCTTATCTGGGAATAACACTTCCAACACTTAGTCGTCTCAGAGCGCAAAAATAGTGCTTTTATCATTCTGTTTTTGTCATAGGACAAATTTTAAAGTGTTTATGTTGTGTATCTTTGCAGCATTGTTAGTTACGGTTACAAAGAATTAATTATTAAATCTATTATTTTTTATTATGCAAAAAATCTCTTCTGCGGCATTTACTGATACAAAACCTCATTATGACCTTCTTGACGGGTTGAGAGGAGTTGCTGCTCTTATGGTAATATGGTATCATGTATTCGAAGGCTTTGCGACGAGCCCCACGGACCAGCAATTCAATCACGGGTATTTGGCTGTCGATTTCTTTTTTATTCTGTCGGGTTTTGTGATAGGTTACGCCTATGATGACCGATGGAAAACGATGAAAACAAAAGACTTTTTTAAGCGGCGATTGATCCGTTTGCATCCTATGGTTGTCCTGGGGGTTATTTTAGGCGCTATTACGTTTTGTATGCAAGGTAGTGTGAAGTGGGATGGTTCACATGTGGCCACAACTATGATAATGCTTGCCATGCTCATTAGTCTTTTCCTGATTCCGGCTGTACCGGGTACAGGGCCTGAAATTCGTGGAAATGGTGAGATGTTTCCTTTGAATGGTCCTAGTTGGTCTTTGTTTTTTGAGTATATAGGTAATTTTCTGTATGCGTTGTTTATCCGCCGATTGTCTACCAAAGCGCTTACTATACTCGTTGTGTTGGCAGGTATCGGATTGGCTTCTTTCGCTATATTTAATTTTTCCGGTTATGGTCATTTGGGGGTGGGGTGGTCATTGTCAGATAATAATCTGATAGGTGGTTTCCTGCGCTTATTATTTTCATTCTCTATCGGACTGTTAATGTCTCGTGTTTTTAAACCGGTTCAGATCAGAGGTGCTTTTTGGATATGTAGTCTGGCGGTTATCATTTTACTGTCCATGCCGTATATCGGTGATGGCAAGTCTCCCTGGATGAATGGTATTTATGATGCTGTATGTACAATTCTCATTTTTCCGATACTTGTATATTTAGGTGCTTCAGGAAAAACAACGGATACGAAGTCTTCAAAAGTCTGTAAATTTTTAGGGGATATATCTTATCCGCTGTATGTGGTTCATTATCCATTCATGTATTTATTTTATGCGTGGGTGTGGAGTGAAGCACTTACCTTCTCTCAGGCATGGCCGGTAACTTTACTGGTATTCTTTGGTAATATCTTACTAGCTTATCTTTGTCTGAAGTTATATGATGAACCGATAAGAAAATGGTTGAGCAAAAAGTTTCTGGCTAAGAAATAAGAGCCTGCTTAAATTTTATTCAATAGTATCCTAATAGATGCCAGTTTCACCATTTTCTCTGCCGAATAGAATGTCAATTCATTGTTTCGGCAGAGTCTTCTATAATTGTCCAACCATGAAAAGGTCCTTTCCAAAATCCATCTTCTGGAGCAGTAGAAAATTAGTGGGGATAAGGTTGTCCGATAACTCTTGTCCGGTTTCAAAAAACTGTCTCTACCAGAGTATTTGGAAACCTGCACCAAGTTCTATCGGATCTTGCACCAAGTTCTGCGAAATTTTGTGCCAAGTTCTGCCTCACGCCTTCACTATTCCAGCCAAAAAGATTCCTGTTGGAACATTACACCTTTAAAGTTTCAGTGAAAGCAACTTTCATCAGTTTCTATCCGGAGTGGTTATTTTCTTCCTGTAATCGGACGAGTTGACAGCCCTCCTCCTTGCAGATGGATGAAAATGTTCTAGTTACGGATGCGGAACAGGACATTTTTGGACCTTGTGAGAACAGTTGCTCTCACCTTTTGAGGTATCTCTCACCCTTATCTCTCACCCTTGAAACGGTTTGTTCATCGGGGAAGTAGTGATAAAGGTGAGAGTGTGAGAGATAAAATGCAATTCTTGTGGTTGAAAGGGAAGTACACAGAAGTTTCCGGCATAACTTCCGGAAACAATGGAAATACTTCTCCAAACCTATGCCGTCAGTTTGGAAAAAACTCCCGTCATGAAAGTGAAGACGTTCCGAAGAAAGGCAGCCTGTTTTTTACACGAATGTTCACGTAGAGCTGCACATACGTTCGCGTGGGGCTACACGTATATACGTGTGAATCATCTTTTATTAAGTCGGTTAGGGAGAACTTTATAGCAATAGTTATTGTTGTTAAACCAAAAAATAAAATCAGACTTATGAATAGATTTGATAAACAAATAGCCCTTGTTACAGGGGGAGCCGGCGGCATTGGTCGTGCAACGGCAGAAAGATTGGCATCCGAAGGAGCAAGTATAGTGATAGCCGATTATCATTTGGAGGAAGCGGAGAAACTGGCCGTAGGACTTAGGAACGATGGCTGTCAGGTAAAAGCTGTTTATTATAATGCTACAGATATGAATAGCGGGACAGAAGCGGTGAATAAGACCATTGAATGGTTTGGCGGTATAGACTGTCTGGTAAATAATGTGGGAGGAAGTGATTTGAAAAAAGACTTGGATATTCTTGACTTGGATATGGAGTATTTTGATGAGGTTTTTCATCTGAATTTGAAAAGTATGCTAGCTACAGTTCGCGCTGCCCTACCTGCAATGATTGAAAAGAGAAAAGGGAGTATTGTCAATGTTGCATCTATAAGCGGGCTATTGGGTGATTTCCGTGGTTCGCTATATGGATTGAGTAAGGCCGGAGTTATTAATCTGACCCGTTATATTTCCACTCAATACGGGCATAGCGGTATACGTTGTAACGGGGTGGCTCCCGGGCTGATCCTTACTCCTGCCGCTACCCGTAACCTGCCGGAGGTAATGCAGAAAATCTTCTTGAAGTATAATACGACCCCTTATTTGGGAGAAGCTGCCGATATAGCTGCTATTATTGCATTTCTTGCATCGGATGATGCCCGTTATGTTTCAGGTCAGACTATTATAGCCGATGGCGGTATGAGTTGTCATAATCCGACGATAGAGGATATTGCTGCGTTGAAAAAATAATTATACTGGATGAGCCGGAAAAAGACGGCCCATCCATAGAATCTCTTGTCAACAATCTGTCTTGTGGGGAGTGGAATCTGATAAAGAACATTCCGAGCATAATCCTTTCAGCACATAATTGATACTCTGCACTGTGAATCCCGACGGGAGTGTCACTATCGGCACATGAATGCTTTTCAGGCAAAAGGTGCGATGACAGTTTTCACAATAAAAATGAGTGTGGAGGTCATCTACTTCACAATTGCAATCGTTGTTGCATACCGCATATTTCAACGAGCCCGTACCGTCATCAATGGCATGAATCAGATGATGGGCCAGGAACAGGGTTATGGTGCGGTAGATGGTTGATTTGTCTACTGTATCCAATTCATTTTCCAAGTCCAGCAGGGAAAACGCTTCTTTGTGCTGCATCATGGTTTTCAGGATCAGCAGCCGCATGGCTGTCGGCTTGATTTCCCGCTGCGCCAGTTTTTTCAAATAGATTGTCTCATCCATAGATTAAATGTTTTATTCCTTCCATTTCTGTATTCTTATTGCATTGAAAATGGCAAGCAAAGCTACGCCTACATCTGCAAAGATAGCTTCCCACATGGTGGCCATTCCACCGGCTCCCAATAGCAATACCAGTAATTTTACTCCGAATGCCATGGATATATTCTGCCATACGATGCGGTGAGTCAGTTTCCCTATTTTTATAGCTTCAGCCACTTTGCTGGGCTGATCTGTTTGTATCACTACATCCGCAGTTTCTATTGCAGCATCGCTACCTAGTCCTCCCATGGCAATTCCTACATCACTTAATGCCAGTACAGGAGTATCGTTAATGCCGTCTCCCACAAAGGCAACGCGGTTTTCGGGTTTTGCTTTCAATTGTTCCAGATGTGCCACTTTGCCTTCCGGTAATAAATCGCCGAAAGCACGGGTAACGCCTATCTTTTCTGCTAATTTAGAAACAATTGTCTGTTTATCTCCTGATAATATTTGAATATTATCAATATTTAAGTCTTTCAGTTCACGGATGGCTTGGGCGGCATCGGGCTTGGGACTGTCTGCCAGGGAAATGTATCCCATATACTTACCCTCCATCGCACATAGTACGGTGGTTTCGGCAATATCGTTTATTTCACGGGGATAGGGGACCTCATATTTGGATAGAAGTCGTGCATTTCCTACATATACTTCTTTACCGTTGAAAACGGTTTTCAAGCCGTAACCTGCAATTTCTGTAATCTTCAGTGAAGAATCCAACGGTATATGTTGTTCTTCTGCATATCTCACCACAGCCTTTGCAATAGGATGGTTGCTGAAATTCTCTATGGAGGCGATGAGCTGTAGCAGTTCTTTTGGTGAAACTCCTTCGGCAGCCGATATCGTTTGAACACCGAATACACCTTGGGTCAGTGTTCCGGTTTTATCAAATACCACTGTATTTATTTTAGTAATGGCATCCAGATAATTGCCGCCTTTGAAAAGAATCCCTCTGTGGGATGCAGCACCTATGCCTCCAAAATATCCCAGCGGAATGCTGACTACCAATGCGCACGGACATGAGATAACCAGGAATACCAAGGCCCGATAGAACCAGTCGTCAAAAACGAAAGTAAATTCCGGCTGTAGCAAAGAGTATAAATAGGGGAGTATTACCATCAATACCGCCAGTGCTGTTACCACGGGTGTATAGATTCGTGCAAAACGGCGGATGAACAATTCGGCAGGAGCTTTCCTTTCGGCTGCATCTTGTACTAATGCCAGGATGCGTGCCAACGCACTCTGATCATATGTTCTATTTACTTTTATTCTTATCACCTTTTCGGTGGCAATCATTCCTGCCAGTACTTCTTCTCCTTTTCGGATGGTCCGGGGTACACTTTCTCCGGTTAGAGCAGCCGTGTTGAATGAAGCAGAATCTTCCAGGAGTATGCCGTCTAGTGGTACTCTCTCTCCGGTTCTCACTTCGATGATATCCCCGGGTTGCACTTTGTCCGGCGCTGTTACTTTATATTCATTATTGTAAACGACAGTAGCCGTTTCGGGACGTACATCCAGCAATGCTTTGATATTGCTTCGTGCTTTGTGTACTGCTTTGTGCTGGAACCATTCACCAATAAGGTAAAACAGGATTACCGCAATTCCTTCCCAGTATTCTCCAAGGTAGAATGCTCCCAGTACAGCTATTCCCATCAAGGTAAATTCATTAAATACAGATTCTAATTTTATCTTTTTCATTGTTCCTTTTATTTTATGACCACAAAGATAGCAGAAAGAAAATGCAACTAAATTGCAATTTATGTTGTACCTTTACATCGGATTGCTTTTTTAATATACATAAAAAAAGATAGTCTGCCCTTTTTATCGAGGGGCATATCGGTCTGTAGAGATGCAGGCGGTTAAAGCAGATTTCAGTAAGTTCTTAATAAATTGAAATAAGAAAATGGATAAGATTGTTTTTATCACAGGAGCTTCCAGCGGTATCGGTGCCGGATGCGCCCGTAAATTTGCTTCACAAGGAGCGAGATTGATTTTGAATGCCCGCAACGTAGATAAACTGAATGCGTTGAAGGAAGAATTGGAAAAACTTTATGGTACGAAAGTGCATCTGCTTCCTTTTGACGTGCGCGACCGTAAGGCGGCTACAACTGCCTTGGAATCATTGCCCAAAGAATGGAAAGCCATTGATATATTGGTGAATAATGCCGGACTGGTAATCGGCACGGATAAAGAACAGGAAGGCAATCTGGACGAGTGGGATATTGTCATTGATACTAATATCAAGTCTCTGCTGGCTATGACACGACTGGTAGTTCCGGGCATGGTGGAACGTGGACGTGGGCACATTATTAATATAGGTTCTATAGCCGGAGATGCGGCTTATCCTGGTGGTAGTGTGTATTGTGCTACTAAAGCAGCCGTAAAAGCACTCTCGGATGGTCTGCGTATTGATTTGGTGGATACTCCGTTGAGGGTGACCAATATCAAGCCGGGGCTGGTGGAAACAAACTTCTCGGTCATTCGTTTCAGAGGTGACAAGGAAAAAGCAGACAATGTATATAAAGGTATTCGTCCTTTGACAGGAGATGATATTGCCGAGACGGTTTACTTTGCGGCTTCTGTACCGGAGTATATGCAGATTGCAGAAATGTTGGTCATGCCTACTTATCAGGCTACAGGGACCATTGTTTCGCGCAAATAAGTATAATTTATGCTGAAAAGGAACAAATAAAAAAGAGGCGGCTTCTTCTCTCAAGAACCGCCTCTCTTTTTACATTCTCATTTACCTTCTTACCTTAAAAAAACAATTATAATTCAATAATCAATGATTGACGCGCACCAACTGTCATATTCTGGGTAAGGTCAATTTTTTTGCCACTGACAAGCTCTTTGCCACTTTTTGAATCATTCGTCATCACACGGTAATGATCGTTTGCCACTACTTGTTCAGCATTGGTGCTGTTTAGGACAATGAGTTCAGTTTTACCAGAATTAGTACGTGCGTACATGTAAATTCCGTGTTGGGGAATGTGGTACTTAACTGTTTTCTTTTCCATCTTCATTAATTTAGTTTGGTTTTACGGCGGCAAATTTATATGTTTCTCAGCATATTTTATGTAACTATTCGTTCAAAATTCACAATAAATCATTCATTTCTTAATCTATATCAAGAAAGAATCCCTCTTCCATACACTGATGGAAGAGGGATTTCCTTATTGTATTTCAGTGAATTACATCAAGAATCCAAGCAAAATACCAGCTGCAACAGCAGAACCGATCACACCTGCCACATTCGGACCCATAGCGTGCATCAACAGGTAATTGGTAGGATCGTATTCCAAACCGATAACCTGAGAAATACGAGCTGAGTCGGGAACTGCAGATACACCGGCATTACCGATGAGCGGATTGATCTTGTTGTCCTTACCCAATACCAGATTGAATATCTTCACAAAGATTACACCTGAGGCAGTAGCGATGATGAATGACAGCGCACCCAATGCGAAAATCAGGATAGAGTCAAGAGTAAGGAACTCTGAAGCCTGAGTAGAAGCACCTACTGTTAATCCTAACAAGATGGTGATAGTATCAATCAGCGGACCGCGGGCTGTTTCTGCCAAACGGCGGGTTACACCACTTTCTTTCAATAAGTTACCGAAGAAAAGCATACCCAATAGAGGCAGACCCGACGGAACCAGGAAGCAAGTGAGCAACAAACCGATAATGGGGAATATTACTTTTTCTGTATGAGAAACAACACGAGGAGGCTTCATACGGATTAATCGTTCATGCTTCGTAGTTAACAGACGCATGATAGGTGGCTGGATAACCGGTACCAATGCCATATAGGAATAGGCAGATACCGCAATCGCTCCCATCAGGTTAGGCGCCAGTTTGGACGAAAGGAAGATAGCTGTCGGACCGTCAGCACCACCGATAATACCAATAGCACCCGCTTGCATAGGATCGAAGCCCATTTCCAATGCAATCATATATGCACCGAAGATACCAAACTGGGCAGCAGCACCAATCAACATCAGCTTTGGGTTAGAAATCAATGCCGAGAAGTCAGTCATGGCACCGATACCCAAGAAGATGAGCGGCGGATACCATCCGGAGGTAACTCCTTGATACAGAATGTTAAGTACAGAACCTTCCTCATAGATACCGACTTTCAGTCCGGCTTCCATATTGAAAGGAATATTGCCAATCAAAATACCGAAACCGATGGGAATGAGCAACATCGGCTCAAATTCCTTGGCAACGGCAAGGTATATGAAGAATAAACCTATCAGGATCATTACGATGTGTCCAACAGTAGCGTTGGCAAAACCCGTATAGGTCCAGAAATCAGCTAGGTTATTTCCCAAAAAATTAATAAAATCTCCCATATTATTCAATAATTACAAGGTCAGTACCTTCGAGAACGGATTCTCCTTTACTTACTTGGATAGCGGTAATCTTACCGTCTTTGTCAGCGTTGATGTTGTTTTCCATCTTCATGGCTTCAAGGATGATAATGGTCTGTCCCTTCTTTACCGTATCGCCAACATTTACCTTGATGTCAAGGATTACGCCCGGCAACGGAGATTTAACACCCGATTTGCCTGTGGAAGCGGCAACCGGTTTTACTACTGTAGTTGGTGCCGGAGCAGGGCTGGTTGATGCGGGGCGAACCACCGGTTTAACAACTGCTTTAGGAGCCTTCTCCATTTCTACTTTATAAGGAGTACCATTCACTTCAACATGAGCGATATTATCTTCTATATCTCCAATGGCAACCTTATATACGTTACCGTTGATCTTATATTTATATTCTTTCATCGTTTTATCTTTTTATTTGGTGACTTACTTTTTGTGGGGAGTTTCACGCAAGGTATAAATCTTAGAACTCCACGGTGAATAGCTGCGTTTTACACGGGTAATGGTAAGGACTGTTTCTTCCACATCGTGTACATCACTTTGCATTTCGTGCATAGCCATGGCAATTGCGGCAAAAACTTCGCCCGGAGCTTCACCCAGTTTCTTCTCTTTAGCTTCTTGTTTGTCAGTGATACCTTTCACCTTCATAGCATTACGCTTGCTCAGGTTGACAGAGATACGGCCTACAATCTTGAAAGAGATGAATAGAAGAAGCAAGCCAACGAATACAACACTCATAGCCGAGATAGACATACCTATACCTACACTGTCGTGTTCTTCAAATTTTTCCATCTTGGCATTGCTGTTGATGGTTTTGTTATTGGTACTTGGAGTTACATACTTGTCTGAACTCGCTCCCTTCACTTCCCATGCATTTGCTGCATCGCTGACACGTGCATAGGATTGGTTGGCTTGTAATGTACCTGCAGGAACAATAATCTGATCCAATAATTTTTTACCTGAATCGTATAAGCCAATCCAGTTATTGTTTGCAGCGTTCAGTGTGAAATTGGTGTGGAAAGTACCGCGGTTGGGTTCTCCGTCTGCCCAGAACAAAGCATGCTGGCGAGGTTTAACCAGAGTCAATACGTCACCTTTGGGGATAAAATAAGTAGCAGTATCACCGGGCTGACTGCTCACTTTCAGCAAACAACCGGCAAGGTCTGCACTACCGAATGATCTGTTGAATATCTCAATCCATGCGCTATGTAGTCCATAGTCATCCTGAAAGTTGCTTTCATTTTCAATCAGCACCTCATTCAGAACCAGTTTGGTGTTTGATTTCTGTTCTCCACAAGAACATAAACCAACCATCAGCAGCAAAGAAAGGAATATTCCGATTTTTGTTTTATTCATAATCGTTCTCATTTTAAATGTAAAAAGCCTGATTACAATGGAATATTACCATGCTTCTTAGCCGGGTTAGTTAATTTCTTAGTCTGCAACTGTTGCAATGCACGGATGATGCGGAAACGTGTGTTACGCGGTTCAATGACATCATCAATGTAGCCATATTTAGCTGCATTGTAAGGATTAGCAAATAACTTGGTGTATTCAGCTTCTTTTTCGGCCAGGAATTGAGCCGGATTTTCTTGTTCTTTGGCTTCGCGTGCATATAATACTTCCACAGCACCGGCACCACCCATAACGGCGATTTCAGCAGTAGGCCATGCATAGTTCATATCACCACGGAGCTGCTTGCAGCTCATTACGATATGAGAACCACCATATGATTTACGCAATGTAATAGTTACTTTAGGTACAGTAGCTTCACCATAAGCGTACAGCAATTTGGCACCGTGAAGGATTACACCATTGTATTCCTGTCCTGTACCCGGAAGGAATCCCGGAACGTCTACCAATGAAACAATAGGAATGTTGAAAGCATCACAGAAGCGTACAAAACGTGCCCCCTTGCGTGAAGCATTGCTGTCAAGCACACCTGCCAGATACTTGGGTTGGTTGGCAACGATACCTACAGACTGTCCGTTGAAACGTGCAAATCCGATAATGATATTTTTAGCGTAATGCGGCTGTACTTCCAGAAATTCATTATTATCAACAATTGCGCTGATAACTTCATACATGTCATAAGGCTTGTTGGGGCTGTCGGGGATAATTTCGTTCAAAGAGTCTTCCAAACGGTCGATAGGATCGGCACAGTCCACATAAGGAGCTTCTTCCAGATTATTTTGCGGAATATAACCCAATAATTTGCGGATCATGCCCAAACCTTCTTCTTCAGTCTTGGCTGTGAAATGAGTAACACCCGATTTGGTAGAGTGAACGCTTGCACCACCCAGGTTTTCCTGGCTGACATCTTCACCTGTAACGGTCTTCACCACTTTAGGTCCGGTGAGGAACATATATGATGTACCTTCCATCATTAGCGTAAAGTCAGTCAGAGCAGGAGAGTAAACAGCACCACCGGCGCAAGGACCGAAGATACCTGAAATCTGCGGAATCACACCTGAAGCAAGAATATTGCGTTGGAAAATCTCAGCATAACCTGCAAGGGCATTGATACCTTCCTGAATACGTGCGCCACCCGAGTCGTTAATACCGATACAAGGTGCGCCCATTTTCATGGCCTGATCCATTACCTTACATATTTTCATAGACATGGTTTCTGACAAAGAACCTGCTGTAACAGTGAAATCTTGTGCAAAGATATACACCAAACGTCCTTCGATAGTACCGCAACCGGTAACAACGCCATCACCCGGAGTATGCTTTTTCTCCATACCGAAGTTGGTGCATCTATGTTCCACAAACATGTCCATTTCTTCAAAACTGCCTTCATCAAGCAGCATTGCTATACGTTCACGGGCTGTATATTTCCCTTTTTCGTGCTGTTTTGCAATTGCTTTGTCACCTCCGCCCATGCGTGCTGTTGCACGGCGTTCGATAAGCTCTTTTATTTTTTCAAGTTGATTACTCATTTTAATTTCTATTTATGATTTATGAATTCTGATTTACGAGTTCTGAATTAGATTTTATGATTTGTACATATGCCAGACGACGTAGTCAGGCATAATTTATAAATCTAAGAATCTTATGGTTTTTCGCAAAGTTCAGTCAGAACTCCCAAAGTTGATTTGGGGTGTAAGAAAGCAATTTGCAAACCTTCAGCACCTTTACGGGGAGCTTTGTCAATCAAGCGGATACCAGTGGTTTCTGCTTCGGCCAATGCATTGGCAACACCATCTTCGACAGCAAATGCCAAGTGGTGCATTCCACCGTTTCCATTATTTTTTTCAATGAATTTTGCGATAGTGCTTTCAGGGCTTGTCGGTTCCAGCAGTTCTATTTTAACGTCGCCTACTTTAAGAAAAGCGGTTTTAACTTTCTGGTCCTCTACAGTTTCAATATTGTAGCATTTCAGACCTAATACGTTTTCATAATACGGCAGAGCCTCTTCGATGCTTTTTACGGCAATTCCCAGGTGTTCAATGTGTGAGATTTTCATGATTCTATAATTTTAATAGTTTGGTTTTATACTCAAGTTTTCAGATAAAACTGCACAAAGAAAGCAATTTCGAGTTAAATAAAGAAATATTTCTTCAATTTTATTTCTTATTTGCGAGATGCTTCACAACACCTTGGACAAAAAGACAAAAATGAGTTAAATATAGAATTTGCACAAGAGGCTGTTCAGCCACTCCCAACTGAAACGGAACCAACGGCGTGTGCTACTCTGCTTGCCGCCGAAACGTAGTATGAAATCCCTGTAACCGTGTTTTTTAAACGGTAATCCGGCATCCATAAATTCCAGATGTGCATACCCTTTTTCATGGGCATAGGTAATGGGTGCCCATACAGCCAGAATGCCGGGATAAAGAAGGGCATAAGTTTTTCGCATACCTCCTGAGAACCATAGGTAAGCACTTTCTTTAGAAAAAAGACAGATGGAACCGCCTATGATTTTGTCCTTATATTTCACAAGAAATACTTTAGCGAGTTCTTTGTCCGGATTCTGCCATGCCAGCAACCGGAAGAAATCAATGTCTGGGAAATGTTTTCTCACTTGAGATGAATAGGCTTTCTTCAGCATTCGTGAAAACTCTTGTATATCTTTCTCATTGTCTGCCACTTCTATGTAGGCACCGTTTCTCAATGCCTTGTTTATTTGTCTTCTGCGGGACATGCTCAGGCGTTCGTAGGGTGTTTTGCTATGCAGTGAGTTATGTACTCTCAGCCAGTTAATGGCGAAGTAGTTGTTTTTTCTGAAAGCCTTATATCCGAACAATGGATTTTCCAGATTGCGAAATTCAATCAGGAAAGATCTGCGCAGTGCCTCATTGGTGAGATGCTCCAGTATTTCACCGAATAATTCTTCTTTATTCAGCTCTTCATCAAAATACTCACCCGTGCCATAAATTTCACATCGTTTGATAATGGCGGGTGGAAACAGGCGTACACTTTTTCGGATGACGGCCAGTAGCTTGCCTACGGGACGGTCGCCCATATAGGCCACAATAAGTATAGGTTCGTATCCCCGCGTCATTTCGAAGACATGAAATAACTCGGTGGAATGGAATATTGACGTTCCCGGTAATGCGGGAATGGCGTTTCCTTTGCGATATGTACTTAATCTGACTGGCATCTCTGTTTGCAAATTTATTGTTTTTTGTTTATCAATCCACATTCTAGTTGTATATTTGTGCAGAAAAATAAATTAACTGAATATATTATGGAACAATTTAGTGACTTAATAAAGAACAGACGCAGCATGCGTAAGTTCACGGATCAGGAGTTGACACAAGAAGAAGTAGTTGCCTTGCTGAAGGCTGCCTTAATGTCTCCATCGTCCAAACGTAGCAACTGCTGGCAGTTTATTGTGGTGGATGATAAGGAAATGTTGGAAAAATTATCCCATTGTAAGGAGATGGGAGCAGCATTCCTGGCTGATGCTGCCGTGGCTGTTGTGGTAATGGCCGATCCGTTGGCCAGTGATGTCTGGATAGAAGATGCGGCAATCGCTTCCATGATGATACAGTTGCAGGCAGAAGATTTGGGATTGGGAAGTTGCTGGGTACAGGTGCGCGAGCGTTTCACCGCTACCGGCATGCCTTCGGGCGAATATGTACATACATTGCTTGACATTCCATTGCAGTTGCAGGTGGTTTCTATTATTGCTGTCGGTCACAAAGGTATGGAACGCAAACCTTTCAATGAGGACCATTTGCAGTGGGAAAAAATTCACATCAATAAATACGGAGGCAAATAAACGTGGCTGCTGTCAATCATAAGGATACGTATAAGGCTTCTGCGGTGTTTCTGATTGTGATGGGAATACTCTATCTCATCGACAAATTTTTAGGATTTGCCTCACACGGGCTGCCTTGGGTCATGCAGAAAGACAATCTGCTGCTTTATGCGGCTGTTATCTTCTTGTGGTTCAAAGCTGATAAGTCTGTGGGTATTGTATTGGCAGGTATCTGGCTGATATTGAATATTGGTCTGGTGATAGCCTTATTAGGACAGATGTCCGCTTATTTGCTGCCGGCGGCGTTGCTGCTGCTGGGCGTTATATTATATTTAGTTTCAACCCGATGATAAATATTGTATTGATAGGGGCCGGTAATGTGGCAACTCACCTGGGTAGGGCATTGAAAGATGTCGGCTATCCCATTTTGCAGGTATATAGCCGGACGGTAGCATCTGCTTCCGCATTGGCTGTCAAACTTTCGACGGACTATACCGTTGTAGTGGAAGATATTCGTAGAGATGCCGATTTGTATATTGTCGCACTGAAAGATAGCGCTTTGCGGGAACTGGCAGCCACATTGGTGAAAGGTAGGGAGCAAGCCTTGTTTGTACATACGGCAGGGAGCATGCCTATGGATTTGTGGGAGGGGCTGACACCACAGTATGGTGTGCTCTATCCCATGCAGACTTTCAGCAAGCAGCGTGAGGTGGATTTCAGCACTGTTCCTTTCTTTATAGAAGCGTCTGCTCCGGAACAACTGGAATTGTTGCGAACAGTGGCAACCCGTCTGAGTCCCAAAGTGTACGAAGTTTCTTCCGGACAACGAAAATACTTGCATATAGCGGCAGTCTTTGCCTGTAACTTTGCTAATCACATGTATGCTATAAGTTCGCATATACTGGAAAAGCAGGGAATACCTTTTGAGGTGATGCTTCCATTAGTAGACGAAACGGCCAGAAAGGTGCATGAACTGCCACCGGTCCAGGCACAGACAGGTCCTGCGGTGCGCTATGATGAAAATGTGATCAGCAAACATTTGGAAATGCTGGCAGACGAAGCGCCTTTGCAGGAACTATACGAAAAAATAAGTAAAAGCATTCATAATATGGAGTAGATATGATAAATTATGATTTAAAAAAAATAAAGGCACTGGTATTCGATGTAGACGGAGTACTAAGTGCGGAAACCATCTATTTGCACCCTGATGGAGAGCCCATGCGCACGGTCAATATCAAAGACGGATACGCATTGCAACTGGCCGTGAAGTGTGGCTTGCACGTTGCCATTATTACAGGAGGCAATACGGAGGCGGTACGCAAGCGTTATGAGGGGCTGGGTATAAAAGATGTTTATCTGGCGGCAGCCGTAAAGACCAAGGAATATGCCCATCTGAAAGAAAAATATGGGTTGAAAGACGAGGAAATATTATATATGGGTGATGATATCCCTGACTATGAGGTGATGCGCCTGTGCGGCCTTCCCTGTTGTCCTGCTGATGCAGCTCCCGAAATAAAGGAAACAGCTGTTTATATCTCCCATCGTAATGGAGGTTATGGCTGTGGCCGTGACGTGGTGGAGCAGGTATTGAAGGCGCAAGGAAAATGGATGTCTCATGAAAGAGCTTTCGGGTGGTAATAAAACAAAGAGGAATCATGCTGGAAAATTTAGATAAATACAAAATAATTCTTGCTTCCAATTCTCCGCGTCGCAAGGAGTTGTTGTCCGGTTTAGGCATAAACTATGAAGTGAAAACACTGCCCGGTATAGAAGAAACCTATCCGGATACATTGAAAGACGAAGAAATACCTTTATATATAGCAAAAGAGAAGGCTGATGCTTACCGTGATGTCATGCAGCCGGACGAACTGATTATAACCGCTGATACCATTGTGTGGCTGGATGGGATAGTGATGGGTAAGCCGAAAGACGTGGAAGATGCGCGGCAGATGCTACGTACTCTTTCCGGAAGAACCCATCAAGTGATAACGGGAGTCTGTCTTACCACTACCGCATTTCAGAAAAGCTTTTCTACAGTGACAGATGTGACGTTTGCGGAATTGTCCGATACTGAAATTGATTATTATATCCGGACATACAAACCGGTGGACAAGGCCGGTTCTTATGGAATACAAGAGTGGATAGGCTTTATTGGTGTTCAAAAAATATCAGGTAGCTATTTCAATGTCATGGGGCTTCCCGTGCAAAGGCTGTACACCGAACTAAAAAAACTGTAAGTTTGTATTTGAACAGTCTGGGACGTGTTTTTGTTATTTATACGAACTATAAATGAAAAAACGATTATGGCTTACAGAATTGCTTTTTACGACACGAAACCCTACGACGAACGCTCGTTTACGGAGGCTAATGAGAAATTTGGCTTTGATATCAGATATTATAAAGGCCATTTGAATATGAATAACGTGGTGTTGACCAAAGGGGCAGACGTGGTCTGCATCTTCGTAAACGACACGGCTGATGCCGAAGTTATCCGGGCAATGGCGGATAATGGCGTTAAACTGCTGGCTTTAAGATGCGCAGGTTATAATAATGTAGATTTGGCGGCAACGGCAGGCAAGATGAAAGTGGTGCGAGTACCGGCTTATTCACCTTATGCCGTTGCCGAATTTACAGTGGCGTTGATGTTATCACTCAACCGCAAGATTCCCCGTGCCACGATGCGTACACGTGACGGGAACTTCTCCCTGCACGGGCTTATGGGATTTGACATGCACGGCAAGACTGCCGGTATTATCGGTACGGGTAAGATTGCGAAGATATTGATTCAGATACTTCGTGGATTTGGTATGAATATTTTAGCGTATGATCTCTATCCCGACTACAATTTTGCCCGTGAGCATCAGGTGGTTTATTGCACTCTGGATGAACTTTATCATAGTTCGGATATTATCTCGTTGCACTGTCCCCTGACAGAGCAGACAAAATACCTGATTAATGATTATTCCATCAGTAAAATGAAAGATGGAGTGATGATTATCAATACGGGCCGTGGACAGTTGATTCATACCAATGCTTTGATAGAAGGATTGAAGACCAAGAAGGTGGGATATGCCGGATTGGATGTATACGAGGAGGAGGAGCCTTATTTCTATGAGGATAAGTCCGACAAGATTATTGATGATGACACTTTGGCCCGTCTTTTGTCTTTCAATAATGTGATAGTGACTTCACACCAGGCTTTCTTTACTAAAGAAGCTATGGCAAATATTGCTTGTACTACCCTGCAAAATGTGAAAGACTTTGCCGAAGGCAGACCTTTGATAAACGAAGTAACAGTGGGCAGAAATTAAGAAGGAACTGAAAAGTCTGCCTCCGTAGGGGCATGGTTTGCCTGCCCGAATACACAAGGCGGACCATTTTAGAACAGGAAACTCTCCATAGACGTAAAGCTAAGAGATAAATAGCGTTCACATTCACTGTAGGGGCGCATTGAATGCGCCCGATAACCCTCCGAAAGGTGTATTTGTGGATGCATTCGGGCGGAAGCATTCCGCCCCTACAGTGGGTGGAAACGCCATTTGCTGGCTTAGTTTGACGGTTATGGGGGAACTACCGTAAAATAATGTCCTAAAAACACTAGTTTTGTATCTTTGTATTTAATCTCCCCTATAATAATATAGTAAAGAATGACGGGCTATGAAGTCCGCATTCTTTTGAACCAGTTCCTTTTCTCCGAATACGGGAAATTGCGCATCGGGGATATAGTGATTGTTTATCAAATATTCCATCAGGTCGGGCGGACATTTGGTAGGGGTGGTCAGTAGACTGAATGCTTCTTTGGCTGCCGTTACGGCATTATACATCGGATTGAGCGGATCACTGATACATTCGCACAGGTCCTTTGCCAGCAAGATACCTTTTTCGGGATTCACCATCATAATGAAGTCTTTATGTTCTTTCATTTGCGGCAAAGTGTGATTGGAATCATCCGGCCATTGCAGTACCTGGGTCAGAAAACGGTGTAACTCCTTGTATCCTTTTAAATAGATAATTCTAGCTCCATTCGTACCTTGTGTGAATAGTTGGTAGGTATGTCGGTTTTTCTCTTTCATCTGGTCCGACAGTTCGGGAATGGCAGGGTATAATCCTTCTACTTCTTTCCAATTTTTAGTTTCTCCGGCTGTCAGCAAGTCTATCCATTCATGAAGGAACAGGGCTAGCGGACCACACGGAATAATGAATTTATCGGTTTCGGTAACTTGTGCAATGTATTCTTGTACAGACGGTTCTGTAAGATAGGTATGACCGAATAACCAGCGTAGTTTATGATTAGCTTCTTCTTTCCCTTTAAAATCCATAAAGAAATCTTGGAAAGCATTATTTGAGGGAGCCGTTTCATACTCGGCATCCAATATCCGGAAAAAAGAATGTCCGGTTTCCTCTATGTCCGGAGCCATCGGATTGACATATGCATGTTCATAGGGAGCTTTTTCTAATGTATTCCAAATAATGAAGCGGATATCTTCTTCATTAATTTCATCCTTGATATAACTGGGACTGATCGTGTAGAAAGGGAGTGAAGTACCATATAATTCCAAGTGCTTCTTAACGAATGCCTGCCATAGACCTAAACCGGAAATAATATCTTCAAAATAGGCGGCCGTATAAAGGCAAAGCTTCTTTTTAAAAGATTCGGGAATCTCATTTAAAGCACAGGAATGATATAGTCGGTTAGCCAGAGCAACGAAATAGCTGTCTGTGGTCTGTTGCCGGGTATAGGGGTGTATAGCCAGCCAATCTTTTATATACAAGTTTGTAGTCTGCATAATTACGGGTTAAATTGATTTTATTGCAAAGATATTCCTTTCGTTGTTAAAAGTAATGAGATTATCGGGATATTTACTTTATCTTTGCAACATTCTAACTTTGAAATATCTATAGAAATGGAAATAGATTTAACAACCCCTGCTTTATTATTTTCTGCCATATCGCTGATTATGCTGGCATACACCAATCGTTTTTTGTCTTATGCCCAATTGGTGCGTACGCTGAAAGACCAGTATCGTGAGAATCATTCGGCTGTTACGGCTGCACAAATCTCTAATCTTCGTAAACGTCTTTATCTGACGCGTGCCATGCAGGTGACAGGTATCGGGAGTCTGCTGCTCTGTGTAGTCAGTATGTTTTTAATGTATATACAGTTCTATCTGGTATCTGTCTATATTTTCGGGTTGGCGCTTGTATTGCTCATTGTTTCTTTAGGCATTTCTGTCCGCGAGATTTACATTTCAGTCAAGGCGCTGGAACTTCATCTGAGTGATATGGATGCCTGATTTATTTTTTAGCGAATAGATTTATCATAAGGGAGCAGGCTGTCAGTGTGATGCCTGTTCCTGCTACACCTGCCCATCCGAACCAGTGCCAGAAGGTTCCGGCAAGGAGAGTTCCAACGGAACCACCTACGAAATAGGTAGTCATAAAGATAGTATTGATACGGTTGGCCGCTTTAGGGTTCAGCGCGAAAATGGTAGTCTGATTGCTCAACTGGATACATTGCATACCTATATCTATAATCAAAATTCCGGCAATGATGCCTGCATAAGAGTTCTGCCCCCAATAGAGTGAAAGCCATGCGGCAAAAATCAGGGAGCAACCCATGTAATTTAACCGTTTTACACCCAGGACTTGTACATATCTTCCTATATACGAGGCTGTGAGAGCTCCGGCTATACCGCATAATCCTAAAAGACCTACGATATTATTTCCGGCAAAGAAAGGAGCCTGCTCCATCTTGAATGCCAGTGAAGTCCAAAGGGCAAGAAAGGAACCGAAGGCGATACCTGCACGCAGGGAAGAGACACGTAATTGGGGATATCGCATCACTAGAGAAAACAGGGATTTCATCAGATCACTGTATTTACCTTTGAAATTGGATGGAATATCGGGTAATATTCTCATTATGATGATTACGCATATCACCATCAGTGCAGCCGCTACGAAGAAGATAAATCGCCACCCCAAGTATTCGCCGACAATTCCGCTGACCACACGGGAGGCCAGGATCCCTGTAAGCAATCCCGAAATAATCATTCCTACATTTCTTCCTTTGGTTTCAGGAGTAGAGAATTGTGCGGCTATCGGGACAAATATTTGTGGCATTACCGAACAAATACCGGTCAGTAATGAAGCAAACAGAATAAGATGGATATTGGGCGCTAGGGCGATAGCAAGCAGTGAAATTACCAATATGGTGAAATTGACCAAAATAATGGTCTTTCTCTTGTATAAATCGCCTAACGGTATGATGAACAGCAAGCCGATGGCGTAACCTACTTGAGTAATCATAGCTATCAGATTGGCCGTAAACTCGGATATTTGGAGGTCACGGCTGATGCGGTTCAACAGCGGCTGGTTATAATATAAATTGGCTACGGAAATACCTGCAATGATTGCCAGCGTCCAAAGTAAGGATGCCGGTAGTCCTTGATTTTCTTTAAGTTCTTGTTTCATGCTGCAAAAGTAGTAATTTCATGAAAATCCTCTTATCTTTGTAGGAAAGAAATAAAATATGAAAATGAAGAATAGGATCAGATTGATGAGTTTTCTATGGTTGGGTTGTATGCTACTCTCTGCCTGTATCGATGGGGATGATGTAGAGGAAGGTACTATTGATTTGCAGGCAGGAGACAGGATTCCTGTTTTCACCGTGCAGATGAATGACGGGCAGACGATTACCAATGAAAGTCTGACAGGCAAACCGTCTTTAATTGTCTTTTTTTATACAGGATGTCCGGACTGCAAGAAGGAATTACCTGTTCTACAGAATATTTATGAGAACTATGCTCAAAAGATAAACGTGGTTTGCATCAGCAGGGAAGAAGGAGCTGCTGATGTGGAACAATATTGGAAAGCGAATGGTTTTACTCTCCCTTATTCGGCTCAGGAAGACCGCACTATTTATTATTTATTCGCCAAATCAGGTATACCCAGAGTCTATGTAACAGACTCAAAGTTGATCATCCGTCGTGTTTTTACGGATAACCCATTGGCAAGTTATGAAGAATTATCCCATGCCATAGAGGCGGCCTTATAATACGGGCTACACTTCTATGCCGGTGATTGCCTTTAATGCGTAGCCTATTAAAAAACTGATCGCGGCAACGCTGAAGCTGAGTACTGCCATCTCGGTAAACCGTTTTTTGAAACTTTCTCCACGTGCAACAGAATAATAATAGTTGAACAAGGCTATGATTAACAATGCCATGAGCAGCATGATGCCTAACGCCATAATCACATTGTTTATCAGTATGAATGGCATAACCAAAGCTACCACAGTGATGATGTAGGCAATGCCTGTATATATAGCCGCCTTTACAGGATGCTTGTCTTTATCACCTTCTGATTTGGTTGAAAGATATTCGGAAGAAGCCATTGAAAGAGCGGCGGCTATACCGGTAATGCTTCCGGTCAGGGCTATCAGTTTAGAGTCACTTAATGCCAGGGTAAACCCCGCCAAAGCTCCGGTAAATTCTACTAAAGCATCATTGAGTCCCAATACAACAGACCCCATATATCCCAGACGCTCTTCATTAATCAGGCTTATCAATTTGTTTTCATGAGTTTCTTCATCATGTGCAAGCCGTACCAGTTCGGGGATATCAGGGTATTGAGCATATCCTTTGTATGAACTGATTTCGCTCGTTTCCATTAATTTTATAGCAAAGGTAATTCCGAACAGACGAGCCAGCCAACAAAATTTGGAGATGCGTCTCCTGTCGGGAGCTATTTCTTTTCCGGTAAACTGTTTCAGCACCTCATAGTGTTGTTTTTCTTCAATGGCTATTTGTTGCATCACTTTCCGGTTGCTATCGTCCTTTTCAATGGCAGCCAGCTTGCTGTAGACAATGCTTTCTGTGATTTCATTTTTCTGAAAAGACAGAAATTCTTCTATGACATGCTTGTCCGGTTTCATACTTGTATACTATGTAAAGATTATAAATCTCACAAAGATAGCAATCATTCACCAATACTTGGACTTTATTGTGTCGGTTTTTTATAAAAAAATCCTTTGTTGTCCTTTGCCTCAATCATTCCATTGTCAGAATCGAACAGGAACGGTGGAAAACTGAACAAAATGTATATTTCGGTATCCTTTAACTTATAGAGTTTGGGAGTTATTTTTTTACTGACACCGGATGGAAACACCTGGTCCTCTATTTCGGTGGGGATGTAATAATCCGCCCCTTCCCTCAGTACATTAGTGTGATTTTTTGCTTCCGCTTTTGATTTGGCAATGATATAGAATCCTTCTATATCATATTTTTCCCAGTTTTTGTACTCTTGTCCCAGTACAATACCTATGTTTAGGCATAAAACCAATAGTAATAATATCCTTTTCATATCTGCACGTTTTTAAGGTTATTGACATAGTGGGTATGACAAATATAGGCATTCTTATTGGCTTTTTCAAGAGATAAGAAAGAAAAATTAGTATGTTTGACAAAAGACATTCAAGAAAAACTGTATATTTGGGCAAATTAAACCATATATCTATCATAAGTAGTTATTCAGATTTACTTCATATAGTTATGAATGGCTACTTATGTTTTAAAAATTTAGATGGGTTTTATAAAAAGAGTAAGGCTCCTACCCATATTAGGACCCCTAATGCCAATACAATGCCTAGCATGACTAATTGTATTTTGAAGAGATGGTTCTTGTCCGCTTCTTCTTTTTCCAGTGTCTTTATTCTGATCTCCTCTAATTGTTCTATGGAAATATGGGATGGCTGCCCTTTCCTGTTCAGATCAATCAAACGGTTGCGGGTTTCATTTATTCGTTCTTTTCCCACTTTTCGTAGTTCGCGATTTTCTTTATCCCGTCTCAGCATATCATTGATGCAACCTAAAGTTCCCATAACCTTGTCGTTTAATTTGAGTTTGTTATTTGCAAATATAGTGTTTTTCCGGAATTGAACACTTGAGTGATAAGTATTTTATGGATTTATGTTTTCTCGGCTATTGTTTGACATTGTGAAAAATAAATCAGCCACTACAAAAATTTTTTTGCAGTGGCTGATTTTATTGTGAGATTAATGAAAGACCTTTTTAGTAATGTGAATCCTTTTTATTCAGCCTGAATGGAAAGTTCTGCTCCTGAGGCAAAATCTTGTCCGGACTGTTCGCTCAATGCAGTGAAACGAATATACCGTCCTTTTACCGGTTGGCTGAAGGTTACTTTCTTCTCATCTCTGTTCTTGGCAAATGTACCTTTTTGTACAGGTTCCCCCCAATTTTTACCATCTATGCTTACCTGAATGGTGTAATCCTTGATGTTACCGTTATTGCTGTCCTGACGGGGCAGATAGGTAAAACCGGTTATATGTTTCACGTCTCCGGCATCCAGGTCTATCCAATGAGGATATTTGGCTACGGTCACGGAATACATACTATGCCAAATCGTATTAGGATCACTGTCTACCAGGTTCTTTGCACTGCCGCCGTCTACTTCTTCACTGCTGGCATAAATAACTTCAGTCTGAATGGTTTCCATCTTCTGGAAGGTTGCTGTGGACTTGATTTCCGGATTGTCCTTGAACCAAGCTGTTATCACTCCACCTTCACGCATGGCAATAGGTTCAGTATAGGGAATGGCTGCTTTGCTCTTGCCTATGGTGTAGAGAATGGCGGCATTCGTGTCAATAGAAGAAAGCTCCACCATTCCCATACGTGTACGGGTTATTGACAAAGGAATATCACCGGCAGGAGCCACCTGTGCGGCAGCCGACAAATCTTGTGCGGCAGGACGGATGATGAAACCGGTATTGTTTTGTCCCGCAAATACGCGGTCCGGAGTCAATGGGCCACCCTGACCGCAACTGTTACCTCCCAAACCTGTAACGGCGAGATCGAGATGCAGATAGGTATCGCCGGCTTTCGGTAATTGGTATGGATGCCCTGCCAAGGTTAAATCCAGTGCAGAGTATGGCAATGCTGAAGCAGAAAGACGGTTGGTAGCAATGAAAATTGCTCCTTTGCCTGCTTGGTCGGTCAATGCACACCAGCGCACATCTTCATGGTTGCCCATATCCTGAGGTTTCGGGAAATTCACAAACTGACCGGCTACGGTTGATTGATGTACTTCAATGAATTGCCCTACTTTTCGGTCGGCGTAGTTTTCAACAGGGCCTCGGCCATAATAAGTGAAGTTCTTGTAGCGTTGAGGCATTTTCATGACATAACCCAGACGTGGCAGTACTAGAGAGGGACGGTTGGAAGTAATGCTTGCCTGTAATTCGATAGAGCCGTCCCGATAGATTGTCCATACCTGATTGGTAGTAAACTTGAAATCGTTTTCTCCAAACTTTTTGTCTGTCAGTTCCTCAATACTGTTCTTGCCGCTTGAAGTACCGCCAAGTATTTTTGCGGCATTCGGGGCCTGAGATTCTACTGTATAGAACAGAACGACAGAACCGTCATTCCGCTTGATTAATTTAGAAGCAGTTGTCTTGTGCTTCAAGTTATGCAAGCCGCATTCAAACCAACTCTGATAGAACCAGTTGTCATTGTTGGTGAATGCACGGAAAGCATCGAGTTTCGGACCGTTTCCATCGGCAATAATCGTTTCACCACCATAGTTCAGGCTATAAATTGTACCTGTTTCATTATCAAATTTGACTGCGAAGTTTTCGCCCTTAATCGTTGAAAAGCGGGGGGCTGATTGTTTTTCCACCGTTATTTCGCCTGCGACATTGGCGGTTTCGTTCATCGGTTTTAAACCGGTTGCGGCTTTTACAGGCAATTGTTCTTCCGCCATCACGTAGTTCTTTTCAGCCCACGGCTTATTTTCTTTCAGCAAGAATTGAAGCTTTACAAAGTATTCGGCATCAGCTTTCAGTTTATTGTAGGTATAGGGAACAGCTACTTGCATGCGGGTGCGAGGTGCTATCTTGCCCGGATTCAATATTCCGTTTTTCACTTCTTTTCCATTTTCATACAATGCCCATTTGATGGCATATTCATCAGACAAATCTTTAAAATAATATTTGTTGAAGATCTCATAGAATCCCTTTTCTGCATCTATTGTTTTTACGCCGATGTGCTGGTATACTTTTTTGGTTTCATAGTATTGCGGTTTCGGTTCCAGGTCGCCGAACACAATGCCGTTCATTACAAATTGTCCGTCATTGGGCGTATCGCCGAAATCGCCTCCATAGGCCAGATAGCGTAGACCGTCTTTGGTATAATTGTACATAGATTGGTCCACCCAGTCCCAGATAGCACCACCGCAGAAGAAATTGGTTGATTCCATTGCCTCCCAGTAGTCAATCAGATTGCCGCAAGCATTACCCATAGAGTGAGCATATTCTGAAATATGGAACGGATACTTAATGTCGTATGTACCTTTTACGGCACCACGCACCCATGAAATGGAAGGATACTGGTTGGAGCCCATGTCCACAATGTCATTGTTACGTTCATACTGAACAGGGCGTGATGTATCCACTTTTTTCAGTGCATCATATGCTTCTACAAAGTTACGGCCCGGTCCGGCTTCATTGCCCAGCGACCAGATAACGATGGAAGGATTATTGATGTTGGCGTGTACCATTTCCAGGACACGTGCCACATGGGCATCGCGCCATTCTGCCGGATGGGATAAGGATGCCTGTCCATAGTAATACTCATGAGATTCAACATTGGCCTCGTCTTCCAGATAGATGCCGTATTTGTTACACAGATAGTACCAATATGGATCATCGGGATAGTGTGAATTACGTACATGGTTGATATTGGCACGTTTCATCAGCATTATTTCATCTTCCATCATCTTACGGGTAATGGCGTGGCCTACTCCCGGATTACTTTCATGACGGTTCACACCTTTCAGTTTCACTGTTTTACCGTTCACGTAGTAATAACGTCCGGCAAGTCCGAACTCGTCTTCCGATGCAGGAGTATCTTTGATTTCCACTTCGCGGAAGCCTACAATGGTAGAAACAGTTTCGATGGTGCGTCCTTTTTTATCTTTCAATTCGCCCACCAATGTGTAGCGATAAGGTAGTTCGGCCGACCATTTGTCAGGGTTTTGTATCTTCATCACAACTTCCGTTTCTAGTTCCTGACCGGCTTCGACTACAGATACCGGCGTAGAGGCTGTTGCTCCGGTTACTTCAGTGTTTTCATCTGAATATAGCTTGTTGGCATACAGTGAGTAAACCATAGAATAACCTTTGGCAGCTTTTTTCCCGAGATTACGGATGTCCGCATTGATTTTCAACTCTCCGTTTGTATAGGTTGCATCCAATTCAGGAGTTGCCACTAAATCCCGTACATGCAGTTGAGGTACGGCTGTCAAAGCTACGGTGCGGTAGATACCCGGCAACCGGAACATATCCTGTGCTTCCAGGAAAGAACCGTCCGAGCTGCGGTAAACTTCGGCAGCGACCGTGTTTGTACCTTTTACCAGATATTTGGTAATGTTAAAGCTGGCGGTATTACGCGAATTTTTTGAGAAACCTACGTATTGGCCATTGATCCAGAGGTAGAAGAATGAATCTACACCATCAAAATTGATGAATATTTCTTTTTCGTTCCAATCTTCGGGGATCGTGAATTCACGTCGGTAGGAGCCGACTTCGTTACGCGCCTTGAAAGTGGTCCAGTTAGTGGGGGGAGTGCGCATTACGCCTTCGCGCCAGTCATCCACTGCTACTTTGTGTTGGAAAATTACAGGTTGGTTTACATAAATAGGAGTTCCATACTTCTGTGTTCCGTCTTTTTGAATTCCATAGATATTCCAACTGGAAGGAACAGGAATATTATCCCATCCTGACACGTCGAACTCGGTTTTGAAGAAATCTTTAGGACGTTCTTCAGGGGTAGGGACCCAGCTGAACTTCCAGTTTCCGTTCAGGGACTGCCAGTATTTGCTGTTTTCCGGTAATACTTTTCGGGCACTTGCCTCATTCTGAAAAGAGAAAAAATAGGCGTGAGGCTGTTCTTTGTTCAACGCAAGATTTTCAGGTGATTCCCATTCATTTCCTTTAGGAGCTTGTTCCGAAACATAGTAAAAGCCTTTCAAAGGTTCTGTCTTTGCATAGCTTTGCATGGTAAAACAGCATAGTAATAGGCCGAATGCTAATTTTTGCATAATAGTTTATTGTTCTTAAGGTTAGAAATTTGTTCAAAAATACTATATTTATTCGGATAGGAATGTAGATTGAAGTGCTTTTTTAAATATATATATGAAAACAGTGCAAAGAGTTGACAGAAAGGGTGGGGATGGCAAAATGTAGATAATTTCTTGTTTCTTTATATCCTGTCAGCTATGTTATCTTCTCTCTGTCTGATTTGCGTATCAATAAAATATAAGTCACCGTCTATCCCATGAAGTATATTGTTTGGGACTTCAAACGCTTCATATAATTAATGGTAGCTATGTGACAGTCTATGTACTTCTTGAACTAATGGTGACTCATTGAGAGTATATCAATCTCTACCCTGTCATCATTTACAGAGTAAACAATCCCATGTTCTTCATTGATACGTCTTGACCACTTACCTGTCAAATTGTATTTAAGAGGTTCTTGCTTGCTATTCAGTAAAAGGCAGTTGAGGCTGCTCCCTCATCCGTCCTGTCACATTGTACAAGCCTGTCTTGTTCGCGGAACAGGATAAGCTTGTACAGCAGACAAGGTAGGCTTGTCCGGGCAGGAAGGAGATGATTTACGCGAACGTATGTGTAAAACAGGTTGTTTTTCTTTGGAATATTTTCCCTTTCATGACGGGAGTTTTTTTCAAACTGACTGCATAGGTTTGGAGAGCTATTCCCATTGTTTCCGGAAGTTATGCCGGAAACTTCTGTGTACTTCCCTTTCACCCCTCTCAAAAAACAGTTTTTATCTCTCATACTCTCACCTTTATCACCATTTCCTCGATAAATAAAGCGTTTCAAGGGTGAGAGATGAGGTGAGAGATACCTCAAAAGGTGAGAGTAACTGCTCTCACAAGGCCAAAAAATGTCCTGTTTCGTATCCGGGAAAAAGACATTTTCATTCATCTGCAAAAAAGGACTGTCTACTCGTCCGATTACAGGAAGGAAATAACGGCAGAACTTGTATCAGGATACCGGACAATAATTCTCAGATAACCTTCCTCCATAATTATTGGGTAAGCCCCTAAGTTTAGACTAACAAGAATTTACGGGTCACCCATAAAAGAACGAATTATTAAAAAGGGCTGCTCATGGGCAAATGCCTATGCATTACCCTTTAGATGAGAGTACTCCTAATGGAGTTAAGACCGTAATCTAATCTGCGTGTCAATGAAGTATAAATCTCCGTCTATGCCATAAAGCACATTATTGGGAACTGCATCAAACACTTCATAATCCGAATTATGATATTCGTCGTAATAGTCCATTTCAAAATCTAATGCTTGCATATAGGTGGTTATCTCGTCTTCCGTAGCTTCCCGTTCAGCCAATATATAAGGTTGTGTGAGAACAGCACAGAACTCTTGTAGGCTGTTATAAGCGAAGCCTATCATTTGATAGGGGACATTACTAAAGAACTTATTATGTGCTGTAATGCGGATGAAGAAGTTCTCCAAATCATCCCCTGCGTACTCAAAGTTGTTTAGTTTTACAACAGACACATTACCATCATGGAACACTTCATTCTCACCACCTCTATCCATATAAGTAATGTTGAGGCGTGATAAGTCAATCCATAGACTGTTGTCATTGGCAAACTTTATCAGTTCTTCTGTTTGCCCTCTCTTATAGCCCTCTGTTGGTTCAGTTTCTCCTGCTGCTTCCTTACTTCTTCTGGTGATGCAGGCTGTTTGCTCCAAGAGGTTATTGATTGGCGGGTACGTTCTATCCATTCTTTGTGAAAATCGTTGATATATTCCATAATTTGCTTGATTATGAGTTTAAGACAAAGGTAATCATTCTTGTTAAAATGTAATAGCTTAGCTGCGATATTTTGATATTAAATTAATGAAGAGATAAAAGAAAACAGCATAAGAGTTTCCTCAAATGCTGCTCCTTCTACTTTAGCGGAATATGTTGTCAATAACTTACCATCTAAATGATAATCTCCATCTCTAAAGTTCAACTCTTTAATACCATAATTCCAATAGAAATATCCATGCCAACCTGGAAGCATTAACACTTTACCAGTTATAGAATATAAAGTAGTTTGATTATAATTCATGGTTTTAGATTATAATTATTATCTTTACCCGTGAATAATATTTTTCCCGGATGCGGAACAGGACATTTTGGGGTCTTGTGAGAGCAGTTGCTCTCACCTTTTGAGGTATCTCTCACTTCATTTCTCACTCTTGAAACGGTGTATTTATCAAGGAAGTGGTGATAAAGGTGAGGGTATGAGAATGCTACGCCTTTCCTCGCCCGAAGTGTTCGGAATCCTGATGCAAGTTCTGTTGGATCTTGTATCAAGTTCCACAAAATCTTGTACCAAGTTTTGGTGTCACGCCCTGCATCTTTTGAGTGAGATGACTTGTTCCTTTTTTAAAACATACTTGTCTTTTTCGCAGAGAATAAAGATTTTCAGAACAATACGGAACCGTGTGAGAGGAAGCCGGTTTTTACACATACGTATGTGTAGCATTATGAAAAGTGATAGGCTACGCAAGGGAAAGCGAACAGGTAAAGATAAAACGTAAACCGTTTGCAATGAGAATACCATCGTGGCATTGGAGTAGTCGTAATATTTGCGGCCGCAGCAATAACAGCCGTCCGTACATTCCTCGATAAGCAGCACGGCGTAAAACTCGAATTTCACGGCCTCCTGTTCCAAATCCGGATGTTCCAGATTGATGATGCTTGCTTGGGGATGCAGTGTCTTGCATCCCAAACGGCGGTTGCATTCGCACACGTTCTTTATGTCCAACGTATCTTTCATCTCCTCTTTCATCTGCCCTTTCAGCTAATCATCCTTGCGCGGTATTCATTCGGTGTGCATCCTTCCCGTTTCTTGAACAGACGGCACAGGTGCTGCGGATATTGGAATCCCAATGAATATGCTATTTGGCTTACAGTATCTCGGGTGCCGACAATACGGTCTTTCGCTATTTCGATTACTTTCTCCTGAATATATTCCTGCGGCGTCTTACCGGTCTCTTTCTTTAGCATGTCTCCGAAATAGTTGGGCGAGAGACATAATTTGTCGGCGAAATATTTCACTGAGGGAAGCCCGTCACGCTCGGCGGCAGCTCTCTCGAAATATTCATCCAGCAGATATTCGAAACGGGTCAGTACATCCCGGTTGCTTTTGCTGCGCGTGATAAACTGGCGTTCGTAGAAACGCATGCAGTAACCGAGCAGCAATTCGATATAAGTGGCAATCAGTTTTTTGCTGTGTTTGTCTATGCCATGCTCCAGCTCTTTCCGGATGATGTTCAGGCAGTCCAATATGATTGTCTGCTCCTCTTCGGATACGTGCAACGCTTCATTGACCTCATACGAGAAAAACGTGTAGCTCTTTATCGTTTTACTCAATGATGTGCCGCGAAGCAGGTCGGGGTGGAACAGGATTCCGTAGGCATTTGTCTGAATGTTTGTGACCGTGGAAGTCGTTTCGGCCGTTTGTCCCGGGGCGAAACAGACAATGGTTCCTTCTTCGTAGTCGTACTTCTGGCGGCCGTACCTGATGTCGCAGGACTTTTCCAATTTCAGGAACAGGGCATATAGACCATAGTTCAGGCGTATAAAATCCACCCCGCATGTCGCTTCATTGAGGTTGACCACGCTGACCAACGGGTGCAGGGTTTCGATACCGTACAGTTGATTGTACTGGTCCACATTGTCTAAATTGAGTATTTTATCCATATCTCTGTATTTTCATTTTCTCTTTTCTTTCATCACACAAAATTAGAGGATTATACGGATTTTACCATAACCTCAATTACTGATAATATAACCTCAGATACAGATTTCGCACATTCTCCCCGGAAATTATGTAATTGGGGTTATAATATCTGTAATTCATCTACCGTCCTGTCTTATGGTTCCCGCTATTTTTGCACTTGAAAAACAAATGAACAGATAAACCATGTCGAAGAATATTTTGATTTTATCGTCCAGTCCCCGTCGTGGCGGCAATTCGGACACGCTCTGCGATGAATTCATGCGCGGAGCCATAGAGAGCGGAAACCGGGTAGAGAAGATTTTCCTGCGCGACAGTAACATACATCCCTGCACGGGGTGCGGCGTATGCAGCCGGGATAAAAAGCCATGTCCGCAGAAAGATGATGCTGCGGAAATCATCGGAAAGATGCTTGCGGCGGATGTCATCGTAATGGGCACACCGGTCTATTTCTATGCCATGAGCGCACAGATGAAAATGATGATAGACCGTTGCTGCGGACCTTATACCGAGATGAGTAACAAGAAATTCTATTTTATAGCCACAGCCGCCGAAGAGGATGAAACGATTATGGATCGCGTTGTTGCCAATTTCATGGGATTCCTTGACTGCCTGGAAAATCCGACTGTGAAGGGGACCCTGTTTTGCGGCGGAGTATGGCATGTGGGAGAAATCAAAGGAAACCCGAAATTGCAGGAGGCATACGAAATGGGGAAACTGGTATAAGGAAAGGAGAGGATTATGACACTGGACGATTTTCTGAATCATATCGAGGCCGGCGGTGCGCTCAATACGCCGGAAATTTACCGGCTGATGGACGAAATGAGCGACGAAGCCCGGCGCATCACCTGCGATATAAACAACTCGTACCATTCACAGGAGGAGTTGCGTGTGTTGATGTCGCGTCTGCTCGGCAAACCCGTGGACGAGACCTTCAAGATGTTTCCTCCGTTCTACACCGATTTCGGCAAGAATATCACCATCGGGCGCAACGTCTTCATCAACGCCTGTTGCCATTTTCAGGATCATGGCGGCGTGACATTGAGCGACGGTTGTCTCATCGGGCATAATGTGGTGTTCGCCACGCTCAACCACGGCACGGCTCCCGAAGACCGGGGGGCGATGTATCCGGCCCCTATCCGGTTAGGCAAAAACGTGTGGGTCGGCTCCAACTCTACCATCCTGCGGGGTGTGACCGTGGGTGATAACGCCATTATCGCCGCCGGATCGGTGGTGACGAAAGACGTGGCGGCCAACACGGTTGTAGGAGGCGTACCGGCAAGGCATATCCGAAACATTGACAGGAACGAAAAGCAATAGCCTATGGAACCGGAATCAGTAACCAACCATACAGCCATCCCTGTCAGGTCATCCGAGCGGTATGTCATATTGGACGTGCTGCGCGGATTGGCCCTGTTGGGTATCGCGCTGGCCAACTTCCCTGAGTTTTCGTTGTATTCCTTTCTTTCGGTTGAAGCTGCGGATGTCATGCCTACGGCCGGAATCGACCGTATCGTGCGTTATCTGCAATACATCTTTATCGACGGCAAATTTTATACGATATTCTCGCTGCTGTTCGGTATCGGTTTCTCCATCATCATTACCAATGCGGCAAGAAAGGGTGCCAACGGTTTCCGCATCTTCTACCGGCGCATGCTTGGCTTGATGCTGATAGGATTTCTGCACCTGATGTTTCTTTGGAGCGGCGATATACTGATGTTGTACGCCTTGCTCGGTATGCTGCTGCCCCTGTTCCGCAATCTTCCGAACCGGGCGTTGCTGGTGTGGGCTTTCGTTTTGATGGCGATACCTGTGGCTGTGGATTTTACCGTGGAAATGTCCGGTATATCCCCGTCGGCATCAGTGGTGGAACTTCAACAATTCTATTGTAACAGATACGGCATTACGGACGAGAACTTCGCCTATTGGCTGCGCGACGCAGAGCATTATAGCGGAACCTTCGAGTTTTTGATACAAGGGGCACTGGTACGTATCCAGGAATTTATCGACGGGAACCGTTACTTCAAAGTGACGGGACTGTTCCTGTTGGGCTTTTGTATTGGGCGTAACCGCCTTTATGCCGATTTGTCCGGCCTCATGCCGCAACTGAAACGCATCGCCTGTTACGGATTTATCGTCGGGGTGCCGCTGTCGTTCATCTATGCGTGGAGTGCGATGAATGGTCGTCCGTGGGGATTGGGCACGCACGCCGTACTCTATTTCACCAGCGTTTTTCCGCTGGGTTTCGCCTACGTGGCCGGTATATGCCTTTGTTACCTCCGGCGTCCGCAATGGAAAGGTTTCCGTTTCTCCGCCATGCCGGGACGCATGGCCCTTACCAATTATATCGGGCAGTCGGTATTCGGTATGTTGCTTTTCTACGGCATCGGGTTCGGTTTTGGTGCCGGTGTGGGATTGGTTTATGTAGTTCTGATTGCTGCCGGAGTATGGATTGTACAGGCACTGTTCAGTAGTGTCTGGTTGTACTTCTGCCAATTCGGTCCGTTGGAATGGATTTGGCGGATGCTCACTTACGGAAAGGTGTTCAAACTCATCAAAGAAGAGAACGGGTGAAGACACAGGTTGACAAAACAAACGCCCTGCTTGCGTCAATCCGTGACGGTAAACCGATGACGCTGCGGCAACAGCTACGCCTGACCGTGCTGCTCAGCGTTCCTGCTGTCATCGCACAACTTTCCTCCATTGTCATGCAGTATATCGATGCGGCGATGGTGGGACACCTCGGAGCCGAGGCTTCGGCTTCCATCGGGCTGGTATCGACGACCACATGGCTCTTTTGGGGGCTGTGTGTGGCGGCTGCCACCGGATTCTCCGTACAGGTGGCGCACAGAATCGGAGCGGGCGACATGCAGGGGGCGCGTGCCGTGTTGCGGCAATCATTGACCGCCACACTTGTTTTCAGCCTGTTATTAGCCGTACTTGGTGCGGCAATCAGCGGTATGCTTCCTGGTTGGTTAGGAGGTGATGTTTCCATCCACCGGGATGCGTCGCTCTACTTCTTTATCTTTTCGCTCTTCCTTCCTGCCTTACAGATGAATTTCCTTGCAGGCGGTATGTTGCGTTGTAGTGGCAATATGCACATGCCGAGTTTGTTAGGTGTGGCGATGTGCATACTGGATGTCGTTTTCAATTTTTTTCTGATTTTCCCTTCACGCGAATGGCACGTGGCAGGAGTCTCTTTCACGATGCCGGGTGCCGGATTGGGAGTGGAAGGTGCGGCGTTGGGTACGGCTGCTGCCGAAGCGGTGGTTGCCGGGATATTACTGCGGTATCTTTGGATGCGTTCCGATGAATTGAAACTGACGGGAGAGCAAGGGAGTTTCCGGCCGAAAACAACGACCTTGAAAAAGGCTGTCCATATCGGTCTTCCGATGGGTATAGAGCATATCGTCATTTGCGGTGCGCAAATCATGACGACGGTTATCGTGGCACCGTTGGGGGTCTTCGCCATCGCGGCCAACTCGTTTGCTATCACCGCCGAGAGCCTTTGCTATATGCCCGGTTACGGGATTGCGGATGCCGCCACGACACTGGTCGGACAGAGTATCGGTGCCGGTCGCCGGAAGCTGACACGTAGTTTCGCCCGCATCACCGTATTTATGGGAATGGGTATTATGGGATTGATGGGTGTACTCATGTATCTGTTCGCGCCCCAGATTATCGGATTGATGACACCCGTTGGGGAGATCCGGGAATTGGGCGTGATGGCCTTGCGCATCGAGGCGTTCGCCGAGCCGATGTTTGCAGCTTCGATTGTCGCTTACGGTGTCTTTGTCGGGGCGGCTGACACGCTTGTTCCATGCCTGATGAATTTTTTCAGCATCTGGGCGGTGCGTCTGTCATTGGCCGCATTGCTCGCTCCTACGTTGGGACTGAAAGGCGTATGGATTGCTATGTGCGTCGAGTTGTGTTTCCGGGGCATGATTTTCCTTGTCCGCCTGAAACGGGAACGGTGGATGAAAAAGGTATGAAACGACAGACTTCTGTAATTGGGGTTATAACATCTGTAATCCATCTACCAAGCCTCTCTGTAATCTCCTGTAACTTTGCAAAGAAAAAAGAGAACAAAAAACAATGAACATCAAAACCACAGCGATTATGAAACGCATAACAATTTTAACTGCCGCTTTCCTCTGCCTTTTCGGTCTGACGGAAAGCACGGCACAGAACAATCAAAGTAGCAGAAATATGGAAGAACTGAATTTGACACAGGAATGGGACAAGACGTTCCCGAAGAGCGATAAGGTAAACGAAACCGTGCTGCTTATGACCGCAGGAGACAATAACGAGCATACTTTCGACTAGGCTTTGAGTTATTTCCATATCATCAGCGGCGTGTTGGGAGGAAAAGAAGTCGGTACTTATCCTGGCAGGCGGTTGTACGGGGTGTGAGAATACAGCCCGTCAAATAGTACCTGAGCATCTTGAAAAAGCCTATAAAAGGGGATTGGAATTATAAATCTTAAAATAGAATAAGATATGAACAGATGTATTATTGTCATGGTCTTGCTGCTTGTGACAGCCACATCCGTACTGACTGCTTGCAGTCCTGACGATGAACCTATAACAGAAAATCCGGTGACTCCCGTTCCTAATCCCGAAGAACCGGGCAACAACGACAATTCCGGAAACGGAAATGACGATAGCGGGAATGGCAATGGAAATCATGAAAATAATGAAGGAGAAAACGAAATGAACAGAAACATTACAGTCCGTGTAGGCGGTCGCAGCTTCGCCGCAACACTTGAAGACAATGCCACGGCACGTGCCTTTACCGCTCTGCTGCCGATGACGGTAACGATGAACGAGATGAACGGTAACGAGAAATACCATTACCTGTCAGAGAATCTGCCCACAGACAGTAACCGGCCGGGGACAATCCGGAACGGGGATTTGATGCTCTACGGTTCCAATTGTCTCGTTCTTTTCTATGAAACGTTCTCTTCGTCTTACAGCTACACCCGTTTAGGACGGCTTGATAATCCGTCAGGGCTGGCTTCGGCTCTTGGACGAGGCAATGTGACCGTAACTTTTGAAACCAGTAATAACTAAAACAATATCTCAAATGAAACTTATTAAAGATACTGAGTTCGGGGGCGAACGTCCCTTGTTTGAATCCCATGACCTCCGTTTGGAGAATGTGGTTATCCGTGCCGGAGAATCGGCCATCAAAGAGTGCAGCAACATCGAAGCGTTCGAATGCCGTTTCGAGGGTAATTATCCTTTCTGGCATGTACACGGCTTCAAAATCGACCGTTGTTATTTCGATGTCGGAGGCCGCTCGGCCCTGTGGTATTGCGACCACCTGAAAATGACCGATACGGTTATCGACGCGCCGAAGATGTTCCGCGAGATGAACGAAATAGACATCGAGAACGTAACGATGAACGATGCCGATGAGGTGTTCTGGCGTTGCAACGGCATCCGCATCAAGAACCTCAAACTGCATGGCGGCACTTATCCTTTCATGTTCAGCAACGACATTTATGTGGACGGACTGGAAAGTGACAGCAAATATGTATTCCAGTACGTGAAGAACGTGGAAATTCATAACGCCAAGATTACGACGAAGGATGCGTTCTGGGAAGTGGAGAATGTGACTATCTATGATTCCGAACTCAACGGAGAGTACCTCGGCTGGCATTCGAAGAACCTGCGTCTGGTCAACTGTCATATCACCGGTGAACAGCCGCTCTGCTACGCTCACGACCTCATATTGGAGAACTGCACCTTCGGACCGGATTGTGACCGGGCATTCGAGTACAGCACCTTGCAAGCCGATATTCGCGGAGCCATCACGAATATCAAGAACCCGATGTCGGGACGCATCGTGGCCGACGAGTTCGGTTCAATAACCATAGACGAGAACATCAAGGCTCCCGCCGATTGTGAAATCCGACTCCGGGACGAACGGACCTGTTTTACGGATTAAGGCGAAGATATGAAATACGACTTCGATAAACAGATTTCGCGACGGGGAACCGGTTCCTACAAATGGGACAGTGCCGAGAGCGAACATGTATTGCCGATGTGGGTGGCTGATATGGATTTCCGTACAGCCCCCGCCATCGTCGATGCTTTGCGCCGACGGGTGGAACACGGCATTTTCGGTTATACCCGTGTGCCCGACAGCTACCATGAGGCTGTTACGGGCTGGTTCGCGCAACGTCACGGTTGGAAGATTGACCGTGAATGGATAATTTACACATCGGGCGTAGTGCCTGCGGTATCGGCAATCATCAAGGCGTTGACCGTGCCGGGCGACAAGGTGCTGGTGCAGACACCCGTCTATAACTGTTTCTTTTCGTCCATCCGCAACAACGGGTGTGAAATGGTGTCATCCCCTTTGCGCTTTGCCGACAATACTTACACGATTGAGTACGAAGACCTGGAGCGTAAGGCCGCTGATCCGAAAGTGAAGGTGATGCTGCTGTGCAATCCCCATAACCCTGCCGGAAGGGTGTGGAGGCACGAAGAACTGGTACGTATCGGAGAAATCTGTATCCGTCATGGCGTTACGGTCGTTTCGGATGAGATCCATTGCGAACTGGTTTTTCCGGAACACCGTTACACGCCGTTTGCTTCTGTCTCAGAAGATTTCCTGCGGCATTCCGTCACCTGCATATCTCCCAGCAAGGCGTTCAATATCGCCGGATTACAAATTTCGAACATCGTCTGCGCCGATGCCGACTGTCGGGCAAAAATCGACCGGGCCATCAACGACAATGAGGTATGCGATGTCAATCCGTTCGGGGTAATCGCTACACAAGCAGCTTATAATGAAGGGGAAGAATGGTTGGACCAACTTATCGAATATCTGCACGCCAATTATCTCTATATGCGGGAGTTTTGCCGTGAGCATCTGCCGGAATTTCCTGTTACGGTATTGGAGGGAACCTACCTCGTCTGGATGGACTGTCGCAAACTTTGTATGTCCTCGGAGGAACTCGAACGGCGATTGGTTGTCGAAGCCGGATTGTGGCTCAATGCCGGAACGATGTACGGCGCGGAGGGTGAAGGGTTCATGCGCTGGAATATCGCCTGCCCGCGTAATACACTGACAGAAGGTTTGAAGTGTTTTGTGGATTTTATAAAAAAACTTCAATGGTTACATACGTAATCTTTCCAATAGTATTTAGGGGAAATTCGATGATTTTCTTTTTGTAATTGTTATAATGTTTAAAGTGTTTTGTAATTATAAAAAAATGAATCATACTTGTAAATCAACAAAATAAATGATATTAATTCGAAGAGTAATAGCTTCCGGTTATCTATTAATTACGTTATTAATTAGCTGTATCGTTTATATTTGGTATAATGAATGGCAGGAGATGGAAACGTTAGAATTCTATAACTTGTAAACTGATGCATTCTGGAAGGATATAAATAATATCTACATTCGGCTAATAGAGTTTTCTCTATTGGGTGAAACGGTGTTGGAATGGGATGATGAAGATTTGGAACATTACCGCGTTAGACGTATGGCAATGGACAGTATGCTCTGCCGTTTCAAGGCTATCTATCCGGCGGAGCATATTGACAGTGTACGCCATCTTCTCGAAGACAAGGAACAGCAGATGCGCGGTATAGTTAAGCTACTTGATGAACAGCAAGCCCCTAATGAGAAAATTGCCCACCAAGTACCTGCAATCGTGCAGAAAAGCGTACAGGAACAGCCCAAGAAACCGAAACGAAAAGGATTCTTGGGAATCTTCGGCAAAAAGGAGGAAGTGAAACCTACGGTGACCACTACGATGCTCCGTTCCCTCAATCGGAATATGATAGCAGAGCAAAGGGGGCAAAGCCGCCGTCTTTCAGTACACGCTGACAGCCTTGCTGCACGGAATGCAGAACTTAACCGACAATTTCAAGGCTTGATTCGCCAGATAGATAGTAAGGTACAAGCTGACCTGCAAAAGCGAAAAGCTGAGATAGCCGCCATGCGTGAGCAGTCATTTATACAAATCGGCGGCTTGACAGGATTTGTCTTCTTGTTATTGGTCATTTCATATATCATAATTCACCGAAATACTAACCGTATCAAGCGGTACAAACGGGAAACGACAAATTTAATCAAACAGCTATAACAAGCGGTAGAGAAAAACGAGGCACTGATAACCTCCCGCAAGAAAGCGGTACATACCATCACCCACGAGCTACGCACACCTTTAAACGCAATAATCGGTTATACCGCGTTGATGGGAAAAGAGAATGATACGGATAAAAAGAGCGATATGTCCGTAATATCCGGCAATCTTCCGACCGTATGCGCGAAATGCTCAACACCCTGCTGAGTTTCTTCCGTCTGGATAACGGCAAGGAGCAGCCGAATTTCTCTCCTTGCCGGATTTCGGCAATCACGCACATTCTTGAAACAGAGTTTACGCCTATCGCCATGAACAAGGAGCTCGCTCTTACTGTAACGAACTATACGGATGTTAAAGTCTATTCGTTTTTATTTATAGATACATAATTCTTTTCGGTTAATCATACTTTCGGATGTCTAATCCGATGAACTTATACCATTCGTATATATTTAGAAATAGGCATAATATCGTCTTGCCATAAGTGAAATAAATGAATGACAAAAGTTATGATTCAATATTTGGGATATACGGCATAATAACTCGGTATCGATATGAGATTTACGCAATATCTTATACATATTGTTTTTGTCTGTATGTAGTTAGTTGGATAGTTCCGCTACAGAAACATGTTTTTCTTCCAATACATTTGATATGAGGTTGCCAATATGTATGGTTGGATTTAGTTCAGATTTACTCATCGATCTTGAGATATATAAAAAAGGCGGAAACATCCGTAACTTATTTTCAATCTGAGGAACCGCCAAGCACCTTCGTCCATAAATAAGTACGAACAGTTCACGCCCGATAGAGCGTGAACCTTCATCTACTTATTCTCAGGACTTCAAATTGGCGATTTTCAGATTGAGAGAATAAGAGCTAAAAGTTCAAATATTTTTTTTATAAGTATAGGAATGGAAACGCTTTTCCAAATGTTTATTGTTTTAAACTAAAATAGGAGAGTGCTCCCAAAGAAGCGCTCTCCTTATATAAAAGTAACTTAAATTACTTACTTAGCCAAAGCAGTAGCTACGTCTACAGCACAAGCCACAGTACATCCTACTATCGGGTTGTTACCAATTCCCAAGAATCCCATCATTTCCACGTGAGCAGGAACGGATGATGAACCAGCGAACTGAGCGTCTGAGTGCATACATCCCATAGTATCTGTCATACCGTAAGAAGCAGCGACACAGCATCCCTGTAACTTCTTTCTAATCTTTCATAAATTGTTGTGTTACAGTTAGATATTCAAATATTTAAAAGAACTCTCCAGTTTATTAGTTACTGTTATATTGTTAAGTGGTCGTGAATAAGTCACAAACCTTATGAATTTAGTAATGTAGTTACTTCATTTTTCAACTTGGGTAAATGATTAATAATCATGCTCCAAAGTATATCCACTGATAAACTGTCGTAGCCATGTATGATGTAATTTCTTGCATCTACTATTTTACGAGAATTAGTTATAGCTATGTCTTTGTCAGCTTTCAATATCCTGTTCATTGCTTCACCTATAATTTCGATGTTTCTTTCTACTGCACGTCTAAGGCAAAGATTGCTGTAAAAATCATCATATAGTTTTGGCTCACTGCCAAAGAAACTTTCTATCTCTTCAATGGCAGTCAGAATATCTTGCAGGTGTTTCTTGGTTAAATCATCCATAAATTAAAGTTTTAGTGGCATCCACATTCTTTTTCAAATATGGATTTTTGATGGTCTGTTCTTCCAATAAGTCTATTTCTCTGCCCAATAATTCTTCCAGAGAATATTTAAAATCAAAGTAATTATCAAAGTAATCTTCTACTTCTTTTTTATTGAAATCCACTACTAAATCAACATCGCTTTTATCATTAAAGCGGTTGGTAAGGATAGAACCGAACACAAACAGTTTATGAACCTTATGCTTTTTGCATAGGTCTATAATCTTTTGAATATTATTCTCTATCAGTTTCATCAGTTCTGTTCTTAAATATAGCAAAGATAGTGTTATTTCTTGGAATAATGGTATCTCATGGAGAGAATATCAATCTCGACTCTGTCATCGTACACAACATAAACAATCCTATGTTCTTCATTGATGCGTCTTGACCATTTACCTGTTAAATCATATTTAAGAGGTTCTGGTTTGGCAATTCCTGTATAAGGGTGCTCTCTGATGTCGAGAAGAATCTTCTTGATGCGTTTGGCAATAGTAGGATTGTTTTTCTTCCAATATTCCCATTGCTCCATGGCAAGAGGGGTAAATATTACCTTCATAATTCATCTAAGTTTACCTCTATCCCCTTACCATTCTGTATATCTTCCTCTCCTTGACGTATATCATTCATTGTTTCCGGTGACGACATGATATATTCAGTCTCTTTCAATGAATTATATTCATCAAGAGAAATCATCACCACCCCTTTACCATTTCCACGATTGACGATTACAGTATCATAATCATCAATCACTGAATCAATGTACCCTTTGAGGTTGGTTCTTAAATCTGTATAATTAGCTGTTCTCATAAGCCCTCCTTCTTGTAATGCAAATATATGTACTTATATGCGTACCTGCAAATTTAATCAGTTAATTATTAGATATTAAAGAAAGGGCACCAAGTAAATGATGCTCTTTCCTCTTCCAATCAACAATCCATGCCATATAGATAAAACAAAAATCCCCATAACTTTATCAGTTACAGGGATTTATATATAGTAATTATCTTGAATTACTTAGCCAAAGCAGTAGCAACGTCCACAGCACAAGCCACTGTACAACCTACCATCGGGTTGTTACCAATTCCTAAGAACCCCATCATTTCCACGTGAGCAGGAACTGATGAAGAACCAGCGAACTGAGCGTCTGAGTGCATACGGCCCATAGTATCTGTCATACCATAAGAAGCAGGACCGGCAGCCATGTTATCCGGATGAAGAGTACGACCTGTACCACCACCTGATGCTACTGAGAAATAAGGCTTACCAGCAAGAACACGCTCTTTCTTGTAAGTACCTGCAACCGGGTGCTGGAAACGAGTCGGGTTCGTAGAGTTACCTGTGATAGATACGTCTACACCTTCTTTCCACATGATAGCTACACCTTCGCGAACGTCGTCAGCACCATAACATTTTACTTTTGCACGAGGACCGTCAGAGTAAGCGATTTCGCGAACAACTTTCAGTTCACCGGTAAAGTAATCGAATTGAGTCTGAACGTAAGTAAAGCCGTTGATACGAGAGATGATCTGAGCAGCGTCTTTTCCAAGACCGTTCAAGATACAACGCAGAGGTTCTTTACGTACTTTGTCTGCTTTTGCAGCGATTTTGATAGCACCTTCGGCAGCAGCGAATGATTCATGACCTGCCAAGAATGCGAAACATTTGGTTTCTTCGCGCAGCAACATAGCAGCCAGATTACCATGACCGATACCTACCTTACGGTCATCGGCTACAGAACCCGGAATACAGAATGCCTGCAAACCGATACCGATAGCTTCAGCAGCTTCAGCAGCGTTTTTGCAATTTTTCTTCAATGCGATAGCAGTACCTACAACATAAGCCCACTTAGCATTTTCAAAACAGATAGGCTGAGTTTCTTCACAAGTCTTATAAGGATCAAGTCCGGCAGCTTCGCAGATTGCGTTAGCTTCTTCGATGTCTTTGATGCCGTTAGCGTTCAAGGCTTCGATGATACCTTTGATACGACGGTCTTGGCTTTCGAATTTTACTTCTCTAATCATAGTTTCTTTCCTCCTTATATTATTCGTGACGTGGATCAATAGATTTAACTGCTCCCTGTTCTGCTGTTACGCGTCCGTAAGTACCGGTAACTTTCTTCAAAGCTTCGTTAGCATCAGTACCCTTCTTGATTTCGTCCATGAACTTACCCATGTGAACGAATTCGTAACCGCAGATTTCGTCGTTCTTGTCCAAGAATATGTTCTTGATGTAACCTTCTGCCATTTCAAGGTAACGAGGACCTTTAGCCAAAGTACCATACAAAGTACCTACCTGGCTGCGGAGACCTTTACCCAAGTCTTCCAGACCGGCACCGATAATCAGACCGCCTTCTGAGAAAGCCGACTGAGTACGTCCGTAAACGATCTGAAGGAAAAGTTCGCGCATGGCTGTGTTGATAGCATCACAAACCAAGTCAGTATTCAATGCTTCCAATACAGTCTTTCCCGGAAGGATTTCTGATGCCATGGCAGCAGAGTGAGTCATACCTGAGCAACCGATTGTTTCGATCAGTGCTTCCTGAATGATACCTTCTTTTACGTTAAGGGTTAGTTTACAAGCACCCTGCTGAGGAGCACACCAGCCAATACCGTGTGTCAAACCAGAGATGTCTTTAATTTCTTTTGATTTTACCCACTTTCCTTCTTCAGGAATAGGAGCCGGTCCGTGATTAGGACCTTTCTTCACAACACACATGTGTTCTACTTCGTGTGAATAAGTCATATTCTTTACGTTTTTTGGTAATAAAATAAATATTCGTAAACCACGTGAAAAGGTTGGTTATTCTTTTCGCCCACAAAGTTAGTCGTTTTATTCTTTTCTGCAACCTGTTACCCGTCACTTTTTATCTATAAATTAAATAAATTTATTGTAGGACAGCATTTTGCAAACTAGAGTTGCCAAAATGTTTTTTTCTTTCCGGTGAAACTTCTATCTTTGTACCTATATATAATAAAAGAAATGGAAACAACTAAAATAACAATTACGGATGAAGCCCTGCGCCAAGGTGCGGAAGAGGGAATGGATGGCTTCCTGAAAGTATTTATAGATAAATATCTGGAAGTGACGGGTGGCATTATCAATGCCGAAACAATGCCTTTACTTAATGGATACCAACATTCATTGCTGGGCTATCATTTCTTTCGCGAAGAAATAAACGAGGGAGGTTTTGTGCAATTAATACAAAATGGTTACGGACCCTATATTTTTGATAATCCTTTTGCAAAAGCAATGCGGTTGTTCGGTGCGAAGGATTTTTCCAAACTGCTTTATACGGCGAAGAATATTTATGATGAAAATCGTGCCGATTTGGAGAAGGACAGGGACGATGAGGAATTTATGGCCATGTATGAGCAATATGAGGATTTTGATGATCTGGAAGAGCAGTTCATGGATATGGAGGAACTAGTGACTGCCCAGATTGCAGAATATGTGGATAATCATGTGGAGGAGTTTGCCGAAATAGTATAGATTTGCGTACTGTTACGCATCTGATGTAGGGGCGCCGTTCGGTCGCCCGAATACATCCACAAATACATCTTTCGGAATAGTATCGGGTGGGCACCCCCCCATAGCCGTCAAGCTAAGGGACTAATGGCGTTCCCGTCCACCGTAGGGGCAGATTGAATCTGCCCGATAACACTCCGAAAAGTGTATTTGTGGATGCATTCGGGCGGAAGCATTCCGCCCCTACAGTGTGTGGAAACGCCATTTTCCTGCTTAGCTTGACGGAGGTTCAATCTGTTTCTTACAGTGGATGGATGTTAATGGAGAGGGATGGAGAATGCTTCCTCGAATTTTTCAGTGATGAACCTGTCACTGTCATCATACATTCGATAGATATCTTCCGTTGACGGCGATTGGGTATCACGCCACTTTTCTATTCCAGAATAAATCGTCCTGAATAATTCCTGCTCCATATCTTCATTCAACTGCATATACCCGTTTCCTTTCTTGTTGAACAGCAATTCCCAATGGAAATAAGTTTCCGCATTATTCCCCCGTGTATAACTATATACCCGGTCACGAAGCAGGGAGGTAGCGTCGCATAACGGGCTATCGAATTTTTCTCTCGCAACAGAAAGCAGACGAGGTAATTTCCCGGCAGCTCCTTTTACCCATACCGGAATTGCCGGAGTGACGGGAGGATATCCGATAACTGTCCACATGGTGGTAAATGAAGCGTCTTCATCCGGTTTTACTCCTTGTATAACCACTGCGCAGGACGATTTTTTGCGCGCAATGAAATCCTGTTCAACAAACCAGCCGTTGGTTTTAGGTTTGTTGAAATCTCCGCTTTTTAAATCAATGCCCATCAGCGGATTCGCAAAGGAGCGTGATAAGTTGCTGAACAGCCATTGCGGAGTGATCTCATTGGTCACCGAAGCAGTGAAAATTTCCTGTTCGGCCTGCTGGTAGCGTACATATCCGGCACCTTCGTTCAGCTTTCCGCTGACAGAGAAATTTGCACGGACAAGGTAGCCATGTGGAGCTACCGATGGATCATTTACATTGTATTCCGTATAGTGGGTATGGTCCACTTCAAAATAAGCTCCATTGCCCCGGGCATCGATTACCCCAAAATTGGTTTCAACCAGCATGGGGCGCTTCAATGTGTCCAGATAATGCTTGAAATCGTCCACAGTGGCACAGATTTCCAGTGCACGTCTCATCACAGTGCCATTTCTGCTTCCCGTTTTTTCTCCTTCTTTCTTTTCTATCAGATTATAGGAAACGGTGTTCATAATGGAAAAACCGGCTTCGTTGGTTCCTATCCATATGGAACGGGGATTTTTGGCATATCCGGTCACAGCAATGAAATTATACTTTTCACCTTTCATGTATCGGACACAGTTCAATAAATCACTGGTATCACGATTCTTCCACATGACGGGACGACCGTCAGGGGTGATTTTACCCGAAATGATAGCCGACGTGCAGGCACGGATGGATTCCATACTTGCCATGAAAAGGCAACAGAGGCATATTACTGCCATATATTGTTGTTTCATACTCATTGTTTTTTAATAAACCAACCTTTGAAATAAGCGGTAAGTAGTACCGCTAGTCCAGCCGTCAGGCAGATCCCGGCAAATATCAGTCCATATCCGTTCAGGAAAGCCACCGGAGCGAAAGTTATCAGAGAAATCTCTACGGGAGCAATAAACAAGTAGGCCAGTGCATAACTGTCCAGGCAGCGGCTACGCATTTTAGGGTCTACCACACGTAACAATGCGATACCCATAGCCATGGTTCCCGTAAACCATCCCCATGTGAAGATGGCTTTTTCGAACCAACAGTCTTTCATTAATTTGCGCGCCATGACAAGAACATAAATAAAAGTGGCAATCAAGCCCGAAACAAGCAGGATCAATAGAGGCACGATATATTCCACCACAACCGAAATTTTAATGGAAGCAATTCCAAAGGCCACCAGCAGATCCGTAAATGTTCCGCTAATGTGCCCCACAGTCTGCGGGCAGACATAGTCACTGACTTTGGTCTTGTCGAATATCTTTTTAATGAGGATTCCCACTACGAATGCACAACTGAATACCGGCAGTTCAAATCCCGGCATGAAATAAGATACCATCTTGCTGATGCAATATCCCCCCAGCGCAATCACCACGACAATGATAAGATTGAAAGTCAGCGGATCAATGGAGATGGAAGAACAGGAACTTTCTCCCATACTTTCCCGCTTGTCACCGGGCAATAAGCCGGTTCGCAACTCATGGGGAAGATCCTCATAATTGGCTAGGAAAGAAGTATATCCTTTCTTTGTTCCCCATTTGATAATGACTAGTCCGATGATGACTGCCGCCACGATGCCGAAGGTGGCGGCGGTCATGGCCAAAGTCAGAATCTCGTCATGTCCGAATTGGCTGAAAGCCTGTCCGATAGCTGCTGCTGTGCCATGACCGCCGCAATAACCGCTGGGCATAGTGATGCCGAAGGCAGGATTCAATGGCCATATCTGGTTCAGAATGAGTAATCCCACTAATCCCCCGAAGGCCCATTGCAGCAGCATTCCTGCCTGGGAATATGCCCACATGCTGCCTATATTGGCTCCGTCTCCCTTGACTGCCTTTTGTGAGGTAAGGGGTAGGGCACCGAAAATGAAAGCGATTAATATTCCGGCATACGTTCCCGTTTGTGTGGAAAGCGGGATTACGTCAAAACCGTGAGGTCCCAAAGCCAGTCCCATGAAGCCGGCCAACAGGCTGGGCGGGATGAACAGCTTTTGAATCAGTTTTATTTTTACTCTCATGAGTTTGCCGATCAGTAACAATACAGAGATGATGCCTACATCGACAAAAAGTGTCCAGGGAGTGAAGTCTGCCATAAATATGTGTTTATTTAATGCATTCGTTAAAGAATACAGCGTTCATAAATAGTTTACTTGTACCGAACCAGTAAGAACGGAAATTCATGTCATCCGCAAATACAATGACGCAACCGGTTTTATAGGGTTTTGCAAAAACAGCCGGAGTATCTTTTACCAATTTCCGGTTCTTTACCGAAAGGAAGCCCGATAATACAGGATTCGAGGTATAGTGCATGGGAGAAATATACGGGTCTGCCTCTTTTTTGAAGATGATGTTTCCTTTTTTCAGTACTGCCATCTCCTTTTGGTCCAGTCCCCATGCCAGTGGATGAGTCTTGTCCAGGTGGCAATTCAGTATGACTCCTGCAATGGAATTTCCTGCACTTGCCGTCTTTTTGTCTTCATAAGCCAGATATGCGGTAGAGTCGTTTTTAAGAGCGGTGCTTTTGGTCTTCAATGCCAGTATCCCTTCCTCTTTTACCCATTCATAGGCTTTGCCCGTAGCAATTAATGTTCCTCCGTTGCCAATCCATTCTTTGAGCGCGGCCGAACTTGACTTGCTTAATGAAGGCACTCCGTTTGCCATGACAATGACATTGTATGCCTGAAGCTTTTTAGCAGTCAAAAGGTTGTTCTCTATCAGAACGGGACGCATCTGGAAACGCTTGTCCAGCAAGTACCATATTTCTCCGGAATCAGGAATCCCCATCGTCCTTCCTACAAGGATAGCCACTTTGGGCTGTTTAACAGGCATATAAGCCGGACTGGCCAGATCCACATCTTCCATTAATCCGGTGGAGGCGGCATAGATGTCTACTCCTGTTTCTTTGGAAAGTTTGACCATCATACGGTAAATTTCATCCGCAGAGACAGGTTGGTTTTGTGCCATGACCTGCACGGTTCCATAACCCATTTCCTTTTTTATATTACCGGAATGGAAGATGAATGGTTTGCCGCTGACGTTAATATACAGTCCTCTTTGCTGTAGCTCATAAATAACTTTGGGTGCGTAGAATTCCTTGTTCTCAAAAACATATCCGTAATTGCTTTTTCCACCAATGACCTGTCCCGGCTGGAAAAGGTTTTCTGTTACGCGGTCCCCCATTAATCCTGCCGTACTTTTCACAGGAGCATATTTCAGGTTGAAAGCATGAGGGAAGGTCCAAGTGGAAATGTCATAGAACGTGCTGTCTATGTATTCCAGACTGTTTTCCATCAATGTTTTTACCATCATGCTGTATTTTTGGTCAACAGGGATGATATAGGCATCTTCTTTCTTGAACTGCTTGCCTTCGGCCGTATAATCTTTTGCCAGGCGATATACATCAATGCGGTGATGAGCCATGTTTTCGAGGAAATGGAAAGCAATGGCTTTTGAACCGCGTGCATCAAATACATATCCTTTTACCAGCTCTTTTTTAGCATCAGCCTCTGTCTTTTCATAATATTCTTTTTGATAAGTGAGAAGGCGGTCTTTCATCTTGCAACCCGCTAACAAAGTGGCATAGGAGGCCAATGCCTGATTGCGGATGGTCCATGCAAACGACCGGATGCCGTTTGCGGTCATTCGGAGATGGCCGCGGGAAGTTCCTTGTTCGTACAACAGACAGACTGATCCGTGAATATCGCCGTAGGCTGCACCTTTGCCATAGTAATAATCATCATATCCTTCCTTGGAATAATAACCTGTACCAATTTTATCCAATTCTGTGGCGCAATAGGATGAGATTTCTGCTGTCAGATCCTGATTGAGCTGCGGGGTGAAAGGGTGGGTGCGTTTATGATGGCCGGGGCTGAAATAGTAGGGACGGGCAGAACCTTGTTCGTGCTGATCCACTACAATATTGGGCAACCAGTCAAAATACGTGTTCAGCCCATTGATGCCTTCGGGGTGCTGTGCCATTAACCAGTCACGGTTGCAGTCCGCCCAATAATGATTTGTGCGGCTGGAAGGCCAGGGTTCCAGAAACTCCCGCGAATTGAGATCGCTGACGTCAGTCAGGCTTCGGGTGGTATTCACCCAGGAAGCGAAACGATTGATGCCGTCCGGATTTGCTCCGGGAGTCATAACGATCACGGTGTTGTTCAGCAAATCCCGGATACCGTTCCCTTCGGCAGCCGTCAGAAAATAGGCAATGGCTAAAGAAGCATTGACTCCGGACGGTTCGTTGCCATGAATGCTATAGATAAGATTGACTACTACAGGCATATCCTTTAAAGAAAGGGAACCGGATTGGTTGGTGTCACTCAGTTTGAAATGTTCCTCTTTGATCCGGTCTATCTTTTTTTGATTTTCCACAGATGTGAAAACAACTTCCAGAAAGGGACGGTGCTGGTAGGTACGTCCCATTTCTTTGACCGTTACCCGGTCGCTGGTACCGGCCAGAGTTTCCATATATTTCACTACCTGTCCCCAGTCGGCATGTTGCTGGCCTATCTGAAAGCCAAGTACACTTTCGGGAGTGGGGATGTTTTTATTATAGGTGTAATCACCTTCGGGTAGAAAGTATGATAAGTCATACGCATATTTTTCGGGCTGCGGTTGGGCAGCTATGCCTGTTGCCAGAAATATCAGTAACAGGCATAAAGTATAGAGTCTTTTCATTGTCATTACAATGGGTTCTGTTTGCATTCTTTGTTTACATCACATTCTTTTTGTGGGAATAGCCATTGCCATTCTTTGTGACCGGCTTTTCTGAAACGATTTTCTTCACCCATCGGATGAGCATCATACATATTATAGTTCGATGCTTCGGGGTCTACGTTGGTTGGCATTTTAGTGTTACTATTCCATGGGGCATCACTGTATCCTAATTCAGTTCGTGGGGCGGGACCTCTATCCAAAGGCATATTCAAGCGTTTTAAATCCAAAAACCGGAATCCTTCTCCCCATAATTCAATACGTCTTTGGAACATGATTTCGTCTATTAATTCATCTCCTGTCCGAGTGGAAAGTTTGTATTCTGGATCTCGATGGTGAGCCAATGGATAAAGTGCATTGGAGGCTTCTGTATATTTACCGGCACGGGCATAACCTTCAGCTTCTATCAACATCATCTCGGGCAAACGCATCCAGGGTACATCTCCGCATTTGGCATTTTCGTCTGCTAATAAGAACTTGTTTGCCATGTAGTTACGGATATAACCTCCTGTCGGGATAATAGGCTTGGGAGTTGTCTTTGGATCTTGTGCACGCGGGAACCATAATGTTTTGCGTACATCCGTGTCCGAAATCCGGTTGTACAGCAAATTATAGATGGCTCGTGGTGTGTTTTTGTTATAGCTTACGTTTTTATTCGACATGAAACTATGGAAATCTTTTAATGTGCCGGCTTGTTCTTCAAGTCCCATCTTTCCCCATAACCATTCTGTATTAGTCTGATCGCTCATTCTGTTATTAAAAGTGGTATAGGTGTCATCTTGTAATTTTGCCCCTGATTTTTCAACCACCAGTTTTGCCATTTCAGCAGCTTCCGACCATTTGCCTTGAGTTAATAATACGCGTGCTTTCAGCCCTCTGGCTACATGTACATCTATATGTGATTTGTTGGTCTTTGTAAGGGTAGTGACATGAGATAGCAGTTCAATCGATTCATCCAAGTCATTATTGATTAATTCGTACACTTGTTCTACCGAAGAACGAGGAAGATTTTCTGTACTGTTATCTGTACGTAGGATAACGCCGGCCTGACTGTTATTATTTGCCGCATTGTAACGCTCTCCCCAGCATTGTACCAGGTAAAAATAGGCAAAGGCACGATAGGCGTATGCTTGTCCCTTGATGTAGTCCCGTTCTTCCTGTGTACCTTCTGCACCGTCTATATTATGGATAATCATGTTGGCATTGGAGATAAACTGGTAAAACAGATTATATTGATAGGATAAATGTCCGGATGTTGCAGTACGGTGCAACGACCATTTAGCTTGTGATTGGAATTGCGCGTTAGCACGAGTATATACTAAATCTTCTCCCATCATGTCAATCCAGATCATAAAAGTTTGGAATCCTCCTTCTGCATAAGTGCTGGATAATGATGGGGTATACATCAACTTATGTAAACCGTTGACTGCCATCATACCCCCCTCGGTGGTTTCAAACATCTGTGATTGGTCTATGGTCTGGGTGGATTTGGTTTCCATGAAATCAGGCTCACAGGAACTAAAGCCTATGGTGAATGTTGCAAACATAGCAACTATTATTTTTTTATTCATACTCATAATGTTTTAATGTGGTGGATTTGTCTTAAAAGGTTAAGTTTAGTCCTAATGTAAATACTCTTGAAGGCAGATACACATCGCCATTGCTGCTGTATCCGGAGAATACGTTACGACGTGGGTAAAGCCCTTTTCTTTTGGTGATTTGGAACAAATTGTCGCCAGAGCAATAAAGTCTTAAATCCGATACTCCCAATGGAACGATCCATTTCTTTGGAAATTTATATCCGAAATTAATAGTAGATAGTTCAAGCATATTTGAGGAGATGAGCCAGCGGGTGGAAGAATCATATAAATCATTAGCATCACTGCCATTGGATATACGTGGGACATCAGTAATATCACCCGGCTTTTGCCATCGATTCAACATATCTACATGCAAGGTTGAATAGGATAATGATCCTGTACCCGGAGACATTAGATTGGAATAAACCGTATCATACATTTTCCCACCCAATTGGTAGTAAAACGTGAGTGCCAAACTGAATCCTTTATAGGCTACATTGGTGCTGATACCTCCTGTTAACTTAGGCATACTTTCTCCTGAATACGCATAGAGCGCTTCTTTAATATTGGTTGTATATGTTTCTCCGTTTATTTCTACCAATGATTCGGATTTTTTTAAGAATTCGTCGTCCGGTACATACAGGCTGCTTCCTGTTGCCGGATCTACCCCTCTCCATTGGCGAAGCCAGAATTCATATCTTGAATGACCTTCTTCCACTTTATGGACTCCACTTTTGAACGCTTCTACAGGTAAATGTGTTATCTTGTTTCTTAGGTGAGTTGCATTTACACTGACATCCCAGGTAAGGTCTTTCCTGTCATAGATACTTCCTGTCAGTTCAAATTCAAAACCACGGTTATACATGGTACCTGCATTCATATCTTGGGAAGTCATACCGGTAGAAGGTGACAAAGGAATGGAGAATAACAAATTGCTGGACTGCCGGTTAAAGAACTCCACACTACCTCTTATTCTATTGATAAAACTAAATTCCAACGCTATATCGAAATTACGCGAAACCTCCCATTTCAAGTTTTTATTGCCAAGGGAACTTTGAATATATCCGGCTTCTTCTGCATTTTGGGCATTTTCGTAAGTGGCTCTCCAAGGATAATACCCTCCTACATCGTCATTGCCTACCTCACCATACGAAGCTCTTAATTTCAGCAAATCTATGAATTTTACATTTTCCATAAATTTCTCTTTGTCTATGCGCCATCCACCGCCGATAGACCAGAAGTTACCCCAGCGAGAGTCTTTATAGAAGCGTGAAGACCCGTCACGGCGGAAAGAGCCCGAAAGGAAGTATTTGCTGTCATAATCATAATTGAAACGTGACAAATATCCTTCTGTAGCATATTTATTAGTGTAAGATCCCGGTGTTGAATTGATGTTGGCATAATTACCCAGCTCATAATTATTATCAAATTTCTGGTCTTTCATGGAAGCGGAGAGATGATTGTACTCATACTCATAGCTTTCGTGACCAATCAGAATATCAAAATGATGCCGGTCTATGGCTTTGGTATAGGTAAGCAATTCATTGAAAGTCCAGGTGGTTGTGAAGGAATTGCTCTTGGATGCACTGCCTGTATTGCCTTTTTCGGGATAAACAATGGAGGCCGAAGAGGATAGATAAGAGTTTGCGCCCACACCGCCGTTGAAAGTAAATTTGAAATCTTTCAAGAAAGTAATTTCAGCATAAACCTTTGCATTGATAGTGTTACGTTTGTAGCCGTCATATACTTTTTGTAATTCTAATGCGGGATTATTGCCTGTAACATAGTCTCGCGAAGGTACTGTGATCCCATCTACATTATATCCTGTACCAAAATCATAAATAAGGTCCCCATTGGCATCACGCAAATATTCACCTGTTTCAGGATTATGGGCATGAATTGGATAGATAGGGCCAATATAGCGTACAAACCGGAATGGATTGATATTATTTCCGGATGCTTCATTTTGATTGCCGTCACTGTAAGTTAAGTTGGCAGACAGGTTTGTACCTACTTTTAGCCATTTGGTAATTTGTGAATTTACATTAGCGCGGGCGGTATATCTTTTAAATTCTGAACCAATTATGTATCCTTGTTCTTTGGTGTAGCCTATAGAAGTAAAATAATCACTTTTTTCTGTACCACCACTGATGGAAACAGATGCGTCCGTACGTTTTCCCAATTGCTGAATGGCATCATACCAGTCGGTATCATCCCCCCATTTCATTTTAGCATTCGGATTTACTTCTCCCTTGTTATTTAATACTTGGTCGTTAGGAAGATTGTACGGGTTGTAAGTTAGATTATCGAATAGGTTTGTGGCAGCTTGTGATCCTGCTTCATCATAATTTTTTCCGTCACGTACATATTGATTGCGTAAATTTTCCCAATATAAAGTGACGTAGTCGTTTACGCCTACGGTTTTGTAATCACTGCTTTGTCTTGCCGTAAAACCTTGGTTGAACTTCACATTTACGGTCATTTTCTCTTTCCGTCCTTTTTTCGTAGTAATCATAATAACGCCATTGGCGGCACGAGAACCATAAAGGGCAGATGAGGCGGCATCTTTCAAAACGGTAAGACTCTCAATATCGCTTGGATTGATACTGCTGATAGAATTATCATATGGCATGCCATCCAGTACAATGAGTGGAGTGTTGGTGGCGCTGATAGATCCCAGACCACGTATATATATAGAAGGTGCAGATCCCGGTTGGCCATTTGAGGTGCTTACCTGTACTCCCGAAGTCGCACCTACCAGTGCATTGGTGATGGTCGTCACGGGTTTGGCTTCCAGCTTGTCTGCTTTGACCAGACTGGCAGAACCGGTAAATGAACTTTTCTTTGATGTACCATAAGCAACTACAATAACCTCATCTATGGTTTGTGAATCACTTTCCATCATGATCGTCATGTTAGGCTGAATAGGAAGAATTTGTGTTGCCAGTCCGACGAAAGAAACTTTGATTTTTCTGGCATCAGCCGGAACATTGCTCAGTGTAAATTTACCGTCTATATCCGTTATGGCTCCTATATTAGTTCCCTCGACTAATACGGTAGCTCCTACAACAGACATTTTATCGTCTTTGGAGATGACGGTTCCGGTAACTTTTCTAATTTGCTGTGTTATTTCCGTCCGAATGTTAACAGCATTTAAAGTGTTGTAAACTCCTGCTAATAATAGCATCATTAGATAAAGGCTTCTCTTTAGTCCCAAGCTACATTTTAGTGCTTTTAAGACTGTTGTTTGTTTTGCATAGTTCATGTTAACCAAATTAATTACTAACCATTTTATTGTTCTTTGTGTGTTTTCCTGCAAGTGTTATAATTATTAAATGTATGCGTAAATGTATAAATATGAATTTAAAAATGCAAATGAATTATAGCTTTTATTCCGTTCTAACTTTCTATTTGTAACTTGATGTTCATATATTTTAGATAATGCTTAATTTGTGTTTATGTGGTGGAATAGAAGAATTGTTTGAATCGGTGGGAGGTGAGAGGGGAAAAATAACCTGTGTTTTGGGAGAACTTGAAGTGGATTGTCGGGATAAGTTTAATTATTAATTATAGTTAATGAGAAGAACTTGTAGTAATCAGTTGGGGGCATAGATGAATCATTTAGTAGCCTTGTGATTAATGGAAGGAAACAACTATAAAGATATGGATATAAAGGTTAAGTTTGTAACCAGCATCGTGTAGATCGCCTATTCAACCATGTAGCCTAAATATATTTATGCCAGTTTTTAGTCATAGAATGACTTTTAGAAACACGTCCCTATAGGACAAAAACAACTATAGGGTAAATGAGGAATTACTATGCAGTAGTCACTTCATTACCCTATACTAAATTCAGGTGTTTCATTTTAGATCTTTAATGGTATGAGTGACCTTTGAACCGTTATTAAATTCTCCTTTCCATTTGCCACTCATCTCTATAGTTTCTCCCTTATCATTTGTGAAAATAGCCAAATAGGTTGCCATATATTCTTTAATATATATTTTGCATTCGGTTGTTACTTTTGTGTGTGGAGGAAGTTTTATTATATCTCTTGATTTAGATAGAGGAGGAAGTACAGTTCTGTTAAGAGAAAGAGGTGCTTGTAAATCGGATGAGAATACTTTATATTCGGAATCCAAAAATCGGGCATTGGTTGTAATTGGAACTAATATATTTTCTTTTGAAGTCAAGGAATTGAATAGTTCTGGGTCATCACTGTAAAATTGTGATGTTTCTTCTATGTTTTCTTCATATGAATAAGTTATAGATATTGGTTTTTCTGTATTATTGCTGTCTACTGTAGGGAGTAGCTCAATAATATTAACCTTCTCAGTATCATCTGCACTAAGTTTCCATTTAATGGATTGCAGTTGGTAATTGCTGATATCCAGTTCGTCATTATTGCTACAAGAGTATATAAACAATGTGCATAGAATGATGATTAATGCCTTGCATAAGTTCTTGAGTGTTTGCATAATATTTTAGGTTTTAGTGTTGTTGGAATATTGTTTTCCAAAGATAAGAAATAAAAAGATATTATAGTGTTAAACAGTCTGTGTTTTTTTGATGTGGTTGGCTTTTATTAACGGTTCTTCGAAAGGTGGTTCTTATAAATCTTTCCAGATTGTATGTAATAGTCTTTATGCTTTCTGAATTTAAATGTATTTGGATAAAGAATGTGTTAAAAAAATAGATAATGTGGCAAAATGGTTATATTTTTGTACAGTTATAGATAGAATAGATATGTATAAATTAAAAGTTAAGTTATATATTGCATTTGTCTTATTGATCTTATTAATCTTATTAATAGCTTGTGACTATAATTCTGGGCAGACAAGACATATCATGGAGCAAGCGAAAAGTTGCATGAACATATATCCCGATAGTGCTTTGCAATTATTACAGGCTGTTCCCTCCCCTCAAATATTAAGAGGGAAAGAAAGGGCGGATTATGCTCTGCTCTATACTCAAGCGTGTGACAAGAATTATATGACTCCTATGAATGATTCACTTATCCGTATAGCAGTAGATTATTATGGTGCAGAGAAAAGCATGAATGCTGCTTTGAGTTATTTTTATTTAGGATGTGTGAATTGGAATGGGGGAAATAAAGTGGATGCCGTACAAGCTTTTTTAAAGGTGTTGGAAATATTCCCTTCTCATACAACCGATCGATTATTTATGCAAACTCATGTATATCTAGGTGAATGCTATAATTGGGAGGGCATCTATCGGGAGGCTAAGGTGCATTATCTACTGGCATATCAAAATGCTTTACATCGAAAAGATACTTTAGATATGTATTATCCGTTATGTGGATTAGGAACTTCATGTTTATATCTTAATTTGAATGACAGTGCTCTGTTTTTTATGAATAAAGCATTGAATATTGCTCTTTGTCATAGAAATACAGATATGGAAAAAAGTGTATTGTCCAGTTTGCTTGGCTATTATGAAGTAAACCATGAATATGGAAAAGTTTATCAATATGCAAATAGACTGATAGAATTGGGAAGTGATGACTTGGCAAATATTTATAGAGCCAAAGGGGATGCCCTGATAGATATGGAACTTTTGGATTCTGCTTATTATTATTTAAAGTTGAGTGTTGCAAGTGAAGATCTGGATACACGGGCAATGGGATATTATTCTTTATATAAGTTATTGAAGAAAAAACAGGATCTTAGGCTGACTGAATACGCAGACTCTTTTATTCTGTACAAGGATTCTTTAATTATGGCGGATCGGTATAATGAAATTCAAAAATTGAAGTCCGAACATAGTGAACAGGCTAGACAACAAGAGTATTTACAGCATAGAAGCAGATTGAAACTTTATGTTCTAGCTTTTTGTTTGTTGTCTGTATTGATAGCGATTATTGTTTTCTTAATCATTGAGAAGAGAAGGAAACAGCATTATATGATGTTGCAACAAAAATTGGCGGATAGTAAGTTGGATAGTATAAAGAAATATATGAAAGAACAGTTTGGTGAAACTGTGGAGTTGGAAACAAAACTCAGAGAATTGGAAGTTGAAGAGGTTAAAGGGTGTGTTCGCACTTTTGAGCATACTGCCTGGTATAAAAAGATTGCTAATTTAAGTGAGCAATGTTTGTCTGCCAAAGAACAAAGGGAACTGTTTAAAGACTTGTCGGTTCTTTTTGCAGGGTTGATAGAAACCTTGCGAGGGGAATATCCCGATATAAAGGAAATAGATATTTATTTTTGTGTCTTATCAGTTATTGGGTATAAGTTAAAAATAATAGCTGCTTGCTTGCGTACTACGGATAGGAATTTAAGCACTCGAAAATCAAGAATGAAAAAAGTGTTGAGTCAAAATGCCTTTGATGTTATTTTTGTAAATCATTGAATGTTATTTGTTTATGTTGAAATTGTAACATTTGCTGTAACATTGTGACTATAACTGTAACAGGTTTTAGTTGCTTTTCTTCTTATTTATTCCTTACTTCCGAAAGAAACAAAAATTAAGGAATATGAAAAAGATTTTAGCAACAGTATTTTTCTTGTGTTTTGTTGTCATGGGTATGTTGGCAAAAACAAATCGTGAACTTGTTATTAGGTCTACAAACAAACATTTAATGCCACGTTCAGTGGTGGAAATTCCCAAAGTGTATCAATCGGATTCATTCATTAATATAACTATGCTTGAAGCTGCATCTCATATTACTGTTTCTGTAATTGATAAAAGCACAGGTGAACAGGTATATACGATGGTATATTTGATGAGTCAGAATCTACAAATTGATTTAAACGGACAGGATGATGGAGAATATTCTATCATATTTAGTGTAGATGGCGTTGAATATATAGGAGATTTTGTACTGTGAGTTAACTGATATTTTGTTGAACCTTTAAATGTAATAGTTATGAAAAAGATTTTGTTATTATTAAGTGTGTTTGTTCTGTTTTCCTGTGAACAGGAAGATTTGATCAATTTGGTGGATAATAGTAAGGTTGAAACTGGGCAACAATCTGCTGTTAAAGGTAGAGCGGCTAGTACGATTGAGGATTTTGATCCTATAGCTGAACTGGATGGTATTCAGGTGAATATTCTGAATTTAGGATCTTTTCCTAACAAGTACCTGTCTTGTGTGGAAGAAGGAAATACGGTAGATCTTTATAACAAAGATGACGGGAGTATGAGACAGAGGTGGTATATTAGTGATGGTCTTATAAAATTGGTAGGAGGAAATAAAACTTTTGAAGGAAAGGACACCTATATTGCACCTCAAAATACTAGCAAAGAGCCGTATCCTGTTTTAGTATCATCATCTATAGTTGCTCCTACTTTTACGCAAGCAGGAGTTTTTAGCTATATTAATAATGATCTTGTGATAGGATATCTTGCACCATTAGAGGGAATGATAAATACATTTCTTCAACCTCAAAAAACAGATAGTAATACATTGCAATATAAAAGAGGAAATAATGATATGTCTACTCATTGGCGTCTAGAGTTAGTAGGCGATGGCTATGAATTTGAAAAGATACAATACGTTAAGGCTACAGGAGATTATGTAGGTTTACAAGCCCCTATGCTTCGACAATACGAATATTACAATTCGGGTAAACCAGAACCAGGGGAGGCAACTTTCCAAATAAATGCAACTGTGGAATATACATCATCATTCTCAGAATCGCAAACTGTTTCTATATCTAATAAAGTATCTGTTAGTTCTAATATAGGTACTCCAACTGCAGTAAGTGGCAATGTATCAGCTGAGACTACTACTACTTATGGATGGGGATTTACTACAACTAAAACAGAGAGGAAGAGTGTATCAATAACAGATACTTATAAATATATTGTTCCCGCAAATAAAGATATTCAAATGAATGTATATATCGCTTCATATAAGATGAATGTAACTTATGTGATGACTGTTCGTCGTAAACATGATGGTAAATTATTTAAAGTTAAAGGAAAATGGACGGGAGTACAAGGTACAAATATAAAATATCAAGCTGTTGATTTACATTCTGGTGAAGAGTTAAATCAAGAAAGTAGAAGAGTAGATGGAATTCTAATACGTTAATGCTGGTTAAAAGTGGAGGACGGATGCAGTATTAAAGCCAATTTTTCATTTAATCATTAAAACAATAAAAAGAATTAGGTTTGCTCCTTGCAAACCAATTCTTTTATTTAATTTTGCAAATCCTAATAATTATAGAAGAAGAAAATGAAAAAAATGAAATTGGCAGTAGTATTTGCTGCATTTGTATCGGTGTTGAGCTTTAGTTCTTGCTTGAATAGTGATGGAGATAGTAATTATCCTAATTTTCAGGCTGTTGTGACAGTAACTGGTGATGAGATTTTGGGCTATAGACTTTATGCTGATTATGGCCCTGTTTTGATTCCGACATCACAGAGCGTTGCTCAACTGCCAGGATTAAAGAATATAAAGCGAGCAATTGTAGCATTTGATGTTGTTGGCGAAGAAAATGTGACATCTTTAGATCCTAAGAAAAGTTATAATGTAGTTTTGAATGCTGCTTTTTGTGCTGGTATTCCTACAAGTACCATAATTGATACTTACGAAAATGAAGCGGCGACAGATACTTTATTTAAAAATCAAGATCCTATAGTATCTTTTGAAGGACTTTATGCATTGAAAGGATATGCTAATGTAACTATGACTATTCCTTATGATCGTACAAAAATGTTTTATATGAATGTTGGTTATGATAGTGATAAAGATGTTGATGCTTCAAAGAATACATTGTCTTTGACTGTTTATTATGACAATAATACATCTAATACATATGAACAAGGTCGTTCTGTATTTAGCTTTAAATTACCTGAAGAAGAATATGGAAAATTTACAAATGATTCTATTGATGTAGTATTGAAAGCTAAAACTACTTCTTCTGGAGAAGAGTTGCAAGAGTTAAAATGTAAAATGGCTAAGTCTGATTTATTTGCTCCTAGAGGTTATTAAGTTCTATATATAAAAAAATCCTCTTTAGTAACAGACTAAAGAGGATTTTTTGTTTTCCTTTGTGTGATCAAAGTCTTTTGACCTTTACACTACAATGTAATTGGATTAGGATAAATGCATAAATCTTTAATGAAATATAATCCTAAAGCAATACTTCAACCTGTTTTATTAAGCTGAAACTTCAGTTTGATTAGGCTGAAACCATTGTTTTATCAATGAGAAAACTTTGTTTCACCCTACAGAAACTTTCTTTTTGACTGTATGAAACCGGAAAATCAACCGGTTGAATGTATCAAAAGATAAGCATCTATTGCTCGAAAGTTCCTTTTCTTTTTTCAAAAGGAACAGAAGAATTCCTTCAAACATACGTTCCTTTTTTATGGAAACAATTCTATGTATGATGGAAAAATACTAAAAAAAGTGGTAGTAACACCCTTTTTTAACGCTACAAAAGTGTTACTACCACCACCCTTATAAAGCCTTTATAATTAGTATGTTGCATAGGAAAAAATCATATAGTGGTAGCAGTGGCAGTAGAAATGAAAAACTTTGTTGGGGCGAGTCGCCCTTTGTTACGGCTTGGAAAAATCTTCCCGTTTTGGTGGTGTTCCCATATCTCTTTGAGCGTTTCGACCGAATGCCGTAATGTTCCGTCAACGGTTACCGAAATGTGGGTGATGTAAAGTTGAACCCGGAGAAATAAATATATTCACTTTTTTTGTGGATATATCAAACAAAAGTGTTATATTTGCTATTGAAAATGATACGGCACAATGTTTATAGAGTTCGATAAAAATTATTTGCGTGAACTGTTCGAGGACGAACGAGCGACAAAAAGAACCGATACCAACCGGAAGTAATCCGGGGGTATTTCAAGTGCGTAATGTTCCTGAAACGTGCGGAAAGCGTGGAACAACTATATCGTATCAACGCTTTGAATTACGAGGTTCTGCAAGGTGATAAAATCGGTATCTCATCGGTTCGCATCAACCGTAAGTATCGCCTTGAATTTACCGTAAGGGAGGTTATGAATGAACAAGTAATAACCGTTTGCCGATTGTTGGAAATTAGTAACCATTATAAATAAATTTCGGATATGGAAGCAAAAAGAATATACGCACCCAATGAGTTGCAATGCGCCGAACCCATACACCCCGGCGAAATGCTAAAGGACGAATTAGAGGCACGGGGCATATCACAACGGAAATTTTCCGGTATTATCGGAATGCCTTACACGGCTTTCAATGAGATGGTCAACGGTAAACGACCGATAACAACCGATACGGCGTTAAAAATCGAAGCCGCTACCGGTATAGCCGCAAATATATGGATAGGATTGCAAACTGATTACAATATGCAGACGGCACGCCGTGATAACAGGCTATCGGCGATATTGGATAACATACGCAAAGCGGTTGCTGTACTTTGAAAAATTCTATAGTGGACATTTTTTCTGTGTGAAAATCTAAGTCACCTTCGGCAGACAAGATCTCATAAGGTGATTTGGAACACAGATTTTTGAGCAACAGCTTTATCATAGAAGCACTACGTTGACTTTTTTCCCTAATTGGGCGTACTCTTCCTCTAATTTGCGTTTAGCTTCTTTTCTATGCTCTAAAGCTTTCTTGAATGCTTTCAGCGCTTCTTCTTTTGTCATTTTTTCCTTAGGCATACTTTTGTCCTCCTTCTAATTTATAGCAAAAGTATTCTTGTTTTTCGACTTCCCCAAGAGAAGTATGCGATTTTTTATTCGTTTATTCCAGTGAATTAATTACCTTTGCACTTCATTGAAGTTGAACTGAGGTAAATAGATTAGGCATTGAACTACAAAGATTTATTTAAGCGAGTAATAGCGCTAATCTCATCCCCGGCAAAAGCGTGGGAAGAAATTAGCAAGGAAGAGGATAGGCGTAAAGTGCTGGGAGCATTTGTTTATCCCATGATAGGTTTGTGCGGATTGTCCGTCTTTATAGGTACATTCATTGGGAATACGGCAGGAGTCGCTGCTTTCCAGATAGCAATGACACGTTGTTGTGCCATATTTGTATCCTTGTTCGGAGGATATTTTCTGGCTGCTTATGCCATAGACCAATTGGGTAAAAAACTATTGGGGCGTGAAGATCAGTATGAACTAAACCAGCAATTTGTAGGTTATTCTATGGTAGTGACCTTTGTGCTCGATATTGTCAGCGGGTTGTTCTCTATATCTATCCTTCATTGGATATTGCAATTCTATACCGTATTCGTAGTGTTCGAGGGTGCACGTACACTGATGAAGGTAAATGAAGAGAAGCTGACACGATATACGTTGATTGCTTCGGTAATTATAATTGTTTGTCCGGCATTGATTGCCGCTGTGTTTAATGAGTTATCTGTTATTTTGAATTAATGAAACCAACTCCTGTTAATATAAAGAATAAACGTGCATCGTTCGATTATGAATTTATCGATACGTACACGGCAGGTATCGTGCTCACGGGAACCGAGATTAAATCCATTCGTTTGGGCAAAGCCAGTCTGGTAGATACTTATTGTTATTTTGTGCAAGGTGAGTTGTGGGTGAAGAATATGCATATTGCCGAATATTTCTACGGCTCATACAATAATCACTCTGCCCGCCGCGAACGTAAATTGTTATTGAGCAAAAAAGAATTGCGTAAATTGGAAGAGGCCGGAAAAAATCCCGGTTTTACTATCGTCCCTGTCCGTCTGTTTGTCAATGAGAAAGGATTGGCAAAACTGGTCATTGCATTGGCAAAAGGTAAGAAACAGTATGATAAGCGCGAGTCGTTGAAAGAAAAAGACGACCGTCGCGAAATGGACCGTATGTTTAAAAGATAAGTAAAATCCGTGCTGCCCAATGTAATCCGTGCCTAAAAAATAGACCTATGGCTACATTAAAACAAATAATCAACGAGCGTGTTCTCATCCTGGATGGCGCGATGGGAACCATGATACAGAAGTATAACTTGTCCGAACAGGATTTTCGTGGAGAGCGTTTTGCAAACGTATCCGGACAAATGAAAGGCAATAATGATTTGCTTTGTCTTACCCGGCCCGATGTGATAAAGGATATCCACCGTAAATACCTGGAAGCAGGGGCGGATATTATTGAAACAAACACCTTCAACGCCCAACGGGTGTCGATGGCAGACTATCACATGCAGGATATGTGCCGCGAAATCAATCGGGCTGCTGCTAGATTGGCCCGTGAACTGGCAGATGAATATACGGCAAAGACTCCCGGCAAACCCAGGTTTGTAGCAGGTTCAGTAGGACCGACCAACAAGACTTGTTCCATGAGTCCGGATGTCAATAATCCTGCTTTGCGTGCCTTGACCTATGATGAGCTGGTTGCCGCCTATCAGGAACAGATGGAAGCCTTGCTGGAAGGAGGCGTGGATGCACTTCTGATAGAAACGATCTTCGATTCACTGAATGCGAAAGCAGCTATTTTTGCCGCAGAAACAGCTATGAAGAAGACCGGACGTGAAGTTCCCCTAATGCTCTCTGTCACTGTTTCGGACATTGCGGGACGTACCCTTTCGGGACAAACGCTGGATGCTTTTCTGGCATCCGTACAGCATGCGCCCATTTTCTCTATCGGTCTGAACTGCTCTTTCGGGGCGAAACAGTTGAAACCTTTTCTGGAAGGACTGGCCGCACGCGCACCTTATTATATAAGTGCTTATCCTAATGCCGGACTTCCCAACAGTTTGGGACAGTATGACCAGACTCCGGAAGAAATGGCTTCGGAGGTGAAAGAATATATAGATGAAGGGCTGGTAAACATTATTGGCGGTTGTTGTGGGACTACGGAAGAATATATTGCCAAATATCAGGAATTGATTGTTTCCGGTTCTGCCTGGGTTCCCCCTCACGTTCCTGCCCGCAAGCCCGAAAGACTGTGGCTCAGTGGCTTGGAACTCTTGGAGCAGACTCCTGAAATCAATTTTATCAATGTAGGCGAACGATGCAATGTGGCGGGTTCCCGTAAATTCCTCCGGTTAATCAATGAAAAGAAATACGAGGAGGCTCTGAGCATTGCCCGCAAGCAGGTGGAAGACGGCGCTTTAGTAATTGATGTGAATATGGACGACGGCTTGCTGGATGCCCGTGAGGAGATGACCACTTTCCTGAATCTGGTTATGTCCGAGCCTGATATAGCCCGTGTTCCCCTCATGATTGACTCTTCTAAATGGGAAGTCATTGAAGCCGGTTTGAAATGTCTGCAAGGAAAGTCCATTGTCAACTCTATTTCATTGAAGGAGGGCGAGGAGCAGTTTATAGAGCATGCCCGTCTGATAAAGAAATTGGGAGCTGCCGCTGTGGTGATGGCTTTCGATGAGAAAGGTCAGGCAGATACTTTTGAACGCAAGATTGAAGTCTGTTCCCGCGCTTATAAAATATTGACTGAACAGGTGGACTTTAATCCCCATGATATCATTTTCGATCCTAATGTGCTGGCTGTAGCTACCGGCATTGAGGAACATAATAACTATGCTGTAGACTTTATCAACGCCACCGGATGGATAAAGAAGAATTTACCCGGTGCACACGTCAGTGGGGGGGTAAGCAATCTCTCATTCTCTTTCCGTGGAAATAATTATATTCGTGAAGCGATGCATGCCGTATTCCTTTATTATGCTATCCGGCAAGGAATGGATATGGGTATTGTAAATCCTGCCACTTCGGTGCTATATACGGATATTCCTGCCGATGTATTGGAGCGGATAGAAGATGTAGTGTTGAACCGCCGTCCCGATGCTGCCGAGCGTCTGATAGAAACTGCCGAGGCATTGAAAAATACGGCTACCGGTGCGGAAGTGGTGAAACAAGACGCATGGCGTGAGGAGCCGGTAGTGGAAAAACGTCTTCAATATGCCTTGATAAAGGGCATTGGTGACCATTTGGAAGAGGATTTGGCAGAAGCGGTAAAACTGTATCCTAAAGCAGTGGATATTATTGAAGGCCCGTTGATGGAAGGCATGAATAAGGTAGGGGAGTTGTTTGGAGCAGGGAAAATGTTCTTGCCGCAAGTCGTAAAGACGGCCCGTACCATGAAAAAGGCGGTGGCTATTTTGCAGCCGCTGATTGAGGCTGACAAACAGGAAGGTGCCCGTAGTGCCGGAAAAGTATTGATGGCAACCGTAAAAGGGGATGTGCACGATATTGGAAAGAATATTGTATCGGTGGTTATGGCTTGTAATAACTATGAGATCATAGATCTTGGTGTCATGGTACCTGCCGAAACGATTGTTCAGAAAGCCATAGAAGAACAGGTGGATATTATAGGATTGAGTGGTCTGATCACTCCATCATTGGAGGAAATGGCGCATGTAGCTGTAGAGTTGCAGCGTGCAGGACTGGATATTCCAATTATGATTGGAGGAGCTACCACTTCCAAACTGCATACCGCCTTGAAAATAGCTCCTGTTTATGGCGGTCCGGTAATCCATATGAAAGATGCATCACAGAATGCCTTGGTTGCCGCCCGTCTGCTGAATCCCGAATCCTGTCCCGAATATGTAGAGAGATTGAACAGGGAGTATGAGGAACTTCGACAGAAGAACAGTACCAAACAGGTAAAGACGGTGCCTCTGGAAGAAGCGCAAAAAAATAAATTGAACCTTTGGTGATAAAATCATTGTAATGGTTCAATCATTCGTTTACTGTAGAGGCGGCAAAAGTAATTTTTGTAATCGTTTGGCTGTAAAGGCAGATTGAATCCCATAGTCGCCCAGCTAAGGAAAACTTTCACTGTAGGGGCGCATTGAATGCGCCCGAATACATCCACAAATGCACTTTTCCTAGTGTTATCGGGCGGATTCAATCCGCCCCTACAGCGAAATGAGAGCGTTATTGGAAATGTTAACGCGATGTGTAGAAAGAGTTGTCCCAAGAGGGGATGAAGTTACCACTGACTATGAATCGCAGTCCTGTTTTAACGCTAAGAAACTTAGCTTGACGGCAATGAGATTCAATTTGCCCCTACGGTTGACAATCTGATAGTTCCATCCACTATGCTTTTTATAACTTACCAAGGAATTCTTCCGCTTTCTCCAATGTCTCCGGTTTACCGATATCCATCAATTGCAAATCATCTTCAACATAGCACTGGATGTTTATTTTATGACACATGGAAAGATAGAAGTCAATGATGGAATATTTGCCTTTAGGCATATACTTGAATAGAGCGGGGCTTGCCACTTGTATGCCGCTATAAGCGTATTCTTGATATTTTCCTTCCTCGTATTGGAAACCTATCGGTTTTGTTTCCATAGTATCCTTATTCACCCAGCCGCATAGCATGTCGTCTTCATCGAATAAAAGATAACGCGAAGTCTGACGCTGGCTGACTAAAAGTGTGGCCGATATGTAAAGACTGTGCTGATGGTAATAGAGAAGGCTTTCCAGATCGCAATTAGAAATGATATCCACATTGTGGGTTAAAAAGCATTCTGCTTGTATCGAGTCCAGCATACCTTGAATAATTTCCTTGGAATCTACCCCTTTTTCTATCTTTTCCATGAACTTATCACAATTTTTGATGACAAATTCCTTATCCGATAAGGTTAATAAATCAGATGCCTTTTCCAGACCCCCTCCGGTATCAAGCAAGTGATCTGTTTCATCAGAGATATCTATCTTGATTCCGAAGTTTTGGTTGGCTTCCAAAAAAGCAAGAATCTGATTAGCTAGATGGTGCACATTGATAACTATTTCATCAAACCCTGCTGCTTTCAATTTTAAAATGATATGTTCCAGCATCGGCTTTCCTGCCACTACTATCAGGGCTTTCGGTCTGGTGTCCGTTAAGGGCTTGAGTCGGCTACCTAATCCGGCTGCAAAAATCATTGCTTTCATAAAGTTCTTTCAAATGTTTGTTCTATATTCTGTTCACGGTGTACCAGCTCTACTTTTACACCGAATTTCTTATTGAGATGTTCTGCCATGTGTTGTGCCGAATAGACTGAACGGTGTTGCCCGCCGGTGCAGCCGAAACAGACAGACAGATTACTGAACCCACGTTCCATGTACCTTTTTACCGAAGCATCCACCAGTGCATATGCGTGTTCCAGAAAAGGAAAGATTTCACCATCTTCTTCCAGAAAGCGGATGACAGGTTCATCCAGTCCGGTGAAAGGTTTGTAGCGTTCATATTTTCCGGGATTGTTTACGGCACGGCAGTCGAATACATAACCGCCGCCATTCCCTGTAGAGTCATCGGGGATACCTTTCTTGTAGGCAAAACTCATGACCTTTACCGTGAGTTGCCGTTTCTTCAAATCATCCTTGAATTGTTTCAGTTCTGTCAGTTCTCTCAGGACGGAGCACAGATAAGGATATTCGGGATACTCATTGCGGAGCAGCTGGCGCAGGTTCTCGATGGCGTAAGGTACGCTTTGGATAAAATGAGGTTTTTTTTCGAAGTAGCCGCGAAAACCGTAGGCTCCCAATACCTGCAAGGTGCGGAAAAGTACAAAATGACGCAGCTGGCTGAAAAAATAATCGCGGTCTACGGGTTTGTATTTGCAGAGGGCATCTATATATTCCTCCAGCAGTTCATTGCGCAAGGTTTCAGGGAATTTGGCTTTTGCCTGCCACAGAAAAGAAGCTACATCATAAAAGAAAGGTCCTTTTCGTCCTCCCTGGAAATCAATGAACCAAGGTTCTCCGTCCTTTACCATTACGTTGCGACTTTGGAAATCCCGGTACATAAAGGTGGCGGAAGAACTGCGCAGTAATACATCGCTCATTTTTTGGAAGTCATCTTCCAGCTTGTTTTCCTGAAATTCCAGTCCGGTAGCCTTCAGGAAGCAGTATTTAAAGTAGTTCAGGTCCCAAAGGATGGAACGCTGGTTAAATTCAGACTGGGGATAGCAACGGGAAAAGTCAAATCCGTCTGCTCCTGCAAATTGGATGGAGGGCAGCAGGCGTATGGTCTTGCGCAGCAGTTCCTTTTCTTCTTCCGAGAATACGCTGGTTGCCCGTCCTTTCTCAATGGCATTGAATAACAAAGTGTCTCCTAAATCTTCTTGCAGGTAGTAGGTTTTGTCTTTCGAGCAAGCGTATACTTCGGGTATGGGAAGTCCTTTTTTGCGGAAATGTGCCGCCATGTAGAGGAATGCTTCATTTTCTTCTTGGGAAGTGCCACATACACCGATCAGATTTTGTGCACCGGTCAGGCGGAAATAACGTCGGTTAGAACCGGAAGAGGGTAGTTCTGTGATATCTTCGGGCTGTACCCCGACATAAGTTTGATATAGTTTCTGTAATTCTTCTGTAATCATAATTGTATTTTGGAACAAAGATAGATATTATTCTCCCTTTTTCTGCTAATTCACAAAGAAAGTTAATACCTTTGCGCCAAATTATGAAAAAGGCAGCTTTATCCATATTGAAATTCCTGATGGTAATATTATTTATATGTTACTATGTGGGAAATACTGCCTTCATTCATACCCATAGGTTTCAGGATTATACTATAACCCACTCGCACCCCTTTATTCCGGGTTCGCATCATGCACACCACAGTGGGGAAGAGGTAGAAACGATTGCCTTGTTCAATGCTTTTGTGGCACTGGCAGTTCCGGTCATAGCTATGGTGTTCCAATTGGCTTTCCTACACATTATCCTGCAACTTTACCCGGTCATTATTTCCCTTCGGAAAATATGGTCTCATTTACTGCGGGCGCCTCCGGCCATGTATAGCATGAATTAAACAGTGATTTTTTTTTTAAGAGGCCGTATGTACAGGGTCTCGTTTATTCATATTATACTATAACAAACATGAAACATATAGGATTACTGTGCTTGGTAGGCATAGTATTGTTTTCGTGTACCGGTAAGCAGGCTGAAAATGACAGCTTGAATTATACGGTACAGGGTGATACGGTCATTGTACCCCCAGCTTCCCCCATTGCCGATAAACTGAAGACTACTATCCTCAAAGAAGTGTCTCATCGGATGGTATTCAGCACCTCGGGGGTGGTGAAGGCCATTCCCACCAATTATGCCGAGATAGCTTCCCCTTTTGCAGGAAGAATTACCCGGTCGTTTGTTCGTCTGGGACAGAAAGTAGCCAAAGGCAGTCCGATATTCGAGATCAGTTCTCCTTCATTCTTTGAAACAGGAAAGGCTTATTATCAGGCAAAACAGGAAATGGAACTGGCTTTGAAAAATCTGAAACGCGAGAAAGATCTTTATAATAATAAGGTAGGTGCACAGAAAGAAGTGGAAGAGGCCGAAGTGAATTACGAGTTGAAGAAGAAGGATTATGAGAACGCACTGGCAGCACTGAAAGTATTCCAGATAACTCCCGATGAACTGGTACTGGGACAACCGCTGGTTGTTCGTTCGCCGATATCCGGAGAGGTGGTGACTGACCGGCTTGTTATCGGACAATACATCAAGGAAGATGCCGAACCTGTAGCCATTATCGCCGATCTGAATAAAGTATGGGTGGCAGCCAATGTGAAAGAGAAGGATATGCCGCTGGTCCGTTCATTGGAAAAGGTGGAAGTATCTTTGGTGTCTATGCCCGACAAGATGATAGACGGTACTATTTACCATATCAGCGAAATGCTGAATGAGGATACCCGTGCTGTCGAGGTGCTGATAGATTGTGATAATGCAGATCGCTCCATGAAGCCCGGCATGTATGGCACGGTGAAACTGACGGATGCTTCGGCTGATGTGGTATTGATCCCCACTTCTGCCATTCTTCAGCAGGAAGACCATGCTTATGTTCTGGTTTCGTTGGGTGACGGCCGTTACCTGAAACGTGAAATCGTGACTTCGGTGACCGATGGAGATAACAGTGTCATTCAGTCAGGATTGAATTCCGGCGAGGAAATAGTGACCGAAGGTGCATTCTATTTAATTGAAGCTCGCTAACCAGGTATGAAAAAACTTATTTATCTGGCGATACATCGGCGGGGGCTGATGTTCGTCCTGTTCTGCTTTATAGCAGTGGTGGGTTATTATTCATGGTCCCGGCTGGCTATTGATGCTTATCCGGATATTGCGGATACTACCGTGCAGGTAGTGACACAGGTGCCGGGGCTGGCAGCCGAGGAGATAGAACAGCAGATTTCTATCCCCATTGAACGTGCGGTAAACGGACTTCCGGGACTGAACGTGATGCGTAGTAAAAATACATTCGGACTCAGTACGGTGGTGCTTGTTTTTGATGATGGCATAGACGATTATTGGGCACGCCAGCGTGTACAGGAACGGTTGGTTGATGTGGAACTACCCTACGGCGCTGTGCCGGGACTGAATCCGCTGACTTCACCTACGGGCGAGATATTCCGATACGTGATAGAGAGTGACAGTCTTGACTTGCGGGAGATGACCGACTTACACAAATGGGTGATTATTCCCCGCCTGAAACAGGTGACGGGAGTGGCGGATGTCAGCAACTACGGCGGTATCACCACTCAGTATCAGATTGAAATTGATCCGCACAAGATGGAGGAATATAACATCTCACTGGCAGATGTCACTGAAAAAGTGGAAATGAATAATGTCAATGCGGGAGGTAGTATGCTCAGCCGCGGAGATCTGAGTTATGTCATCCGTGGTATCGGTCTGGTAAAGGATTTGCAGGATTTGGGAAATATTGTGCTGAAGACTGAAAATGGTGTTCCCGTTTACCTGAATGACATCGGCAAACTGAAATATGGTAACCTGGAGCGTAAAGGTGTACTGGGTTTCAATGACGGTGTGCGCAATTACTCGGACGGAGTGGAAGGCATTGTACAGATGTTGCGTGGTGAGAATCCGTCACAAGTACTGGAGGAAGTGCATCAGGCGGTAGATGAACTGAACAATGAAATATTACCGGAAGGAACCCGTATCCATCCGTTTATGGATCGTACGGATCTGGTCAATACTACGTTGCACACCGTTTCTCATACTTTGTTTGAAGGGATGGTACTGGTCATACTCGTTTTGATTTTGTTTTTGGGCAGCTGGCGTGGGGCGTTGCTGGTGGCACTGACTATTCCATTGTCGTTGCTGGTGGCATTTATCCTGATGCATGTCACAGATATTCCTGCCAATCTGCTTTCACTGGGTGCGATAGATTTCGGTATTATTGTAGATGGTGCCATTGTGATGATGGAAACCATACTGAAGAAGCGTGAACGGCATCCGGATGAGATGTTGGAAGAAGATTCCATTCTTCGCCGGACTACGGAAGTGGCCCGTCCTATTTTCTTCTCCACTTTGATTATCATCACGGCTTATCTGCCTTTGTTTGCATTCGAGCATATCGAGAAGAAATTGTTTACCCCGATGGCTTATACCGTGGGATATGCTCTGTTGGGAGCCTTGGCGGTCGCTTTGTTTCTGATTCCCGGACTGGCGTATGTGGCATATCGCAGACCCCACAAGATCTATCATAATAAATGGCTGGAAAAACTGTCCATGCTTTATCATGCACAAACCTTGCAGATTTTGGATAAGCATAAGTTGGTGTTGGGATTCCTTGCTATCATACTGGTATTGGCAGGAGCACTGAGTTGGATGGTGGGAAAAGATTTTCTTCCCCCGTTGGATGAAGGTTCCATTTGGATACAGGTACAGCTTCCTCCGGGTATTTCCATTGAGAAGTCCAAGCAGATGGGAGCGGAGTTGCGCGATGGAGTCCGCAAGTTTCCGGAAGTATCGTATGTCATGACACAGGTAGGGCGTGACGATGAAGGTGCCGAGGCTTTTTCCTTGTCGCATATAGAGTGTGCAGTGGGACTGAAGCCCTATGACGCTTGGGAAAGTGGCCGTACCAAGGTGGAACTGATAGAGGCCATGAATGATTCCTTGCAGAAACTTCCGGGATATACCGTCAGTTTCTCCCAGCCCATTATAGATATGGTGATGGATCAGATAGCCGGTGCACACAGTGATTTGGCCATCAAGGTGTATGGGGACGATATAGCAGAGACACGCCGCATAGCCGAAGAAGTGGAGGGGGTGATCAGGCGCATTCCCGGTGCGGTGGATGTGGCGATAGATCAGGAACCGCCGTTGCCTCAGTTGCAGATTATTGCCAACCGTGACCGCATCGCCCAATATGGTTTGAATGTTTCGGATGTGGCCGATCTTATCGAACTGGCTATTGGTGGAAAGGCTATCTCCCAGATTTTTGCAGGCAGTAAATCTTATGATGTGATTTGCCGTTTTAATGACGAGAGCCGTAACACTCCGGAGCGCATAGGCAGTCTGATGCTGACATCGGGCAGTGGGGCGAAGATTCCATTGAGCCAGGTGGCGGATATAAAGATGACTACAGGGGCCAGCACCATTTCCCGTGAAATGAACAAACGTCACCTCACGGTACATGTCAATCTGCGTGGGGTGGATTTGACTACTTTCCTGAATAAGGCGAATGCAGTGATAGACCAAAGCGTGAAGTATGATCATAACGCTATCCGTCTGAAATGGGCGGGACAGTTTGAAAACCAGAGCCGTGCCTATGCCCGTTTGGGAGTCGTGATTCCACTGGCACTTGGCATTATGTTGCTTTTGCTTTTTGCGGCTTTAGGTAAATTCCGTCAGGCGGCTTTGCTGATGTGTGTCGTTCCACTGGCTTTGTTTGGAGGTATGCTGGCGCTGAATGTGCGGGGGATGACCTTGAATGTCTCTTCGGCGGTAGGTTTCATTGCTTTGATCGGAGTGGCTATTCAGAATGGGGTGATTATGATTTCGCATATCAATAACCTTCGTTCGCGGGGCAGGGATTTGCGTGATTCCGTGATTACGGGAACCCGTCATCGTTTCCGTCCTATCCTGATGACGGCTACAGTTGCCGTACTGGGGTTGCTTCCGGCTTCTTTGTCCACAGGGATTGGTAGCGATGTGCAACGTCCGCTGGCTACGGTGATTGTGTACGGGTTGTTATTTGCCACTGTCATTACCCTTTATATTCTTCCTTCCTTGTATTATATGATGGAAAAGAGAATAGAGGAACGAAATGAGGTGGCTCAACTGGATGAGGTAACAGTAAATGATGAAAAGTAATGAAAAAACAGATTATATTAATGAGTTTGATGGCTTGCAGCATCTGCTTGCAAGCACAAACCGTAAGGTCGCTGACTTATTCTCAATATCTGGAGAAAGTACATGCCGGAAATTTGGATTATGCTGCCGGGAAGTTGAATGTCAGTGCGGCAAAAGCGGATGTGGTGGCTGCTAAAGTCTTTAATGATCCCGAACTTTCCGTGGAATATTCCAACAATCAGGATCATAAGCTGCATATGGGGCAGAGCGTGGAAGTGGGACTGACACAGACACTTTCTCCCGGAAAACGTGGTGCGGCAATCAAACTGGCCCGTAGTGAGAGCGAACTTTCCGAGGCTTTGTTGGCCGATTTTCTCCGGAATCTTCGTGCTGAGGCAACCGTTGCTTATCTGGAAGTGCAGAAGCAGAAACAGATGTGTGAAGTGAAGAAGAATTCATGCGCCAATCTTTGTGATCTGGCTAAATCGGACAGCATTTGGTTTGCATCCGGAAAGATTATGGAAGTAGAGGCCATCCAAAGCAGTCTGGAAGCTGGCATCATGCGTAATGAAGTGCTGCAATCGGAAGCGGAACTGAGAAATGCTTGTCTGTCTCTTGCCTTGATGATGGGAACCGTGACGGGGGATACGCTGTATATGCCGCAAGGAGAGTTGGAGCCTGTAGCCCGTTTGTTTGTACTCGATGAGTTGATAGCGAATGCCCTTGACAATCGTTCGGATCTTGCAGCCGCCTTAAAGAATACGGAAGTAGCGCGGCGTGCCTTGATCGTTGTCCGCAGGGACAAGCTGCCGGATATTGATTTGTCGTTGAGTATCAGTCACAATAACCGCGTGTATAATGAGGAAGCTCCCGCTCCTGATTTCAATGGAGTGACGGCGGGTATTGCTTTTCCTTTGAAATTTTCGGCTTTGAACAAGGGTGCGGTTCATGCGGCAAAGTTTCGTGCACGGCAGGCAGAGGTGCAATATACTCAGGCTCGTTTGCAGGTACAAACGGAAGTGATTCAGGCCTATCAGCAATTCCAGTCGTTGTCAGACCAGCTCCGTCATTATAATAATGGTATGCTGAAACAGGCAAAGGATGTATTGGATGGAAAGATTTACAGCTATCATCGCGGGGAAGTGCCTTTGTTGGAATATCTCAATGCCCAACGCACCTATGACGATGTGCAGGCCCAGTATATCGAAACCTTGTATAATTACAATGTTTCCTTGGTGGAATTAGAAAAATCAGCCGGTATCTGGGATATGGAATAATTGTATCCCAGATCCTTTCCGTTTATAGTCGGTTGTAACTTCATCCCCTCTTGAGGCTGCTCTTTCTACCCATCGCGTTACCATTTACCGTAGGGGCAGGCACACCCTGCCCCTACGGTAAATGGTAACGCGATGGGTAGAAACATTAAATATACTTCTCCACTTTTTCACGAAGCTGTTCGTAAGAATAGGGTTTCGCCACCACGTCATTGCATCCCGCAGCCAGGGCTTGTTGCTGTTCTATCAAGAATGCATTTGCTGTAACGGCGATTATAGGAATATCCATGGATATGGAACGAATTTTGGTAATTGCATCCACTCCGTTCATCACGGGCATACGGATGTCCATCAAAATCAAGTCGGGACGGTCGCGTAAAAAACTGTTTACCGCTTCTTCGCCATTTCGTACCCACGATATGGTATAGTCTTTGTTGAGTAAAGCATTAATCTGCATATAATTACTTTCTACATCTTCGGCAACAAGTATTCTTTTGCGTTTCTTTCCTGATTTATTCGGTGAGTTTTCATAAGTTCCCTTTTCATTTATATCATACAAAGGCAGATAAAAAGAAAAAGTACTTCCTTTTCCCAATTCGGATTCCACCTCTACTCTGCCTCCCAAACGGTCAATGATACTTTTGCATATTGGCAGACCTAGTCCCGTACCTTGTGCAAATTCATTCACTTTCTCAAAATGGGTGAATATCTTCACTAATTTATCTGACGGAATGCCATTCCCCGTATCCCTTACATAGAGTTTCAGCCATTCATCTTCCACACTCATCCCTAGGGTAATAGAGCCGCCGTCTGTATTCTTGATAGCATTGGACAAGAAATTGAATAATACCTGCGTCACCCGGTTTCTGTCTGTCATCGTCCATATTTCTTCGTCTGGATGTTCAATTTTGAGTTCTATGCCGTATCTCATTTTCAGATTATGCACTTTTCCTACTTCTTCAAGCATGGCGGTCATATCGGTAGGTTGTAAATGCATTTCCGATTTGCCTGATTCTATGCGTGACAAATCAAGTATATCATTGATCAATTGTAATAACAGATTGCTGTTCTGCTGGATAATTTGCACGTATTCTTCTTTCTCTTCTTTATTTTCTGTCATGGCGACAATTTCTGAGAAACCGACAATAGCATTAAGAGGGGTGCGTATTTCATGGCTCATATTGGCCAGAAAGACTGACTTCATGCGGTCTGATTCCTCTGCACGCTGTTTCGCTTCTACCAATTCATTGGCATGTTCCACTCTTGTTGTTATATCATGTATCAAGGCAAGGACTTTGTTATCTTCAAAGGGGACAATGCGTGCCTGGAAATAATGTCTTTTTTTTCCTTCCACATCCAGCGGATATTCAATTTCTTTCAACTGACCATCAATCAGACACTCGCGGATGTTCTGTATAAAAAGTTCGCTGACTTCAGGTGAATAGATAGCTCGTCCGTCACCACCCATCAATTGATTGATAGGGTGTAACAGAACAGAATCGTTGGCTATCAATACATCCGTAATGAAGAAGTGGTCATCAAAGATAAAAATGAATTCGGGTAATGCCTCAATTACTTTCCGGTTTCGTTCCTCCAGTTGTTTAATTTTCTGTTCTTTTTCACGTTGCGAGGTTACATTCACGGCATAGGAATACAGCTTTAACGGTTTACCATTCTTGTCCTTTTGGATGGAGAAGAAACGGTCTTCCAGCCAGATTACTTCTCCATGCTTTCCGATGCAACGCACTGTAATGGCATCTTTTTCGCGGAAACTATCCATCTTTTGCTGGAAGATGTCGGGAGATACGACGGATCGGTCGTCAGGATGGATGAACTCGAATAATTCTTCCATATTCTGATAATGTATACCGGCTTTGTCCAAGCCAAGAATTCGAAAATAGTCATCAGAAAAAAGGAAAGTTTCAGTCAGGAAATCATATTCCCAGATTGCAATCTGATGGGTAGCCAATACAGCACCCAACATTTGGATCTTTTCATTTAGTTGAGCAATTTCTTCTGATGGTGAAAGTGCTTGATTCACAACTTCTTCAGCTTGTTCTTTACTGTACATATATAAAGGATGATGATATGTGCAAACATACATAAAAATCTTGATTTACAAGCATCCTCGACAGAAATAAAATGATGAGGTGTCTGAAAAGCAAAATTTGCCATCCTTGTACTTACTCTTTCATGCGTATCAGTACATTCGAGAGAATGGCGGTCACTCCGCCTGTAGTGATGCCGGATGAGAAAATATTCTTTATCGACTCCGGAAACTGACCTAGAATTTCGGGAACCATTTCCACGCTCAAACCTAAAGCAAAACTGAGAGCTATGACCAATGTAGCTTTACGGTTGATTTTCTGTGCGGCAATAATCCGGATGCCTGCTGAGGCTACTGTCCCGAACATCAGTAAGGTAGCGCCCCCCAAAACGGGTTCGGGCATTAGGGAGAAAATCAGCCCTACACCGGGAAACAATCCCAATAGAACAAGAAATCCTGCTATGTAGTAGCCTACGTATCGGCTGGCTACTCCCGTCAGTTGTATCATGCCGTTGTTTTGTGCAAAGACGGAATTGGGGAAGGAATTGAGGATACCTGCCAGCATCGAATTAAATCCGTCTGCCAGAATACCTCCGGAGGCACGTTTGATGAAGGTCTGTCCTTCTACGGGTTCTCCTGAGATGAGTGAATTGGCAGTGATGTCGCCATAAGCTTCTATAGCGGTGATCAGGAATACCAGGCCTAGGGCTATGAATGCGGAGAAATCGAAATCCAATCCGTATTTGAATGGGTAGGGAATATTGAAACCGCCAAAACTTTGTACCGCCGAAAAATCCACTCTGCCGATACACCAGGCAGCAACATATCCTATCACCAGACCGATGACGATAGAACTCATGCGCAGATAGCGGTTGGAACTTCTATTGAAAAAGATAATGAGGATCAGTACCAGCAGGGCGAGTCCCAAATTTTCGAAACTGCCGAATGTACCATTGCTTTGAGCCGCTGCACCACCTCCACAGGCAGTAATGCCTACTTTTATCAGGCTCATTCCGATCAGCGTGACTACAATGCCTGAAACTAAAGGGGTAATAACTTTTCGTGTATATTTCAGGATGCGGCTGATAACCATCTCTACCGATGAAGCGGCGATACATGTACCGAATATCAGCGGAAGTCCGCCCAGCATACCTGCCGATATAATAGGGCCGATAAATGAAAAACTGGTTCCTTGGACACATAAAAGTCCGGTACCGATGCCTCCGACTCGTTTGCATTGGATAAAAGTGGAGATACCCGAAGCGAACAAGGCCATGGATACCAGGAAACTGGTGGTTCCCAAATCCAGTTTTAATGCTCCTGCAATGATAAGGGGCGGGGTAATGATGGCTACAAAGATAGCCAGTAAATGTTGGATGGCAGCAAAGATAGCTTCTCGTACAGGAGGTCGGTCGTTCAATCCGTAAATAAGTCCGGCATTGGGTTCGGCTGCTTGGGTGTCCTGCATGGGATTATCTTATTTTGATTTCACAGTTATCCAAGCTGTCGATGATGGCCAGTGATTCTATGCGGATGCCTGTGTTGCGCAGATAATCTCCACCGTGCTGGAAGGCTTTCTCGATGATAAAGCCCATTCCTGCCAGTTCAGCTCCTGCTTTTTCTACCAGGTCGATGATTCCTTTTGCAGCGTTTCCGTTTGCCAGGAAATCGTCAATGAAGAGAACACGGTCGCCTTTGCCCAGGAAGTCTTTACTGACGCATACATCATAGGAACGGTCTTTGGTAAATGAATATACGCTGGTAGTGAGCATATTCTCCATGGTGACAGGTCTCTTTTTCTTGGCAAAAACAACAGGAAGCTCCAGCAGATAACCTACCATGATGGCCGGTGCGATGCCGCTGGCTTCGATGGTCATCACTTTATTGATGTTGGTAGAGGCAAAACGACGGACAAATTCCACAGCTATGGATTTCATCAGAATGGGGTCCATCTGGTGATTGATGAAATTATCTACTTTCAGGATTCCCCCTTCAAAACATTTTCCGTCCCGTAAAATGCGTTCTTTAAGTGCTCTCATTCAAATAGGATTTAATAAATGAGCGGCAAAATTACGTGTTTTTATTCAAAACAGGAAGGATTAAGAGGATAAATTGAGGTTTTTTCGTCCACTGTAGGGGCGGGGTTTGCCCTATAGCCGTCAGGCTAAGAGATAAATAGCGCTCTCGTCCACCGTAGGGGCAGATTGAATCTGCCCGATAACACTCTGAAAGGTGGATTTGTGGATGCATTCGGGCGGATTCAATCCGCCCCTACGGTGGATGTCCCCCTATTTACAGCCTTAGCCTGACGGCTATGGGGGTTCACCATTTATTATAATGGATATTTTCAGTATTGAATTTATCCTTAGCTTCTTCCTGATGCTGCGGATAACCTAATGGAATCAGATTGAGTGGAACAATATAATCGGGTAAGGACAATACTGCCCTTACCTTTGCCATGCGATCACTCTCCGGATAGACGGCAGTCCATACCGCACCCAATCTCATTGATTCTGCTGCAAGCAATAAGTTCTCGGATGCGGCAGAACAATCAAGCATCCAGTACCGGTCCGTTTCTCCGTTCAGAGCTTTGCTTAAATCACCGCACACCACAATAGCCAGTGGAGCTTGTGCAGTCATTTTGGCATAAGGTAGTTCGGCAGCCAGTTGATCCAAAACATTACGGTCATCGACCACCACGAAAGCCCATGGTTGTTTATTTACCGCAGTGGGTGCAGCCATGGCAGCTTTCAATAATAAATCCACCTTCTCTTTTTCCACCGGTTTCGGTGTAAAGGCGCGGACGCTCTTACGGGCAAGGATATTCTCGATAGCCATATTTTTCCCTGCTTCTCCTGTTTTTGTTTCCATATTGTTACAACCTCCCATAATTAGCAATGCTGTTGAAAAAGTAACAGTTGTCAGAACTTTAAAGATTGTAGGTATATTCATTTTTATAGTTGATTAATAGTTGAGATGAAATTCTACCACAGCCTCTATTCCTTTGCGGAAGATATCCAGAGAGAAGTTCTCATTGGGTGAATGAATGGCATTACTTTCCAGTCCGAAGCCCATGAGAACGGTCTTTATACCAAGTATCTGTTCAAAATCACTAATGATAGGAATACTTCCCCCACGGCGTACAGCGAGCGGTTTCTTCCCGAATGCTTTGGTAAAGCCTTTTTCCGCAGCCTGGTAGGCGGGCAGAGTAATGGGACACACATAGCCTTCACCACCGTGCATCGGGGTTACTTTTACTTGCACATATTCCGGTGCGACAGACTGGATATAGTCCACAAACAGTTGTGAAATTACGGAATGATTTTGATGCGGAACCAACCGGCAGGATACTTTGGCATAGGCTTTTGATGGCAGTACGGTTTTTGAACCTTCACCAGTATATCCGCCCCAAATGCCGCAAATGTCGAATGACGGGCGGCAACTGTTACGCTCTAAGGTGGAATATCCTTTTTCGCCTTTCAATGCTTTTACACCGATAGCTTCCATATATTTCTTTTCGTCAAAAGGAATTTGGGCAATCATCTCGCGTTCGGCAGCCGGGACTTCCTCTACATCGTCATAAAAATGGGGGATGGTGATCCGGCCATCTTCATCAATCACTTTTGCCAGCATGCCGCACAGGGTATTAATAGGATTAGCAACGGCTCCGCCAAAATGTCCGGAATGCAGATCACGGTTCGGGCCTGTCACTTCGATTTCCCAATAAGCCAGTCCTCTCAGTCCTGTAGTCAGTGAAGGAAGGTCTGCCCCCAGCATACTGGTGTCCGAAACGAGAATCACATCGGCTTTCAGCAGCTCTTTATGTTCCTTGATGAAGGCGTTCAGGCTAGGTGAACCAATTTCCTCTTCACCTTCGAAGATAAATTTCACATTGTGTTTCAGCAGTCCGTTTTTTACTAAGTATTCAAATGCTTTTACTTGGATCATGGCTTGTCCTTTGTCATCATCCGCACCACGTGCCCAGATGTGTCCGTCGCGGATTTCTGGTTCGAATGGCCGGCTTTTCCAGAGTTCCAGCGGTTCGGCAGGCATCACGTCATAGTGGGCATAGATCAGTATAGTGGGAGCATCATCGCTTACGTGTTTCCGGGCAAATACCAGTGGATTGCCTTGCGAGGGCATTACCATGGCTTCATCGGCTCCGGCGGCCAGCAAAAGTTCTTTCCAACGCAGGGCACAGGTCAGCATATCGTCTTTATGCTCGGGTAGGGCACTGATACTGGGAATGCGGATGAGGCTGAAAAGTTCCTCCATGAAGCGCACTTCATTTTCTTTGATATATTGTTTAATTTCCATAGTTGAATGATTATTGTAATCGTGCCTAAAGTTAGTAGTTCCAAGGGAATCTAATTCTTACAACTGTGTAGTTCTGTCTATCAAATAATAATCCAGAATTGTCATAGCGGACATTGCCTCCACGATGGGGACAGCACGTGGCAACACGCAGGCATCATGACGTCCTTTGGCTTTCATGGTAGTATCCGTACCATTGACATTTACCGTATGTTGCTCCATCAAAATCGTTGCAACCGGCTTGAATGCCACACGGAAATAAATATCCTGTCCGTTACTAATACCCCCTTGGATACCTCCGGAGTAATTGCTCTTGGTTTCAACCCGTCCGTTATTATTATAGAATACATCATTCTGCTCGCTGCCTTTCAGCTCCATGGAGTCAAAACCCTGTCCGTAAGAGAAACCTTTTACGGCATTAATGCTTAGCATGGCATTACCCAGTGCGGCGTGCAGTTTTCCGAATACCGGTTGTCCCAGTCCGATAGGGCATCCCTTGATGACACAACTCACTACGCCACCGATCGTATCGCCTTCTCCTTTAATCTTCCAGATAAGATCTGCCATTTCTTGTGCTTTTTCCGGATCCGGACAGCGCACATCATTGGTTTCTATCAAGTCGAGATCATAACTTTTGTAATCTTTGTCCAACTTAATGGGGCCCACTTGCGAGGTATAAGCCGTGACACTGATACCCAATTGCTTCAATGCCAGTTTGGCCAAAGCGCCGGCAACCACGCGTGAGATGGTTTCGCGTGCTGATGAGCGTCCGCCGCCACGATAGTCGCGGATGCCGTATTTCTGCATATAGGTATAGTCTGCATGTGAGGGACGGAAAAGATTCTTGATATTCTCGTAGTCGTTTGAATGTTGGTTCTTGTTCCATACCACAAATCCGATGGGGCAGCCGGTGGATTTGCCTTCGAATACACCCGAAAGAAATTCCACAGCATCGGGTTCCTTGCGGCTGGTGGTAAGTAATGACTGTCCGGGACGGCGGCGGTTCAGTTCCTGCTGAACGAAATCCATATCAATCTGGATACCGGCAGGGAAGCCGTCAATGACACCGCCTACACCCGGTCCATGCGATTCGCCAAAACTGGTTAACCGGAAAATATTACCAAATGAATTGAACATATTGCTTGTAGTTTTAAAAGTTTCTTCCTGTAAAGATAAGGATTTTACTGATAATATGGTGGATTGTGCCGGAAAAATTAGCAGGATTGATAAGATTTAAGCACGAATTACACGGATTTTACAGTTTTAAATAAGAAAAACAGTAAAATCCGTGTAATTCGTGCTTGAAAAATTGCCTTTTAAGAGGCGTTGGAAGATGAACCTATAGTAGGTATAGAAAACCGGGCAATCCTTCGGGGAATTAGAATTCCACTTTCGGTGCTTTATCTGTACCTTCTTCGGCTTCAAAGTACGGACGTTTATCAAATCCGAACATACCTGCCAGGAGATTGCGCGGGAAGGTGCGGATAGCTGTATTATACGCACGTGACGTATCATTGAATCTTTTGCGTTCCACGCTGATACGGTTTTCTGTACCTTCCAATTGAGCCTGCAACTCTTTGAAGTTTTCATTGGCTTTCAAGTCGGGATAAGCTTCGGTAATGGCAAGCAGACGGCTCAATGCACTGCCCACTTCACCCTGTGCCTTTTGATAGGCCTGCATTTTTTCGGGAGTCAGGTCATCGGCACTGATCTGCATTTGGGTGGCTTTACTACGAGCGTCCACTACAGCCTGAAAAGTTTCCTTTTCGTGGGAGGCATATCCTTTTACGGTATTAACCAGGTTAGGAATCAAATCGGACCGGCGCTGGTACTGGTTTTCCACATTGCTCCAGGCGGTACTGACTGATTCGTCCATTTTTACCATTCCATTATAAGAGGTTACTCCCCAAATGGCAAGCAATACAATGACTACTATTACAATAATTGTTGACTTTTTCATACGTGTTTACTATTTAAAATAATGAATATTCTGGTTATCGTTTTCATATACTGTTGGGGCGATGTTTTAGTCGCCCGAATACATCCACAAATACGCTTTTCTGTATGCATTCGGGTGGGTAAACCCCGCCCCTACGGTGGGTGGAAACGCCATTGGGCGGCTTGACATGACGGTTGTGGGGGCAGACTATGCTCCTACGGTGGATATGCATGCTTTGGTGGTTTTTCCCTGGCATGGGACTAGAAACGGCTTCCGGCTCCTCCGCCTCCGAAGCTGCCACCTCCGAAACTTCCTCCGCTGAATCCTCCACCGCCTCCGCCACGGCCACCGAAAAATCCTCCGCCCATTCCGCCGATAAACGGACCTCCTCCGCGGGGACCTTTGTAATTCTCATCTCTTGACCGTTCCTGACGTCTGAGGACGTGTCCGCAGTTTCTGCATTTATAGACCACTTCTTCGGTCTTTGTTCCGTTGCTACGGTCTATGACTTTGGAAGAAAGACGTTGCAGCTTATGCTTTTTGCAATTGGGGCAGCGCGTTTTACGCCAGCCTGCATACAAACCGATTCCGATAAAACCTCCGAAAATAGCCAGGAAAGTAATAATGAATCCTAATGACTCATTCTCGGTTTCACCGCTGTTTGTATTTTCCATGGAACCGTCCAGATAGCCGTTTACAGCCCGTACCCCTGCTACCATTCCGGCATTCCAGTTGTTGTCCTTGAAATAGGGCAGCATATAGCGGTTCTGAATCCGTTTGCAGATGGCATCGGGCAACGTACCCTCCAACCCGTATCCGGTGGCGAACTGCACACAGCGCTCGTCGGTAGAAAGCAGGATAACCAGTCCGTTATCACGTTCTTTCTGCCCCACACCCATTTCCTGCCCCAGACGGTGGGCAAAATCAAAACAATCTCCTCCCTCTATGCCTGTTACTGCCACCACCAGGGTTTGGATGCCTGTCTTTTGCTCTAAGGCGTAGAGGATGCTATCCATGCTGGCGACGGCTGCCGGTGAAAGGATTCCGTCGGGATTACTGACATAACGGGTGCGGTTTTGCAAGTGCACCATCGGTATGTCTTTTAGGGTATATTCCTTGGCTTGCAGGTTGACGGAGCCAAGCAATATAAAGAAAGTGAGTAAAAATGTCAGTTTTCTCATTGGATGTATTTATCTACAAATGCTTTTACTTTTTCTGTATATTCTTCTGTATTGAACAAATAGGAATGTGCATGGTCTGCTCCCGGAACCACCCATAACTCTTTAGGCTCAGGTTTGGCTTCATACAGTTTGTACACCATCCATGTGGGTACATAGTCGTCTTTATCGCCATGAATAAAGAACATGGGCAGATGGCATTGGGCAAGTTGTTTCAACGCCGATGCTTCCTTGAATCCCCATCCGTATTCCAACCGGCATAACCAGTCGGCGGTATACATCAGCGGGAATCGAGGTAGACCGAATTGTTCTTTCAGTTCTTTGGAGAATTGGTCCCATGCGCTGGTATATCCACAATCCTCAACAAAACATTTCACGTATCCGGGTTGTGGTTCGCCTGCAACCATCATGGTGGTGGCTGCACCCATTGATATTCCATGTACTACCATGCGGGTAGTGTCACCGTAAATTTCGTTGGCTACTCCCATCCATTGCATGACATCTTTACGGTCCAGCCATCCCATTTGTATGGCATTTCCACCACTCAGGCCGGTGTCGCGTAAGTCGGGCAGGAGAATGTTGAAATCCAGTTTTTTGTTATACAGATAGCCTATCATCATCATGCGGATGGCATTGTCCGTATAGCCATGTACAATGACCGCCGTTTTTGCCGTAGGCCGGGCAGACGTTACATAGTAGGCATGCAGCTTTACGTGATCGGGAGAGTAAATAAAAGTATCTTTCAGTGCTTCGGCCTGTTGCAGACTGTCCACCCACGGTTTCAGATAGGGGTAGGTTTTGAACATATATTGCCAGGAACCTTCCATATCCCTTCCTCTGTTTTCAGGACGTAGTGAATAGTCCAGCATGTATTGGCTGGCTCCAAACAGGATCGCAATCAGCAGAACGAGCACGATGCCCGTTCCGATAATCAGTTTTTTTATTTTCATACCTTATTTATTTGTTCCATATGTCCCATGCACCAAAGGCTTGCAACAAGAGCATTTCAAGGCCGTTCTTGGTGACGGCTCCCTTGTCTGCGCCCTTCTTCATAAAAAGAGTGGTGTCAGGATTATACAACAAATCATAAAGTAAATGGTTGGGTGTGAGGTATTGGTAGGGAATGTTGGGATATTCATCGGCACGCGGATACATACCTACGGGTGTGCAGTTCACAATCACCTTGTACTCGTTCATGATTTCGGGGGTGAGTTGTTCGTAAGTCAGCATTCCCTCACGCGGGCTGCGTGATACGAATTGGCATTCCAGTCCCAGTTTCTTCAGTCCGTAGGCAACCGCTTTCGAGGCTCCCCCTGTTCCCAGAATCAGGGCTTTCTTGTGCTGCGGTTCCAACAACGGTTCGATAGATTGGGTGAAACCGATTACATCCGAATTGTAACCTACCAGTTTAGTCTTTCCTTTCTGACGGACGATCTTGATTACATTGACGGCTCCGATGGCTGCTGCGTCTTTATCCAGTTCGTCCAGATAAGAGATGACTTGCTCTTTATAAGGTATAGTGACATTAAGTCCTACCAGATCGGGGTTTGCCAGCAATACAGAGGGCAGTTCCTTGATAGACGGAATTTCGAAGTTTACATATTCGGCATCAATGTTTTCCGAATGAAACTTTTCATTAAAAAAGTTCTTCGAGAACGAGTGTCCTAGCGGATAACCTATCAAACCATATTTTTTCATAAAACTCTATACTTTAAATTATTTCGTTGCTAAATAAAGCGTGCAGATACCCAATGTCAACCGCTTGAAACTCACCTGGCTGAATCCGGCTTTGCGGATGATGCCCGTCATTACTTCTCCTTGCGGAAAGGCTTTGATGGACTGGGGCAGATAAGTGTAGGCGCTGCGGTCTTTAGAAAGTAGTTTGCCCAGGGTGGGGATAACTACCTTAGAATAAACAGCATATAGCTGTTTCATGGGAAACCAGTCGGGTTCCGACAATTCCAGTATGACCAGTTTACCGTTGTCATCCAATACGCGGTGCATTTCGCGGAGTCCTTTGTCCAGATCCTCGAAGTTGCGCACACCGAATGCTACGGTGATGGCATCAAAGCGTTTGTCGGGAAAGGTGAGGGCCGTACAGTCTTCTTTGACGAAGGAAATGCGGTTATCCAGTCCGGCGGCTTTCACTTTTTCACGACCCACATTCATCATACCTTCGGATATGTCTGTGCCCATCAGTTCTTTGGGCTGAAGCATCCGGCATGCTTGAATAGCGAAATCGCCTGTTCCGGTGGCTACATCCATGATACGTTGCGGATGAAAAGGTTTCAGCCAGTTAATGGCTTTGCGACGCCAGCTTTTGTCAATGTTCCAGGAAAGAGCATGATTCAACTGGTCATAGGCAGGGGCGATGTTATCGAACATTTTCTCTACCTGGACGCTTTTCTTTTCGTCGGCATTGTAGGGCTTGATTTTTTCTTGTGGGTAATGGGTCATGGAAATTGAGAATTGAGAATTAAAAATTAAAAAATAAGAGATTGATAGTATGATAATAGAATGACTCTCTCTTAATTTTTTAATTTTCAATTCTTAATTTTTAATTATTTCAAATAGTCAGTCACGTTCTTTTCGATGCGTGCGGCAATATTTTCCGTATCTGCTTTTACAAACTTTTCGCCGGTGATGTGCTCGAACAATTCCATGTAGCGTTCGCTGATAGAATTTACAATTTCCGGAGTCATTTCGGGAACCTGTTGTCCTTCTTTACCTTGGAAACCGTTTTCCATCAACCATTCGCGTACAAATTCTTTAGAAAGCTGTTTCTGAGGCTCGCCTTTAGCAAAGCGTTCTTCATAACCTTCCGAGTAGAAGTAACGGCTTGAGTCCGGTGTGTGGATTTCGTCCATCAGATAGATGGTACCGTTGTGTTTGCCAAATTCGTATTTGGTGTCTACCAGGATCAGTCCGCGTTCAGCAGCTATTTCAGTACCGCGTTTGAACAGAGCCAGTGTATATTTTTCCAATACATCGTATTCCTCGGGAGTAGCAAGACCTTGTTTCAGGATTTCTTCTTTAGAGATGTCTTCGTCATGCAGCCCCATTTCGGCCTTGGTGGTAGGAGTCACGATAGGTTCGGGGAATTTCTGGTTTTCTTTCATTCCTTCGGGAAGTTTCACACCGCAGATTTCACGTACGCCGCTTTTGTAAGCACGCCATGCGCTACCACATAGGTAACCGCGAACGATCATTTCTACAGGGAAACCCTGGCACATCACGCCTACAGTGACCATAGGGTCGGGAGTAGCCATTTTCCAGTTGGGGCAGATGTCGGTGGTTGCATCCAAGAATTTGGCTGCAATCTGGTTCAGCATTTGTCCTTTGTAAGGGATACCTTCGGGCAGAACTACATCGAATGCCGAGATACGGTCTGTAGCTACCATTACTAACTTTTCGTCATTGATGTTATACACATCACGCACTTTGCCGTGGTACACATTTTTCTGTCCCGGAAAGTTAAAGTCTGTTCTTGTTAATGCTTTACTCATGTTTTTTTATAATTAAAATCAATAAATTCGTTTTATGTTTTCAGATTCTTCACTTTGTTCAGAATGACAACGGGTAATGATATAGAATGACAATTGGCAATCAGTGGAACAGCAGTAATCAGCCTGCTTTCTTTGATTTTTCCAGCGTAGCCTTTTCCATACGTTCCGCTTTCTGCTTTTCCTCGAACTTTTCGTAGGCATCTACAATACGGGTAACCAGCTTGTGGCGCACAATGTCCTTCTTGTTCAGTTCGATAAAGCTGATGCCTTTCACACCTTTCAGAATTTTCAAAGCCTGTATCAATCCCGAAGTCTGTGAAGACGGCAAATCTATCTGCGTCATGTCACCCGTTACAATCATTTTGGTGTTCATGCCCATACGGGTGAGAAACATCTTGATCTGCTGGGTGGTGGTATTCTGGGCTTCGTCCAGTATTACTACTGCATCATTCAGTGTCCGTCCGCGCATAAATGCCAGTGGAGCGATCTGGATGACGTTCAGTTCCATGTATTCTTTCAGTTTGGCGGCGGGGATCATATCCTGCAATGCATCATACAATGGTTGCAGATAGGGATCAATTTTATCTTTCATATCGCCGGGCAGAAAGCCGAGTTTTTCACCTGCTTCCACTGCCGGACGGCTCAGGATAATTTTTTTTATTTCTTTGTTTTTCAAAGAGCGCACGGCAAGGGCGATGGCAGTATATGTCTTGCCCGAACCTGCGGGACCGATAGCGAACAGCATATCGTTTTTTCCATACTCCTGCACCAGTTTCAACTGGTTTTCGCTGCGGGGTACAATGGGTTTGCCCGTTACGCTGAATACAATGGTGTCTCCGGTTTTCTCTATTTGGGGAGAACGTCCTTTTACGATGTCCAGAATTACTTCTTCCTTCAAGGAATTATACTGTGCGCAATGCTTTTCCAATGCCAGTATACTCTCTTCGAAAGCACACATTTCTTCTTCGTCTCCCAATACTTTGATGACATTTCCACGTGCCACAATTTTTAATTTGGGATACAAAGCTTGTATCATTTTCATGTTGACGTTGTTCACGCCATAAAATATAACAGGATCAATATCCTCTAAAACTATATGTTTTTCTATCATTTAACTAGTTTAGGTACTTTACGTACTCGTTTATAGGGTGCAAATTTAATGAAAGGTTTTCATTGTTCTTATTTTCCGGGCAATTTATTTGCATAAGCTTTCTCAGAAAAAGGATTTTAATCTATCTTTGCCGTAAAATTGAAAAGATAGTTAGGTTATGAATTATATGAAAGGTGCATGTTGCACGCTGTTTTCGCTCTTATTTTCCTTGACTGTTTCTTCCGGCTGCAAGGAAAAAGATATGTCCATGAAGATGAACGAACCCCATAATATAAAAGGTGTAATCAGTTACAAACGCAGTTTCGGCGATTTGAATGATACTCACCTCAGTGTGGCGAAGAAAATAGGTATCCGTCCGCTGGCATCACGTGCCGAGGCTGAAGGAATGGGCAGCAAACTGGTTCGGATAAAGCCTTGTGAGCGTTATGCCATGGATTCGCTGACTCATTCCATTCCCTTTCTGGTTCCGCAGGCTGGTGCATTGCTGGATACAATAGGGGCCAATTTTCTTGATTCGTTGACTTGCAAAGGATTAAATCCTAATCAAATCATTATCACTTCTGTGCTTCGTACGGAAGATGACGTGAAACGTCTCCGTCGTCGCAATGGAAATGCTTCCGCCAACTCTGCTCATGCTTTCGGTACCACTTTTGATGTAAGTTACCGCCGGTTCAATAAAGTGGAGGATCCGGACGGACGGCCCATGCAGGATGTCAGTGCAGATACACTGAAACTGGTACTGGCCGAGGTGCTCCGTGATCTTCGCAAAGCGGACAAATGCTATATCAAGTATGAGTTGAAACAGGGATGCTTTCATATAACAGCACGTTAAGCACATTCCTATTGGGGATTCACCCCTAGCCGTCAGGCTAAGAGATAAATCACGTTCCCGTCCACTGTAGGGGCGCATTGAATGCGCCCGATAACACTCTGAAAGGTGGGTTTGTGGATGCATTACTCCCAAGGTCGTGACCGATGGTTCGGGCGGAAGCATTCCGCCCCTACAGTGGGTGGAAACACCATTTGCCGCCCCTACAGTGTAGATGATATTTACCATTCTTCATCCTTCCCCTCCAACGGAAGGTGGTCACGAAAATGCATGGATGCATGAGTTCCGTCACAGAACGGCTTATTTTGGGACTGTCCGCAACGGCATAAGGTCACCCGGTTTCGGACTTCATAACTTGACCCGTCCGCACTTTCTATGCGGATACCTCCTTTTACCCAGATAGGTCCGCTCACTTTTATTCCCGGATCTTCTATAATTCCGATAGAAGGCTTGAAGGGAGGCTCGAATATCTTGCCACTTTCTTTGTCAAAAAGTACCAGTCGGCCGGCCGGACAATGGCCTACTTCATGTTTCACAAGTTCCCTCTCATCGTGATTGCGTGCAATTTCTACCAGATTCCATACCCGTCCGTAGGCATCGCAGAAGCGGGCGAAAGCGCAATATTGCTCATTATCTGCCAATGTCATGGTAGGGCCATCGGTTTCTTCGGCACCTTCCAGCAACGGGCGTTTGTCATTGGTTTCCGTCGGGTCCCAGTCGGCATGTGAGTGAGATCCATCGCAGAAAGGCTTGTGCTTGGAGCAGCCGCAGCGACACAGGGCGATACTTCCGTCATCTGACTTGGGAGACTCGAAATGAGTGCCTTTGCGATATACCCAAGATGTACCTTCCTCATTAGGGACAATGATTTCCTGGTCAATGGGCGGGTTGCCGTATAACAGATACGGACCGTCTGCTACAATCTTGATGTAGTAGGTTTCTTTGTTTTCTTTCATGGTCATAATTAGTTATTAGTCCTAACGGGTAACAAACAAACTTCCGTACTTGTTTTCACGGTTGGCGAGGAAGTTATATCTTTGCGTTGTTTTTTAAATCTTTATTCCAAATATAAAATGCGGTACTTTATATATCTGTCTTACGATGGGACGAATTATCACGGTTGGCAAATTCAGCCGAATGGTGACAGTGTGCAGGAAACACTGATGAAGGCATTGGCCACATTTCTGCGGCAGGAAGTGGAAGTGATTGGTGCAGGGCGGACAGATGCCGGTGTTCATGCGCGGCTGATGGTAGCCCATTTCGACTTTGAAAGAGAATTGGATGGTGCGCAAGTCACTGACAAACTGAATCGTTTGCTTCCTCCCGATATAGCAGTCTACAAGGTTTGCCGGGTGAAACAGGATGCACATGCCCGTTTTGATGCTACTTACCGCACTTATAAATATTATGTGACCACACGGAAAGATCCTTTCAGCCGCAACTATGCTTGGAAACTTTTCAATTCTCTTGATTTTGAAAAGATGAATGAAGCTGCTCGGACTTTATTTGATTATACGGATTTTACCAGTTTCAGCAAGCTGCATACGGATGTGAAGACTAATAATTGCAAGATAATGCATGCCGAATGGACACAAGTGGGTGAAACGGAATGGGTTTTCACCATTCAGGCAGACCGCTTTTTACGGAATATGGTAAGGGCTGTGGTAGGGACTCTGGTAGAAGTAGGGCGTGGCAAAATGACGATTGGGGATTTCAAAAAGGTGATAGAGAATAAAGACCGGTGCAAAGCCGGAAGTTCTGTACCAGGTCATGCTTTATTCTTGGTAGATGTGGGGTATCCGGAAGAGTTGTTTCTGGAATGATAATATGAGGAGATGCAACTTTGGATATCCACTTATCTTTCTATCCAGTTCTCGATTTTAATATTTTCAAGTCGTGATAGATGTTTGATATTCTCTGTGACCAATATATATCCCAATGCCACGGCAGTTGCACCTATATAGAGGTCGGTATCTTCAATAAGCAGTCACATACGGCGCAGGCGGGATTTTTAACAGCAAAATTCATTTATGCATAAATTGAAGGGCAGTATCACAGAGTCAGTTCGGTTATATAGCAATTTTGCCATCCCACTTGTTTTATGGCTTCTACCACTTCTTGACGATTGTGTAATAAATGGATGCAGATATTACTGTCAAGTATATATGAAAGGCGCATCATCTAAAATTATAATGGTTTGCGGATAGATGAATTCTCACGAATTTTATGGATGATTTCATCTGCCGATTCATCACCAACCCACATTCCCGCGTGTTTTTCTAACATATTTATGGTGTGAATCTTTTCGTCTACGACCTTAGTTTCTGATTTTAATAAACTGTCGGTCAATATCTTGATAACGTACAACTTCATCTTATCATTCATTGATAATAATGTATTCAAGAAATTACTCGGTATATTTGCTGGCGAATTAATTGTTGATTCCAGATCTCGTTGGTTTTATATATTACAAAGAGACACATTATTCTCCGTATTTCCTAGTAGACGGATATTATCATTTTGTTTTGTCTGTTTTTTACCATCTTTTTAATAATTGATTGGAATATGACCGGTCCTTTATTTATCTTCAATCGTCATAATGGAACGATTAAACAGTGAACTGATACCGATAATCAGGATGGCAGTTCCCCCGATAGCGAATACATTGGCTATCCCTACATAATCGGCCAGCAACCCTGTCGATAGCAGCCCTATCATGGAAGGTATCAGGCTGGCACTCAGACTGACGGAATACACCCGCCCCAATACAGAAGGATGGAACTGCATCTGCATCAGTGCGACGAACGGACTGGAATAATAAGGCATTGACAAGCCGATAATTGCATTTAGGATGGCGAAATAGAGAAACCCGTTTGCAGGGAGCAGTCCGCATATAGCCAGGCAAAGCCCCATAATGATATAGGTCCCGTTGATCAGGATAATCTTCTTAATTTTAGGAGGCCGTATTCCCAACAGGATACCGCCCAGAAACATTCCCGAACCGTAAACCACTTCAATGAGACTCACCTGATAGGCATTTCCATTGAAATGAACCAGCGTCATCAGCGGAAACAAAGCGACGATAGGCATCACAAAGAAGGTTACCAACACTTCTACAAGCATGACCCACATAAACTTATGGTTATTACGGATGGCAAAGAATCCCTCTTTCATTTCCTGTATCACCCCGGCTGCTTTTTCTTCTTTCTCTTTCTCCGGATTGGGTATGTGGACAAAAAGTAACGCAATACAGGCAATTAGTGCCCCTATGACATCCAGCATAATGACGAATGACATGTTGAATGACATGATAAGAATAGCACCCAATGCCGGTCCGCCAATATTGCAGATGGATTGCAGAGTCTGATTGACTGCTGCAATGCGGGTCAACTCTTTTTCAGGAGCCAGCAACGGCACGGACGATTGCATGGCAGGACTATGGAAAGCACTACCGATGGAGCGCAGCGCCAGTGCTAAATATACATACCACACTTCCGCCATATTCAGATAGAAAAGCAATGCGAGTATGGCAGAGCATAGTGCGACAAAGCTGTCGGCTCCTATTATGGTCCATTTTCTGTTCCAGCGGTCTACATATACGCCTGCTACGGGACCTAAAAGTGTCTGTGGCAATAAAGCGGCAATAGTGGCAATAGCCAGCACTTCTGCCGATTTGGTTTCCAAACTGATCCATAGCACGATAGCGAATTGTACGATGGCACTACTAAGAATTGAGAATATCTGCCCCGACCATATTATGGCAAACTTCTTTTTCCAGTCATTCATAAGAATCTTGTTTAAATCAATAATAAAAAATAGTTGGTCTTCAATGAAGATATAAAAGGAAAGGGTAAGGTATTTGTTTGGATTACACCTTGAAAAAAGGATACTAGCTAGGCTAAGAGTATAAATACGGATATATTCATAAAGGAGTATAACATATAGTTTCGTTTCTGGGGGGCAAAGATAAAAAATAAAAATGAGACTTATCGGATGTTTTTTTATTATGTTTGTAAATAAAGAATAAATATACTATTTGAAACAGGCTTAATCATCTTAGAGTTGCCCAATCAATGCATGGACAGAATATGGAAATGTATCATATAATGGCAGACCTGTCGGAATAGATAATAAATAGATGTAAACTTATCTTGTTTATTTATATTTTGCATAAGATTTCTCTTTGTTTTTTGTACGTATTTGGACGGAAATAACCGCCCAAACACGTTGATAGTAGGATAGTTGTAAATGCTTAAGCGTTTATGGTAAAAAAAACTTTTTCATTTACAGCGCAGGCGGGTTTTCCTGTTCCGTCTTTTGAAGCTTGTCTATCAGATACTCTACATTTTGTAGATGCGAATGATTGGCTCGCGACATCTGTTTTATGTGATTGATATTGGAAGCCATGTGGGTGATAAACTGCATCTGGTTTCCTATAAGGCTGGCTGCATTTATCCTGTTTGCTTTGGAAATGTTTACGTTCATCATATATATTCCAATTGCGCGGGTTAATTCATTGATGCCGGTAAAGCGATGCTCTTCTACGGGAATTAGAAAAGCGGTTCGCTGTTTAAGCACTCGGCATAAATCTTCAAGTCGTTCCATATCCGATCGCTGCATTAAATACGTAACAGGATTGATAAAGCGATTAAGAAGGAGGTAGAACTTTAGCATTTCATCATCTGATGAGAAGGCAACATGCATAAACTGAGTTTCATCGCCCGGAGGCACTTGCGGAGTAGTAAACTTTGCTTCCATAAGTTTTAAAGTTTAAAGGTGAATAAATTTAGTTTAATGGAACAAAGCGGAAGTACTTGGTTGAAAATATAAAAAGCGGCTTCGCCTGTCCCATTGCTCTTCACTTATCCAGCAGCAGATGCATTAACATTCTACATGGGGGTGCGAAACCGCCATATAGGGATAGCACGTGTACGGGCATAAAAATGCCCGCCACGGGTTAGTTGGCAGGTTTCCCTGCTGGATAAGTATAAAAGAGCATTACAAAGATACAAAAAAAATGGAATATACTAACGTTGGAGGTCTTTTTCTTAAACTCTTTTTTATAGGTATCATATATGCTTGATTTTCAAAAGATATGGAAGCCTTGTCCATAGCATATCCCTCCCGATAAAAAACTTTCCGCATTTTGTGTAAACAAGGGCCATGCCTAAATAATTTCAGGCGTGGCCATCAAGTAAATTTGGCGTGGCCCAAAATGATTCAGGTGTGACCCAAAATTGTCCGGAATAAGAAGGGGAGCCAATTCGGGCGTGGTTCCCATTCTTTGAACGACTCTGTCTTCTGAAAGTTCCTCCGGCTTGTCGGATGACTTATGTTGTGCATAGAGTCGTTTTGTGTAATAAGATACGGTTTTGAATCAATCATTGTTGGAAACCATCCACCGTAGGGGCGGGGTCTGCCCGCCCGAAAACATATAGAAAGTGTATTTGTGGATGCATTCGGGCGGGCAAACCCCGCCCCTACGGTGGATGGAAACGTAATTCATTTCCGTATGGTAATGCGTAAAAAATCACTGTGAAAAGTATAAAACCGGTCTTTCTATATGTGTTAATATAGAGAAACCGGACTAATGTTTCTCCGTCAAATACTTCCAGTACCTTACGGGCATATCCTGCCGGTGTTTTCTTGGATTCCAGCGTTCTTTAATGCAGATGGATTTGAAGTAAGTCTTCCAAAGCTTCTGAAATAACTTCTCATTATGATCCATCAAACTTTCATTGAGCATTCCTGTGACCAGATGTGCCTGGCGGGGATCTTCAAAAGTAACTTCTTCCATTGTTTTTAGGTCATAATAATACCCGTATTGTCGTTTTACATCGTAAATGAGCCAGCGTTGATCGGCAAACCGGTCTTTGAAATGATCTACAGCCAATGGTAATGCATTGTACTGAGGTTCCACGGCGGCAAAGAACGTTCCATCCGACGCCTTTTGAAAGCGGACGAACTGCATCAGATGTATGCGCTCACCATCTACCTTTTTATATATTTTGGCTAGTTCCAGAACATCAGGATCGGCAAAATTGGTTTCAATGGAACGAGGAGCATCCACCGCTTTGCGGATATAGTGGAAAAGCATCTTGTCTATCTCCGGTAATTCCGATAACCAGCAGTAAGTGAGGCTGGTGAGGGCATACTTGGAGACTTTTTTTTGCAAACCACGCCAAACGCGCCCGGCTTTCTCTTCATCGGTAGTAATAGAGATGGCTTCATCGTAAAACAAGGGTAGCGGTTCGCCTTCCATTAAAAGCAGGTCGGGAAAGGTCTTGCGGAAATAGGCATCGAAAACACAGGTCAGCAAGCCTTCAAAGGTACGGTCATAGATAAACAGAGTCATTCGTCGTCAGTAAAGTTAAGTATCAATTGGTTTTCGTCTATCTTCTTTTTGGGTTTGGGGATTAACAGTTTGCGTACTCCCATCGGAGTCAGTTCGTTGACGGTCCGCGTGGGTAGTTCGTTGCAGGTAATGAAATATTGTGCTTTTTTCATCACTATGCCTATCTTTTTCAGTTCATAAAACCCCAGTTTCGAGAAACGGCGGGAAGCGATAATTTGCCGGGCAGACTTGACACCGATGCCGGGCACTCTGAGGATAGTTTCGTAATCTGCCCGGTTTATATCTACGGGAAATTGCTCGGGGTGACGCAATGCCCAACCCAGTTTCGGATCAATTTCCAGATCGAGGTCGGGGTAGGAGTCGTCTACGATCTCTTCGACCTTGAACTGATAAAAACGTAACAGCCAGTCGGCCTGATAAAGACGATTCTCGCGTACCAAGGGCGGTTGTTTTAATGCAGGTAGCCGTTTGTCATACGTGTTTACGGAGATATACCCCGAATAATAAACACGGCGTATGGTGGGGTGGGTATAGAGTGAGGAGGAAAGATAAAGAATATCTTTATCGGATTCCGAAGTGGCTCCGACAATCATCTGCGTACTTTGCCCGGCAGGAACAAAGCGGGGGGCATGGCGGAATTTTTTCCGGTCTTCTTTATTGCTAAGCACTCCCTGCTGAATGTAGCGCATGGGCTGATACACGCTTTTATGATCCTTTTCGGGGGCCAGCAACTTCAAGTTCTCCTCTTTGGGAATTTCTATGTTCACGCTGAGGCGGTCGGCGTAAAGTCCGGCTTCGTTCACCAGTTCGCGGCTGGCTCCGGGGATGCTTTTCAGATGAATGTATCCGTTAAAGCGGTGTACCAGCCGAAGGTCTTTGGCGACACGCACCAGTCGTTCCATGGTGTAATCCGGATTGCGCACGACACCCGAACTGAGAAAAAGCCCTTCAATATAGTTACGGCGATAGAACTCGATGGTGAGGTCTACCAGCTCCGATACGGACAGGGTGGCACGGGGAATGTCATTGCTTCTTCGGTTGATGCAGTAAGCACAATCATAGATGCAATAATTAGTCAGCATGATTTTCAGCAGGGATATGCAACGGCCGTCCTCGGCAAAGCTGTGGCATATTCCCCAGCCACCTACGGTATTTCCCAATGTGCCGGCTTTGTTACGGCGCACGGTTCCGCTGCTGGAGCAGGAAACATCGTACTTGGCAGATTCTGCTAGTATTTTTAGTTTGGCAAGGACGTTCTCGTTCATTGGTTCAATCGGGATATTTTTGCCAAAAATACAGATACTGTTTGGAATGGACAAATGCTTTGGCATTCTCTCCGTTAATTTTTAGCTTCTTTGTCACATGGGGGAGGAGAAAATGTGAATGGTGGAAAACGTGTTGTCTTGGGTTCGTTCCAATCAGTAGCTTTAGGCAGTTCTTCATTCAATGCCTTATAAATGTCATGTTTCGCTTTGTCGTATGGTCGAAGCCGCTCTTCTTTGATGCTGTCTTTACCATTGGCAAAATGAAGTCGGTGTCTGGCAGTAATCATCTTACAAACCTTTTCATTCCGGTAACTGTTACCACCTGCGTTCCTCTGGCGAGGAGAAGCAAGAATGAAAGCGGGATAGTAGAAAATTAGTGGGGATTTCTTTGGGACACTCGATAATAAGAAGTTATGGGGCTTGCAGGCAGGTAAAAAAGATAAGTTCGTTTTTAAAAAAGGCCTTTATCTTTTTGAAAAACATCCTTATCTTTTTCTGCAAAGAACAAGTTCTTTCAGCACGCGGGCGGAAGTAGGGATTTATACGTATATACGTGTAGCCCCATGTGAACGTATGTGTAGCTCTACGTGAACGTATGTGTAGCCCTACGTGAACGTATGTGTAAAAACTGTCCTTCTTCGGCAAAGATTACCTTTCATGCCGGAAGGTTTTTCCAAACTGGCTGCATAGGTTTGGAGAACTAATTCCATTGTTTTCGGGAGTTATGCCGGAAACTTCTGCGTGCTATTCCCTTTCATTGCAAAAAAATGTATTTCATCTCTCATACTCTCACCTTTATCACCACTTCCCCGATGAATAAATAGTTTCAAGGGTGAGAGATGAGGTGAGAGATACCTTAAAAGGTGAGAACAACTGTTCTCACAAAGCCAAAAAATGTACTGTTTCGCATCTGTGAGCAGTACATTTAAATTCCGGACACTTCTATATTCTTGTATTTAATCTCAGCTATCATATAGCTGCCATTTTTTCTTCCAAAAGAAAGATAGGAAAAATGTTCTCCCATAGCAAAAGTCATCTTTAAAGGTTTAGTGTTCTAACAGGGATCTCTTTGACTGGAACAGTGAGGGCGTGAGGCAGAACTTGGCGCAAGATTTCTCAGAACTTGGGGCAAGATTTCTCCGAACTTGGGGCAGGATCCGGCAGAACTTGTATCAGGATTCCGGACAATACGGTAGGGAAAAATGCAGCTTTTTGAAACCGGACAAGAATTCTCGGACAAAAAACGTGTGAACCATGCGGACTGGTTAATACGCCTTGTACTTTGGAGAGAGGGCCGGCCTTCACAGTATGTTTATCTTCTTTCAATGATACTGCTGCTTTGTGAAAAAGACAAAAGGACGAAGCAAAACACTCCGTCCTTTTGTGTAAGTCCTTTTATTTTTCGATCTGTGAATTAATGGCAATGTCCGCATCCGCATCCGCCTTCATCACCACAGCCGTCGCCGCAATCATCTCCGCAATCACCACAACCGCATCCGCATCCTTCACCACTCACCATGTTCAGCATGCTCTGAATCTCTTCATTGGTAGCCGGACGAGATTCCACCACTTCACCTTCGAAAGTAAGATCCTTACCTGCGTGCGGATGGTTCAAGTCTACGGTAACAGTGTCATTAGTCACTTCGCCTACAGTGGCGTAGAAGTGATGACCTTCATTATCCTGCAAAGGAATGACAGCTCCCTGGAAGATACGTTCTTCATCGAAAACGCCATCAATTGTGAACATTTCTTTAGATACTGTGCGTACACCTTCGGGCATATATTCTCCGTAGGCTTCTGCGGTAGGAATGACAAATTCAAATTTGTCACCCTTGTTCAAGGCTGTTATTTCTGTTTCAAAACGTTCCAGTGTAGTTCCCAAGCCTGAGATGAACTGGAACGGATGCTCTACAGTTGCTTCTTCTACCATTGTTTTCTTACCGTCTTGCATTACATAAAGTTTGTATGCTACGGTGATGTACTTATTTTCCATGTTTTCTTTTATATAATAATGTAATATAAACTACTTGCGTAGTTTTTTCCGTTGGCAAAGATACGAATTAATTCTCCTTAATCCCTTGATATTACGTTTATATTACATAAATTTGTTATTATGATACTGTAAAAGTGCTTTTTATAACATTGTTTTCTTGATATAAGTCAATTAAATGCTCATTTTGATAGCTATTTACTTTTCTTAACGGAAATGTGATATCATGTTGTAGAGCATGTTGTTATATTTGCAGTGTAAAAAGAAAGGTAAAAAGATAATGAGATTGTTTTTAAAAGGTATTATTTAGTTTTTAGGTACTAAGTAAGTTGTTTTTAGGTTTAACAAATTAAAATTTTAGGTATTATGAAACGTTTAGTATTATTGGTTGTAGTGGCATTAGGAATGTCAGCTACAAGTTTTGCAGGAAACAAGGTAGAAGGTAAAGACTGGAAGGTAGATGTGAATGTCACAAAGTTGAGCAAGTATTTGAATCTGGATGCACGCCAAATGGAAGAAGTTGCTGACATTTCTGATTATTTTGCAGACAAAGTACAGAGCGCAAGCTACGCAAAAGAAGCTAAACAGGGTAAAAAGTTACGTGAAGCCGTATATGGAAACTTCAAACTGATGAAACGTACATTGACCAGCGAACAGTACAAGAAATATGTGCAGTTGCTGAATGTTACATTGAAGAACAAAGGCTTGGATTCTTATATGGAAGATGTAGCCGGCAAGTAAATTCGTAAAACGAAATAAAAGGACTGAAAAGAGGATGCACTGGTTTGCATTCTCTTTTTTTATTCATCAGCCCAAAGAATATAAGCAAGTTTGTGATAAAATGATTTTTTAAAGGGTGATTTAGTTACGAATAATAATTTATAAGAAAAAAAACCTTCATTTTATTTGTTTGTTACGAAAAACGCCTTACCTTTGCAGTCGTTAAAGCAACAAAGAAAACAGATATATGAATATTACTACTCTAAATAACCTGGCAGTCCTGCATATTATTCGCGTCGTGGTGGTCACACTGGGAGCGTGAGAAAGGTTGTGTATGTGTAGTTGTACATATAAAAAAATAATTGAAAGCCTTTCTCACATGGTGAGGGAGGCTTTTTTCAATACATTAATATAGGAAGTTATAGATTTAGAATAAAATGAAGAATCAGTTACGCAGCTCGTATAGCACACAAGGTCGCCGTATGGCAGGAGCAAGAGCTCTTTGGATGGCTAACGGCATGAAGAAAGAAATGATGGGCAAGCCCATTATTGCCATAGTAAACTCGTTTACACAGTTTGTCCCGGGACATACACATCTGCACGAAATTGGACAGCAGGTGAAAACCGAGATTGAAAAACTGGGATGCTTTGCAGCGGAATTTAATACGATTGCTATTGATGACGGTATAGCTATGGGACACGATGGCATGCTGTACTCGCTGCCCAGCCGTGATATCATTGCCGACAGTGTGGAATATATGGTAAATGCCCATAAGGCAGATGCTATGGTGTGCATCAGCAACTGTGACAAGATTACTCCGGGTATGTTGATGGCTACCATGCGGCTGAATATTCCGACAGTCTTTGTATCAGGCGGTCCGATGGAGGCGGGAGAGTGGAACAACCAGCATCTCGACCTGATAGACGCCATGATTAAATCCGCCGATGCATCGGTCAGCGACGAGGAAGTGGCCCAGATTGAGAATAATGCATGTCCCGGTTGCGGCTGCTGCTCGGGTATGTTTACAGCAAACTCCATGAACTGTCTCAATGAGGCTATCGGTCTGGGACTTCCGGGTAACGGGACTATTCTGGCTACTCATGCCAATCGTACCCGGTTGTTTAAGGATGCAGCGGCCCTGATTGTGAAGAATGCTTATAAATATTATGAAGAAGGGGATGACAGCGTATTACCCCGAAGCATTGCCACCCGTGATGCTTTCCTGAATGCCATGACTCTGGATATTGCCATGGGTGGATCTACCAATACCGTACTGCATCTTTTGGCAGTTGCTCACGAGGCGGAAGCTGATTTCAACATGGATGATATTGATATGCTTTCACGTCATGTCCCCTGTCTTTGTAAAGTGGCTCCGAACACACAGAAATATCATATTCAGGATGTGAATCGTGCAGGTGGTATCCTTAATATATTAGGAGAACTGTCAAAAGGTGGTCTGCTGAAAACGGATGTGAACCGTGTGGATGGCCTGACACTGGCAGAAGCTATTGAGAAATACGATATATGTAAAGATGAAGTGGATGCTGAGGCAACGCGTATTTACTCAGGCGCTCCGGGAAACAAGTTTAATATAAAGTTGGGTTCCCAGAATGCTACTTACAAAGAATTAGACACCGACCGTGCCAATGGTTGTATCCGTGACTTGCAGCATGCTTATAGCAAGGATGGCGGTCTGGCGGTACTGAAAGGAAATATCGCACAGGATGGTTGTGTGGTGAAAACGGCCGGAGTGGATGAAAGCATCTGGAAATTCTCGGGACCTGCCAAGGTGTTCGATTCGCAGGATGCCGCATGCGAAGGCATTTTAGATGGAAAGGTGGTCAGTGGCGATGTCGTTGTCATCACCCATGAAGGTCCGAAAGGTGGTCCCGGTATGCAGGAAATGCTGTATCCGACTTCTTATATCAAATCAAAGCATCTTGGAAAAGAATGTGCATTGATTACTGACGGACGTTTCAGCGGAGGTACTTCGGGATTGAGTATCGGACATATTTCTCCCGAAGCCGCAGCGGGTGGTAATATCGGAAAAATTGTGGATGGCGATATCATTGAAATCGATATCCCGAACCGCAGCATCCATGTGAAACTGAGTGACGAAGAACTGGCTGCCCGTCCGATGGCACCGGTAACACGTGATCGCAATGTGCCGAAGAGTCTGAAGGCATACGCCAGCATGGTAAGTTCGGCAGATAAAGGTGGAGTGAGAATAATAGACTAATAAAAGGAACACATAAACCGTAGGGGCGGATTGAATCCGCCCGATAACGCACAGGTTGTTTCCGACAAAAGAATAATAACGTAACGGTATACGGGCGGATTCAATCCGCCCCTACAGAAATAGATATTATATGGCAAAAGAACAAATAACAGGAGCAGAAGCGATGATGCGTTCCTTGGAGCATCAGGGGGTAAAGACTCTTTTCGGATATCCCGGAGGCTCTATCATGCCTACTTTTGACGCTTTATATCATCATAGAGAAACATTAAACCATATATTGGTTCGTCATGAACAGGGAGCAGCCCATGCTGCACAGGGATTTGCCCGGGTATCCGGCGAAGTCGGCGTCTGCCTGGTAACTAGCGGACCCGGTGCGACGAATACCATCACCGGCATTGCCGATGCCATGATTGACAGTACGCCTATCGTGGTGATCGCCGGACAGGTGGGAGCTTCTTTCCTGGGCACGGATGCTTTTCAGGAAGTAGACCTGGTAGGTGTAACCCAGCCTATTACCAAATGGAGTTACCAGATACGCCGTGCGGAAGATGTAGCTTGGGCGGTAGCACGTGCTTTTTATATTGCCAGAAGCGGACGTCCCGGACCTGTTGTACTGGACTTTGCCAAGAATGCGCAAGTGGAAATGGTGGATTATGAACCGATGAAGCTTGACTTTATCCGTAGTTATGATCCCGATCCCGATCCCGATCCCGATCAGGAATACCTTCAGGAAGCTGCCGAACTGATCAATAATGCCCGGAAGCCATTGGTACTTGTCGGTCAGGGAGTAGAGTTGGGTGAAGCGCAGGAAGAACTTCGTGCATTTATAGAAAAAGCGGATATGCCTTGCGGATGTACATTGCTGGGACTTTCGGCTATACCGACCTCACATCCTTTGAATAAAGGTATGTTGGGAATGCACGGAAACCTCGGCCCCAACGTCAAGACGAATGAATGTGATGTCCTGATTGCTGTGGGTATGCGTTTTGATGACCGTGTGACCGGTAAACTGGATACTTATGCCAGGCAGGCAAAAGTGATCCATCTGGATATAGACCATTCTGAGATAGACAAGAATGTGAAGGTAGATGTACCTGTATTGGGTAATTGTAAACATACTCTGGCCTTGCTGACACAACTCATTCAGGAAAACAAACATACTGAATGGATTGACAGCTTTGCCGAATATGAAAAGACAGAATATGAGCATGTTATCAGTAAAGAAATCCACCCCGCCGAAGGTGCGTTGAATATGGGTGAAGTGGTACGTGCCGTAAGCGAGGCTTCAAACAATGAAGCTGTACTGGTGACTGACGTGGGGCAGAACCAAATGATGGCTGCCCGTTATTTTAAATACAGCAAGAACCGCAGTATCGTAACTTCAGGTGGCTTGGGAACGATGGGATTCGGCCTTCCCGCCGCTATTGGCGCTACTTTCGGCTGTCCTGAACGTACCGTATGTGTCTTTATGGGAGATGGCGGCTTGCAGATGAATATTCAGGAACTGGGAACGATTATGGAACAGAAAGCACCGGTAAAGATTATTTTGCTGAACAATAACTATCTGGGCAATGTTCGTCAGTGGCAGGCTATGTTCTTTGGTCATCGTTACTCGTTCACCCCGATGCTGAATCCGGATTATATGAAGATTGCCGAAGCCTATGAGATTCCTGCCCGTCGCGTCATGAAACGTGAGGAATTGCAGGATGCTATCCGTGAAATGCTGACGACTGACGGTCCGTTCCTGCTGGAAGCATGTGTGGTCGAAGAGGGAAATGTGTTGCCGATGACACCTCCGGGAGGCTCGGTGAATCAGATGTTACTAGAATGCTAATTAAATTGAGAATTGAGAATTAAAAATTGAAAAATAGCTGCGCTGTGTAGATAGTATGCAAGGGTCTGTTTTTTAATTCTCAACTTTTAATTTTTAATTTAATAATTATGGACAAAACATTATATACATTAATCGTTCATTCAGAGAATATTGCCGGTTTGCTGAATCAGATTACGGCAGTATTTACCCGTCGTCAGATCAATATTGAAAGTCTCAATGTTTCTGCATCTTCCATAAAGGGGGTACATAAATATACCATTACTGCCTGGACTACTCAGGATGTGATAGAAAAGGTGGTAAAGCAGATTGAAAAGAAGATAGATGTCTTGCAGGCGCACTATTTTACTGACAGTGAGATTTATCAGCACGAGATTGCTTTATATAAGGTTTCTACTCCCGAATTTCAGGGAAATCCGATGGGATCGAAGGTCATCCGCCGTTATAATGCCCGCATTGTAGAAGTGAATCCGGTTTTCTCTATCGTTGAAAAGAACGGAATGAGTGAGGAAATCACTTCTCTTTATGAAGAACTGAGCGGACTGGGATGTGTGTTGCAGTTTGTCCGTTCGGGTCGTGTAGCTATCACTACCAGTTGTTTTGAACGGGTAAATGAGTATCTGACCCAGCGTGAGGAAAAGTATCGCCAACAAAAAATGGAATAAGAATGAGTGAAGACAAAGTAGGAACCTACCGGTTTGTGGCAGAGCCTTTTCATTGTGATTTCAGTGGAAAGCTGACCATGAGTGTACTGGGTAACCATTTACTGAATTGTGCTGGTTTCCATGCTGCCGACAGAGGATTCGGCATCGCTACGCTCAATGAGAATCACTATACATGGGTGCTTTCCCGTCTGGCTGTAGAATTGGAGGATATGCCCCGCCAATATGAGGATTTCAGTATCCAGACTTGGGTGGAAAATGTCTACCGTCTCTTTACTGACCGTAATTTCGCCATCTTGGATAAAGAGGGGAAAGCTATCGGGTACGCTCGTTCCGTATGGGCGATGATCAGCATAGAAACCCGCAAACCTGCTGACCTGCTGACACTTCACGGAGGAAGTATCACCGATTATATATGTGATAAAGAATGTCCTATAGGCAAATCCGGTCGCATCAAAGTGACGGAAAAAACTCCGGTTTCCGAATATCGGACCAAGTATAGTGACATTGACATTAACGGACATGTCAACAGCATCAAGTACATTGAGCATATCCTCGACCTGTTTCCTATCGAATTTTTCAAAGAAAAACAGATCCACCGCTTTGAGATGGCTTATGTGGCCGAAAGCTATTATGGCGATACATTGAGTTTCTATCGTGAGGAAGTGGGAGATAACGAGTACGATATAGAAGTTAAAAAGAACGGCACAGATGTTGTCGTTCGAAGTAAAGTGATATTTATTTAATTTAATAACAATAGGGCGGCACTGTGTTGCCCATAAAAAATTAGTTTTAAAATGGCACAATTGAATTTTGGCGGTGTTACAGAAACTGTAGTTATCCGCGATGAATTTCCTTTGGAAAAAGCACGTGAAGTATTGAAAAATGAAACAATCGCTGTGATCGGTTATGGTGTACAGGGTCCGGGTCAGTCTTTGAACCTTCGTGACAATGGTTTCAACGTAATCGTTGGTCAGCGTCCGGGAAAAACATATGAAAAAGCAGTTGCAGACGGATGGGTTCCGGGTGAAACACTGTTCGGTATCGAAGAAGCTTGCCAGAAAGCAACCATCGTGATGTGTCTGTTGTCTGATGCTGCTGTGATGTCTGTATGGCCTACTATCAAGCCTTATCTGACTCCGGGCAAAGCTCTTTATTTCTCACATGGTTTCGCTATTACTTGGAGCGACCGTACAGGTGTGGTTCCCCCTGCTGATATTGACGTGATCATGGTTGCTCCTAAAGGTTCGGGTACTTCACTGCGTACCATGTTCCTGGAAGGTCGTGGCTTGAATTCTTCATACGCTATCTATCAGGATGTAACCGGTAAGGCTTATGATCGTACCATTGCATTGGGTATCGGTATCGGTTCAGGTTATCTGTTCGAAACTACTTTCCAGCGTGAAGCTACTTCTGACCTCACAGGTGAACGTGGTTCATTGATGGGTGCTATCCAGGGATTGCTGTCGGCTCAGTACGAAGTATTGCGTGAAAACGGACATACTCCTTCTGAAGCATTCAACGAAACAGTGGAAGAACTGACTCAGTCATTGATGCCTTTGTTCGCCAAGAATGGTATGGACTGGATGTATGCTAACTGCTCTACTACCGCTCAGCGCGGTGCATTGGACTGGATGACTCCTTTCCACGATGCTATTAAACCGGTAGTTGAAAAGTTGTATCACAGTGTGAAGACCGGTAACGAAGCTCAGATTTCTATCGACTCTAACTCTAAACCCGATTATCGTGAAAAGTTGGAAGAAGAATTGAAGGCATTGCGTGAAAGCGAAATGTGGCAGACTGCCGTTACCGTACGTAAACTTCGTCCGGAAAATAATTAATAGTTAGTATTTAGTATATATTGAGAAGCGGGGGTGCGATGAGGCATCTCCGCTTCTTTTTATTTATATATATTAATGTTAGTGCTGTTGTTTATGTCCGGCGTAGTCACTAATTTTGTGGAAACTTGACTTAGCCATGAGAAATAGACTATTGCTTTTACTGGTATGGTGCATGTTCCCATTTTTATCTTTTTATGCACAAAAGAATAATAATCTTCCATCGCATTATCCAACCGTGAAAGGTATTACAGATTATGCTGTGTGGCAACTCATATATCCGGATTCTTTATTAAGGGCAGATATTGCAGGCGAAGCTGTCTGTACGCTTCGCATTGATAGTTTGGGCTCAATCAGCAGCAAACATATAGAAGCCACGCATCCCTTGTTTGCTAAGGCGGCCGGAGATGTAATTGATGGCATGAGAGAATGGGAACCTGCGAAGAAAGCGGGTAAGAACATTGATAGTACCATCGTTTTCCGCATTCCTTTTGATCCGGATATTTACAGTGACCGCATCTGGAGGCAACAACAGGTACTGGAGCCTTGCAGAGGGCAAACGGTTGATTCGGAACCTGTATTTCCTGATGACATCCGCAGCCTTGTAATGGGGAATATGAGTTGGCCGGATGATAAGGTGGACAAAGCTGTCGCTATTTGCCGTTTTACGGTGGATGAACAGGGAAATATAGGGAATGCCCGTGTTATAAAAGGAACTCACCCGGCTTTTGATAAAGAGGCTCTACGTATTCTTTCCAATTTTCCCAGGCTGATCCCAGCCCGGAAAAAAGGGAAATATGTGCCGTTTGATTATTTCTTGACTATGCGCTTCTGGAAAGAAGACTTGGAGCACTATTTATTGTATCGGGAGTGTGCACAAGAAGATTTGGAAAAGACTTTTTGGGAACCCTATAGATATTCTTCTTATCCGGGAGGAACTACGGCTTTGACGCAATTTATTAATTCTCACTTGAAGATTACTCCCGAAATGAAAGCTACAGGAAAACAAGGGCGTGTAATTTATAGTTTTGATGTGGATATAGATGGTTCGATGAAGAATCTCAAACTGGTAAGAGGGCTTGATCCATTGATGGATGCTGAAGCATTACGAGTGCTTCAGCTGGTAAAAGAAAAATGGAGCACAGGTTATTATTTCAATTCAAAGAAATGGTATCGTGAGTTTTATGGCAATCAATTTACTATTCCGGTTATTTTTAACTGGTAGAGGATAGGGGGATATATGCGTATTTTCAGGTAACCCCCTATTACGATCAAACTAAGCGATTAACTTGCATTCTCGTCCACCGTAGGGGCGGAATGCTTCCGCCCGAATGCATCCACAAATCCACCTTTCGGAGTAACTATCGGGCAGATTCAATCTGCCCCTACGGTGGATGAGAGTGTGATTTATCTCTTAGCTTGACGGCTATAGGATTCAATCCACCCCTACAGTGAATGAGAATGTATTTTACTGTAGTTGCCAGAACTTTCTCAGTCTTCTTTATGCTACTCACCCTATGATATTTCTATTTTATAACAGTGGAATGACTGTGATATAAATACCTGTAATTATTGCCGAAGTAATCACTCCCGAAATATTTGCTCCCAGTGCATCGCCCAGAATAAAAGAATCGGGATTATCTTTGCTGACAATTTTTTGTGCCACTTTGGCAGTGGTTGGGACACAGCTCACAGCTGCAATACCTATCACCGGATTATAATTTCCTTTCTTGATGAAGTACATGATATATCCTCCGGCAATCCCTCCGATACCCGAAATTAGCAATGCCAACATTCCCAGAACCAACAATTTCAAGATTTTGGGATCAAGCAGCAGATGAGCATCACAAAGCACGCCTAACAACAGCCCCAGCATGAAAGTGGAGCCATAAAGTAGTGGCCCACTGACAAAGTCATAGATATGTTTCATCCCCGATTCGCGCACGGCTACCCCTAGGAATAAGGAGAAGAAGAGGGGGGAGGCAACCGGAAACAAGAAACAAAGTACGGCACAGAGTACAGCAGCAAAGGCTAGTTTTACTTTGGCGTCATAATTCTTCGGTGCTTTCTTTACGGTCATCTTAATGGAGCGCAGACGTTTGGGGACCAGCAGTTTTACCAGATAGGGGTAGCCGCCATAAGTCAGCCCTAAATAAAGATAGGCTACCACGGTGATGGGCACGAACAAGTGCTTGGCAAGTGCCAGTGAGGTGAAAAGTACCATCGGACCGTCTGCACCGCCTACCATGGCTACGGACGCACTTTCCTGTGCTGAGAGTCCGAAAGCATGGGCAATGGGTAAAGTGAGGAAGGTACCCAATTCTCCGCACAACGCAAGGAAAAGACTGGCAAAAGGTTTCTGGAGCAGGAAGCCTACGTCGAGCAGCGTACCTATTCCCATGAAGACAAAACAGGCAATAAGCCCGTTACTGAATGTAAGGGTGTAGACCGGTTGCAGGAAATCTATCTGCATGGTATTCATCAGTGCGTCTGTATCTGATAACATGGGATCAAGAAAAAGATTGCCCAGTCCTCCATCCGGCATAATTAATGTTCCGCAATTGATAGCAATCATACCCAATCCCATTGGAATCATTACCATTGGTTCCAAGATGCCTTTCCATCCCAAATAGATGAGGAGAAATCCCAATAAAATTAAAAAGATGCGTGCGCCGGCAAGAAACCAACCGCTTTCTATCATTGTGCCAATACCTTGGAAGAGTATTCCGAAATCTATATTTTCCATATCTAATTATCAAGTTTAGGTTATTTTTTTGTTGAAAGGTTCTTTTTCACATGAGTATTCTTTTGTTGCTGATTATGCATTTCTTCGCGTTGTTTGAGGTAGACCATTTTAGTATCAGGATAATAATAATCTACCAGATCCAACTGGGATGCTCCGTGGCTGACTCCATGATAATAACCGCCTTCTTGTTTGCCTTTACGGTCACTGTTCATACCCCGGTTCCAGTTTTCGCGGACGTCTCCCAGAGCTTCCATCTCCTCTGGAGTCTGGTTCCATACCAATTGGATGAAACGGGCACGCGCTTTTTTGATTCTTCTTAAGCGTTGAAGTTCCAGAAGATGGGAACTGTAAAAATCCATAGAATCTGCCGCCAATGCTATTCCTTTGATAACGGCAGCTACAAAGAAGCCGATGAGGAAGGTAAGTCCCATCATGGCCAGGGTGGATAAAAATAAGTGTAGCATAATAGTATGTAAATGATTTAGTGAATAAAACGGTATACTACTCCGGATAATAGTGATGACAGCGTAATGCAACAAACATATATGTGCACACCGACAGGTCACTCCATCCGGAATGATAATAATAAATAGGAAGAAAGGGAACCGCTAAATCAAAATGTGCTCTAACGTGTAGATGAAGTATCTGCACGAGGATTTTACATAATTAATGCTAGGATATAGATTATTGAATTTTTCTTCGGGTAAGAGAGTACGGTAATGGCAGCGTACTTTGATAGTAGATAAAAACTTGTATATCTTGGTAAGTACCGGAGTACGCAAAGTGAGGCATAAAAGATTTACCTCCGTTAGCTTTACATTGGGAGCGTCATATCGCTTTTCTGTTGCCAATTGATGATAAGAATCCGCATCATCCGACAACATGGATACAGAAGATAGTACTTCTGTCTGGCATTCCCGGACAATTTCTCCTTTGCTTGTGTTGCTGAAAGTACACAACAAAAGGATACACGTACAAATGACAATAAAATACTTCATAATTACTGCTGCAAACATAGTCATAAAAAAGGGAATGCGGAGCGTAAACGAGTCGATTTTATAGATTATTTCACCTTTATTTTTTACGGAAACTGTGATAAAACAAAACAGGCTGTATCAATGAACTTTTCGATACAGCCTGTTGTTATTATTGGGTTACACTGATTAGAAATACAGGTAACGGTCGTCTTTTACTTCAGCTTTTTTGTACAGGTCATTGATAAAGCTGCTAGCATAACGTCCTGCCATGTTAGACAAGTTGTTTTCTTCATTCTTGGCATCAAATTCTTCTGCACTCTTTTCTTTATTATAAACCTGAATCATATAAACACCTGCATTACCTTTGATAGGGCCGGTCAGTTTGTTTACTTCAGCTTTGCTTGCATAAGCACCCAGAGCAGGTTCGCTGGCACGGGTTACAGATACATAGGCAGGAGCGGAGAAAGTGATATGTTTCACTGAATCGCTGACTGCATTAGCCATACCTTTCACTTGGTCAAGGCTACTTGCACCCTTCATTTCCGCCATCAGCTTTTCTGCTTTCTTATCTTTGATAATTTCCGCTTTTAACATATCTGCAACAAGGTTGATGTTACGATATCCGGCAGGATTGATTTTTTCAAGAGCAACTACCATCAAATGGTCGTTTTCACCACATTCGTATAACGGAGATACTTCACCTTCTTTAGCAGCGAAAATCCATTTCAAAGCTTCGCGAGTTCCTTTCACGCCACCTACACGATGTTCTGCACTACGGAAATCAGCACGTTCTAATAAACGGTAACCGTTTTCTTCTGCATTAGCTACAATCTTATCCATTGTAGTATTCTGTGCTACGAACTGGCTGAAATCGTTGTATGCCTTGTTATAAGTTTCTTTGCTGAATTCAACCGGGCGTTTGATTACTGCTACTTTATATTTATCCTTCATGGCTTTCTTGTCCAATACCTGAAGAATAACATTAGCTTGTCCGATTTGCAGATTGTTCAGTTCTTTAATACCTGAGTTGATCAATTTGTTGATGTACTTAGCGTTGTCAGCATCCAAGGCTGCACCTTCAAAGTTGCGGGCAGTCAACCAAGTAGACTCACCTGTCTGGCCATATTTTTTAGCAACATCAGTGAAATCAGCTCCACCTTTCAATGCATTGAAAATACTGTCTGCCAAAGTTGCGGTTTTAGCTGCATCTTCAGCATATACCTGAATCTGACGATACTGGATTGAGTCGGGAGCAGTCTGTTTAGCAATAATCTTAAACGCATTATAAGAGTCATCAGCCTGATTGTAGTACGGCCCATAAACTTCGTTGATGCTTACAGAATCCAAACGGGCAACGATGTCGTTAGGATATACAGTCTTATTGATTGCAATTTCAGAGAAAGGAATAACTGAACCGGTAGAACGGATGAATGTGCTCATATCAGCAGTCGTATTCATTTGAGTAGCATATTCGGTTACTTCGTTCAACACTTCTTTACGGTCTTCGTCAGATGGAGTTACCAATACATCAATGTATTTAATGTTGCGGGTTTCAACCGGCTGTTCGAAAGAGGATTTTCTTTTATTATATAGATCCTTGATTTCGCTGTTTGATACAGTGATGGTAGAGTCGCTGATAGAAGAATAAGGAATTGCGGCCAGCAAAACGTCTGATTGTTCAGTGCGTGATGCGAAAGCGTCTTCAGCAGCAACCGGATTTGAAATCAATGATTTTGCAATCAGATTCTGATATTTCTCAGCCAAGGTAGACTGGATTAAAGTCTTTTCGATGAAATTCCAGAAAGCACCCATTTTCTGATAGTATTCTACATACTGTGCAGGCATTTTGCTGGCATCCAGGTGAGCATAGTCTACCAGGAACTTTTTCAGCATATCTTTATCGAATGCACCGGTTTGCGGATTGCGGAATGGAGTCTGCATCAACAACGGGTTAGTACCTTCTTCAATAATAGCCTGAATTTCTGCCTTGCTGACAGTCAATCCCAACTTTGCAGCTTCTGCTGCGATCAACTGGTTATTTACGTAAGACTGCCATACTTGGTCTTTCACTTGAGTCAGTTGGTCATCATTCAATGCGGAAACACCTTGTGTCAATTTAATGACTTCTGTGTATTCATCCACCATTTTCTGATACTCTTGTGCTGTAAGTGTTTTTCCATTTACTTCACCTACGTCTTGTTTACCCTGGTGCGGTTGGAGAACCTTCCATGCGTCTCCGGCAATAAATGCGAAGAGGGCAAGACCGATTACAACGACCAACAGAGGGCCTTTACTTCTGATTGTTTGTAATGTTGCCATTTAATTTTACTATTTTTGTTTATTGTTTTTCTATACTTTATAGATTTAGCGCACGAAGATACAAAAAATGCGGCTTCCAAGCTATTTTATTGTGAAAAAAATCTGTTATTCGGTCACTTTCAGTTTTACCAATTCAATTTTTGTAGCCGTCACTTTAATTATTTTAAAACGAAATTTATCGAAAGTGATCTCTTCATGTATCTTTGGAAAACTTTGATACTGGTGCAATATGAGCCCGCCGATGGTTTGGTAGTCATCACTCTCCGGTAAATCAAGGAAAAATAATTCATTGGCTTTTTCTATTTCCAGCCGGCCGGAAAGGATGTATTCATTATCGCCGACAGATTTGGCAATATAGGAAGTGGTGTCATGTTCATCTTCTATTTCGCCAAATATTTCTTCTACCAAATCTTCTAGTGCTACGATTCCGGAAGTGCCTCCGAATTCATCGACTACCACTGCCAAGGATTTTTTTTGTTGCATGAATAATTTCATCAATTTGTGCGCTCCCATAGTTTCAGGGACAATAGGAAGCTGGCGGATATTCTTGCTCCAGTCTGTCAATTCACGAAACATTTCCGATGAGTGGATGTAGCCTACAATGTTGTCAATATTTTCTTTGTATACGATAATTTTGCTTATACCGCTTTCAATAAAACGGGCCTTTAGTTCTTCTATCGGAGTTCCGTATTCGATGGCGACAATTTCAGTTCTGGGTACCATGCAATCACGTATCTTGACGTTTGAGAAATCCAGTGCATTCTGGAAAATCTTGACTTCAGTCTCTATTTCCTGTTCGTTACGGGCATCTTGTATGCTGCTTTGGATAAAGTAATCCAGATCGACTTTAGTAAAAGCTTTGTCATTGGCTTCTTTGTTCGTCTTGATTCCTATGATACGGAGTAAGATATTGGATACTCCCGAAGCGAATTTGCTGATAGGGTAGAGGATGATATAGCAAATATAGGTAGGAATTGCAAAGACATTTAATGTGAAATTCGGATTAATCTTGAATAAAGTTTTAGGCAGAAATTCTCCTGTTACTAAAATTATCAGTGTCGAAATGATTGTTTGGATAAGCACCAGTAAGAGATGATTGTCTATTAATCCTGCCAGCAGATTCTGCTCAATAACCTGTGCCATCAATATACCATAGATGACCAGGGCTATATTGTTTCCTACCAGCATGGTAGAAATGAAGTTGTTCGGATTATGGAAGAAGATGGAAAGTATACGTGAGTTTATGCTCTGGTTGTTGCGATCCATCTCAAAACGTAATTTGTTGGATGAAACAAAGGCTATTTCCATTCCGGAGAAAAAGGCGGAAAAAGCCATTGTAATAAAAATTTGTATAAAAATACCCATAGTGATGATCGGATTAGCGTATCGAGTCTGTCCGAGTACTATCGGCAACAGACTTTGTACTGTCTGTAGGGGCTGTATCTTCTACAGTGAAAATACCCGTGTTATTATAAATCTGATATTCTGTCATTTGCTGGTTGGACTCAAATCCATACCCGGTAATGATCTTGTCTTCCTGTTCGATACGGATATATTTATCAGAATAGACTCTCTCTAGTTTTTCATCCCAAAAGAGCAGGTCGGTATCAAACTTGTCACCTCTTTGGCTACGGATATGCACATTACTTCTTAATTCCCAAAGTTTCTTTTTCTCGTAATAATAAGCTGTATCGGCTTTTATGCTGGCATCAATATGAAATAGGGAATCGAACTTTTCCAAATAAACGCCTTTTTCGAAAGCCCAATAGGGGGGATTCTTTTTATCATAAATCTCCCATTCTTCTGTGATAATTTTGTAGCGGGTGATACCAGAGTCCGATATAAGGGTAGTGACTCCAAGCGTTCTCATGCTGGGCAATGAATCTCTCTCTGTAATGGCTTCAGCCAAATTTTTCTCGCCTTCCGAACATGCAAGGAATAAAACAAACATAACAGTCGCCCAAACGGCAACTGTTATGTTTATATATATAAGGTGTGATTTTTGTTTCTTTTCAGATGACATAATTATCTGATCGTAGTTGTTTCACCAATCCATCCACCGATTGTAACTGAATCACCTTTCTTCAAGCTGAGGAAGAACAGGTCAGCATCTTTCGGAGTATGAGCAGCATAAGTACCAATAAGTTTGTTTGCTTCATCGGCAACACTTGGATCAACACTTTTTGCTCTTTGCAATTTGTCGATAACGGCAAAATAAGTACACTTGTTCAATGCTGCTTCATCGCTCCAGTTGGGGCTTGATGCATACATGTTAGCAATCAGAATATAGGGTTTACCATTGTTACCATCCAAAGAGATAGATTTAAGCGCATATTGTTTTGCTTTGCTCAATTGTTTTTTGCTGAATAAAATAGCTGCAGTTTTGTATGCATAGTCAGCTTTCTTGATAGGATCTTGTTCCAAGTTGATGGCTTGATCGAAATATTCGATACACTTGTCCATATCCCCTTTCTTATAGTACATATATCCGCAACCAACAGCTGTTTCGGCAGTCGGTTCGATAGCATGTGCGGCTTCAGATGCAGCGAAATAAGCTTCCTGTTCTGTACAACCTAACATCTGCATAACAGAAATAACTTGTTTCAGATAGTCCAAGTTAGTCTTGTTCTGTGCTACTTTAGGAGCATAGATTGCCTGCAGGTTATCACAAGTTGCCACACCACTGTTGATAAAGAATGCATCAATATTGTCTTTAGCCACTTTCAATAATTTCTTGTCATTTTCCTTGGTGGCAGCTTTCAAAGCTCCATCAGCAGCGCCTGATGCAAACAAGTAATCTTGAATGAACTGTTCTTTATATGATTCATCGCTTTTCATTTTACGGGCAGCGGCATCCATGAACTCCTGCAAAACAAAATAGTCGGAATTTTCTTTTTCCAGTTCAATAGCTTCCTTAAATAATTTGTAAGCTTCATTCATATCCTGACCACCCATAGTGAAATAATCATGAGCTTTCATGCCAATGATGGAACCTTTAGTTACATCTCTTTTAACCAACTTATTCAAGTCATCCAAATATTGGATGCGTTGGTCATGAACCTTCATCAGTTCGTTAAAATATTGTTTTTGCTTAGCTGCATCTTTTTCACCGGCTATTAAAGCGCGAAGAATCTTTGCACCATTAGTGTAAGTACTTACTTGAGCTTTTGGAGCTTCTGTGAATACGCTCATCCAAGGAGTATAAGCATCCTTGAAATTGTTAGTCTTAACGTATTCAGTATAAATACTGATGTTCTTCAAGCATCTGAGGCTGTCTTCCCCATGCCCGAATCTAGAACCGTCTGACGCTCCTGTTTGAGCGAAAGAAGCTGTTGCACTTAAAGAAAGAACGAACAGCGCTGTTACCATCTTCATTTTCATCGTATATAAATTTAGTTGTTGTTATTTATCCGTTTCTCTCAACTTCATTAATCAACTTTCCACTTCATGAACCAGCGTTCATTGAAAGTAAGGCCAATATTAACCCTTAAATAGTTCTCTTCCATCAGTCCTTTAAATTTAGGACTGACTTTGACATATTGACCGGAAATGTTCAACATAGACTTGCTTTGAAACATGGGAAAACCAAAACCTACACTGACTCCATATTCGCGTGCGCCGTCATGCATTTCATCCTTGTAAAAAACCTTATTATAAGGACTTGAATAATAAGCTCCCGCGCGATAGCGGATACGTTTCAGATAATTATGACTAACATAGCTTGGTACAAACTCAGCTCCCAAGGCTATTTTTGTACGGTCACTCATTACCACGTTTTCCTTGTTAAACTTGCTCCAGCTTAAATCTGCTGTATTCCATTTCTGCAAAGTATAGTCAACACCTATAGTCAGACGATTGTCATATACATAGGTAAGACCTAAACCAAATGTGTGTGGCATTTTGAATGGGTTGGCAATGGTGTCTCCTGTCTGTGACTGTACATAGATAGAACTATTACTTTCCACACCTGTCTGATGATATTTATATGCATCACCATGCAAGGTGTGTCCCAATGTATAGACCGCACCCACATTGATCGTATTCTTTTTATTTACTTTATAAGTATATTGTAAACCCAAGTCTAACTTATAATCGCTAATTGAATATTTATCCAGTTTGATACTACGGGTCGGTGTCGCTCCAATAGTTGTCATGGACTGGTGGGTAATATCTCCATAAAGATACGAAAAATTTGCACCAACAGACAAATTATTGAAAACTTTATAGCCTAAACCTACAAAAACCTGATGAAAACCTCCATCGCCGTCATAAGATTCAGCCCACTTTCCATTGTTGTCTACATCGTCAAACTCGTTTGTCTTGGAAATGCTGTAGCCTACTGTTGAAAAAGGAAGAAATCCAACGGTCATTCCCATTTTTTTCCATAGGCGGAATTGCATGGCCATATAGTCAAAACTTGAATTCTTAGCATTGGTTTTTACATTGCCGTCCTTGAAGTTTGCATTCTGAAGAGTCATCCCTGCATCGAATAAGAATGTCAATGAATCGATAGCTGTATAAGATGCCGGATTAGATGCGTTGATTTGGGTCCCGTTTCGCAAGCCGTATGCTATTCCTCCCATCGCTTTACTGTTACCGAAATTTTGATCAGCTAACTGACCAAAGCCGTAGCGTGTATAGGGTGAATTTGTGCTTGTTTGGGCTACGGCTAGCCCTGTGACTGTGAGTAAAATTGACGCACTAATCAGTCTTTTATAGTTTATCATTATAGCTTAATATTCTGTTTAAACCTTTCAATACTAAAAATCTATCTGCAAAGATGATACTTTTTAATTTTGTATCAAAAGAAAATTCATCTCCGCCCGTTAAAAAAACCAAAAGTCCCGGATAATTCTTTTGAAGATGGGTGATATACCCACTCATTTCAAATTCTATTCCTCGGATGACCCCTGCCCGAATGGCTGTTTCAGTAGATTGTCCATACATCGGAACTTCTCCTTTGGCGCTTACTTTGGGAAGTTTGTCGGTGAATATGTTCAATGCTTTGAAACGCATACGCATTCCCGGCGAAATGTTGCCTCCATGATAGGCACCACCGGCATCAATAAAGTCATAAGTAACACAAGTCCCGGCATCTATAACCAGCACGTCGTGCTCCGGTTTCAACCAGTTGGCGGCAACTACTGCTGCCAGCCGATCCATACCCAATGTTTGCGGTGTTTTATATAAATTGGTGATAGGAACGGGAGTCTCATGGCTTAGTTCAATGATTTTAAAAGGTAGCCTTTCCAGTTGGCGCCGGATGGTGTTACTTAGAGTGATGACAGAGGCTATAATACCTCGCTTAAGGGGGTATCGGGAGCAAAGCATCGGGAGGCAATCTAAAGAATGATTGGAACCACGGAATACTTCGACCAGTTCGCCTTTGTCAAATATAGCCAGTTTGGCTACTGAATTTCCTATGTCGATAATTAAATTCACAACTTTGCTTTTTCGGCTGCAAAGTAACGCAAAAAATAAATAGGAATTGCAATAAAAAATGGTATTTGTGAGGAATTAATTAATATTTAGGTGTACTTTTGCATCAGTAAACAAAGACTGAAGTCTATGAATAAATTAATTGTAACATTGATGCTGCTATCCTTTTCTTTGATCCAACCGGTTAAAGGACAGGATGATAACGTAAAGGTGAGTCTGCTGACTTGTGCTCCCGGAACGGAAATCTATGCGCTGTTCGGACATACTGCACTGCGTTATGAAGACACGGAACGTGGTGAGGACTGGGTCTTCAACTATGGCATGTTCAGCTTTAATACTCCCAATTTTATCTATCGTTTTGTCAAAGGGGAAACCGATTATGAACTAGGTATTACTCGCTATCCTTACTTTGAAAGTAGTTATGCCATGCGTGGCTCCTCTGTTTTTCAACAGACCTTGAACCTGACACCTGTGGAAAAACAGAGGCTCAGGAGCTTGTTAGAGGAGAACTATCTGCCTGAAAACAGAGTGTATCGTTATAATTTCTTTTATGATAATTGTACCACGCGTGCGCGTGATAAAATGGAAGAATGCCTTGAAGGCAAAATTGTTTATCCCAATGGAAGGGACGGGCTTTCTTTCCGGGATATCGTTCATCAATACACTAAAGGGCACGAATGGGATGAACTAGGTATAGATATGTGTTTGGGAAGTGAAGCAGATGAACCTATTGATGCACGCAAGCAGATGTTTGCTCCTTTTTATCTGATGGAAGCGGCAAAAGAGGCGGTTATAGTAGAAGGAGATAGCCTTCGTCCCTTGGTTTTGGTAGAAAAGAAGGTCGTGGATGTGCAACCTGAGGAGGATGAAGGAAGTTTTCCATTGTCACCGATGGTGTGTGTGTTTATCTTGATAGGAATAACTTGTCTGGTAGGGTGGGTGCAACTTAAAATAAAAAAAGTGATTTGGATTTGGGATATATTGCTTTTCGGCATGCAAGGGTTGGCGGGATGTGTCATCGCCTTTCTTGTTTTCTTTTCGACTCATCCTACGGTGGGGTCCAATTGGCTGATCCTTTTATTCAATCCCATTCCTTTGGTTTACCTTCCCGTTATGGTTTATAGGGCCATAAAAGGCAAAAAAGACCTCTATCATGTGATAAATATAGTGTGTTTAACACTTTTTATAATGATAATGCCGTTTATACAGCAAAAATTCAACGCAACGGTATTACCTTTGGCACTGTGTTTGCTGATATGTTCTGCAAGTCACGTTTTATTATATTACAGACAAAACAATAAATGAAAGGACGCATCTTAACTTCTCTTCTGACTGTTATCGCATTAACAGGGTTGCAGGCACAAAATGTTCCTGCTGTTCCCAGGTTGGTGGTCGGCTTGACCATTGATCAACTGCGGACTGACTATATAGAGGCTTTTTCAGCACTGTATGGTGAACGTGGCTTTAAACGGTTGTGGAAAGAAGGACGGATTTACCGGAATGCTGAATATGATTTCATTAATGTAGACAAGTCATCGGCAGTGGCGGCCATTTATACAGGTACTACCCCTTATACAAACGGTATAGTGGGGGATAAGTGGATGGACCGCAGCACTCTTCGGGTTATCAATTGTGTGGATGATGCTAATTTCATGGGAATTTATACTTCCGAGTCTACTTCACCGCAGAAAATAAAAGTTTCTACTTTGCCGGATGAGTTGATGATAGCTACACAAGGCGCAGCCGAAGTATATTCTATCGCTCCTACACGCGAAATGGCTGTACTGGCTGCCGGTCATGCATCAAAAGGTGCATTCTGGCTGAATGATGAAACGGGGAAATGGAGCGGTAGCACTTATTACGGCACATTCCCTTCATGGGTGACTACGTATAACGACCGTGAAGGATTGGATTTCCGTATCAGTAATATGTCATGGGCCCCCTATCTGCCTGTAACTGTCTACAAATACCTGACCAGCGAAAACAAACAAGTCACGTTCAAACATAGTTTCGACGACGAACGGAAAAATAAATATCGTAAACTGAAAACAAGCCCCTATGCCAATGATGAAGTAAACCGCTTGGTGAATGCTTGTTTGAATAATACCCCCATCGGTAAAGATGCCGTTCCGGACTTTTTGTCACTGGCGTACTATGCCGGAAACTATGACCATAAAGCCCCGGCCGAACTTCCCCTGGAAATGCAGGATACTTATGTACGCCTGGATAACAGCATTGCCGAGTTGCTGGAACTGATAGATCGTAAAGTAGGCCTCAACAACACTTTATTCTTTATAACCTCTACGGGATATGCTGATGCCGATCCGGTAGATCCCCCTCAATATAAAATACCGGGTGGGGAATTCCACATTGAGCGCTGCTCTGCCTTGTTGAATCTCTACCTGGCAGCTATTTATGGTGAAGGACAGTGGGTGGAAGCACATTTTGAACAACAGATATACCTGAACCATAAGCTGATAGAGCAGAAGCAACTGAATATGTCCGAGATGCTGAACCGTGCGGCAGAATTTCTGGTACAGTTCAGCGGAGTGAAAGATGTCTATTCTTCACAGCGCCTGCAACTGGGTTCATGGACACCTACCATTGATAAAATCAAGAATTACTATAATCCGATATGTTCCGGAGATTTATGGATAGAAGTTTTACCGGGTTGGACTGTATATCGTGAACAATCACTTGATACACAGGTACAACGCTATTCGTATGCATCAGCCCCATTGATTTTCATCGGGAACGGAATGAAGCCGGAAATAATTCATGCGCCTATAAAGATAGGTAATATAGTTCCAACCGTAGCTCATTATATGCGCATTCGCGCGCCCAATGCATCCGTTCTAGCTCCGATGACGGATATCCGCAAATAATATTAGAGAGAGAAGTGCAAATAAATCAGCATTTTATTGTAACTTTGCACTTTTAAAAGTAATCAAACTAGAAAATAATAAAAACAAAAATACAATGGGATTTAATGAATTTATCGGCCAGTTGTTCGGAAACAAGGCCACCCGCGATATGAAAGAAATAAAACCGTGGGTTGATAAGATTAAGGCTGTTTATCCGGAAATAGCAAAACTAAGCAATGACGAACTCCGTGCCAGAACGGAGGGATTGAAAAAGTACATTCACGATTCGGCTACAGAAGAACAGGCAAAGATAGAAGAACTGAAAGCTACTATCGAAACAACAGAATTGGAAGACCGTGAAGGTATCTTTGCCCAAATAGATAAACTTGAAAAAGAAGTATTGGAAAAATATGAGAAAGCATTGGATGATGTGCTTCCCGAAGCTTTTTCTATCGTTAAAGATACAGCACGTCGTCTCACGGAAAATGAAGAACTGGTAGTTACCGCCACTGATTTTGATCGTGAACTGGCTGCTCAAGGAAAAGATTTTGTACGTATTGAAGATGATAAAGCTATCTGGCAGAACCACTGGTTGGCAGGTGGCAATGACATGACTTGGGGAATGGTACATTATGATGTACAGCTGTTTGGGGGTGTCGTATTGCATAAAGGTAAGATTGCCGAAATGGCAACCGGTGAAGGTAAGACGTTGGTGGCTACTCTGCCGGTATTTCTGAATGCGCTGACCGGTAATGGTGTACATGTGGTTACTGTCAATGACTACTTGTCAAAACGTGACTCGGAATGGATGGGGCCGTTGTATCAGTTCCATGGTTTAAGTGTAGATTGTATTGATAAACACCAACCTAACTCCGACGCACGCCGTAAAGCATACATGGCCGATATTACTTTCGGTACGAATAATGAATTTGGTTTCGATTACTTGCGTGACAATATGGCTGTCAGCCCTAAAGATCTGGTTCAGCGCAAACATAATTATGCCATTGTCGATGAGGTTGACTCCGTATTGATTGATGATGCCCGTACTCCATTGATTATTTCCGGTCCTGTGCCTAAAGGCGAAGACCAACTGTTTGAACAACTTCGTCCGTTGGTAGAGCGTTTGTTCGAGGCTCAGAAGAAACTGGCGACCCAATATCTGGCTGATGCCAAGCGTTTGATCGCATCCGATAATAAGAAAGATCAGGAAGAAGGTTTTCTGGCATTGTTCCGTAGTCATAAGGCGTTGCCAAAGAACAAACCGCTGATTAAGTTTCTGAGTGAACAAGGTATTAAGGCAGGTATGCTGAAGACCGAGGAAATCTACATGGAGCAGAACAACAAGCGTATGCCTGAAGCTACTGATCCGTTGTATTTCGTGATTGATGAAAAGCAAAACAGCGTAGATTTGACCGATAAAGGTATCGACCTGATTACAGGAAATGCGGCAGATCCTACTTTATTCGTATTGCCTGATATTACTTCTCAATTGTCTGCTTTAGAAAATGAGATCAATCTGACCGAAGAGGAAAAGCTGGCTAAAAAAGATGAGTTGATGACCAATTACGCTATCAAGTCTGAACGCGTACATACCATCAACCAGTTGTTAAAGGCTTATGCCATGTTTGAAAAGGACGATGAATATGTAGTGATTGACGGACAGGTTAAGATTGTTGACGAACAGACCGGACGTATCATGGAAGGCCGCCGTTATTCTGACGGTTTGCACCAGGCTATTGAAGCTAAGGAAGGTGTAAAAGTGGAGGCTGCTACCCAGACCTTCGCTACCATCACGTTGCAGAACTATTTCCGTATGTACCACAAGCTGTCGGGTATGACCGGTACCGCAGAAACAGAAGCAGGCGAACTTTGGGATATCTATAAATTGGATGTTGTCGTTATTCCGACTAACCGTGTGATTGCCCGTAAAGATATGAATGACCGCGTTTATAAGACCAAACGTGAAAAATATAAGGCAGTTATCGAAGAAATTGAAGAAATGGTGAAGGAAGGACGTCCTGTCCTGGTAGGTACCACTTCAGTGGAAATCTCTGAAATGCTGAGCAAAATGCTTGCCATGCGCAAGATTGAGCACAATGTATTGAATGCGAAACTGCATCAGCGAGAGGCTGATATTGTAGCTCAGGCAGGTCAGAAAAGTATTGTGACCATTGCTACCAATATGGCAGGTCGTGGTACCGACATCAAGCTGAGTCCGGAAGTGAAAGCTGCGGGCGGTTTGGCAATCATCGGTACGGAACGTCACGAAAGCCGCCGTGTGGACCGTCAGTTGCGTGGTCGTGCCGGTCGTCAGGGTGACCCGGGTTCATCCGTATTCTTTGTATCATTGGAAGATGATTTGATGCGTTTGTTCTCGTCAGACCGTATTGCCAGTGTAATGGACAAGCTTGGTTTCAAGGAAGGCGAGATGATTGAGCACAAGATGATTTCAAATTCTATTGAGCGTGCACAGAAGAAAGTGGAAGAAAATAACTTCGGTATCCGTAAACGTTTGTTGGAATATGATGATGTGATGAACAAACAGCGTGTGGCTGTTTACACCAAACGTCGTCATGCCTTGATGGGTGAGCGTATCGGTATGGATATTGTGAATATGATTTGGGATCGTTGCGCTTATGCTGTAGAATTGGGCGACTTTGATAATGTGAAGATGGAAATATTGCAGACATTGGCAATGGAAGTACCATTCACAGAAGAAGAGTACAACAAGATGAGAAAAGAAGATCTTGCTGAGAAAACCTTTGAAGCGGCAATGAACAACTTCAAGCGCAAGACAGACCGCATGGCCCAGATTGCCAACCCCGTTATCAAACAGGTATATGAAATGCAAGGACATATGTACGAAAACATCATGATTCCTATTACGGATGGCAAACGCTTGTATAACATCTCTGTCAACTTGAAGGCGGCTTATGAAACAGAAGGCAAGGAGATTGTGAAGTCATTTGAAAAAGCAATTCTGCTTCATACCATTGATGATGCATGGAAGGAAAACCTGCGTGAACTGGACGAACTGAAACATTCTGTACAGAATGCAAGTTACGAACAGAAAGACCCGTTGCTGATCTTCAAGCTCGAATCAGTTAATCTGTTCGATAATATGGTACATAAGATTAATAATAATACCATCTCTGTATTGATGCGTGGACAAATCCCTGTTCAAGAACCGGAACAAGTGCGTGAAGCAGCTCCCGAACCACAGGCTCCCCGTCAGCAATATAGAGAAGAAAAGCAGGATTTGAGTGATCCTCATCAGCAAGCGGCTGCCGAACGTGATACCCGTGAGGTGAAACGTGAACCGATTCGTGCAGAGAAAACAGTAGGACGTAACGATCCTTGTCCATGCGGAAGTGGCAAGAAATACAAGAACTGTCACGGACAAAATGCTTGATAAATAACGATTATTATAAAAACGTCCGGGTAGAATTTACTGCCTGGACGTTTTTTTTATTCCTTTTAACTAACTTCTTGCGTAAATAAGCGTATTTTTGTTCCCAAAGAAAAAATGATCGTATGAAAAAATCTGTTTCACTAATGATTCTGATTGCCGGAGCATTCCTTGCTTCCTGCAGTAGTTTGCAGACCATTTCTTTTGACCAGCTACAAGCTGGTGATGTCAGTTTTCCGGATGCAGTGAGAAAGGTGGCTGTGATAAACAATATGCCGGTCTTTAAAGCCAAAGATAATCATGAAACCCTGAGCGCTGAATTGGAAGGAGACGGTAAGGTGGCCTCCGAAGCTTTGGCGGAGAATATTGCCAATGTGAACTATTTTGATCAAGTTGTTATCTGTGATTCTGTATTCCGGGCAAATGATGAAGTTCCCCGCGTCAATGTCCTTCTGACCAAAGAGGAAATACAGAAACTGAGTGAGGATTTGGGGGTAGATATGATATTATCATTCGACCGCATTCATATTCAGACCAAGCCGGGTGTCTTGTTCTATCCGGACTATCCTATGCCCATAGATGCAGTAGATGGAATTATATCTCCGATAATCAGGGTATATATCCCCAATCGGGATAAACCCTTATTTGTCGTTGCCAAACAAGACACTATTTCCTGGGAAATAAATCCGACTCTTTCGGATCAGGTGATAGTAAAAGAAGCATCGGAATATGCCGCTTCAGTGCCTGTGGAACATTTATTGCCTCATTGGAATGAAGTGACTCGTTTTTATTACGACGGTGGAAACATAGAAATGCGTGATGCCGGCGTATGTCTTCGCGAGAATGATTGGGACGGCGCATATAATCTGTGGAACACGGCTTATGAGAAGAGAAAAGGACAGCAAAAGATGAAAGCCGCTTTCAATATAGCTCTGTATTATGAAATTAAGGATAATATGGAGCAAGCCAAAGAATGGATAGGGAAAGCTAAAAAGTGGGTAAAATCCGGTACCAGGGATGAGCAACTGATTACCTTCTATTCATCAGCATTGGAGGATAGAGCAGGCAAATTATCCAAATTGAGGATACAAATGAAGCGCTTTGATGATAATTTTTAGGAAATAAGTGTGGAGGGAAAGATTTTTTTTGTACTTTTGGATATAAATAATACATAAAATTGATTTTGGTATGAAACTCAGTGCACAGTCACATGCTTCTATTGCATCTTCGCTCCGGGAAGCGGTTGATAAATATATGGCGGATGGAGAGAGAACAGTAGTCACCGATATTCATTTGCAGCCTAAGCAGGATAGCGGTGAATTGATTATTTTTAACGATGATGACGAAGAATTGTCGCGTACCATAATTGAAGAGTGGGTAGATTATAGCGAGGATGATTTTTATGCGATTGTAGAACGTGTACTTCGTGGTGAAATCAACTCGTTGAAAGAAGTGGGAGCTTTAGAAAAGCTGGCTATTATGAAACCTTATTCTTTTGTTTTGGTGGATGAGGATAAGGAAACTGTTACCGAACTTTTGCTGATAGATGATGAAGACACTTTGTTGCTGAACGATGAACTTTTGAAAGGGCTGGACGAAGAGTTGGACGCATTCTTGAAAGACTTACTCGAAAAATAGATCATTCAATCATATAGAAGAAACACCGGGATGCTAAAAATCCCGGTGTTTTTTATGTTGCCGGTAGTTGGGAAAAGAGTTACTCTTTCAGGCATGATGTTTAAAATATTGTTTCCTCATCCATCGGTCAAAAAACATAAATATAGGTATCGTTACGATGAATAACAGATAAATGGGAGGAAATTGTATTTCTAAGATCTGCCCACCTGCCAGGAAAGTATTGCGGAGGCATTCCTTGATCGTATCTCCAAAATAGATATACAAACCTGTACCACTGCTTAGTATCAAGAATAAAGAAGCAGCGATGGTGGCCAGTAATGTTCTTCTTTCGAATTTCTTTTCACGTAAAAGTATGGCTTCCTCTACTTTCTGCATGGTGCGGAAGGTAAAGTTGGAAGGTAGCCGGAAGGATGGTTGTTCCTTCATGGCCTTCATTAATCCTTTATCTTTTTCTTTCTCGTTCATTCTGCTTCCGTTATAAGTATATATAGTTTTTTGCGTATCCGGTGCAACTTTACTTTTGTGTTGCTTTCCGTCAATCCCAGAATAAGAGCAATTTCTCCGATAGGCTTCTCTTCATTATAAAATAAAGAAATCAAAGCACGTTCCTCGGCATCCAGCTTCTTGATGGCTTCATTGAGTTTTCCTATTCTTTCCTCACTTTCATCATTCAGTGTGTCATCTATTTGTTGGTCGGATATATTTGTCAACACGGCATTATCCATAACAAATAAATCTTGTTTTTTCTTTCTGGTGGCCGAAATAGCCGTGTTATATGCAATACGGTATATCCACGTAGAGAAACTGCTCTCTGCTTTAAACGACGAAAGATGTTCAAAAGCTTTCAGGAAAGTATCCTGAGTCAACTCCTCCGCATCCTCCTGATTCTCCACGATACGTACAATCAAGACAAATACCTGTTGGCTGTATTTATCCAGAAAGTGTTCATAAAGAGAAGTCTCTCCTTTCAATATTCTATGAATAATATTTGCTTCGTCGTTTTTCATTTTGTCTATTAGACGCAAGGTCAGGACAGAGGTTACATAAAAAAGAAATATTTTTTTCTTTTTGAAAAGTGTAACCTCTTTGATGCCCCTGCGTCTAAAGGGTACAAAGGAACAAAATTAATAACTTAAAAAGAAAAAATTATGAGTTACATTACCGGTTGGATTGTTGTAGGCATCATTACGTTGGGAATCTACAAATTATTTGAGCTTTTTGTGGGTAAGAAGGAGCGTCTTACTATTATAGAGAAATTGGGAGATAAGTTAGATCCTTCTATATTGGGGAACAAGTTTAATCTTCCTCTTCCTGTAGGAACTGTTTTTAATCCATCTTCTCCGACTTCTTTTTCGGCCTTGAAGTTTGGCTGCTTATTGCTTGGTATGGGACTTGGGCTGTTAGTAGGCTATATTATTTGTGCAACCACAGTACCCGATTATTTAACGGAACGTAATTGGCGGATGGACGATCTGACTTCCCTGATCTATGGTGCCAATGTATTGCTTTTTGGTGGTTTAGCTTTGGTTGTCGCTTTTATAGTAGAGCTGAAAATCTCTCGGAAAAACAAGAAAGACCCTTCTCGTGATTAAGTAGTAAAAGGAAAATCGAGAAGGAGGAGAAGAATGTTCAATTTTTTCTGATCATCCTATCATCCTGTCATTTTGAACGAAGTGAAGAATCTGTAAACATGAAGTGAATGTAATTAGAATCTTTACTTCGTTCAGGATAACAGAATGAAAGGGATGCATAAAATAGTTTTCGGACACCCCTTTCTTTTTATTTTATTTTTTCAAACTTGCAATACTTTCTTTCAACGAAGCAATCTTACTTTCCGCATCCGCCTGTTTCTTACGTTCCATATCAATAACGTTTGCCGGTGCTTTTCCCACGAACTTCTCATTGCCCAGCTTTTTCAAAACACTTTGCAAGAAACCTTCCTGATACTTCAATTCAGTTTCCAGCTTTGCCAGTTCTTCTTCCACGTTTATCATATTGCCCAAGGGTACCGCATATTCAGTAGTTCCCACCATGAATGAGCCGGAGCCGTCGGTTTTGTTTTCCACGACTTCAATGGAAGAGAGATTGCACAATTTCGTAATGATAGGATTGAATGTAGCCACCGGATTTTCACCAACCACCTGCAATTCCAAAGCCTCTTTCTGTGCAATGTTTTTCTGTAAGCGGATGGTACGGATACCACCGATAACCTCTTTCACCACTTCAAATTCTTTGACGATAGTCTCATCACAAACAGTTGGGACGTTCAGTTGTTGAACCATCAGGCTTTCCCCTTCTTTACGGTCATAAATGTGCTGCCACAATTCTTCTGTAATGAAAGGCATGAACGGATGCAACAACTTCAACAGGTTATCGAAGAAACCCAAAGTCTTTTCATAAGTCGCTTTGTCAATGGGTTGTCCGTATGCCGGTTTGATCATTTCCAGATACCAGCTTGAAAATTCGTCCCAGAACAACTTATAGACAGCCATCAGAGCTTCACTCAAGCGGTATTTGCTAAATAAATCGGCAACTTCTGTGACTGTTTTTGCCAGCATGGACTCAAACCAATCTGTGGCAAGTTTGGCATATTCCGGTTGTGCCATATCTGCCACTTCCCAACCTTTCACCAGACGGAAGGCATTCCATATCTTGTTATTAAAGTTACGTCCTTGTTCGCACAGTGCATCGTCAAACAAGATATCGTTTCCTGCAGGAGCGGCAAGCATCATACCCATGCGTACGCCATCGGCTCCATATTTGTCAATCAGTTCCAACGGGTCGGGTGAATTTCCCAAAGACTTTGACATCTTGCGTCCCAGTTTGTCACGCACAATACCGGTAAAATAAACATTCTTGAACGGCATATCACCTTTGTATTCATAACCGGCCATAATCATACGTGCCACCCAGAAGAAGATGATATCCGGGCCTGTAACCAGGTCGCTGGTAGGATAGTAATAATTAATCTCTTCATTATCAGGCTTGTTGATGCCGTTAAATAAAGAGATAGGCCACAGCCATGAAGAGAACCAAGTATCCAGACAATCCTCATCCTGGCGCAAATCTTCTATTTTCAGATTGGCGTTACCGGTCTTTTCCTGAGCCAGTTTCAAAGCCTCTTCCGCAGTTCCGGCTACCACGTAACCGCCTTCGGGCAAGAAGTATGCCGGGATGCGGTGTCCCCACCACAACTGACGGCTGATGCACCAGTCCTTTATATTTTCCATCCAATATTTATACGTATTCTTATACTTGGGAGGATAGAATTTCAGTTCGTCATTCATTACAGGAGGCAATGCCATATCTGCAAAGTGCTGCATCTTCAGGAACCATTGCATAGACAATTTCGGTTCGATAGCCACATTGGTGCGTTCAGAGAAACCTACCTTATTGGTATATGCTTCTACCTTTTCCATCAGTCCGGCAGCTTGCAGGTCTTCTTCAATCTGCTTGCGTACATCAAAGCGGTCCATGCCTACATACAGTCCGGCAGCTTCGCTCAGGGTACCGTTGTCATTGAAGATATCAATGCTGGGCAAATTATATTTTTCGCCCAGCATGTAGTCGTTCACATCATGGGCCGGTGTTACTTTCAGACATCCTGTACCAAATTCAATGTCTACATAATCATCCTCTATAACCGGAATGACACGGTTTACCAGCGGAACAATTACCTTCTTGCCCTTCAACCATTGGTTTTTGGGATCGTTGGGGTTGATACACATGGCAGTGTCCCCCATTATTGTTTCGGGACGTGTAGTGGCTACTACTGCATAGCGTCCTTCGGCGTCACCTTCTACTTTGTAACGAAGATAATACAGTTTGCTATGTTCTTCCTTATAGATAACTTCTTCGTCACTGAGGGCTGTCAACGCCTTCGGGTCCCAGTTCACCATACGCACACCGCGGTAAATCAGGCCTTTGTTGTAAAGGTCTACGAATACTTTGATTACACTTTCGCTGCGTTCCTCGTCCATAGTGAATGCAGTGCGGTCCCAGTCGCAGGATGCACCCAGCTTGCGTAGCTGTTTCAGGATAATGCCTCCGTGTTCGTCCGTCCACGCCCAGGCATGTTTCAGAAACTCATCACGGGTGAGGTCAGTCTTCTTGATACCCTGTCCGGCCAGCTTGTTGACCACTTTAGCTTCGGTTGCGATAGAAGCATGGTCGGTCCCCGGTACCCAGCAGGCATTTTTGCCTTCCATGCGGGCGCGGCGTACCAATATATCCTGAATGGTATTGTTTAGCATGTGTCCCATGTGGAGCACTCCGGTTACGTTAGGGGGCGGAATGACGACTGTGTAAGGTTCACGTCCGTCGGGTTTTGAACTAAAGAGTTTGTTGTCCAGCCAATACTGGTACCATTTTCCCTCCACGTCAGCGGGATTGTACTTACTTGCTAATTCCATTTTATATTTTGTTTATTTAATTGATTATCGCATAATTGAGTGCAAAATTAATAAAAGTCGTTGGATAATTGTGTACTTTTGCACGACAAAATGATATTAATAAACTGATTATGCATACAAGAAAAGAACAAATGGAAGCATTTGGCCGCTTCCTCGATATTTTGGACGAGTTACGGGAGAAATGTCCCTGGGACCGGAAACAGACCAATGAAAGTCTGCGCCCCAATACGATTGAAGAAACTTACGAGCTTTGTGATGCCTTGATGAAGGATGACAAGAAGGATATCTGCAAGGAGTTGGGCGATGTGTTGCTGCATGTGGCCTTCTATGCAAAGATAGGTAGTGAGACGGGCGATTTTGATATCAAAGATGTGTGTGACCGTCTTTGTGAGAAGCTGATTTTCCGTCATCCTCATGTATTTGGTGAAGTGAAAGCCGATACTGCCGAGAAGGTGACTGAAAACTGGGAACAGTTAAAAATGAAAGAGAAAGATGGAAACAAGATGGTGCTGAGTGGTGTTCCTTCTGCTTTGCCTTCATTGATCAAAGCGTATCGCATTCAGGATAAGGCCCGCAATGTGGGCTTCGATTGGGAAGAGCGTTCACAGGTGTGGACAAAAGTGAAGGAGGAAATAGGAGAGTTCGAGGCTGAGGTGGAGAATATGGACAAGGATAAGGCGGAAGCCGAATTTGGCGATGTGATGTTCAGTCTCATTAACGCAGCCCGTCTTTATAAGATTAATCCGGATAATGCATTAGAGCTTACTAACCAGAAGTTTATCCATCGTTTCAATTATCTGGAAGAGCATACCATCAAGCAAGGGAAAAATCTGAAGGATATGACTTTGGAAGAAATGGATGCCATTTGGAATGAGGCGAAAGCGAAAGGACTGTAATTGTTTCTAAAAAGGGGAGGACCTCTTCCTTCTCTTATACCCTTCAAGCAAGATTCTGTAAGTTCTTCATCCGCTGGAGGGAGCATTGGGACAGGAGACTTAACAGATTTGATACTATTACCTAAGCACTTTTCTTCCTGAGACTAAGCTCTTTTAACCTGTTGACTTCTATCTCCCAAATGTTTGGAGTTATCTCCAAGCACTTTGGAGTTAACTCCAAGGTACTATGGAGATAACTCCAAAATGCTTGGGAGATAGAAGTTATAAGGTCAAAAAGGCTTAATCATACTATACTATCAACTAAGTTTACTGAGGAAAAGAGATTAACCTTTAAGGGGAGTCTTTCTGTCATATATATGAGGGATATGTTATGGGGCAACGACAATTTCCGGATGGTATCCGATGAATAATCCGCTTTCTATGACACCGGTTATCGATTTTATATCTTTTTCCAAGGTTAATGGAATGGAATCAAAGTAGGCATCTACTATGAAATTCCCGTTTTCTGTCAGTATGGGACCATCTTTCCCCTTGGCCATTCTTAATATGTTTTTGGAGGCTCCCAATTCTTTTATCTGTTGGTCTGCATAAGTCAAAGCAGTGGGAAATACTTCGATAGGGATGGGGAATTTACTTCCCAGACGTTCCACCCATTTACTTTCATCAATAATAATGACAGTGCGGGCACTATTACGGATCAAGAGCTTTTCTTTAAACATGGCTCCCCCTCTGCCTTTTATCAGGTTGTGTGACGGGTCCACTTCATCGGCTCCATCAAAGGTCCAATCGGGCTTTTTCTCCCAAAGTGTAGTCTGTGCAATTCCTAATTGGATGCAGGTCATTGTTATTTCCATAGAACCCGGAATGACCTGTATATGTAATCCTTCATTATGAATTCTCCGGGCAAGAGCGAAAAGGGCAAGATAGACGGTGGAACCGGAACCGGCTCCTATAATGTCACCCTCTTTTGCCCGATGGGCAATTTCTGTAGCTACTTTTTCTTTACTCTCACGATGGGTGATGGTGGCAGACCATGATAATTCTGTGAGGATGTTGTTCTTCCATTCCATAACTTTGTTTCTCCTTTTATAAATAACAAATAAGGGGAGGAATGTGTTGCAGCTGTTTTAAACGATTTGTTTTTTATAAAGTGCATTGTGGGGATTGCTTCCCAAAAAAGGGAGTATGTCAAAAGTCCGATGCTATTGTCAAAACCTTCAACTGTAGGGGTAGAATGCTTCCCATAGCCGTCAAGCTAAGAGATAAACACTGTAGGGGCGCATTGAATGCGCTCGATAATAACACTCTGAAAGGTGTATTTGTGGATGCATTACTCCCAAGGTCGTGACCAATGGTTCGGGCGGAAACATTCCGCCCCTACAGTGGATGGAAACGCCAATAGATTTTATTCTACCCATTCATTGATAGCCTGCGATGGGTCAGGGTTCAAAACTGCACCTTTATTATATACGTTTTCATAAAGGCTGATGTAGATATTCATCCATGGTGCGCAATATCCATCTATTGAGTTGAAACGGTATCCCACAGGGGCATTAGTTCCCGGGTAACCGCGTACAACTTGAAGTTCCAGTCGTTTGTAGTCCCAGAAGATGATACCTTCACCCCAGAATTCGATACGCTTCTGTTCAATAACCTTTTTTTGAAATTCTTTCAGGTCATGTACTTTGCAGGTATATGTGCCTGAAGAAGCGTCGTAGCGGTAAGTATTCACAAAGTCTTCCAATTTGGCAATTCCGGCAGCCAGTCCCTGACTCATACCTATAGCCTCCGCTTCAATCAAGTACATTTCCTCTATACGCATTAATGGATAATCTATAGCGGCACCGACAGTATAATCGTTCATTTCACCGTTTTTAGGACGGAACTTGATACCTGTGTAAGGAGGCATATCGGCAAAATCATCATTGGTTAACAAAGTTCTGTATTTGCTTCCGGGAGCTTTGTGTGCATCCTCAGGAGCAATCCAGGTTGTTTTTCGCCAGTCAGCATCCGGTATCTGATCGAATAACTTTTTACTAATCATTTTGTAACCCTGCCATTTCCGGTTACCATAACCGAAGGTTTGTTCCGGACACATACTGCCAGCAAAATTATTCCATGAACTATATACATCCTCGGTAGTCATGATAGATCCCCAAACCCATGAACTAGTCAACACGCTGTTGAAACCTGTAGTATAGCTGTCACCTCCAAACCATTCATTTTCAGTTAAGGGCATTGCGCCACTTTCATTTATAACCTTGCGTGCATATTCTGCCGCTTTGGCAAAGCAAGCTTCTTTTGAAGCAATATTCATATCTGTATGGCTGTTCAGTGTAGTCAGATCTTCCGGATAAAGTTCAAACCGGGAGCCGATTTCCAGCCACATACGCGCCATTAAGCCATGGACTACCGGGGTACAAGGCATATTTTTGGTCGGGCGTTGGTAATCTGATAATAGACTTTCAGCCGTAGCCAAATCATTTAATATTGTTTGGTAGATGGTATAAAATGGAGCACGTGGGTTATTACGTCCTTCTTCTTCGGTCGTTTCGGTGGTAATAATAGGTATAGTGAGTCCATATAGTTCCTTACCGGCAGCTTCTGCATCCAGTTTTTCTACTCCGGTTTTCTTGTATTCGTACATACGTACTAAGTCCATGAAAATCATTGCTCTATAAGACATACAAATACCTTTGAAATATTTGTTCTCGGCTGTGTCATCCGACTTTTCCAGAGCACTCAGAGCATTATTGGTAGCATTCAGAAACTTAAAATAATAGTACCATATTGTATTTACGTTATCAGCATCTCCCATTTCATTACAGGTTCCGTAAGTATCGAAGAAGTCGAATTTGGGTTGATGGCAGAAAAAGTCTTCACATGCCGCTTCTCTGAGGAGATTATATCCACTATATCCAAAGTCGTGCCAAAATTGATATCCATACGTGTTAAATGCGTTGATAAAGGCGGTCACAGAGTTTACCATAGCATTTATGGCCTGATCTGACTTGCCTATCTGGTCTATGGAAGCTTTGCTGTTTTCAGGAAATACTTCTTCTATGCAACTATTTAAACTCACTGCTGATGAAAGACATGCAGCAAGCACAAATTGAGTGATATATTTCTTTTTCATTGTTTCTTTTATTTATGTGTTAATTAGAATTGTAAGCTGAGGCCTGCTGAGAAAGCGCGTACTGCCGAATATTCTCCTGATGAATCGCCATTTCCTTTCCATGAGACACGAGAATCGAATCCTTTTCTCTTAGACCAATAGTAAACATTGTCACAAGCTATATAAATGCGGAGATTGCTCAGATAGAGATTCTTGAGTACTTGGTTGGGGAATGTGTAGCCCAATTGAATGTTTTGTATGCTCAATGTTGATGCATTTGTCAGGAAACGGTCTGATGATTTGGTGCTATACAGATCATTGAACTGCCATTGGGGAATATCTGAACTGGTATTTTCCGGTGACCATGCTTTATATATATCTTTATGGACATTGTAACCTAAATGAGTCGAAGTAGGAGGGGTCATTAGAGCTTCATATCCTTTGTCATATGCCAAACCGCCTATGCTGTAATTAATTTGGGCGGAGAAATCAAAACCATATAGTGAAAGGGAAGTATTGATGCCTCCATATAAGTCTGGAGTAGCATCTCCACACAGGTAAAGATCTGCCTGAGAATAGGTGGTAGTGGTTTTCATTTCGCCGGTCTTGTCATCGGTATAATACCATTGTGGTTTGCCTTCCGAAGATACGCCAGCGTATTTGTGAACATAGTTGGTATTCATGGCCAGGCCTTCACCGTAATAATATTCTCCATTTACATAACCGGCATGTCCGTCTATTACGTCAGTTTTCTTGCTTTCTGCCAGCCGGCTGATTTCATTCTTGTAATGAGTGGCATTCAGACTGATATCCCACATTACGTTTTTAGTTTTGATGATAGCATACTTCAGATCAATTTCCATACCCCGGTTGTTCATATCACCTATATTGTCATAATAACCAGAATAACCCAATGACAAAGGCACGCTGAATCTATTCAGCATATCGGTAGTCCTGCGGTTAAAATATTCTATACTACCACTGAGCCTTCCTTTAAACAGATCAAATTCGATACCCAAATTTATATTTGTATTGGTTTCCCAAGTAATGTTTTTGTTTCCTTTTTGACTGAATCCCAGTGACAGTTCATTATTGCTGTTCTTGATGCTGTAAGTATCTACATATAGAAAGTCGTCAATATTATCATTGCCTTGCTGGCCGACTGAGAACTTCAGTTTTAACAGATCCAGCCATTTTATGTCATTGAACCATTTTTCCTTGGTAAGTATCCATGCAGCACCTGCCGAGTAGAAATTACCCCAGCGGTTGTCCGGATGAAAACGGGAAGAAGCGTCGCGGCGGTATGAAAGCTGGAAGAAATATTTGCCGTCATAATCATACATTCCGCGGAAAAGATAACCTTCTGTGTTATATTTGGTTTTATAAGAGCCTTCATCATTGGTGCCGCTAATGGCTCCATTTAATTCCTGATTGTCAAAGAAAGAAAACAATCCGTTTTTGGTGCCTTCCAAGTGTTCATAAATATTGTTGAAACTTTCATGACCGGCCATCAATGATACGTTGTGTAGGCCGAAACTGTGATTGTAATTTAACAGTTGTTGGAGATTCATGGTCGTTCTGCGCCAATGAACTACATTTATTTTACCGTTTAAAGACTGTGCACTGCCGTAAAAAGGGTTATTCCCGTATTTGTTTCGGCTGTCCCGGATAGAAGAACCTGCACTAAATGTGAACTTGAAATCTTTTAGAAAGTTGATATCCATAAATGCGTTGCCATTCAGTGTATTTGCCGAGGTGTTGTAGGTATCTATCTGACTTAATTTTATACTGTTCAGATTGGGGTTGAGCGGTCTGTTCAGTGGACCTTGGTTAGCAACACCGAAATCATACATGTTGCCATTCTTGTCCTGCATAATATTGCCGTTTGCATCGCGCAGATAAACAGGATAAATGGGAGCCATGTTGAATGCTTGAGCGAATGCACCTGATGCCGGTTTAGATTCGGAATCCATTCCATTTGTAATGGAATGTGTATAGCTGATGTTGGCACCGAATTTCATCCATGGCTTTGCCTGATAAGTGGTCTTCAAACGTCCTGTGATACGGGTATAGTCAGATCCCGGTGCTATGCCATCTTCGTCCAGATAACCGAATGAGGCATAAGTTTGTGATTTGTCATTACCACCGGAAATGTTAATGTTATATTCCTGACGTAGGGCTGTTTGGTATACAGCATTTGTCCACTTGTCCGGAATCAGATAATAACCGTTTACTACACGTCCCAGTCTGGCATTGGGGTTTAACCGGCCGTCTTTTCCAATCAGGTATTCTCCTTCAGGATAGGAGTATACATTGTATGACAGCCCTCCGGTTTGGCTGTTGGTGCCTACCATGTTAGTGTTGGCGTTGATATATGCCTGGTCGGGAGTTTGTCCTTGGGCGTTCTGAAAATAGTTATTCAAGGCTTTATAGTGTGCTTCATAATATTCTCCCGGATCTTTTATGTAATCGTATTCTATTTCACCACGTGTATTAGCGCTCCATTTAGCGTCTACAGTTATTTTTGCTTCACCGGACTTAGCGGATTTGGTGGTAATTATGATAACGCCATTAGCACCTCGTGCACCGTAAAGGGCTGTAGAAGCAGCATCTTTTAATACTGAAATAGATTCTACATCGGCTGGGTTGATATTATTCCATCCCCCTTCATAGGGCATGCCGTCCAGCACAATTAGTGGATCTGTTTTTGCATTCATTGAACTGATACCGCGTATCAATATTTTAGGAGTCTCCCCCGGTTGACCGCTGGTGTTTGTTATCTGCATACCTGCTACTTGTCCCGATAAACTTTGCATGACATTGGTTACGGGTCTTTTTGTTATCTGGTCTGTGTTAATCATTTTGGCAGATCCAGTAAATGCTGACTTTTTAGCTGTACCATAAGCAACGACTAATACTTCTTCTATAATTTCTGTAGCTGCATCCAAGATAATTTTCATTTGCGGCTTGATTGCTACTTCCTGAGTTTCCATTCCAATGAAAGAAACAACAATCGTCTTGTTGGTGGGTGAGATGTTAGTGAGGGTGAACTGACCATTGATGTCGGTGATTGTTCCATTGGTAGTTCCCTTTACCAGCACGGAAGCTCCGATTACCGGCTCGTTGTTCTCGCTTGAGATAACAGTTCCTTTCACCGTTACCTGTGCCTGTGCATAGTTTATTCCCACGAATAAACACACGAATAGTAGTAATAGTGTCCTTTTCATAATGTTTGTAATAGATTTGTGAGTTTATGGTTTGCACAAACCTAGGAATAAAATCTAATAAATCAAAATATTTTCGACGGTAAATGTTTAAAAATGAAATCATAGCCTAAGCTATGTCAGAAAATCTTAAATATGCAAGAAAATGGTCTTGTTTTTATAAAAGGAGAGTTTTAAACATTTTGTCGTTATGAGGGACTTTTTAAATACAAAAATCCCCAAATCTAACTTGATTGGTAGACTTGGGGAGAGAAATCTGGATTATTTCTTGTTGCTTTTATTTTTTTTGTGGCTGGTGCATGATTTTTAAGATGTCACGGTGAAATTTGATCTCCGCACGTTGCAACTTAAATATCTTCTTGGGAGATAGTATCTTTTTGAATCGTTGAAGGTATTCCAAATCCAGTTTGTCAGCTTCAATCCGCGCTTTGACGATACCTTCTATGATTTGTTCATATTCAGCATCGGTGGTTTTAGGATCTTTGCCTTTGCGCGCCTGTTCCCATGCTTTATCGTTTACAGCCTTCTTACGGTCCTGTAATTCGAAATAGACAGGAAAGAATTTGGTGGCTTCTTCTTGTGTTATTTCTGCCTTATGGGTGAGATATGCCTCTTGTCTAGCTCTGAATTCTTCTTTGGTGAAACCGGGTTTCTTTTTGTCTTGTGCCTGTATAGAAATGCTTATACATAAAATAATAAGCAATGTTGCCAGTTTTTGTATCATGTGATTATTATTTAATTATACATATCTGAGTTTGCATCTGTCAAATATTGATAGAGCGTGTAATCATCCATCATAGAATGATCTAAAATTGTTTCAATATATTCTTCAGAGAACTGTTCAGTCTCTGCAGCTGTAAAAATAGGAGTGTCTTGTTTCGGGGGACCTACAACGACTCTGACACTGAGCATCAATCCACAGAACATGGCTGCCATATATACCCATGGCTTGATACGTTGCCAGGTGGTTATTTCTTCTTGCGGAGCAGAAGTCGGTTTCTTCTCCGGCAATTTATTCATTAACTCCTTTGAGAAGTTGTCGAAATAACCTTCGGGTACCATGAACGGATTTTTTGTCCCGTACTTCTTTAATAATTCATCTTCTTCCTTCATAGTGGTTCTCCTTTCTTAGTTAGATGCATTTCTTTTAAAAAGGTTTAAAGGCACTCTTTTAAAAAGTTCTCTATTTTTTTCACTGCATGGTGGTAGGAGGCTTTCAAAGCTCCTATACTTGTCCCCAAGATTTCGGACATGTCCTCGTATTTCATTTCTTGAAAGTATTTCAAGTTGAATACCATACGCTGCTTCTCAGGAAGCGTCAGTAATGCTTTTTGAAATAAGATTTGGGTTTCATCTCCATTAAAATATGTATCACTTTCCAGTTTGTTTACCACATCTGCATCGGCATCATCTATAGATAATTGGCTGGTAGCACGTTGTTTATTTAAAAAAGTCAGGCATTCATTCAAGGCTATGCGGTAAAGCCAAGTTGACATCTTAGCCTCGGCACGGAAATAATCCAGGTTTATCCATGCTTTGATGAATGTATTTTGTAACAGGTCATTGGCATCCTCATGAGAAAGTACCATCCGGCGTATTTGCCAGTATAGCTGTTCGCTGTATTCATTGACAATACATTCGAAGGCTTCTTTCTGTCGTACCGGATCCTGTAGTAAGGCTATTATTTCTTTCTCATTATAAGTGTTCATGTTTCTGCTTTTAGATTAGATGTCCGATTCATGGGATGGTTTAATGGATTCTATTGAAATTCTTAATGTTTCATGGGCAAGTATGGTGTCAGGGAAAATGGCAGATGCTTCCTGTAACAGAATGCTTTCGTCTTCGTATCGGGCTGAGAAATGTCCGATAAGGAGTTGCTTCACTTCTGCGGCACGAGCCAGTTCTCCGGCTTGTGCCGCAGTGGTGTGACAAGTTTCTTTGGCGCGGGCCTGTTCGCTTTGCGCAAAAGTGGCTTCATGGAACAACAAGTCTACTCCGCGTATTTGTTCTATAATGCGTGGCAGATAAATCGTATCCGAACAATAGGCGTATCTACGCGGAAGGTTGGAGGGAGTGGTAAGTCTGTGATTAGGTATTATTTTACCATCCGGCAGGACATAGTCTGCACCATTCTTTATCCGATTGAGTTCGTATACCGGAATTTCGTAGAAGTCAATCATGTCACGACGGATATGGCTGGGTGTCTGTTTCTCGGAAAACAGAAATCCGCAAGTCGGTATCCGGTGGCGTAAGGGTATTGTTTCTACAGTCAGTGAGCGGTCTTCATAGATCACTTCGGTTTTGCCCGGATCGAAGGTTTGGAATACTACTTTATAACTCATACCTTTGCAAAAAAAGTCTAGCTGCGGAGTAAGGAGTCGTTCCAGTTCCCCGTGGCAGTGGATATAGAGTGTGGCTGTCCTCCCCAACATACCGAAAGTCGATATCAGACCCATGAGTCCGAAACAATGATCGCCATGCAGGTGTGAAATGAATATGTGGTTTAAACGGGTGAATTTCAGCTTTGATTTGCGCAGTTGCATTTGTGCTCCTTCACCGCAGTCTATCATAAACAGTTTCTCGCGGATATTCACAACTTGTGATGTTGCAAAGTGCCGTGTAGTCGGCAGTGCTGATCCGCATCCCAATATGTGTACTTCAAATTTCTCCATCGTTACAAAGATACTATCTTTTTTGAATGGAAAATAAAAAATGCCGTAAAAACGGCATTATATGATTGAACTATTTCTTGAGCGTTATCTTGACTGCATTCATTCCGCGTGATCCTTTTTCCAGTTCGAAGGTTACTACGTTATTTTCTATCACGTTGTCTATTAATCCGCTGATGTGGAAAAAGTATTTCTCGGCATTCTTTAAATCTTTAACAAATCCATATCCTTTGGAAACATTGAAATGCTCTATTCTTCCTTCGTGCACTAGTTCTACCGGCTCTTCTACTCTGCGGGGAGTTGAAACTTCAATAGTGGACATATCCACTTCCTGTGGCTTTTCGTTAGGAGTAGGAGGGGTATCGGTTATCATGCCGTTCTCGTCTACATAGGCAATCATATCATCGAAAGATGATGTGCCGCTATTCTTTCTTTCTTCTTTTTTCTGCTGCTTTGCTAAACGCTTTTCTTGTTTTTTCTTTTCTAAATCTCGTTTGGTAAATGAAATAGGTTTCGCCATTTGATTCTTTTTAAATTAGTAATATACGGTTCGACCAAAAAAGAGGAACTGTATGGAATTAATAATAAGGTAATAAGAAGACGGGGAGAAGTCGTAGTGAAATGCTAACTCGAAATTTTATTACTCTATAAAGATACGGTTTTATAGCGGATATCCCATAGAATACATCCCTTTTTAAGAAATAATGGCATAAAAAAAGGATGCATTCCTTAAAATGCATCCTTTTGGTTTATTTGAAAGTAATCTAGTTACTTCTTTTTGTTTTCCAACTGTTCTTTCAAAGCAGCCAAAGCATCAATATCACCTAAAGTTGTGGAAGCAGCCTGGTTTTGGATAGCAGGTGCGTCTTCTCTCTTATTAGTGGTTTTCTTGGCATTGTTAGAAGCTGCTTTCTTTTCAGCTCTTTCTTCTGCTTTAGCAGCATCTTCGAAGATACGGCTGTGAGACAAGATGATTCTCTTGGCATCTTTGTTGAATTCGATAACCTTGAATGAAAGTTTTTCGTCCAACTGAGCTTGAGCGCCGTCTTCTTTTACCAAATGCTTAGGAGTTGCGAAACCTTCTACACCGTAAGGAAGAGCTACTACAGCACCCTTATCCAACATTTCGATAATAGTACCTTCGTGTACAGAACCTACAGTAAATACAGTTTCGAATACATCCCAAGGATTTTCTTCCAACTGTTTGTGGCCAAGGCTCAAACGACGGTTCTCTTTGTCGATTTCCAATACTTGAACTTCGATGTCTGCACCAATCTGAGTAAATTCAGAAGGATGTTTCACTTTCTTAGTCCAAGACAGGTCAGAGATGTGGATCAATCCGTCAACACCTTCTTCGATTTCTACGAATACACCGAAGTTAGTGAAGTTACGAACTTTTGCAGTATGCTTAGAACCTACAGGATACTTTTCTTCGATAGTTTCCCATG
>CAVJPC010000012.1:0-3406 GCA_963651205.1 Bacteroidaceae bacterium
CAAAGTCTTCGCTCATAATTTATTGGAAATGTGCGCTGCCAATAAGTGAGCAGGTAGGAGCCGCGATCGAGATTTTGTAGATCGATCGAATAGGGGCCATAAAAAAACTTTGTACCTGTCTTGGCGGATGTAGGATCGGATATGGCATCGGGCTCCTCTTCGAAACTTGTATGAAATGCTTGATTGTCGGGCAGATGGGCCGGACTTTCCGGAGATGCCACTGCATTGTCTATTTGGGCAATAGGCAATGTGCCGTTATACCCGTATAGGGTGGACTGATACCGTCCATCGGGGGTGTGGGAGCCCATTAATTGACCGTCCGAATTATACCAGTCAAAAAATAATTGGAGTTTATACTTGGAATCTTTAACCAAATCGCTTCCGTTTTGGACAGTAACAGGGGAGAAACTATTTGCAGCCAATGATGTTGTTAACGGGAGACCCCATTTCATGCTTGGCATTACCACGAGCGTGCTGGCTTTGTCTGCACTTGCCGGAACGCGCCAGAATTTGTATGTCGTATATTCACTCTGGACAACCCTGCCGTTTTTCAATACGGTGGTTTCGACTGGGGCGATCATTTTTTTGCTTTGAAGCACCAGAAGCGGATGTGACGTAGGGAAGGGCCACATTGGATCGGAATCGATTTGATAATCAAAAGAGTAGCTGGTGCGCTTTATTGTGGTGTTTCCCAAACCGTCCGTCTCTTTGATCTCCTTAGCTACCATATACACGGTGTCGTATTTGTATTCCACGGTCGAGGGAGTATTGTAAGGGCCGGCTTCGGTAACGGTCTTGTCCAGATAGACCGGTTCGGAGTACCATTTGTAGCCATATAAAGCCGAATTCGATTCATTGTATTCCGGTATGAATCCATGAATCGTTGACGGCTCTTTGGGTGCGCCGAATGAATAATGGTTTTGAGTACGGCTAATAAGCGAATTCTGCGAGTCGTAGTGGCTGCTCCTGTATAATAGACCGCGCCGCCAAAAACGGGTGGTATTGAAAATTCGCTTTATGCTGGTATTTTCTGTTTTTAATCCTTGTGTATTTGAATCCCAGTAATATAGTGTGCAATATTCGTCCTCGTGGTTTGGCTCCCGGCCCGTATGGTATTCATAGATGTTATAAGATCCGTTTGGTAAAATTTCTTTTACTTCATAATATTCTACCGAGTTACTTTGGAAGATCAAGTCATTATTCATTTTATGGGAGGAAGTCCAATAAGATACCGTTCCCAGGCCGAGGGAATGTAAAAAATACGCAGGAGCCGATCCGATTCTAACACCGCTGACTTTTGGAAATGTGTCGAATTGTGGGATATACTCCAAAAAAGAGGTATAGGTATTTTTTCCGTCCGATCGAATGATCTCTTTGATCCGGAGTCCTCCTACGGTTTCATACTTAAGATATTTATAATCGTAAATCTCATTCGACTCATATTTATACTCCTCATACCCTCCTGTGCCAAAATCAATACGATTAAGCGTATTGGCCTGTGCGTATTCCAAGTCTGGATCATGCTTGGCTCCATCCTCGATCGAAAGTCCATAGCCCTCGCCATAATTTTCAAAATGAGGAAACAATGTCGTATTTCCTCTGCCGTTGTAATATCCCCAATTGTCGAAATCTTTCGAATTCCGGGCAGGAAGATTGTGCTTTTTATAATACTGAAAATCAGCTATTTTTTCGTATTCAGAACCACTCGTTCTATCAACGCCGGCCAGTTTGAGCGCGTTGTTATTAAACCAGGAATACCTGAATCTGATTCCTGTGGACCATCTACTTTCGAGAACATCGAATCCCTTGTAATACATTGGGCTGGCGTTGCTATATTGCATGCCGAGACTGAAACTAATAGTGCGGTTTTTACCCTTTATCTGATAGAGATATTTGGGTGTTTCCAAAGTTAGGGATGTACTTCGATCCTTTGATTTATAATTGAGTTGTTCTGGAGCCTTTCTTGAATAACCAGCCCCCATGCTAAATGTATATGATTTCCTGATATTCTTTATCGTATAGGAGGTTCCGATCTGGTATGAAAAAGAGATTTTGTTCCCGAATTGATCTTCTGCACGATCGAGCAACCAGGTTGAAGTGTACCGGATATCCTCCACTTCCGGCTGTTGCATGAGGGAAACCTCGCGCGATGCCTCGGTTTCTCCGAGAATATATCTGTTTCCGGACGGTTCGGTGATTTCAAAATAGGTTTTATCGACCCACTGAATGTCGATATGCTGATAGGGTATCGTATGTACTTTGCCTGTATGGTCGCACACGAACATGCCAGAAGCGCCCGGTATCTCGTAATAGAACAGATCGGGAGCCGTGTCGACCTCTTTATTATACTGCCAACGTTGTAAAGATTGAGGATGCCTAAAAACTTTTCGAAACATATTGTTCGGAGTATGATTGATATTGTTACAATAGCCATACGTCTCAGTTTCGTCCGGTTTGCCTTGTACGATGCGAGTGATTTTTCCGCCGGCCGAGAACTCCCATCCCAGCCCTACGGAGGATGCCGTGTCTTCGACTTTTATTCCCGATGTTTTATAGCGAAGCTGTATGGGAACGGACAGCCCGAACTCGGAAAGCGTGTAAAGAGGAATCTGAATGTTCATTGTCCCGTCGTAATAATTCATGGAACTCTGAACACTCTTCATCATAGCGGCGCCATCGGGCGATGCCATGGACGATTGGACATCGGGGGCCGTTTGTGCGCTGGCAGGCAGTGCGTCCGCTATTGCGACCAGACAGGTTAGAGTCAAGATTCCGATTCTCATACATTGAAGGTTTGGGGTTAATATTTGTTTGTGATATTTTATAGCAGCAGGTTGTTCGTTACGTGCTTGTAGAAACTTATACACAAAAATACCTGATCCTGAACCTGATTGCAAGCAAATCTTCAATTTTCACAACCTTTCGAAATGTTTGCAATGTGTTGAAAATAAATATATTGGTGAGTAAAAGACTTAGCAGAACCTTACAATATACCTGATGAGCTTATTATCAATCCATTGTATTAAAATACAAGTAGTTCTTTGTAACGGCTGTAGTATTGTTATAGTTCAGAGCCTATGTTTTCGCTTTATCAGAAATAATAGGTTTAAGTTATGGTAACTATATAGAAAATTTCCTCATATCTGGGAATGGTAGTTAGAGGAACTTGGGCCACTATGTTATCGGCTCTGTTTCCAAGAAACGGGCTATGATCGTCGCGAAAAAAGTTGAAAATGCAAACTGTTTTTTTTCTAAAAACCGGATAGAAAGATCCGGATAGAGTAATATTGGGTTGCAAGTGGGTTACGAATAAATTTATTTGGCGGTTTGCCGGCTTTCGTAAGCATAGATGAGGAGCCCTCGGGAATCTACGCTCACTCAGTGTTGTTTACATCCTTTCTACAGG
>CAVJPC010000013.1:0-2000 GCA_963651205.1 Bacteroidaceae bacterium
GACCTGTTCCAAGTCAACATGAAATCACTGAAATTACAGCAGACTCAGGAAGCGGATAACAGCTTTCATCCCATATACTGAAATAGCGAGGATAAAAGAAGGGATGCCCGCCAGTATAGAAATGGAGGGATACACTACCGGAACGGATAGTCATCTGAACGGAAAAGTGAAAACAGTATATAAAGAGGTGTTGAAAAAAGAGGGGAAGAACTACTTCCGGATAGATTTAAAGTTGGACAACGCTGTGGATTACTTCAAGATGAAGAGCGGCATGGAGGGCACTGTAGCCATTCTATTATCCGACCACAGTCTGATGGGAAACCTCTTTCCTGCCAGCCTGTTCAAGTAGACTCTATTTCCATCTCTATAAAAGAGGACACCCCCCCGGTATAGAGGATGCAATACCGAAATTATTTCCTTCAAATCCATCATCAGTGCATTACTTTCTGATTATAAGCTAGTTATTATGAAGAATTTACTGAGAAATCCCTCATAATAACTTCATCCTTGTCAAGAGAATAGTAAGCGTCTCCGCGATTTAAGTTCCATGTACCCATAAGTATTCACCAGGACCTTGTCCCCTACGCCCAATTTGACGTATGGATTCACATAGGTTATTGAATCAGCTATTTCCGATAAAAACCCTTTAAACATTAAAGAGTTTTTATTTCTTCTTCTGAAAGTCCCGTAGCTTGAGCAATGATATCAGATGACACACCCAGCTCTACAAGGTTAGATGATATGAATAGAAATCCTGCCACATTCTGTTAATGGACAACGACCGGACGAGAAACCTTTTTCTTCCGGTCAAAGTCGTTGCATCGTCCTTATGAGTTTATCATTTCACTTTAGTGATGAAGCCTCATCACTAGAGTGCTCAAATCTCATCACTTTAGTGATACAAGTTCATCACTAAAGTAAAACGATTAACTAATAAGGAAGATAACATATTATTAAACGGACAAAAAAGCATATTCATCAGGATGTTTCCGCTTAATCACTTTTCGCTCCCGGCTTGCGTAAAACACTTGCAAAACGCCATTTCAGGCAGTATCTTTGTTCCAACAGAAACCCAAAAACAAAAAATTATGGATAGAAAATTATTGAACAAAGTAATGAAGAAGCTGGCCTCATCCAATGTAGTAAAAAACCAAGCGAAAGAGAACGCATCTTCCTCATTATCAACGAACAATGAATCAAACACGGAGCAAGTACAGCAAAAACTGTATCAGTTTTTGCTGAGCCGTTACGATTTCCGCTTCAACGTGCTGACGGAACAAACGGAATACCGCAGAAAGGAAGACGACAGCCCCGCCTATAAGGTAGTGAGCCAGCGCACACTGAACAGCCTATGCCTGGAGGCACGCGCCTGCCACATCAACTGCTGGGACAAGGATGTAAGCCGGTTCGTGAACTCGGAGCAGATGCCCGACTACCATCCGTTGCTTTCCTATATGGACACCCTGCCCCAATGGGACGGCAAGGACCGCGTGACTCCGCTGGCACAACGCATATCCGCGAAAAGTTTCTGGGTGAACAACTTTCATCGCTGGATGCTGGGCGTAACCGCCCAGTGGAGCGGACGCATGGCCCGATGCGCCAATGCCGTAGCCCCCATGCTGGTGAGCCGCGAACAAGGAAAATGCAAATCCACCTTTTGCGAACTGCTGATGCCCGATTCGCTGAAAGACTATTATACAGACAGCTTCGAGCTGACCGGACAGGCGGGATGCGAGCAAAAACTGGCCTTTTTCGGATTGATCAATCTGGATGAATACGACCGTCTTTCCCCACAGAAGCTTCCGCTGCTGAAAAATCTGATGCAGATGAAAAAGCTGGATTTCCGCAAGTCGCACCACTCGTCCTACAGCCACTTGCCCCGGATGGCCTCGTTCATAGGAACCAGCAACCGGAAAGCACTGCTCACCGACCCCAGCGGAAGCCGCGTAAGCGTCTCCGCGATTCTATATTGCTGTCCGTTTTTAGCTCTCATATCTTTG
>CAVJPC010000014.1:0-7083 GCA_963651205.1 Bacteroidaceae bacterium
AACTCTCCATAGTGCTTTTGGAACACTTGGTCATCAGGATAAGGACACTTATTGTTTGCTGTATTATACCATTTACAGCCTTCATCGAATACGAACTCAGGAGTATTCTGTTTTTGGTCGCGCCCATCCACCAGTACACGCAAGGCGATACGTAATCCTCTATCATGTACACTTTTAATGATACGTGAGATATCGGAGCTAGGGTCATCCCAAGCATATTTTCCCTTTTGGGGCTCCAATGTCTTCCAATTCGTACGCAAGTAGCAGGAAGAAGCGTAATCGGAGACTTTTACGTATTTTGCCAGATCGGGTACATACATGTGGTCATAGCCTCTTTCTTCCCAAAATGTCTCGTTTTTCTCACGCGCCAGATACAGTACCCAGCCATTCAGAGGATTCCGAAGAACACGTGTCTTATTAGGGTTAATCCGCACCGTTACATTCTCGGCAGGCAAATCCCCATCACCGGTATTTCCCGTTTCACTTTCACTATCCGAGCAGGCAATTGCTACCATAGCCCCGAAGAGCAACACTCCCAAAGGCATCATTATTCGTTTCCAGTTCATTCTCATATAATTATTCTTTAAAAAGAAGGATATGCCGCCCTAAAAACAGGGCAGGCACACCCTCTTCAGTAAATGACTTTAATATTCGCTCATGTATATCCGCATATTTCTTAAGTCGACGATGGTGAGCAACGGTCTCATGTACCATGTGAACATAGCTTCACGATACTGTTCACGAGCTTCGCTTTCCGCATGGATAGGTGTCCAGGTGTTCAGTTTCAACTCTTGCTTGTATTTCCATCGGCTATCACTCTTGTCCAGCGCAAGTATATCGTCAGGAATTACAGGAACAAGACACCATGAGAAATGGGGACCACCGGGATAACCGCCTTCGAAATGCGGAACATCAAGAACAAACTTACCGTTTTCTTTCTTATCCGAACCGCCTCCCCAAGCGGAAGTCCATGAAATCTTGCCGACAAGCAGTTGCGGATCGACCAAACTCGGCTTGAAGCCGCCGCCCTTCAGATCATTCCCCCACTTGGTAATGTCGCCATATGCCCAAAGGTTGGTAACATCTACATCATGCCATCCATTAAGTTTATCCTTAAAATGCGCCTTATATGGTTCCAGCTTCTTATCCGGTGAGTAAATTTTCAGTTTCCGGGTTTCCGTGTTCAATATTACACGATATTCTCCGTCTTTAGGCAAATTCAGCATCGCAGGCTCATCTCCCAATACAACATCTACCTCTTCACCGTCTACCCAGTTGTTAACGCCTTCTGCCAGTTGGATATAAGATTCACCCTGTTCTGTTTCCAAAGCAATCCCCATCTCACCCTGCACTAAATCTTGTACAAACGCATATTGGAACTCATTCTCCATGGTTTTGCTCATTACCAGCTTATCATTGTCGGTAGAAGTTCCGGAAAGAACAATGCGATTGGCTTCCCATACCAATGGACGGTAAGGACGCACATTTACAGTAACAGTACGCACTTCGGGCATAGCATAACGGGGACCACCCTCCCATTTTGCAATGACACGAAACTGCACGGGCACCACTTTGGAGTAGTTCTGTCCCCACTTATCCACCAGCAACATTTGCAGCTCTTCAGTGGTATAACTCTTATTAAATACTCCATAGTCCTCATCAACACGTACACAGCTTTCAAACTCGTGTCCTTCAATATCTATTTTAGTCACATAAGAGATAGCATAGTCTTCGGGCATCTCACGAGCCGGTGTCCACTCAAAACTCACCGCCACTTCATTCGGTCTGTCCCTATCTAATTCTATATCGGTAGCCGAAACAGTCAGTTCCATCTTCTCACCGGGGTTGGTGAGCCATGTCAAATCAGCTTCTTTATCATCTTTACATCCGCCAAGGATAAACAGTACTACCAATGGCAGATATGCATAAAATAGTTTGTTTCTCATATTTCTTATTGATTTTATAGTGTTAATCAATTCATCCAACCCGGCATCTGTTTCAAGTTCGGATTCTTGTCTATCTCATCCTGAGGTATCGGCCACCAATAACTTTTGAACTTACGAGTTTGATAACGCACACGTTTATAAAACTCATCTCTATTCCCCTTTTCAGCCAGCATGTTCATACCATAGAAGTTACCATTCAGCACATTCTCCGCCTCTTTCCAGCGACGCAGGTCGAACCAGCGCAAACCACCTTCGCAGTTCATCTCAACTCTTCTCTCACGACGAATCAGTTTACGCATCTCTTCCGGGTCGGTAGGAATTCCGAGCTTTTTTTCTCCTGCTGCATATTGCGGAATGCCGGCTCTTTCACGAATTTTATCAATGTATTTCACAATATCTGTCTTGTCGGCATCATAAGTACCTTTAGCAATACTATACTCGAGTGCTGATTCTGCATAGCTCAGATAGGCTTCAGCAAGGCGATAAAGAATACCTTGACGCGACTTATAGCTACCGGTATTCGTTGAATGAACGAAAGTAGGATCAACATGCTTCCGAATCAGGTAACCGGCTGACGGGTTATCGTGCGACGGCTGCCCATCTTCACCATTAAAAAAGAAGTTGGTCGCTTTCCCTTTCCCCCAATGGTACTGTTCGTTGTAGACCACCGAAATATAGAAACGAGGTTCACGATTACAATACATATTGAACGTATTCTTTGGAGCAACGACATGACGGTCTCCACTAGCTTTGGAACCGGCTACGGCATAATGCCAATTAGTAGCACGCACATCATCTTCTGTAGAATAACCTGTTTCACTATATCCGGACTCCAAATCAACAATGGCTGTTTGTGTTTCACCACTATTGTTGTATCCTAAGATAGGCATTTTACCGTCTTTCATAAAGAAATCGTCCACCAGCAACTGAGTAACACCTAGCGAACCAGACCCACCAGCACCACGAGGAAGAGCTTGGTCGTCAAACCAACCTGCATTATCCTTAGTACGCGGGAAAATAATTTCCGTATTGCCTTCCTTATAACGAAGCATCATCATGTTCTGATAAGAAAGGAACGGATCAATAGTTACTCCATCAGACAAATATTCCTTATATAAAGCGTGTCCCGCTTTCTCGGCTTCTTCAATCAGCAGTTTATTGGCGTCTTTTGCCCGTTTCCAATGATTTTCATTGAAAGTGGAATTAAAGATTTTCACTCCATCTACATTAGTCATAGCCTGCATTTCAGGATCCATATCTTTCCCAGGACTAGGATTCACCAAATCACTGGCAGCAAACGTCAGCAAACGGGCACGCATAGCAAGACAAATCAGTGAAGTGATACGACCGTATTTATTGGCTTCGTCATAAGAAGCGGGTAACTGTCGGGAAGCTTCCAACAACTCGTTAGCCGCCCAGTCTACAACAACATCAAAAGGTTCTTGTTTCAGTAATAAAGATTCCCCCGATAGTTCTACAGCCGCTTCCCGAATAATAGGAACTGCTCCGTACGTCATCGCCATCATAGCGTGGTAGTAAGCAATGAAAAAACGACACTCCGCTTTCATATAATTAATCTCCTTTTCAGATACATCGGACAAAGGATGCGCATATTTAATCAAAGTGTATGCTTGACGAATTGCCTTTGGATACTTATCCCAATAAGTCACTACTCCCGGACTGATAGGCGTCCAGTTTCCATTCTGATACTGAATCGCCTTAAATCCCTGTGACTCCCACCCTACAGAAGGTGCAAGTTCGTCACCAATGGCGTCCGGACCGTCATAAATATAAAACTCCGGCATTACAGAATAGAGATAGGAAAGCCAACGTTCCAGATTGCCCCTGTTGGAAAATACATTCTCCAATGTCAGCTGGTCATCCGGCATTTTGTCCAGATAATCAGAGCATGAAGTTAAAGGCAATACACCCAAAACGCCCAATAATATATATGTAATAATTCTGTTTTTCATATCATATTTATTTTAGAAAGTAATGTCAAAACCTACTGATACTGATTTCATAGCCGGATATTTAGCACCGTCACCGGTTGCCAGCTCCGGATCCCACAGATTGAACTTGGAGAAGGTTAGCAGGTTCGTTCCACGCACGAAAACACGGGCATTGGAAATCACAAACCCCTGCAACCATTTCTTCGGACAGGAGTATCCTAATTCTAAATTTTTCAGACGCAGGAAACTCATATTGCGCAACCACCAGGTAGACTTCTGGCTATTATTGGCATTCGGTCCGTAATCGGCACGCGGATAGAATACATCCTGGCTTTGGTTATCCACCGTCCAACGGTCTTGATAGTTATCAAAGATATTATACATGGAGCCTTTATTGGATGCCGGCATAATATTTGAAGAAAGGATACGCCAAGTACGTCCAATACCCTGAAACATTGCTCCAAAGTCAAGCTCTTTCCAGCGTAAATTCACTCCGAATCCGTAAACTATCTCCGGATTCTCGGTACCTCCGATAGCCATTTGGTCATAAGTATCGATAAATCCGTTCTTGTCCAGATCCACATACTTGATATCACCCGGGCGAACTTTTGCTGTAAAAGTTTGTTTCGGAACACCATCTTTCAAAACTCCGTTCTCCACATCTTTAAAATCATCTTCTGTAAACAAACGGTCGTGGACATAGCCGAAAATCTGCCCTACCGGATGACCGGTTTCAGCACGAGTTGTTCCAATGGTTCCCAAAGGTTCATCTTTGTCGATGATTTCATTATGGGCATAAGTGAAGCTACCCATCAGACCGATAAAGAAATCTTTGCCGATTTGCTTGTTGACATTCAACGTTACTTCCGCTCCCTGATTCTTCACTTTACCACGGTTGCCCCATGGGTTCCTATAGAAACCGGAGGTAGCAGGAATAGAGTTCAACTCTACAAGGATGTTGTTACGGCGTTCGTCGAAAAAATCTACCTGAAGGTCTACCATACCATTGAACAGACCCAGTTCCAAGCCAACGTTGGCTTTGTTTACAATTTCCCAAGTCAAGTCAGGAATACCGAAGTCGCCCTCTACCATGTTATTACGTCCATAATCTCCGTCCAACCCCCAACGGTATAAGTCAGGCACATCATTCCATTGATCAAGGATAGTGGATATATAGGCGAAACGACGTCCTTTCAGATTAGCATTACCTACCTGTCCGTAGGAAGCACGCAACTTCAATTTAGAAATCGTGTTGCGAAAAGGCTGCATGAAAGGTTCTTCCGAAACAATCCAGCCAACAGCAGCCGACGGAAAGAAACCATAGCGTTTTCCTTTGGCGAAGTTTTCAGTACCGTTGTACCCAAAATTGAATTCGGCTACATACTTTCCACTGTAGGTATATGAAGCACGTCCGGCCAATCCCTGATTACGGTAAGGCAGCGATTCCCCCTTATCGTAATGGCGACGGTTGAAGAGTAGCATGGCAGATACGGCATGTTTGTCAGCAAAGGTACGGTCATAATTCAGGCTGGCTTCCATATAGATACTCTTGTCACCATATTCTGCCGATTTGGAAGTACCCAAGAAGTTACCACCTTGTTGTTTTTGGGCCAGAATCAATTCGCCCTCTTCGTTTCTGCCGCTAGCGGCATTCCAATATTCTATTTTCTTGGAACGAGTCACTTTGCCGGTAGAATAACGGTCAAATGAGAAAGTTCCTTTTATTTTCAAACCGGGAGTCAAAAATTTCAGGTCTTGCTCCAGAGAAAACAGCGTCTCAATCTTACTGGCAGTGGAACGGGCGAAACCGCTCTGAGTAGCCATTGCCCAAGGATTACCCTCTTCCTGCCAAGCAGGAATCTCACCGGATGAATAGCGGATGGGAAACATGAAGGGAGTGAAACGGAACGCACGGCTGAAAATTTGGTCCGTACTTTCAGGTGAAGAGTTACGATCCTGAAGATATCCCCCGATATTAAAACGAACTTGAGTGGTGGGAGAGAGTTTCAAGTCAACATTGGAACGTACATTGTAACGTTGCAATTTGATAGTAGGATCCCAATCCAGGCTCTTGTCGCGTGTAAGAATGCCACGTTCGTTGTAAACCGCAGCCACAAACGAATAACGCAAATTTTCCGAACCACCGGATACATCTACTGTAATACGTTGGTTGGCAGCATGGTCTCTAGAAATAGCATCAATCCAGTTTACATCAGGATACAAATCGGGGTCATATCCCGCACGTGTTTTGGCAATCCGGTCGGCATACATCGGAGACTGTCCGGTATCATCCAATACATCATCCAGCAACTGCATATAATCGGCAGCCCCGATATAGCTGGGAAGTTTTATCGGTTGCGTGAACGCAAATTCCGATTTCACCACTACCCGAGGCTTACCCACATGTCCGCGCTTGGTATTAATCAAAATCACACCATTCGCACCACGTACACCATACACTGCACTGGCAGCCGCATCTTTCAATACGGAGAACGACTCGATTTCTTCTACATCAATATTATTCAGGCTACGTTCAATACCATCTACCAGCACCAATGGGTCTTTACCCACATCCTGAAAGGTACTGATACCACGGATCCAAAACGAAGAGTTATCGTATCCCGGTTCTCCGGAACGCTGCACACCAATCACACCTGTCACTGTGCCAGCCAAATTGTTACTCAATGAACGGGAAGTAGAAACATTCAATTTTGCCGGTTCAACAGTTGTGATAGAACCCACTACAGACTCTTTCTTTTGTGCGCCATAAGCCACAACAACAACTTCATCTAACTGACCAACATCTTCTACCATTATCACATTCAGTACTCTACGATTATTGACCTTTTCATCTTTCGGGACAAAGCCGATATAGCGGAAGGAAAGTTCAGCATATTTATCCGGCACAGCAATGCTATATGCACCATTCATATCTGTTATCGCATTCACCGTAGAGTCTTTTTTCATAAAGATTGAAACACCAATCAAAGGTTCACCCTTCTCATCGGTAACGTTACCCACAATCTTAAAACCTCGAACTTGCTTTATCGCAGGAGCCTGTTCCGGCACTGAAATCGTAATCTGTCTTCCCGACATTTTATAATTCAACCCCGTTTTTGAGAACAGCTCATTTAATACAGCATCTATTTTCTTATTGGAAACTGAAATGGAGACTTTGTTATTCA
>CAVJPC010000015.1:0-2226 GCA_963651205.1 Bacteroidaceae bacterium
CTCTTATCAATGAGTTAATTACTCTCATCTATCCCAAATGCAAATATAGTAAATAATATATTAAATGCAGAAAATTATGGCAGTATATCCTTTTCAATTCGTAAACCGTAGGGGCTCTGTGGCTATATCGACCTCGGGTGTAACGGTCAATACTGCTAATGTGGTGTTTTCATTTCCTAACCATGCTTTTGTGAACGCATGGTACAGAGGAACGATATACATCGACATCGCCCAAGCGGTACCTACCGGCACAACCGGCACACTTCCAGTTATATTCGAGACCAATGGGGCTACCCAGGTAGTCACAAAATATAACGGAGAGGCATTGACCGCAGCAGACATCCCCGGTACCGGAGTGTATGAGTTCTGGTTTGACCGCGCAACCAACACGTTGCAGATTATGAACGGAGTGGTTTAAAAACAACAACGGGCGGGAGAAATCCCGTCCATTAAAGAGTTAATTAATTATGCCTTTTCAGAATTTAAGAATAAACAGCGAGTTCTTTGTCCTTCATAAGGACGGCACTCCATATATTGAAGTCGGTTCCGTAACCGGGGTTTCCAATCCCGTACCGGAGTTTATGCAACAACCTCTTCCTTATGGACAACCTCCGAGAATGGTGGTCGACATAACAATCAAGGTCGGGGAGCAGACTGTCACTTTCCAGAAAATACCGGCAATGTCAGACATTGCTGATGCGAACTTTCCCGGTGGTGGGAATATGGTGATATCCGGTTCACGGGAATCTATGAACGCGGAAGTTGCTGCAATGAGAAACCGTTCATCGGAGATATTAGGCAGCGTAGACCATCACCGTTCAGTTCTGGAGTCTTGCGACAAGATGCTTCAAATTCTTAATCCGGAATTTGCAGAGCGCCAACGTCAGGATGCAGAGAATAAAGCCCTAAGACAAGAGTTGAGTGAACTGAAAGCAATGATGGCTGATTTCTTTAAGTCTTCCGAAAAGGCATCTGGTAGTAACAATTCTAAAAAACAATAAGCTATGTATATGGTAGAAATATCTGAAAACAAAGTCGAGAAGATGTCCGACTATGTAGAAAAGATGCTTCGCTATGGTGGCAAACTGATGCAATGCCTGGAGGAACTTTCTGAAGGGGAAAGCATGGGGCAACGCGAGTACGACGAAGATGATTACGACGATGATGAAATGGGTGAACGCGGCGGGTATGGCCGTGGTGGATACGGAAACCGTGGAGGTTATCCCGGTGGAATGAACCAAAGACGCGGTGTAAGAGGTACCGGAAGATACTCCCGTTATCGTTAAGTGTAGTTAAGGGGCGGATATACTCCGCTCCTTTTAAAAGTAAAAGATATGAAAGAACCTTTGGATTTGTATGATGACAAGCCGCGTGAAATGAAAGCCTATCTGCGGAATTGGGGCTGGTCGTTCAGCCGTAAGGCTTGTGAATGCGCAGTTAAGGAAATGCGGCGTATCAATGCGGCTACCGGGAAGAAAGAAGCCATAGAACCTTATTCCAAATCACAAGCTGAGGAGTTTCTAACCAAGTATGGGATTAAACTCGAGCACAACAAAGGGTACGATTTTGTGTACGTTCTTAATATGTGCCGGGCTGATTACTTGAAATCAGGAGTGCCCGACGAGGCAAATATGGCATTGTTTGTCAAAAGTGCCATTGATGACCCTGACAACCCTGGTGGGAATTGGTTTAGAAAATGGCTCGTTGATTGTGACGCAAAAGGTGAACCGGTGGATTGGGAAGAAATAACTTAATCCACAATCTCGTATTTCATTAGGGCATTATATACCCTCTCGGTTATCTTGCCCTCTCTGAAATACTTTTCAGAGAGTTCTTTGATGTATTGTTTTTTAGCCAGCTTGTAGGCAAGTCGAGCTTCTTCTAAAGAATTGAAATATCCAACAAGGGATTGTTTAGAATTAGCAGATAGGATAACACGATAACGCCCATTCGATGTCGTTCTTATGCCGGTTTTATTATTTGTTGGGGATTTCTTTATGGCGTTGTTGATAATACGAGGCAAGAAGCAACAAGTGCGTGGTGAGTAAATCTTATTATCTGGAGGTGACAATAAATCTTTGTCAATAGCACCTCCCTCAATGTAGTTTTTATCAAACCACTCCTTAAAGTTTGAAAATATACGCCATTCATCGCAAATATAGACTTTATCGTATGCCTTATGTTTATATGTTGGAGAAGTACGTTCCAATATCGACTTCCACTTCC
>CAVJPC010000016.1:0-26689 GCA_963651205.1 Bacteroidaceae bacterium
CAAGGAAAGAAGAAACACTCTTTCTATTTCAAACTGGAAAATTTAAACAGGCTCTTAGAGGCTTTTGATAAATCAGCAAAAAACAGATTCTGATAATTCTTTCCATTAAAAATAACGCCTTGGCCGATACCAAAAAGATCTTTCGAATCATTCTGTTGAATCTTATACCCAACAGATGCATAACCTTTCAACCGACGTTTGTACATCACATCGCACATAGGAACATGGATATCAATATAATCATAAACCTGAACGAGTTCCTTTCCCGGATAGTTACGATGCAAGCGACCGGCATATTGTGCTACTATCCCTTTCCACGAAATAGGCAATGCAAGAAATAAGGTATCAAGACGCGGACAGTCAAATCCCTCACCGACATATTTCCCTGTGGCTATAATCACGAGTGCCTCCTCTTTAGGTACGTTTTGCAGGTGTTCCATCTTCAACCGTTTCTCTTTCACCGATTCAGAGCCTATAAGCGTAATAACATTCTTGCAACAGTCAGCAAGCATAGCCGACAATATCACTACATGCGAAGTAAGACTGGTCAAAACAATTGGCGACCTCCCTTCATCCAATACTTTACATACATCAGCTGCTATAAGCCGGTTTCGATAATCATCATCGACCATCCTTTGTAGTATTTGTATGTACATCGTTTTGTCGTCCGCCAATTCACGATAAGAAGTAAAACGTGGAATAAGCAGACGCTCAAATGTTTGTGAAGCCATCTGCATTTTAGCATCGGCAGAGTATCGAATGGGACCGCATTGCATAAAGATGATCGGTTGATGACCATCTTTACGGATGGGAGTTGCCGTTAATCCATACACATAACGAGCATTACAACGCTTCAAAACATGCTCAAAATTCACAGCCGAGACATGATGACACTCGTCTACTATCACCATCCCATAATCTCTTACAAATGGCCTTACCTCCTTATCGTCAAAACATGATTGTATCAATACTATATCAACCATCCCACGAAGCCTGTTTCCATTTGAATCGAGTGTACCAAAAGGAGAAAACGCAATCTTACGTCCACACTTATGAGAAGTATGTTCCTTGACATAATCAATATCCAGAAACTCCTCCAAGCGAGATTTCCATTGTTCAAGCAACGCCTTCGTATGCACAAGAATCAATGTATTTACTTTACGCTTGGAGATCAGGCCTATAGCAGTCACGGTTTTTCCAAATGCTGTCGTTCCATTTAACACACCTGTATTATGAGCCATCAAACTGGCTATAGCAGTATCTTGTTCTTCACGTAGTTCTCCTTTAAACTTTACCGAGATAGGTTTCCCTATATTCGTCTCATCTTTCATGCGATAATGGACATGGTTATTCATTAATAATTCCACTACGACATCCTCGCATCCACGAGGCAATGCTACATATTCCTCTAAAATATCAGCACATGAAACGATACGGGGAATATTATAGGTAGACAATCTCATCCCCTGTTTGGCATAAAACTCCGGATTCTTGAAAGAAGCAATACGTTTAATGTGATTGAGCACCTTTCCCGAAAGTCCTACCAGAGACACATATAGCATATCCGATTTTACACAAACTACTTCTTTCGGGAAATCCTCATTTGTTATCTTTTGTGCTACGGGTGCTTCCCAAGGCTTGGATTCACTTGTAGTTGACAATTCGCCAAGCTCCGAAGACAATCCATGAAGAGCCAACACCTCATCAATAAAAGGCTCCGAAACTTTCTCCACATTCAATAAATACGCCCATTGCTCTTCAAACGGAGTAAAAGTCTCATCTACGAATACACTATTTCCATTCTTTCTGGCTTTCCCTTGAAGTGGCAGGGCGACTAAATTACCTAAACCACCTTTCGGAAGATAATCCTGACTGGGAAAAACTCTATCATAGGATTTCAAAGAAACCCTACCATCTCGATTCATCGCCTCTGTTAATATTGCATTACCTAATTTGCGCGCCTTAATAGCCACCAATGGTTCTTTAAAGAAAATCCACACATGGGCACCATTCCCAGAACGAGAACGTTCTATAGAACAAGGTATATCCCAACTTTTACAAACATCGACAAATACCAAGACATCATTCTTATAGCCATGAGCGCACTGTTTGTCATCAAAGTCTACACACAAGAAATTGCATTGATTGCCATTCAGAACAACATAGATCCCTATTACATCGCACCCGTCTGTATCCTTTCCTTCAAGATGCTTATAAATATCTTCATACTCCAAATTTTTAAAATGCCGGTTCGGACACTGTGCACACTTATATTTCTTCTTATTACAGAATTGACGATTCCACTCATTCAAACATACTGGCTGATATCCCGATTTTCCACTTGCCTTACTATACCATCTCTTTGCAAATACATCTTCCCGCCCCTTGAATAAGCTGCTGAATAAAGTGACTTTTTCTTCCAAAGACAAGCAAGATGTTACAATGAATTTCTTTTCCTGAAATACAGGTTTAGTGTCTTTTGAATCGGAATTTGTCTCTACACTTTTCGTTTCTTCACCAACCTCTACAATGCTTTTAACCAACTCGCCCAATTTCGCATTCTCTTTACGAAGCTGTTCGTTTTCAGCCACCAATTGTCTATTAATCGCAAGTAATTCTTGATATGTAGGCAATTTATCCATAATTTACTTTAGCTTTTTTACAATCAGTACACCGAGCAGAACTCCATAATGTCGAGTATTCGAAACAATATTCCATCAATTGAGTTATGCCAACTCTGATGGAAGTGGCCATAAAACCAATGTGATACAGGGTGATGATCCCGGACGAGTTGTTCGTGTAGCTTATCCATAGCTACCCGTTCTGCTTCTACGTCATCAAGCAGAGTATCATCGTTTTGTATCCAATGGTGAAGATTTCCTTTCGTGAATAGTTCACAGAAAGAGGGAGATGTGTGAGTAATCACCGTATCTATAGTAAATTGCTAACAAATAGCTCCCATTTTCTTTTCATCATAGAGTGGAGCTTCGTTCTTCCAATATATATTCCTTGCTAAAGCATCTGTTGCATTACCTCCTGCTTTTAAGTATTTCAACTTACCTTTCCATGTATTCATGCGGTATTGACGATCAATAGAGATAGCTCCGCCCACGCAAAGTATAGTGTGAGAGCAAGCTTGAATAATGGCATAGTCTGGCACAGCTACAAATCGTTTATATCTAAATGCACAACCGTCAAAATATGCCGGATTATCATGGTTTCCACGCACAAACACAATCCAGTTGTTGGCTTCATTCATGCGCTTGACATTCCGTCTCACCATGTTCTCATAGCTTTCTCTCTTTTCAAAGCCAAATCCGCAATCACCAGCTACAATTAGCAGTGTGTCTCTCATCCGGTATTGCACACAGAGCTTAAAAACCAACTGATTAAAGTCTCCATGCACATCGCCTGAAATGACGAGACCTTTTGCTTCAGGAAAGTAAAGTGTGAAGCACTCACTATCGTTCTTATTCATGCTTTAAGTTTTCCTATAGTTCTTTATTTCTTCGCTCATAGCTTTAAAGCTTATAGTATGCACTACAGCTTTTTTCTTTCGCTTCCGAAGAAGAGATGAATCTATTTTCACTTTCTTCTGCATTTATTTCTGCTATTCTTTTATTGCTGTATAAAAGTACTACAAATAATCAAACATACAGTATGTTTGTACAAAAGTTCTGCACTTTCTTTGATCTATTGCTTCATTTTTCATATCTTTGACCTTGCCAAACCATTTATAACCCCATAACTGTAACACTCACCAAGTCAACCTTCTAAAATTGATTTGAGACTTCAGCAAATGGGTTGAAAAATGAATAATTAAGATGGACATAGATTTTGAATCATACATCCGAGGTAGTGAACCTGACAAAAAGAAAAAGGCTTCAGCTTGGAAAACTGCTATTGGGCTTCAAGCTGTAGACGGCTTGCAAACCTCCGACTATCTGAAAGATACAGCGGTCAAGCATATTGAAGGCGATATTAATATTGATGAAGTAAAGAAGCTCATCAACAGCTATTACCAGTCGAAAACGGCACGAACTCCCGAAGATGAAGAGACAGAAGAAGCGGATAAAGTGTCTGCCAATATTGCCAGAATCTTAAATGAACAGTCCTTTGCATTTTCAGTGGCAGGCTTTACATCCATTCACCGCAGACTCTTTGAAGGTATCTTCAAGTTTGCTGGTAAAATTCGTGACTATGATATAACGAAGAAAGAATGGGTACTTCGTGGCGACACGGTGCTTTATGTCAACTCCGAGGATTTACGCAGAGCGTTAGAATACGACTTAGAACAGGAAAAAAACTTCTCATACAAAGGCTTATCTATGGATGATGTAGTGGCACATATTGCCAAGTTCGTATCAGGCATTTGGCAGATTCATCCATTCGGTGAGGGTAACACCCGTACTACAGCTGTCTTTACTATAAAGTATTTACGCAGCATTGGCTTTGACGTGAACAATGATTTGTTTGCCGACAAATCTTGGTTCTTTCGCAATGCGTTGGTTCGTGCGAATTATAGAAATGTGCGAAAAGGGGTTGAACCGGATATGAGTTTTTTGATTTTGTTTTTCAGAAATCTGATGATGGGAGAAAATCATGAGTTAAAGAATAGATATATGATTATCAATGCCCCACAACAATCAACCGAACAAGTCGACCGTACAAGTACCGAACAAGTACCGAACAAGCTAACCGAACAACTCACCGCCCCACTTTTATCAATCGTAAAAGCTATTGGGATAGAACAATGTTCATTGAAAATGATAATGGAGAGAATAGAGTTAAAGCATCGCCCCACTTTTATTGCCAACTATTTGACACCAGCTATTCAAAATGGCTTTGTTGCTCCTCTCTACCCTAATAATCCCAAGCATCCGCGACAAAAGTATCTTTTGACGGTAAAGGGGTTGGCTATTTTCAATTCAACAAAATGACATACAACAACTAATAGGATTATACCACATTAAAAGTAGGATATATATTAAAGATAATTTCCAATAAGTATTAGAAGTAATAAAGAATATTTTTTATCTTTGCCTTTGCAAACCATTTGTAACCCCAATGCGGAAATATCCACCAAATCAACCCTCTAAAATTGATTGGAAACTTCCGCAAATGGACTGAAAAAATGCGGTACAACACGTATATTGAAAAGTTTGAAAACCAGCACATTGAATTTCCCGGTACTTTCAATGTAATTGTAAAAATGAGGCTTGTACCGTTTAAAAGAGCAAAACGCTGACAATTAATAGTGCCAATATGCTGCATCGGAAAGTAAGATGCACATATAAATAATTGATATATTTTACTTTTTATAGTTAAAGCACTCTACTTGAGTGCTTTTCTTTTTTAGTTCACAACGTATATCCGGCAACTTGGCAATAGAAGTCTGTTATCAGACATTCTCGGTGAACTCTTTTCAGCCAGATGGCTATGGAACTTCAATTTACGCCTTACGGTAGGTGTACCTTTATATTCTTTCCAATACTTTCTTTATCAGGCCATCAATGGAGTTCTTATATCCGGTATTGGCTTCCTTTATCAACCGGTTGGCTATCACCATACACACGGTCATGGCTTTGTGGCCCATCAGGCGTGCCAACCCGGCAAGGGCGGAACTTTCCATTTCGAAGTTCGTGATGCGGTAACCTTCGTATTCGAATTTCTCAATCTTTTCGTTCTGTTTCGGATCGGCCAGCGGGATGCGAAGTTCCCGTCCTTGCGGACCGAAAAAGCCTCCTGCGGCAATGGTTACTCCGCGAACCATGTCATCTTGTGCAATGCGGTTGATTAGTTCCTTATCAGCATCAATTACATAAGGATGAGCGATACATACATTGCCTTCCCAGCCCATATAATCGACGAATGCCTGTTCAAATTTCAAATCGCAGGCCTCATTGCGTCCGGCATAGAAATTGAGCAGTCCGTCAAAACCGATAGATTTTTCCGAGCAGATGTAAGTACCTACAGGGGTATAGGGCTGCAATCCTCCGCAAGTCCCGATGCGTACCAGTTGCAATTGGCGCAAGTGGTCTTTTTCATAACGGGTTTCAAAGTCAATATTGGCCAGAGCATCCAGCTCATTCATCACGATATCGATATTATCGCAACCTATACCGGTGGAAACTACGGTAATGCGTTTGCCTTTATAAGTGCCGGTAATGGTCTTGAATTCGCGGCTCTCCACTTCACATTCCTTGGTGTCGAAATGGGAAGCCACTAACGCTACACGTCCGGGGTCGCCTACCAGAATTACATTGTCTGCCAGCTGTTCGGGCTTTACATGAAGGTGAAAAATTGAACCGTCAGGGTTGATTATCAACTCTGACTCCGCATAATATTTTTTCATAATTGTTTTTTTTAGTGGTTAGTGGTTAGTGATCAATGGTTAGTGGGTTGCACCTATCATGCCGCAGGCATTAACCACTAACCATTAATCGCTACCACTAAATTTATTTACTTAACGGTTCGCTGCCGAGAGTTGTTTCGGGTTTTGCGATATTTTCACGCATGGAGGTATCGGCCTGTATATTCTTCATGCGGTAATAGTCCATAATTCCCAGGTTACCGCTACGGAATGCTTCCGCCATGGCCTTAGGCACTTCGGCTTCCGCCTGAATCACATTGGCACGTGCTTCTTCGGCTTTCGCTTTCATTTCCTGTTCCAGAGCGACGGCCATTGCACGACGTTCTTCGGCTTTGGCTTGTGCAATATTCTTATCGGCGTTAGCTTGGTCAATCTGCAGGGCGGCACCGATGTTTCTACCTATATCAATATCAGCGATATCAATTGACAGGATTTCAAAAGCAGTTCCGGCATCCAAACCTTTACGCAGTACCAGTTTGGAGATGGAATCCGGATTTTCCAGTACGGACTTGTGGTTTACGGACGAACCGATAGAGGATACGATGCCTTCACCCACACGTGCCAGAATCGTGTCTTCTCCGGCACCACCCACCAACTGGCGGATATTGGCGCGTACGGTGACACGGGCCTTGGCTATCAGCTGGATACCGTCCTTGGCTACGGCGGTAACGGGAGGGGTATCAATCACTTTCGGGTTTACTGACATTTGTACGGCTTCGAATACATCACGACCTGCCAGGTCAATACCCGTTGCCATTTGAAAAGACAATTCGATGTTGGCTTTGGATGCCGAAACCAGTGCGTGTACCACCTTTTCTACATGCCCGCCTGCCATGTAGTGGGCTTCCAGTTCATCGCGGGTGATATTACTCAGGCCGGCTTTATGTGCTTCGATCATTGCCGGAACAATGACGTAGGGTGGAACATTACGGATACGCATCAAGAATAATTGCACCAATGAGATGCGTACACCCGAAACTTTGGCAGAAAGCCAGAGGAAAAATGGTACATAATGAAAGAACAGTACCACGAAAACAATTCCACCTCCTATAAGTATGAAGGGAAGATAGTTGGGTTCGATCATAATAATCTGTAGTTTAAAAGTAAATATTAATTTTATTTGAGTTTGCGTACAATCACCGTTCCTTCGACAATTCTTTCTACATAAACGGGAGTCTTTTCGTCAATCAATCCATCGGCAGAACGTACTTCGACGATATGTCCGTTGATATCTGCATTGCCTATCAATGCAAGGCGGGTAACTGTTACGCCTTCATCTCCAATGTTGATATCCAGTCCTTTGAGTGGATTGATTTTGTAATCCAGCGTTTTCTTTAAAGAAAGCTTGTCTACCGTTTTCGAGTGCATGAACCAGGCGGTGATGGCTATGCAACCTAGGATGGATGCTGCCAATGTGATGAATCCTGCCGTCAGTCCTAATGCGTCGAAAGCGTAATAATTGGCATATAGCAGGCAGATGGCCGATGCTATTCCGGCTATGCTGATGCCGGGAATAAGGAAGACTTCTACAATAAAGAGAAGCAATCCTGCCAGAATGAGCGCTACGATAATGAGTACTTCCATAAATGCGTTTGTATTAGTGTTTTAACTTCTTTATTTCTTCGTTGCGGACGTTGATGTCCAGCTGGTCTATCTCCTTCAGAAGTTGTTCCGTGCGCTTTTCCAATTCCAGAATGGCAGGTGCCATATTCTTTTTCCGTGCACTATTTCCTTGGGCATATTGTTCGCGTTTGGCATTCAGGTCTTTCTTCAAATTGTCATAGTCTTTCTGTTTCTGTACCCTCTGCTGATAAAGCTTGCGTGCTTCGGCGGAACGGAAATCATTCAGCGTGTGGTAAACGGCGGAATCATCTATAATCAGGGTGAAGTCTTTTTGCTTCTGTTCGGATTCCTTGGCGTACATAAGTGCCGCCAGACGTTGTTTGCCGGTCCGGACTTTATTTTCATCTTTCCAAGTAGTGCGGATGGATCGCAGACTGGCTGCATCTATAATGGTCTGTTCGTCTGTATTCTCATAATTATACACTTCTTTTGAAGTGTTCGGAATAAACACATAGATACAGACTTTGTCTTCGGGCTGATAGCGGTCTGAGGCAAACCAACCGATATTATTGAAATCGTCAATGGCGTACATATAGTCATTGGCAGGAGAGTTGAATGGCATCCCTATGTTGTCGGGGCGCAGGTAGTTGCCGTCTTCCGAATCATAACGGGTTACGAAAATATCATAACCACCCAGGGAACCTTCTCCATCCGATGCATAATATAAGGTAATACCGTCTGACATTAGGAAGGGATAGTTCACATTGCCTTGCTCATTCAGGGAGGTGAGCGGTTCGGGCTCGCTCCATCCGTCCAGCAGACGGATACGAGAATAAAGTTGCATTTTACCTTCCGCGTTTTTATCTCCATAGAGTACTTTATTGCCCATTTCAGTCTGATAGGCAATTCCGGCTATGGCAGGATCGTGGTATAATGACCCCGACTCCTTACTTATTTTATATGCTTTCAGGAAATCGTTTTTATCGACTACAAAGCTGTCAATCACAGCTACGTCTTCCACTCCCTTTATCATGCGGGCGGCTTGCTTTACCTGTTCCAATTCGGTTTCAGCCTCTTCGGTAGGGCGTTTTTTCTTTTCCAACCATTCTATGTGTTGTTCGTAGTTGTCTACGGCATCATCAAACCGGTAGATGTCATAATATAGTTTTCCCAGGTAGCGGTAGGCATCAATCACTTTGCGGGCGGCACTTTTTTCCAGATAAGGTTGTGCTTCTTTTTTCTCTCCTGTCTCATAACAACATGCTCCGTACCAATAATTGTAATTGGCATTGGAAGGGGCTTGCTTCACCAGTCTTTGGAAGACAGGCTTGGCCTGTTCAAATTCTCCTTTCAGGAAAAGTTGTTTGGCTTGCTCCAGGCTTTGTGCCATAGTGGTGCCTGTGCAACATAAAGCAAATAAACCAATGATATATTTTTTGTACATAGTCAGTCTACAATCTGAATTATTTAGATTCAAAAATACAAAGATTAATTGGAATTATCATCCTTTGCGTAATTCTATTTTGTTAAATCTTCCATAAATCATTCTTTTCATGTACTTTTGTGCCCTATTTTTAGAAAGAAGTATGGCACAGTTTACAGAAGATGATAAAATGATACGCAGGTTGGAGCAACGCTTCAACAAGGGGGTGGTGAAGTACCGCCTGATTGAGGAGGGTGATAAAATTCTGATCGGCCTTTCGGGAGGGAAGGATTCTTTGGCGTTACTGGAACTATTGGCGAAGCGTTCACGTATTCTGAAACCGAAATTTACGGTGGTAGCTGTACACGTAGGGATGACGAACATTCCATATAAATCTGATTTGGAGTATCTGAAGAGTTATGCCGAAAGCTTTGGAGTGCCTTTTGTGCATTATGAAACTTCTTTTGATCCGAGTACCGATACCCGGAAATCCCCTTGTTTCCTTTGCTCATGGAACCGGAGGAAGGCTTTGTTTACGGTGGCAAAGGAGCAAGGTTGCAACAAGATTGCTTTAGGGCACCATATGGATGATATATTGGAAACCTTGTTGATGAATATAACCTTTCAGGGAGCTTTCAGTGCGATGCCTCCTAAATTGGTAATGCGTAAATTTGATATGACAATTATCCGTCCCATGTGTCTGGTGCATGAGGCGGATTTGATTGAAATGGCACGTATCCGCGGTTTCCGTAAACAAATAAAGAATTGTCCTTACGAAAGCCAGTCAAACCGTTCGGATATGAAGGAGGTTTTGCGTTCTCTGGAAAAATTAAATTCTGAAGCACGCTATAGTTTGTGGGGAAGCATGACGAATGTACAGGAGGAATTGTTGCCTGGGGCTGAATAGCAGTGGGGTTGAGAAATAAGATAGCAGAAGCTGCTGGGTGTACAAGTTCTTTAATTTCTCACAATTGCGAGGATGTGACGTTTTTCTATCAACAATATAAATTCTATAGACAAGATATAGACTATCTTTACACTGAAATTCTAAATCGGTTGAAATTAAAAAAACTAATTAATTGAAAGTGCTACCATAGCACGAATAAAGCCGGAGTTTAGTGCTCCAGCTTAGTTTATTTTCAATGGTTCAAAGATACTAACATGAAAGTAAATCACCACTACCAAAGAGCGACCTTCCCCAAAGAACCTAATTCAAGATTGGCTGATTTTACTCCCATTGCTTTAAAAGCCCTTACGATTGTAGAAAAAGTGACACTCTTCCCACTTTCAATTTTGGATATCTGAGCCTTCTTAACTCCCATAAGTTCACCAAGTTGTTCTTGTGTGAGATTATTTGATTCTCTTGCCTGTTTAATAGCTTTGCCGATGAGGAAGTTGTCCATATCCGCTTCGTATTTATCCCGTCTTGGAGTGCCTTTAGTTCCTACTACGGCATCCAACATTTCTTCGTGGGTATATAACTTTAATTCAGCCATAACTATTTATTTTTAGAGTTAAAATATTCTTTCCTTATTTCTTGCGCTTTAGCTATTTCTTTCGGTGATGTCTTTTGGCTTTTCTTCGTAAATCCATGTGTCGCTATTACCAATGTTTCGGTCTCGGTATCCCAAAATGCAAGCAACCTGTATGCCATTCCGTTATAGATGGTTCTGAACTCTCAGATATCCGTATTGCCTAATTTTTTGAAAAGTTCCTTATCCAGAATAAGCATACTTTTTCCGATATTATAGACTATTTTATCTCTCACTTTTACATTAAGTGATTGAAGAAACTCTATCGCTTCCTGCATGTAGACTACTTGAAATTTGGGATTCTGTTTCATTCCATCATTGTTTGATATTACAAAGTTAATCAAAGTTTCTAATTTAGGAAACTTTATTCGGCTTTTTCTTCAATCTCAGCCACTATTTTTTTTAGTTATTTATAGGTATGAATATTTATTCTTATTAGTATGGAAATAAATGAATGTACGCTCATTTGTGACTAAGAGTCATGTAATTTAAGCCGTTGTCCGTGATGGATAGTTGCTCAATCCCCGGCCATTTACTGACTGGTTTTTTTTATGGCATCCTTTCTTTTTTAGGCTGCCTCCTACAAATTCTGAGCCATTTATAAAACCATTCCTGCTGTCTGCAAAGTCAAATCTGTAATCTGAATAATATATTTCTTTTTGATTAACTGTCATCTTACTTTTGTGCATAGTAATAGCGGAAATGCTGCTACTGTGTAAGAATTGCTACACAGATTTCATTTTTTCATCTCACTATTTTAATACTCTGACTTGTGAAAGCCGGAGTATTTTATGTTGGGATATTGTGCATGGTACTACTCATGGAAAATACAAAAAAGATGCATAAGCTTTTACTCATTAGCTTGCAATAATTAGTTTTTGTTATGAGTATGAGAATAGAGAACAATCACTTTTATTTCCTATCTTTGCCCTAAAAACAGACTATGACATTTGACGAAGCTGCATCCATGCTTGAAAGGATAAAAGACATTATAACTGGTACAAAGATAAAGGATATGACTATTCACTCCTTTTTCATTGGGCCTACGGATTGGAACTTGATGACCGATTACATAAACAAACAGTTGCAGGAAGGACCCGGTGCTGCAATCGAAGCCTTTGCAGGAAAAAGCTTTTCTGTTTATGGCATAAATAAAGATGATAGTGGAATCGTACCCAAACAGACCCTTGTTTTATTGGATGAATGGGAGAGGGTGAAGAGTAACTGATAAGTCAGCCCCGAAAAACATTATTCTAAGTAACAGTGTGCAATATGTGTGAACTATGAATGTGATAATGTGCAATATGTTGTAAATCATACTGTTGTTATCATGCTATATGGTTTGTGGGGAAGCATGACGAATGTACAGGAAGAATTGTTGCCTGGGGCTGAATAACAGTGGGGTAGTTTTCTGTTATTTATCTGCTATTTGCTTCTTCTTTTCCGTCGTGTTCCTGCCCGATCGGGTTTCTTAATATTCTTCAATCCCCCGAACAAAATCTTTTTTCCTTCCCTTTATCCTTATCTTTATCCTGCCAACCTTATAAATGCAAGAATTGGAACGATGAAAAAGCTTAAACGTAAACTGTTATGGTTCATGGACGTTGTTGTCCGTGACCTTGAGTCGGAAGGTCATTACCCTGCAGCACATGTGCACCGCAGCTGTCTGGCCTCCCTGATTGATTTTTCTGCCGGGAGGGAGATTCTCCTGACAGACCTGACTCCCAAACTGTTGAAGGGATTTGAGTGCCGCTTGGTGGAGAAGGGTCTCAAATGGAATACAGTCTCCACTTATCTGCGTGTCCTGCGCTCCGTCTATCACCGTGCCGTGTCGTGTCACTATGTGCGTTACACGCCTCTGCTGTTCCGGGAGGTGTTTACAGGTGTGGACACTACCCGTAAACGTGCCCTTCCCGTTCCCGTCATGAAGCGGTGGCTTACGGCTGATGTGCATCTTTTTCCCCCGGAGGTGCGGAAAGCACATGCTCTTTTCTCCCTGATGTTTTATTTCCGTGGCATGCCTTATATTGACCTGCTGCACCTGCGCAAGCAGGATGTTCAGGACGGGGTTGTCAGCTACCACCGTCACAAAACGGGCAGACAGCTGAGTATTGCCATCCCTGCCGAAGCGCTGGAACTGATGGACCGGTATGCCGACAGGGGTGACTCCGCATATCTCTTCCCCTATTTCATAAAAGAGGCCGTATTTGATGAGAAGGATGACGAGGCCACCCGCAAGATCAAGCGGGACAAGGCCGCCCGCAGTTCTTATGAGAGCGAACTGCGAAAATTTAACCATGATCTGTCCCGTGTCGCAACGCTTCTGGGGATCAAGAAGCCAGTCAGTTCATATACTCCGCGGCATTCCTGGGCTACAACCGCCTATCACCGCAACGCTTCCGCTGCCATTATCGGTGGTGCCATGGGACATACCTCCACCAGAGCGACCGAGTTTTATCTGAAAGCGCTTGAAGACGGAAAGATAGACGAAATGAACCGTGAGATAATTGATTACATAATAAAAGAGGTGGTGTAATGCCTTTGTGTAGTGTAATAATCTGTATTATAGTATTTTACACTGTTGTTACTTTGTAAGTAACGGTATTTAAATTATGGCACAAAATTATTAAGAAAATATAGACAAAACAAAGAAAAACCGATTTATTTTATGAATGAAGCCTGTTTTTTTGTATAAACAGGAAATTTAAAACATGACATATTCTGATGTCCTTCTATTTTTTGTAAAACAGAACATGACTGCCTTACCCCGGTTCTTTCCTGAAAACCCGAGCAGCCCCTTTTATAGGCCTTTATTACCCCAAGTCTGACTTGTCTGTTCGTTTATCGGCCTTTTCCCCTGATAAAAGTTGGAAAATCTCCATTTCCCGTTACTTACAAAGTAACGGATTCGAAAACACACTGCTTATGCTGACATCTCTGACCCAACAGGCTCTTGCCGTATTGCACGACATTGCCTCCCGTGAAGCCGGTCGTCTTAAGAATTACCCGGCCGGTGAAATTGATCTTCCCCCTCTTTTACACAAGCTGGAGAAAGCCGGTCTGATCTTTTTATATCCGGATCTGCCTGCCGATGATTTTCTTTCCTACCGCCTGTGCCGTCCTCTGAACTGCATTTCCCTTCTGGATGTGATAGAGGCCACAGGTGAACACCTGAACTGTAACCGCCCCACTTCGGAGGAGTTCTATTTCCGTTACGGTGCTGTCGCCCAGAAACTGGGCGTGGTGAACCAGATGACCCGGTCTTTTCTTGCGGACATCAAACTGACGGACTGCTGACTATGGGAATAAGAATGCATGATATATGGCCGTTTTTCCTGCTTCTGTGTCTGTCCTCGGGATTCCTCTACTGCATGCCTGTCCGGGCACAGGAAAGGAGTACCCCGGTTCTAGCTCTGAAGACGAACCTGCTTTTTGATGCGGCTTTGATGCCCAATGTGGAAGTGGAAGTTCCTCTGGGAGGACGCTGGTCGGTGGCCGGAGAATACATGTTTCCTTGGTGGAGGCTTGGCGGTGACAAATATTGTCTTCAGATTCTCGCGGGAGGTCTGGAAGGCCGCTGCTGGCTGGGTAGCCGCAATGTCGGTAGGGGCCATCATGTGCTGGCCGGGTTTGTATGCCGGCGGGGGTAAATATGATCTGCAATGGAAGGAGAACGGCTATCAGGGGGAATTTTTTATTGCCGCCGGTGCAAGCTACGGATGGAGTACCCGCATCGGGCGCTGTTTGAATCTTGAGTTCAGTATCGGCCTGGGCATTTTGAGGACACAGTACCGCCATTACCAGCCTCAGGATAATTATCAGACATTGATGTGGCAGGACAGCGGCACTTACACTTGGTTCGGCCCTACAAAGGCGAAAATATCGCTGGTGTGGTTGTTGGAACGTAGAAACAGGAAAGGAGGGAGGAAGTGAGAACAGTTATTTGGTGCCTTATACCTGTCTTATTATTCGGCTGTGAACGCCGTGAACTGTCTTATCCCCTTCCTTCAACGGAGGCTGATGTCGAGATTACTGCGGACTGGAGCGGTGCAGGCCTTGGGGAGGAGGAACAGCACCACGGTGCCACCGCCCTGTTCTATCCTGCCGGTGGGGGCTCCCCCGAAGTGGTGCTGATGGGGGATCGTACCCGCAAGGTGGTGCGTCTTGCGGAAGGGAGGTACAGTGTGATCCTTTTCAACCGTTCTTTCCATGATTTCGGCAGGACGGCTTTCCGTGGAGAAAGCACCTATTCCACTCTGGAAGCCTATGCAAAAAGAATAGAGCCGCTGGGTACGGACGGTGCGGAAACCCCGCCGGCGGGCAGAGTAGTAACGGAAGGCCCCGACGAATTGGCTGTTGCACGTATGGAAACTTTTGAGGTGACAGGTGATGCCGCCGCAGCGGCAAGAGGGGAGGAGAACAGCAACAGCCTGCATCTTCTTCCTGAAAAACTGACAGGGAGGCTGACCGTCCGAATTCTTATCAGGGGGCTGAACAATATCCGTAGTGCCAGCTGCACGCTGGGCGGCGTTGCGGGTTCGGTTTTCTTGGCTTCGGGCATGTGTCCGGAGGAAACAGTGACTCAGAAATTTGAACTTTCCGATGCCGTCTTTCTTCCGGGATCACCGGACGAGGGTACGTTGAGCGCCACCTTTCCTGTATTCGGTTTTGACGGCGAACTGCCGCACGAACTGTCTCTGGAAGCCCTGCTGGTGGACGGCAAGACTGAATATACCGCCGACTTCAAAGATATGGAGATTACTCGTACCGAGGAGGCTGACGGCAGTATAAGTTTCACCATTGAACTGACGGGTACGGAGCCTGTCCCGGATGTGAAGCCTGAAGGTGGTTCCGGTTCCGGCTTTGACGTGGATGTAGGCGGTTGGGGGGATGATGTGAATACGGATATTCCTGTAAAATGAGAAGACAAAATAAAAACAAGAATCAATGAAATTTAAAAACGTAAAGATTATGAGAAGTTCCAGACAGACAATGACAATGATTATGGTGGCTTTGCTGGCGACAGCCTGTTCGCAGAATGAGATTACGGAAGTGAACCCGGATTCGCACCGGGCGGTGAGTTTTGATACGTATACGGGTGTTTCCAGGGGGACGGATGTTACCAATACCACCATGCAGGGAGTATGTGATGACACTCATTATGGTGGTTTCGGCATCATGGCCTACTATACGGGAACCACTAGCTGGGACGAGATGGTGACAAGCCACCTGGCTGATTTGAAGCCCACTTTCATGTTCAACCAGAAAGTGACATATGACAAAACCGCATGGACTTATTCCCCTGTCAAGTACTGGCCCAATAACAAAAATGATAAAGTCTCCTTTTTTGCGTATGCCCCTTACGAATCGGATGACAAAGGTGCCCGGGTGGGTATTGTTACCTCCAAAATAACGGATACGGGTACTCCCAAAATAACTTTTACACAGAAACCCGCCGACAAACTGGACAAGATGGTCGATCTGGTGGTGGCAACGGCCAAGGATAAAAGCCAGACAAACGATGCCATCAGTTTTAACTTCGGCCATATTCTTTCCAAAATAGCTTTCAAGGCCAAACTGGGTGCGGACTACGCAGGATTGGACGGGACTGAAAGTTTTATCTATATCACCCATATGTGGATTGTAGGAGCAACCCAGACAAACTCCCTGTCTGTCCTGACTCCCAGACTTGAAGCCAACGCCGGTTCCAAATTTTATACCAAAGCCACTTGGAAAGATTTGAAATGGGACTACAACGGTGCTGTCATTGCACAGGAAGATTATAGTCTCAACTCGCTGATGAAAATGGAATCCGAGAAGATAACTGAAATATGGGACGGCTCCACCGCAGACGGTTCTACGGGAGACAAGCAGGTGTCGGGTATCAAACTCTACAATGCTGCCGGATATAAGGAAGTGAACCTGTTCAATGATAATCATTTCCTCTACCTGATTCCGGTAGGTGAGACCAGTGAAACCCCTGCCTCAAACCCCGGTTGCGGCAAGGATGAAGTCCAGATAGGCTTCCATTATGACATTGTGACCAAAACCACAGACAGCACTCCCGATAGTCCCAAATATCTGGTAAGCCATATCGAGAGCAAGGTTTCTCTGCCGGAAGGTCACATGAAAAGGAATACACAGTATACTTACACCTTTACCATCAACCTGAAAGAAATCAAGGTGACTGCTGCCGAGGTAGCTCCGTGGGGTACGGATACCGGAACTTTCCCGATGCAGTAGAAACTACATTTCTTCCCGGAACTGCTCTCTTTCCACCCGTCGCGTTACCATTTGCTGTAGGGGCAGGGTCTGCCTGCCCGGATACATACGGCGAACCGTTTTTGGGCGAGCAACTCCCATAGCCGTCAAGCCGGGAGATAAGTCACGCTCCCGTCCACTGTAGGGGCGCATTGAATGCGCCCGACAACCCTCCGAAAGGTGTATTTGTGGATGCATTCGGGCGGAAGCATTCCGCCCCTACAGTGGGTGGAAACGCCATTTGCCGGCTATGGGAAGCATTCCGCCCTCCTCACAAGTGAAAAAGCATAAACAACGATAACGATTCAAAACCATGAAAGGAATAAAATACTTCACCTTGTCTCTTGCCTCTCTGTTCTTTACCGGATGCGGAGGAACCGATGATGCGGAACTTTCCCCCGATACTCCTGTCGGATTTTCTGCCAGCGTAGCAGATATCACCCGGCGTAGCGGTGAAACAACCACAGACAATCTCACCTCCCTGGGTATTTTTGCCTGTTATACAGGTAAAAACGACTGGGCTGAGGTAAATGTTCCTAACTATATGTATAATCAAAAAGTGGAGCGTAGCAACGCATCGTCTCCGTGGACCTATTCCCCGGTGAAATACTGGCCCAACAATTCGTCGGACAAGATCACTTTCTTTGCCTATGCACCCTATGCAGACGGAGTATCGGACCACCTTTCCTTTTCGGAAAAGACCGACGGAGGCTCTCCCGTACTGACCTATACAGTCCCTGTAGCCGAGAATGACCGGATAGACTTGGTGGCAGCCGTTCCTTTGATGAACTATTCTTACCATTCCACCACAGACGGAAAACTCTCCCTTGTCATGCACCATGTGTTAACACGGGTTATTTTTAAGATAAAGAACGGAGAAAGCCATACGTCCAAAACCGTGACCTCACTGACGCTTTCCGCCCCTTCGGGCGGTACAATGACCTTCCGTGTTCCGGCAGGTGGTGAATCGCCCTGTTCCTGGAGCAATATTCAGAAAAACATTACCTTCACCTCCGCACTGTCGTCGGGCACCCCCGTTGCCGTGGAGGATACAGAGAAAGCCCTTGCCGACTTTTTTCTGATTCCCGTGGGTGTACCCACCTCTGTCACGCTGACTCTGGGTTACACGTATGCCCGCAAGGGAAGTACCGGTGCGGGTACGGCAGCAACCAAAACCGTCACCCTGCCCGCATCACCCCAATGGACTCCGGGTATTTCTACAGTCTATACCCTGTTGTTAAGTACAGAAGAAGTCAGTGTGGAAACGTCCGCTTCCATTTCATGGACAGATGGTGGAACCACAGAAGGCGAACTGGATACTGCCATCCCCTGACGGGTAGACAGCCGGCATTGACAATGAACTAAAAAAAACAATGATGCGAAAGACAAACTTTTATTTATTTGCATGTACCTTGGCAGCCGGACTGTTCCCATTGTCCGGCTGTGGGGATACGGACCGTTTTATACAACCGGAGGGCCGTTTACAGATAGACGCTTGTATCGTTCCCGAGACAGGAACGGGGAACCGTTCTCTGTTCCGTGCTACGGCCTCTCCGTCAGATTATGACAGAACCTCCTTTCAAGCAGGCGATGTGATAAAGGTGGAACGTAAAGAACCGGTTCCTTCCGGACTGGCTCCCGTTTCCTGTACCTACACCTGTTCTTCTACAGGCTGGGTGTGGACAGAGGCGGCAGACGAACCGGACGGCCCCTTTTATATCTATGAAAACGGGGAGAAATTTACCGCCACATTTCCTGCAAACCATGCGGAAATACTGGCCGATCAAAGCACAGGTGCAAACTTTTTGCAAAGCAACCGGCTTGCGGCAACGGCCGCTGCTTCCGGCGGTAAGGTAAGTTTCACATTCTTTCCTGTCTATACCAAAATCACCGTTATCATTTATTACCAGACACAGATGCCCGTGCCGGCGGAGACTCTGACCCTCACGGCTGTGAATCTACGCGGTGGGGTATCGGACAGTGATGAATCAGTGAAAAGCCTGTGCAAGACCACGGAATCCGCTACGGAACATACCTGGTCGGCCATCATCAGTCCCGGTACCCATGTCTTGAACATCAAGTTGGGAAACAGCATCAGTTACACGGCGGCGGGCACTGCTTATGCTGCCGCTACTCACTACACTTATACCCTCTACCGTAAGGAAGACCGTCTGGAGATGGATGGCACTGTCACCATCACCTCTTTCGGTGCCGGTGTTTCCGGGGGAGACGAAATAAGTGCCACCTAGTGGAGGCGGCATTATCCGCCGGACAAGTAAAACCAGCTAAAAACAACTTATGAAATAAAGTATCCTGACCATGAAATTAATTTCCATAACCGCTTTTCCGTTCTTTTCCTGCCTGTTGCTTCTGTGTGCCTGTAGTGCTCCCGAAGAAGAGGTTGCTTCCAATGGGTGGAAACCGTTGCGTGTCGCTTCCATTACCGTGGATGCATCGGCCACTCCCCGCAGCATCATTGAAGAAGTGGGCACTGAGCCGGGCAGACTCTCCGGCATAGGTGTTTATGCTTTGTATGCTGACAACACGGAGTACAAACCCGCACACGGCAGTAATACCGGTATTTATATGTATGACGGCAGTCAATGGGCTGCCACCGCCACCCAACAGAACGCCGTTCTCCGCCTTCCCACAGGTACGGAAGCGCCGCAGATGAAGGCATCCGCTTGGCATCCTTCCGGGCTTGCCCCCGTGTATATGCCGTCCGGCGGAAGCCATGTGACGGGAGTGACCGTTCCGTCCGTCATGACTTTCGACGCGGCGGACCAGGAGGACTACCTCTATGCCGCTCCTGTGAAGGTAACGGCAGGTACGGTAGTATCTTTTGCTATGAATCATGCCCAACTGAAACTTACCTGCAAGGTCTATAAATCCGCCTCCCTGACAGAGGAAATCCATCTGACCGGTGTGACGGTCACTGAAAGAAACAACAACTGGCTCACGGGTCAGGGAAGTATGCGCCTTGCCGACGGTGTTTTCACCGGGCTGACAAATACCTCGAAACTGGTTCTGAAAGCTGCTGAAGGTGACCGGACGAAAACAGTTCCGGCTGACCGGGAGAATCCGGTTTCTGTCCACTGCCTTGTGGCACCGACCAGTGTCAGCAGTTTCCGCTTCGAACTGGAAGCTGAAAGCAGCGCACAGAAATACAGTTTCCAGTCCAGTTATGTCACTCCTTCGAAAACCGAAGGTGCGAAAGGGGATCATATCATAGTGACCATCAAGCTGGATGGTATGGATGCCAGGGTAACGGGCATAGGAGTCTATAAATGGGAATCCTATTCGGATACTTATATCCCCGTAACTCCTGAACCGGAAGCGGCAAACAGCGTTCCCACCCGCTGTAGGGGCGGAATGCTTCCGCCCGAATGCATCCACAAATACACCATCCGGAGTGTATCCGGGCGGATTCAATCCGCCCCTACGGTGGACGGGAACGCCGTTTGCCTCCTTCCGGACAGGAATTCCCCGTTTTCCAATATAAATATTTAATAACAGACAGAAATGAAAATAAAACGCTGTTTATATCCGTTCGCCTTCTTCGGCTTGCAGGTACTTTTACTTTTTGCATCCTGTAGTGGCAGTGATCCGGCAGTCTTTCCCGCTACGGAAGAAGGGCAGGAGGTGGCACTCCTGTTCCGGCTGCCTTCCGTGGAAGTGCGTGCACTGGAGGCTTCTCCGTCCGTAGAGCAGCTGGCGGCGAATACCGTGTTCAGTGTGTATGCTTTTCGCGACAACAAAAATATAGGTTCGGGTGTCTATCAGGTGGATGGCGCTGATGCTACACAGGCATCGGCGGTCACCATAGGCGGTGTCGAAAAAGCCCTGAAACTCACTAAGGGGAAGTATGATCTTTATTTTTTCTCCTACCATGCTGCGGGCACAGGGACGGGGGATTATCCCGAACTGTCCGGAAGCAGTGTCAGCGTGGGGAACGGAAAAGACTTTCTATCCACCTCCCTGAAAGGACTGGAGATACAGGCAGACCATTCCGCAGGTACCGGCGGCGCAAAGACCTTTACCGTCTCTATGGAGGAAGCGCCTTTCCGCCACCTGTGCGCCCGTGTGAAAACCACCCTCGAATTGCAGCAGAAACCTGTGGCTCCGAAGAGCGTCACCGGTTTGTCTGTCAAGGTCAGGAACCTGGGGGGCAGCGGCACTTATACGCCGGACCTTACGGATATCACCACCGGCGCCCGGGGGGACGGGAATGAGATTTCATTCGTTTTCCCGTCCTCGGGCGGTAGTGGTGGTTATACGCCCGATTTCAACGCATCACCTGTACAGAACCAGTACAGTTCCGATGATACTTTCCTGCTTCCCGTGGATGCCTCGTCACCGCTGAAGTTCGATTTGTCCATGAATGTGGGATACATCTCCACGCAGACAGGCATTACAGGCGAAAAGACGCAAAAGGTTGAACTGGACGGGTATGAGCTTTCCAGACAGTTGCAGGCCGGAAAATCTTATAACTTCGTGTTCCGTCTCACCTTCTACGGCGATTACAAGCCTGTGGGTGTGGTGCTGGACATACAAGAATATACCCCTGTAGGGCTACCTGCCGACGGAGTGGGGGAAGACTGAACGAAAAACAGAACAACAAGCAAATATGAATATCATGTCACAGAATAGAAAAATAGAGACAGTAGTATGCCTTCTTGCAGCCATGCTTCTGCCGCTGTCGTGTACGGATCAGGAAGGTACGGACAATCCGGATGCGCCTTCCTTCCTCCGGCTTTCACTTTCTCTTGCCATACCGCATCCGGTAGAGGCGGATGTACGGACAGCGGCGGAAGTGAACGGAATAACGGTAGCAGATGTACGTGTTCTCCAGTTTGCAGCCGGTGAAGATTTGAAAAATAACCTGTCATATAACAGTGTGAGTGTGGATGCGGATACCGGCCTGCCCTCTGTTACCACAGAAGGTACGGACTTTGATGATATCAGCAGCCGGTTCTACATCGTTATCAATACAGGGGAAACGTTCAAGGATAATATCACCGGCGATGCATCTGTTACCGCAGAAGCGTGCCTGAAAGCACAGGCCTTGGAGTGCACGGGTACCTCCCTCACAACTGCCCCGCAAGTAATGACCTACGGTCCTTACAATTATACTTCCACGGCTGGAACCGATGTGAAGAAAGCATTGCAGCTCCTTGCCCGTATGCAGCATATCGGTGCCAAACTGGTAGTTTCATGGAAGGTGGCCGACGGAGTGAATATTGAGATCACCGCTGCCGAAGTGCTGAATGTACCTGACAAATACTTCCTGTATCAGCAGGAATCTGCATCGGCTGTATCCACCACTTATCTGTCCGGTTCGCAGCCCATCCCTTTTACTGATGCTGTCCGCAGTGAGAATAAATTCACTTTCTATATGCCCGAGAATCCAAAGGGAACGGGCACCGGAACCACGCAGCAGGAAAAGAGCCTTGCCGGGAAAGGACCCGGAGGCAGTCTGGACGGCTGTACCTGTATCGTTTTGAAAGGTACGTACAAGTATGAATCAGGCGATACCGACCCTGTCGAGGTGGAATACCATTTTTATCCGGGCCTTGACATGGTCAATAATTATGATGTGGAGCGTGGAAAGGTGTACAACCTTGACATCACACTGGGCGGAGCCAACAGCGCCGATGCGCGTGTCCGCATAACAGACGGCAATGTGTTCGGCATAGGCGACACTGACGACGTGGACCACACTATCATATTCTGACAACATAAATTTTATATAGATGAAAAAACGATTTTTATATATTGCTTCGCTTCTGCCGGTCCTCTGCCTGCTGCCTGCCTGCCAGGATGATGAACTGTTGAAACCTCTTCATCCTTCTGACGGTCCGGAAGGGGTTTCCGTGGAAGTGATATTTGATACGGAAGAGGTCAGTGATGCCTGTGATTTACTTTCTCCGCAGGGCACATCCCGTTCTGCTGCATCCCATAATGATTTGTTATTTAATGGTACTTCCCATAACGGGGCAATAAAGGTGGAACTTCTGCCTACATCCGTTTCCCGTGCCACGGATCTGAATACGGACAAACCTGTTCAACTGACGAATGTCAATATGGTGCAGAGAAAAAGAGACGGTACTCTGGTACAGATCCTTTCTAACGGAACTGTGTCTTTGGGTACGAAACAGACCTTGAACAATTTGAAGCCCGATGAAGATAGCGACCTGTTTGTGTTTGCCCGTAACGGGACAGCCGGCAATGACCTTACTACCGGCAATCTGACCACCTGTGCCATCACTTCCACCGAAATAAACAAGATAACGGAAAGTACCGGAATCGCGAAGATGCCTTATTTTCTTCATTTGGAACATGTGAAGGTCGTTCAGAATGCTGTCGGCAATTATGTCATTCAGAGCAACGAAGGTTATGATGCCCGTCTTCGCCTGCGGCGTCTTGCGGCCCGTGTCAATGTAACATGGAATTTCAATGTGCCGGGCTATACCTTGCAGGAAGTGACTTTGCAGGACACTCCTTTGAAGTATCTGGCACTTCCATCTGAAACGGAAAGTACCTACCCCGACTTGATGGACCAGTATTATACTTTCAAACTGTATGATGCTGCTACGGCAGGGGCGACAAATTCCGCTTCCTGCTGGGTGGCACGCAATGTTCGCGGTACTGCCAGCATTTCCAATGAAACGATGCGTGATAAGGAGAGGGCTCCTCAGGGCAGTTCCTATCTGCGGTTTATTGCTACCAGGGACGGTGCAAAAGACAGGCTGATCTACCGTATCTATCTGGGTGGCAGGTCCGTGCAGGATTTCAATGTGGAGGATAATACCAACTATAACTATAACCTGACTTTCAGTTCGCCGGAACAGATAGCCGATGCGGACGGCCGTGTCCAGTTGCTGAACGGTGCCCCGGCATCCAGGGGGAACACCACCCTTGTACCTACCGCCAATTGTTTTATGGTGAAGCCGGGTGGCAGTTTCTATTTCGATCCGTTCCTTTACCGACGTGCTGGAAGGGATGATGAAAATACGATTCTTGAAAGTTGGGCAAAAGAAACTGCGCGCGGTGGCATTTGCAGTGTGAAAATAATATGGCAGACCCGTGAGAATGGTGATACGGGTGACCCTGTGCTGGGAATGGTTAATAGTAAGGATGACCATACCAACATAGTGGAACTGACCGGTATGGATAATATTTCTCTGACTTCTGTTTCAGCAACCGGTTTTACGACGAAAGACCAGTGCCACATCCATTGCCGTGTGGCTCCGAACACCACGGGCGGCAACGGACTGATTGCAGCTTGTGATAAAAACGGAGAAATATTGTGGAGCTGGCATCTTTGGGTAACAGCGTACAATCCGGACTCTCAGGGGACCGCATCCGTTCTGGATGATCCCAATAAACGGAAACAAAAATATGATGGTAATGGAGTCACGGATCTGTTACCTATGATGGACCGTAACTTGGGGGCATTGGCGGGCTATGTTGAACTGCCGGATGATGATGCTCTTGTACGTTCCAAGGCAAATGGCACTTTATATCAACGCGGACGAAAAGATCCGTTCTTGGCGAGCTTTACCACTAAAGTTATAAACTCAATAACGTATTCCAGTAATAGTCCCACTCCTATAGAAGACTTGCAGAATATGTATGGACCGGATGGTTATTCTTATATAGCACGACTTGGAAATTCCGGTGGAACTGTTCCTTATGTTACTGCATATAAGAACCCATATTCCATGTATTCCAACGGCAGTGAGTTTGAATGGTGCCGCAGCCCTAATGACAATGATTGGGAAGGGGTGGGAGCTGCCAAGGAGAAAGGTGTACACGATCCTTCACCCGCCGGATGGAGAATTCCTGAAAGAAAAAATTATGTTCCGCTATTTGCAGGAGATTGGGAAGATACCGGTAAAAGGAATACAATGAGAACCCCTCGTAATCTGCCTGGTGGAACTAATCTGAAGGAATATCTGGCCGGGACTAAAAATAAAGGTTTGCTATTGACCTATGACAATAGTGGCAATAAGACTTATTATTGGTTGACCGGATACGGACCCAACCCTGGCAAATACGTATCTATTGGTGAGTATGGCTGGATTATGACTCGTGAAAAAGGTGTGGCATTTGTTTTTGGAATAGATCGTTTTAATATAACACCCACTGGTATAAGTACCGCCTATTCCTGGTATCATCGTGACGCGCATGGTATTCGTTGCATTCAGGAAATGCCCTAACTGTTCCTTATTTCGGTAGATATGTTATCTGCCACTTAAAATTATAAATCTGCGTTCTTTGAATTGATGAAATAAAGTGTGGTTAGGAAAAACATTTTTGAAAAGTTTTTGAGGTAACCCAAAAAACATTGGGAAATCACCCTCCCAATATTGAAAAATGGATAGTAGAATCCTGAAGTATAGATTAAAAAACGGGCGTTCATTTTTCAAAAATGAACGCCCGTTTTTTTAATTCAGATGCCCATTTTCTAAAAATGGGCATCTGTTTTTTCTATAACAGCAATCTCTTCTACCGTTATTGCTCTTTCTGTGTACCATAAATATGTTCTTTGACAATGGAGGACTGTTGATATGTCAACACATGGCATTTGGAGTGATAGGAAGTTTTTTTCAGTTCCTCCATCATTTTCAGGTCATTGCATATGGCTCGTCTGAGCGCGTTCAGTGCCCCTCCCGGTGTCAGATCCGGAAAAATTTCCTGTGCCAGTTCACTTTTTCCTATGATACCCTGTACCTTTATTCTGTTACCTACTCTTGTTTCTTTTCTCTGTTTTGTCTGCTCTTCTTCTCCGGCAGCTTGTTGTTTTTGTATGATCATCACATTGATTTTAAAATATTTGCAAAGATAGTAATTATATCCTTATTTAATTTCATTAAATTTCACTGAATTTCATCAAATTTCATCCAAATTCATCGAATTTCATCCAATCTCATCGAATTTCATCCGAATCCGTTTTTTTCGGTTTTTGTCCATTTTAAAATACGTATCTTTGCCATGCAGACGGGAAAAGCCCGTGTGTGTAATAGTATTAATTTAAATCTTAACTATCTTTATGGCATTACAGTATTCAGTCAGTTCGCGCCCCAACCCTGTTGACAAGGATGCGTCTCCCAAGTTTTATGCTACGGCAAAGTCCGCTACGGTGATCGAAGTTCGTGACCTGTGTAAAATGTGCCGTGCGCACTCCACCTTTACGATGGGCGACAGCATGGGCGCTATCGAAACCATTCTTGAACACGCTATCGAGCAGCTTCAGCTGGGAAATATCGTCCGCTTGGGCGGGCTGGGCAGCTTCCGTCTCACCATCAACCGCCAGCAAGGTACGGATACGCTGGAGTCGTTTAATGATTCCTGTATCAAGGGCTGTCATGTTTTGTTTACCGCCGGTGATGATCTGGTGGATATGTGTAATAACATGGCCTACCAGTGTGTCACGGAAAAGAAAAAGAAGGAAGAAGACGTGAAACCTTAATGATGAATTGTATATAATAATCGAAAAGTAGTCCAGATAATAATTGAAAAGTAGTCCACTAG
>CAVJPC010000017.1:0-18776 GCA_963651205.1 Bacteroidaceae bacterium
CTCCCACAACTTTTGCAATCTCCTCAACCGGGATTAAAATAGGGCTGCCATTTGCGTCCAATGCACGTATCCATTTCCCTGTATTCTGTATCGGTAATTGGTTCTCAAATTCATCTGTTGCTGCCATAATTGTACGTTTTAAAAGTTAATATATTTCTTGAATTATAAAGTTTTGATATATGCCTTCCATGCCCTTGATGTACCACCAAGACTTTTATAGAGCTTCTTTCTGCCACTGAGCCGATAGCGGTGAAGGTTACCGCCATCATAGTTCGCCGGATATCCGGGGTTGTCCTGGTTGGCGTAAGCCTCCATCTCATAAGGGATGGTATAGTAAGCGGAACTGGCAGGATGAACGACAGGGTTTCCCTTCAGCCACTCAATAAAATACCGCCAGTAATATTTTATCCATGTACCGGCATTCTGTGCCTGGCGCAAGTGGATAGTTTCATGCGTCAGGCTTTCTTTCCCGGAGGAAGTTTCCATATACGACCGGATGGTCTCTTCATTCTCCTTGTGGTAAACCATCCGTCCGCACCACATCATGAAGCGGTATCCTTTGAACGGGTAGTGCTTCATGGCCAGCAACTGAGGTTCCTCAAAATCGCCGGGCTTGCCCGAAAAGAGCATTTTAATCAATTGAAATAGTTCTTTCATTATCACATAATTTTAATTTAAACTGGCATAGACGACAGAATGACTAGTAGCTTTAAACTGCCGGATCATCCATCCGCAGCTCTTGAGAGCACCCATATTATCATATTCAGGAATGCCCAACAACTCAATGTAGCCATTAAGGAATACGAGTGTGGTGATATCCCTGATTGCATAGATATCGCTGGTATCTGACTCGTACCCATGAATGACATTATCATTCTGGAAGGAACCACCGGGCCGGGAGATTGTGGTTTCCCTTATACTTGTCACATTCCTGGCATAAGGGGGAAAACAGAGATTGGTTATATTCACCACTGTACCCACAAAGGATGTAGCCGAAGGAAGAATGAAGATTTCACCGTAAATACCTTCCGACATAGCTTTCAGGGAACAGCTGAACAGCTTGAAATCCCTGTCAACCGTATACCGTGCCGTGCCGTTCCTGGTGTTCCGGCTTTGGTAGGCTTCGACACAGCTGTTCTTTATATACCCATCAAAAGTGCTGTCACCACGGACATGGAGTCTGTAAGTGTCAATCTCACCGGTTTCACCATCGATGGAAGTAGCAGGATAACCGTCTATGTATTGCAGACTCTTCAAAACACCGGCATTCTTGCCCGCTTTTTTAGCATAGGAAAATCCGGCTATGATTGCTTTATCAATATAAGCCGTGTCGGTGGCGATATTATTGAGTTTGTTGACACCTTCCCAGTTGGTATCGCCGTTTGCAGAGGATGGAGCTGCGGTAACGGAGGCTCCATAGTTTCTCACATGGAATACGAAGTATTCTCCGTTAAAAAGGTGGATGACCTTATCACGGTATGAAGGATTCCAAACGTAGGCACCAAGCCCGTCATTCGTACCGAATATGCCACGATCACGGGGGAATGCTCCGGTAGCACCGGTATCCCCCTTGTCACCCGGTTTCCCGTCATTCGCCACACCGATACCTTTCTCGGCAACATAGTTGTCATTCCAGGCATTTGCATCTCCTGATGTCTTATAAGCTCGTACCGCGAACTGCGTATAACCAGCGGTTGCCGGAACTGATATGGCGGAACTCTGCTGTGCGCCTACATGGGCAAGCCAACTGCCGTTATACTTTCTTGCCGCCAGGTACAAGGTATTGCAGGTACTTATATTGCCGGCTACATTCTGCTTGCAGGTAACCAGGAAGGCGGAAGGGGACGGCGTGCCGGTACTGGTGAAATTGATCGTGCTCACGGGACTATCCAACCAATAGGATGTTGAAGGATCAGAAGGAGATACCATCTGCTGCCAGTCGGGATGCACGCTCCGGGCTGTGCTACGTCCGGCAAGGATATAGCCACCATCTTTCTTTCTTCTGTAATTGCCGTTTTTGAAACGTGCAATTCGGATAGGAGGATTGGAAGTCTCCACCTTTGAAAGATACGACCCTCCGGCAAACTCAACCACGCGGTTTGCCTTATAAGGCGTCTTGCCGGCTTCCCAATGGCCGACAGAAACTATGCTTTCGCCATCAGAACCGGGTTTACCGTCACCCCCATCAATCAGCATGGGGACAGTCTCCACGTCCACCACCTGCCCACCCACATAATAGACGAACTTCAAACTTTTGCTGAAATTGCCAGAAGCGACACCGATATTGTCACCGATAGGCACTTCGGCCGCACCGTCACGGCTGTATTTCAATTCGCCATCAGTTGTAGCAGAGGTAACCGCACCGACTGTTTTCATGCGCTTGCAGGATACGCCAGACACACTATAGCTGCCGTTCTTGTCTTTCTTGACTGAGCTGACGGAAGGAAGAAGGCTGTAAATGACAACAGCTGCACCAGCGGCACCACCACGGACACCGGTGATCTTGAAAGTCAATTCACGGGTATAGAGCTGCCCGTTCTTGGTGGCCCCAACCGTGATGGTGACCGTGTTCTGTTCCGGGACTGATTTCCCGGCAGCGACGGATATCGCCACCGCACCGGTGGCCTTGCTTGTACTTGCCGTGAAACCTGCCGGTGTGTTGACCGTCAAAGTCTCAAGGGCAAGTTTCTCTGTACCGTACCAAATGGACACATGGGTGGTCCATGACTGTGCGGCGGTAGTAACGCCGGTACTGGTAAGGGCGGCGCTCACCATCTCATTGTCAAGATCGGCCATAACATTCGACTCACCGTCCTTACTCCAGCGGTGCACTACCGCCGGAGTGCTGAACCCGGACCACAAACCGTCACGCTTCACACGCTTGCACGCCCATTCCACCTGGTGATCCTGATCAACACCGAGGAAATCATCCGTCCAGCCCTCAGGAACATAATCATCCTGCTGTTTTGAGTCCGGTTTGTCAGGAGTCAGGCCGATGATGTTGGTACGCTTGTAAATCCACTCATAATCCTTGGCATCCTTGCCGTCAGTTCCGTCTTCCAGCATGACTTTCCATATACCATCCTTATAGGTATAGGTGCAATGGTCAGTTGTATTGCGATAAGTATCGCCATTCTTCGGATTGACCGGATGCGAGGCGAACTCGCCAAGAAAGTTGAAACTCTCGCCTTTCAGCTCGCGACCGTCCAACAGCATCTGCCAGTCAGGATGGACCTGCCAGTCAACAGATTTTCCGGCAAGGATATAACCGCCATCCCGCTTACGTCGGAAAGCACCGTTCTTAAAACGGGCAATCCGGATGGGAGGATTGGAGGTCTCTACATTGCTGAGGAAAACACAGTTGGCAAAGGATACCAATGTGTTCGCCTTGTAGGGAGTCTTGCCGGATTCCCAATGACCGCCACCGACTACAGACAGCCCCGGATCACCCTTATCCCCTTTTTTTGCTGAAACGAGCCAGTCAGGATTATTTTCGGACGGCTCGGACGTAGTGCCCTTGTCGTTCACACATAGCCAGGTGGAACCGTTATGCGGCACCCTTGAGTAGTATGCGTATTTCCGTCCGGGCTCCCATGAGGGGAAATCAATCGGAACACGGACGCTTTGTCCGGTTATCTCATCAATCTGGAAGATAATGCCGGTCATGATGATATCCTGTAGTACAGCCGAGAATCTGTCACAGTCTATACCTGCAATCTTCATGCCCTTCTTCTTTCCGAACCAGCTCTTCATCTGGGCCGGTTCCGGGTCCCAGGTGTTGGCATCATCAAAAAGGGTGATGCAGCAGCTACCGTCACGGACATCTATGATGATATAGGTCTGACGCTCCTTGTTCGTGAAGTTACCCGTCTGGCCAAGGCGCATCTCCTTATGAGGTTCAAACTCATAGCCGGGACGCGGAACCATTACAAAGGTTTTGGCCGTATAATCTACGGATGTTATACGGTACTGCACCTTCTGAAACCCGATGAAGTCACCTGTGGTCACATTCTTGTCATGCCAGTAGCCCAAAAGGATATCATCAGTATACTGGCCCATCGGCACGCCTTCTTCAAGATCAGGAGTCACGGTATAACTTCCGTCTTGGTTGACTGCATAATCCTTTATTTTCAGCCCTCCACCGGGACTGATGGTATTGTATCCCTCAAAATAGGTCTGACGGTTGAAACGAAGTTCGGGGACACTCAGGGAGCTGCGCAATACAAGCGCCTCAAGTTCGGCGCGGGCATCCTCGTCAATGCTGCCTCCTTGCACGCCTGTAAGGAAGTCACCGAAGGTAAGGCTTTTGCCTATTTGGGCACCACCTAACAGTTTCAGCAGAAAATTTGTGAAATCGGGTTGGTTTTTATGGAGAAAAATATCCTTAAATTTACTGATATCAGCACTTGCATTAATCATGGACAGCAATAATGAACCTATCCGCAATGCTGTATTTGCACCAGCATTATGTTCGTCCCTTATCTGCTCCGCCAATTTTCTTAATGTATCCGTAATATCCGCCATTTCATATTTTTTATTCAAAGGAACAAAGTACCAAAGACAGATAAAAAGACACTAGCGTTTATTCCGGCTGCCCCATAGGCGTGAGCGCATGGATGTGCTGCGTTTGTGGTTGGCTTCTTCTATTTTATCCACTAACAGGCCGCAAAATTCTTCGCCATACATATAGGCCATTTGCTCTTTAAGTACCATGACAGATGCAAAATATGCACGACTGAACCACTCACGGGGTTTGCGCATTTCACCTGTAGTCACTTTACCCGATTTCTGTTTGTGGACATACTCTTTGTTTCGTAACCCTAAATCCAGGAAATCCAAATTGCCACCGTTATCTTTTGCATATCCACGCCCGGTACCGCAATCTTGAAAGATGCCATACTCCATGAATTTATGTTGGATAGTGCTCAGCTCAGCCCCGGATGAGGTGACATTGCCTGTAATATCTTTGTGCAACTGAGTAGTATCTACCACATGAAGACGCACTATCTTTTCCCGCCAGATGGTAACCATCATCTTTTCCCACTCGGCAATATACTTGCGCCGGTCTTCATCGGTTGCTCGCGCGCGATCATCCTTCTTCCCACTCATCTTTGTCGTACTTTAAGTTAATCGGCTCTGACACATCCACCATGAAGTATAATCCCGTGCATCCAGATATGAAGTATTCCCCCAATTCACGGGAGTACACATTATCCGTATTCAGATATACCAGTTCATTATTCATGTTTTCCCGGTCCAGCAGCATCCGGCTATGTATCTGACGATATAGTTGGCGGCAGGTGTCCAGCTGTGACTGGCGGTCTGCCATATCATCGTACTTATACCTCTTCATGACAAAGATGGTGAATGTACGTTTCTTGAAGAATCCTCCGCTACGGCGTTCTGTCACTCCATCATTGGTATCATCCACGGCAAAGAAAGCAGATTCACGCCGGAATGCCTGCAATACCTCCTCCAGTGAATTGATCCCGGAACAGGTACAGGGATAAAAGGAATTCGTCTTGGCCAACTTGTTTTTATTGCATAAGCCCTTAAAATAGGCTATGGCATCGAATAAGTTATTTGTGTCCATATTTCTCATTCATTTCTTTTGCCTCACGGGCCTTTTCATTCAGTTCGGTAAGTGCACGCCAGCAATCCATATTCAATACTTGGTTTTCTTTTGTGATATCCCCTCCTGTCAACGCTCTGATTTCAGCATTCATTACGTCAATCATATTGATTGCTCCTTCGGTATCGGTTTCTGAATCCGGGTGATGGAAGAAATGTGAAAAAAGTATCGCAAAGCGATTCTTCAAAGCTGCAAACCAAAGGAATATGGAAAGCAATTCCGCATCTGTAAAATCCACCGTATCAGGATGGGTGCCATTCTCATCCACATACAAGAGGATGCCCATGGATTGCAAATGCGTACTATCATGTGTATGTAGATATCCCTGATAGTAGTTTTCCAAATCAATATAAATTTTAAATGGAACCATGTGCAGCAGCACATTGACCGCTTTAAGTCTTCCAATTTGTTGCAGACAAATCGGGGTTGTGCCGGGCACATCTATAAAGTCCAGCATCCGGAGGAATGATTGAAGTTGCCAAAGTTCGATGAAGAATCTAACTTTCTTTCTTTTAATCCGGACTGAACACGTCCATCCATTCTTCTGCTTGCTGATTACGGTAATATTCAATAACCGTATGAATATATACGTTTTTGCAGCTATCGTATCAAAATGTGACATGGCATAACAGACATAACGCAACTGCCATTGCTCCAGTTTGTCCCAAGCATCCGGGAGCGTAAAATTGAGTACATTATCCCCAAAAGTAACAGGTATCGTCTTTCTCATTTCTATAATGTTCAAAATGTTTCACCTTATACGCAATGCTGCCTGCATAAACCGGGTATTTATCCGCATCCGCATCAAGTACATTCACCACGTCAGCCAATTTCAGCCGAAAAGCCGCCAACTGCTTATTGATATAGAAACCGACAGCCTGGCGCAATTCATGCACCAAGAGTATTTCATCGTCAGACAGACCGGCTTCACGGATTCCTTTTATCAAGTGCACCAGGTATTCGCTGGATATTTCACGGAAAATCAACTCTTCGGCTTCGCTGATCAGCGGACGCAATCCGAACAGGTCGGAACGGGATGCCTCTTTTTTACCTGCATAGTCACGCAACTGGTCTGAGGTGATAAAGAGTGAATTGACCAACATCCGCGCATTGGCCGTCATCATCCAAACTTCATTTCCCAGTAAGCCAGTTATCACACGATCAAGCGCATTGTATGCTTCGTTTTGTACCAATGTGCGCAAGGACTCCACCCGGTCATGTGATGCCGGAGACACGTTCTGATTGTTCACTATACCAAACCCTGTCGGCGTAAGCACCAAGTCCAGCTGGGGGATGGCCGTATAAAAAGCGTCCAGGCAAATATATCTGATGATATCCTGCCGGAGCCTGTCCGGAAGAGTATCGAAGTCTAGTTTGTGACTCAATACCGTGACCTGGACTTTATCATTAGATATGGTCAAAGCATCTGTCATTGCTTCAAAGACCTGAATGTCTGAAGATGCGGCGGCAGATACGACCCGCTCAAAAGTTTCTTTATCAATCGTTATCATCTTTGTTCTGATCAGCGTTAGCACTTGTTTTCTTCGCATCCGTATTCTGATCAAGCGTAGTAAGCAGAATCATCGGAACATCCGGATACACTTTATCCCCCCATCCATTATAATGGATAACAATGTTGTGGGGCATATACATCAAGTCATGGAAAGCAATTTCCAATGACTGTTTCAATGTGAAAAGTTCCCGTTTGTCGGAACCGGAATTATTAGACTGTGATTTACCCGGAGTGGCACCTACCAGGTTCGGATGGATATTGTCACCATAGCAGGTAATATTTGAAGCCTCCTGTATATCTTCTGACCAATCGCCCCCTTCTTTGCCGGTATCAATCAGGTTCACCCTTACCATACGGTTCTCTTTTCCATTCGGGTCCATATAATAACCCGTAATCCAGACTTTTCCGGAATTCTCAATACCGGAAACAAAATTCTTGATATTCTCTTTCTCCTTCTTTATGCGCTCAAGCTGTGCCACCGGTTCTGTTATCCGCTCTTCAGCCAGCAGGTTCATCCAAAAATCTTTATGAACCTCTACCTGGTATTTTACGGAAGCATGGTTCTTCAGTTTCGCCTTTTTACCTTTGCCGATCAACCGCTTGATATCAAACCAGTCTCCGCGGAAGATGGAAGTATAGTTCGGTATCGGGTAATAACGACATCCGGGAGTCGGGAAACGGACCAGAATAGCAAATTTACGCTCATTAGTACGTACTTTTATCAACCCTTCAGGACCCGGTTCACGCCCCATCAATATCTCCAGTTCTCCCAACGGATCTTTTTCGTCCAACAGGTACAGCACCTCAACATCTTCTTTCTGCAATGCCGATTTTCTGAAATTGGCAAAGAATACATTTTCAATCCTGCCTTTTTTACCAGCCTTGGAAAAACGGCAATAACAGGCATCCTTGTGACGTAACCTGACAATTTTAGAACCATCTTTAGACAGGATAATAACCGAGACACAGAAAAAGTAATATTTCATATCTGTAGCCTGTTCCAGAAAAAAAGCAGGAATATTGTTATGCAGCAACCACTTCTTTATTTCTTTATCAGTAGTCGGTTTCTCCGTTGCAAAGTCGTTATATTTTTGTCCGGCACCATAGCAAGTTAACACATTAAACAACTTATTCTGACTCATTACCTCATCCAGACCAATCAATTTGATCAGTTCAAAAGGCAGTTTGTCATCTGATCCCCACGCCACATAACGCTGCTTCTCATTCCCAGCTATTGCTAATGTAGAAATATCTTCACCATCTTCATCAAAGATGTCAGCGCTATCCGTAACTGTATCTATAGCTGCCTGTACCCCCGATGTGCCAACATTAAATATTTCACTCGGAATATAATCCAGTTGTTTTTCTTTTGTCATAAATAAACCTCCATTCCATTAATTGAAAATAGTGTAATATCCCGGAATTCTCGCAAAAGCCCGGAATTGGGCAACATGATTATATGTGTTCCACCCCGCCAGTGGCCACTTACACATTTCACATTTTTGTAATCTATAATATCTCCGGTAGAGAGTTTCCATACCCGGAGATTACAAGGTTGACCGGACTCCAGCAACCTTATTGCATCCTTCCTATGAATAACCGTTATCATTCGAATGTATAATCAAAAGTGTAATCAAAAACACGGCCTGCACGCGGTAACTGGAGAATATTATGATTGCGCTGCGCATAACGGTAGGAAAACGTGAAGGATGGCAGGTTGTCCAGGTCATTGCTTCGCTTTGACTCCGAATCGGTAATAGTAATCTCCTTACCCACAATGGTGCCATCAAGAAGATATATTTCCCGGCTACGGAAAAGGTCATCCAGCCACATAGCCATATCAGGGGTCAATATACCGGTATTGGCTTTAAAAACCTTATTCTCCTCAATCTGATAATTACGGAACATACCGGAAAGATATGCCGTTGAACGATTATATTCAGGTTCCAGTGTATGTGTACCCGTGCAATAAACGGTTTCCTGGCACCCGAAAGAATTAGTAAAGAGCAATACAGGAGCCACATCCAAACAATTTGTATCTATCACAAACTTTTGATTCCGGTTTTCTGCATGAATGCGATATTCAACCAGTTCCGTGCCATCACGGAGAAATAACTCCGGAGATACATCTACAGTCACCACCTTATTCAAGCCGGTAATTACTTTGACAGACACCGCCTCTGTTGATAATCCGACGGATGAAGAATAATAGATGCACTCGGCCATGACAGTACATTGCGCATCCGTTACCAAATGCACAAATTCTTTTCTTCCCACAGACGTAATTTTATCACCCATGAGAGTTGAAAGAAAAAATTTATCCATGAACTCTTTGGCCGAAAGAGTTGATTCAGCCATACAATATTGTACCGTAAAATCTTTGGATGATACAGATTCACCATCTGTAATGCGATAAGTACAATTTTCAATCAAATTACCGATTAAATAAGGCTCAACCAGTTTTTGCAGATCACAGATTGTAATCTCCCCTTCTGCATCGGGCACATAGGACTCTGACAAAATCTCTTTACCACCACATGATAAAGAGAAGTACGCATAGTCCTGATCTGTAGCAAACACCAAAGTATCAAGAGCAGAAGAAAAGATGTAGCCGGGAATGTCTTTTACCAATACTATCATAATTCATTTTTGTTTCAAAGAAACGAAAAGACATATAAACAGAAAAAGACACCCCGTTTCACAACGGAGTGCCCCCTATTTTATGAATATTTAAATGTATAAAAAATGTTTTCTACTTATTTCGGGCCATCATCCATTTGGGGCGGTTATCTCCGTCCACATGGATATGATAGCCCGTATCGCGCATCGTAGATGCAATATCATTCAACGACAGCTCTACCATATCGGACAAATCATCTTGTATATCCTGCGTAGTTTTTAGAATAAGTCCTTCTTCATTTTCCCCTGCAGGAAGAAATGCCATCAGGTATTCAATAAGGACTTGTTTTTCAATACTCACTTGTGTCTCTTTATTCTTTGCCATCTTCTGCCTCCTTTTCCATTGCCTGTTGCAGCATAGCGATTAATTCTTGCACTTCTTCTTTGGGGACGGATTCAATCATTGTTCCGCTCACAAAGAAACTGTAATATTCACTCTTTACCTTACCTCTTTCATAGGTAACGGACTTGGCTACTTGTACAGGTAGATTCATCGCAGACCTCCTTTCACACAAAGACGTAACGACATAATGAACCAAGCGAGGCAAAGCAGTGCCGAAACCGGTGACACGAAGGTAGCACACACCAATGCCGAGAAAGCAAGAGAGGTATGACCTAGCAGCAAGACCTGACGGTTAGTCACAACGGATTCTTGAAGAATCCAAGAAAACAAGGCATTTTCTTTTTTACACCACGTACTGAACGCGGAATTCTTTGCCGCTGATATGGGCAAAGTAACTGTTTGATTTTTCATACTACTGATGTTTTGACTGTTTTCGGCAATTTATAGAACACAAGAACGGCCGCCGTTTCCCGAGTTCGTCAAAACACCAGTAGATTCCCACTCCGTAGAGCAAAAAACACCAAGGGAAAGGCAGCCGCCTATATCTTAAAAATGGACATAAAAAAAGCCCTAATAAATTGAGCATTAACCGCGCTCAACGTAGCAGGTACACCCTACCAGTGTTTTGACACTGCAAATATGAGGATAATATTTGAGAGTACAAAAGATAAACCAAGTTTATTTCAATGCCTCTTTCATAAATTCATTTGCTATCCTTTATAATGAATAGCCACCTGTCCTATATCATAAATTGCTATAACCAAATCCTTTAATATTAATACAGAAAAGCATAACAAATAAAGAACCAAAAACGAAACTACCGAATTAACTAATGTTGAATATTCAAATAAAATTCCGAGACCATGTATAAAACTTCCCGACAAAATGACAAGAATACTAACTATTGAAACGTAAATACTTACCGCAAAATCAGAATTCAAATTGGCTAACAACTCTTCACCACCGTCCAATTCAGCAATATCATCAGCCGTTTTCGAACAAAACATAGATAGCAGAATAGCATAGGCAGCTATAAGCAATGAAATCATCACCGGTATTATAGACATACCTAATGAAAATATTACCCCCAGCATTTTATACGTATCAGCTCCACTATAGACACCCACAATAACCAATAGTAATGATAATATTGCAGGTATTATAGAATCTATCGCAAAATTCTTTAAGCCATATACACTAAAAGCACTACGCCACCCAAAAAATGTGCTATCCTTGCTCATCTTGAATTTCTGTATTATTGTCGAACCTAGTTTTTAATTCATTATACACATCTGTATTAACATCTTCGCGGTTTGTTGTGTTCACTTCCATATTCAAAGGATAGTTTTGAGTATTTATTATTTGAATCTTGCTATTGGCTGTTTCACGAATTTTAGCCTTAACAGTTCCATTACTTTCCGAAATACCCACAACAGCTTCAAGCATACCATCCTCTCCTGATTGCAAAGGTTGATACCTTGAGCCTTCAAATGACATTTTTGTTCTATGTGCATTCACCCCTCTTAATTTATCATCAAAAAGATGACGAAAACCGCCAGAACGATCAGCATTTGAATAAGATATATCAGCTTCCACTTTAAAAATTTCATGTGAAGTTAATATCCTTTGTATTATATCATGGCTCTTAACAACATCTACATCAAAAGAGCCTTCCCCTTCTACTTCATTCAATGCTTCTGAAAAATACTTCAACACAGGCTTTAAAGAAATTGGACTACTCTTCTTAAAAGCAAACCTATGTACACTAGGTACAAATATTATCTCCACATCCTTCTTATTTGCAGTAAGATCCGGATCCCACTGCAAAGATACATTTTCTCGGCTTCTTCTGTTATAAAAAGCATCTGGATTTACTATTTCATAAGCGCTTAATTTCAAAAATAAAGCTCTCGGATATCCACCATTTTCTTCTAAGTAATTACTTTTTTGCAAACTTTCGATACTTATATACCTATTACCCTTCAACAAAATCAATGGGTCTCTTTCATCAAGGTGTTCAAAAGCTTCAATATACCTTTGCGGTGTTTGTATACCACGTGATTTTATATTCACGACATACCAAAGTGTTCTTCTTCCTGCCATATTATTAGATTTATTATAAAATTTATAGTACAAACGTATTAAAAATAAGATTCATACACAAAGAAAAGAGGAAATATTTAAAATAAAAAAGGCTTCCAACCCGTGGAAGCCCTACTAATCAAGTTGTATAAAACGTCGTCAAACAATAACTACACAACCGATAAGAATTCACGTCCTATTTTATGAAGCCCTTCTACAATGCGCTCACGTTGCTGCAAACGTGGTTTTTTTAAACCGTTTGCATAATGGCTCAATTGCTGTTCGTTTATCCCTGTAGCACGTGAAATAGCTGCAATGGAAGTATATTTCTCACAGCTGCGCAACAAAGCGGATACCTCAAGCACCCATTCAAACTGATAATCACCTTTAGCCAACCACTCAGGAACGGCATCGCCATCTGCCTGCATAGCTTCTACATGAAAAGCAACAGTTTCAGCTACCGCCTTTTTTATACCTTCAAAAGTCTTATCTGTGACAACTACAGCCCCAGGGACTTGTTCATCAACCGTGGCACCATAATTTTTATTGCACCACTCAATATAAACTTTAATCGTTACCATACGCTATCTATTTTATGCAGGGTGTTTATTTCCACCCTGCCTGTTTCCAAATACTGTTTAATAAGAACTGGTCCAGTTCTTCACTCATCTTACCTCTCACCGTCACTTTACCCTCTTTATCATCATGCTTGAACTGCCGATGATCGCCTTTGCAAGTACTCAAGTACCACCCATCAGCTTTGAGCAATTTAATGACCTCCTTTACTTTATAAACTTTCATCCCTATTATGTGTTATTGTTTGACCTTTCAAAGGTATTAATATTAATACTATATTCCAAATAAAATCCGCATAAAGGTATTAATATTAATACTATTTAATAAAGTCATCCGCAAAATCCCCTCCGTGGTTGAAGGAACAGAAAAATAAAAAACTCCGATATTGCCGTATGTGCGAAAATCCGATATCCGGTTCTGATGCAATCATAACCCGCGGATTTTCGCACATACGGCAGGGGGATAAAAGACCATCCAACAACAGATTACCTTTTTAAAAGGCTATTTTCACAGCAAATAATTGGAGTTTTCCAGTTCTCATGAAAGTAACACACTATCTATCAACTTACTAACATTGCGCAGCCCCGCATTTCATGCGGAACTAGCGAAGCGTACCCCCCACCGCCCTATCGAAAAAATCTCATGACATCCCTCCCTTTCCGCGGAATATGTAATCATTTTTTTACAAACGGGCGGTAAAGCGCAAATTCAGATAAAAAAAACGTGCACCAATCTGATGCACGGTAATGAGATTCATACCTTGATGAGATCTACATGGAAGAGGTAACGAACAGGTTGAAATGCACCTTCGGGAACTTCTCACAACCGATGAACAAGGTATCGCACGCATCGGAACCATCAGTCCTTCCCTCAAGTTTATCGTCTTCAGTCTCTGCCAGCTTCTCACCACGCTTATCCTTGCCACCATTGTACACGCCGGCTGTCTGTACGGAGATAAGCAAATCCTCATTATTCTGCTCATTGAACATGGGCACCAGGTTGGCTTGTCCGGCGAACATACGGTTGATAAGCAGATACTTTTCAATGTGGTTCATGGGCTTGCCGATATAGACTTCATCCACTTCCCAACCACGCTTCTTGAACTCATGGGATATCACCCATTTAAAGTCCTGATCATTGACCGCATAGTTAGAACCCAAAGCCGTGCTATCGAAGTAGAAGACCACTTTCTTACGTTTGTGATGGCGGTAGTACTTGCAGAAATCATCTACCAACTCAGGGAGTTTCCGCTCATACTTCACAAAGAAAGATTTGAGGACCTTCAGTTTGCCGTCCTGGGGTTGTCCGGCTACCAGCCAGTTAATGTTTGCATTGTAATCGAAAGCAATACAGATCGGCATGCCCGACTCTACATCAGCATCAGCCAATGAGGTGGGTTCTTTCAACTTATCGAATTTGTATTCCAAGCTGTCCAAATAGGAAAAGTTGGTGGCACTGTACTTGTGATGGGGACGCATGGACGAATAGAAACCGTCACGCGTGATGCCTATGCGCTTGCACAGGATGGCCGTCATGAAGGTAAGCGGCGGAAGGTCACGCTTCATATCGTTCACCCATTTTTCACCCAACACCTGCATATTCCAGATGCTGGAGTACTCCTTGTACATGACAGCTACCGAGCGCATCCGGCATAGGTCACGTGACAGCGTGCGGAGATAGGAACGTAAATAGGAAGGTATCTCTTTACCTGCCGCAATCAATTCCTTGATTTTGTTTTTTGTCTTCCAAATCTCAAAGATAGTGCCCTGAATCACTTCGATCAGTTCGGGATCACACTTCTTTTCGTAGTCAAGAAACCATGACCCTTTCTTGGTCACCGGCATATCGGACGATATCAACATGCCATGATGGAAGAAATGATTGCCAAAGTGCTGCTTGTTACCACGGTTCGCCGGAAGCGTTTCGTCTTTGAGCTGTTCAAAGTCTATGAACTTTGCTTCGTCTATATCCAGCGCATCGTAAGAATGTGAATTGGAAGTACCGCTTCTGTCCTGGGAGATAATGTAACCGATACTTCCGTTATACAATGATATGATATTCTCCCAGTTATCCGGTTCAAAAAGAGGTTCACCCCATCCCCATGACTTGGGAGGCCTCTTGCCAACACACCAATGAAGATCACGTTTGAAGCCCCAATTCTCCCAATGTATCAGCATGGAAGGTAATGTGTTTGTCAGCACGCGCTTGCAATTGGCTCCTACGAATCCGGTAATGCTACCCGGCATACGCTGCATATTGCGCAAGTTCCAATAGCCATGAATCAAGCCTTTACCTATACCGCGCCCACCGACTACCACCGTATCTTTGGCCGCCGTGTACATCACTTCCTGTTGGGGGTCATTAAAGTACTGTTTCATTGTTATTTGGTTTTGGATTGAAGATATCCTCTTCATTGAACTCTACCGCCTCAAAGTCTACATCTTCAATATCATCGGACCAATATTGCTGAATCTTTGACTTGATACGGTCTCGGACGTTAGGAATCGGTTTGATACCCAATACTGTCGGGTCATCGGTCGGCTCGAACGGCTGCACTACGATCTTGTCATAGCCTTTGTCCAGGATATCTTCTTTATCCAGCTGGGTGTATTTGCCGTAGTAGTTGGCAGCGGCTCCCATGGCCCGTGCATCTTTGATGCGCTTCGCCATATCGAAAGTCTCATCAATCATCTGGCAGAAACGATACCGGTGATAATCTTTGGTAGTCTTGGCAAGGTCACCAAGCAATCGTTTGATGATACGGATATCTTCGTAAGCAGAAGACTTGCTGATTTTATAACGCTGCTCCAGTTCCGCCACTATCTCCAAATCTTTTTTACGCGGGAATTGCAGCCAGTAGTTATACATATCGCGGAGCCGGACCAACCGTTGTTGGATCAGTTCCGGGATTCCGTCAGCCGTCATTTCATCAACATCGGCAAACAGGTATTTTTCACATACTTCTATCGTTGCAGGTACAGGCATTATAAATCTTCGTCAGAATCCATATTCAACAGATAGCCGTTGGTCAGCGATACGGCCAAGGGACTACCTACGTTAGCTAATTCAATTTCTTGTTTGCGCAATTTCAACGCAGTTGTGGCTTTTGCATGATGATAAGCACGCGATATGGGGGAGCCTTTATCAAGGATATCCAAGCGGAGCTGATCGATATCCACATCAAGCAACACGGCCATATCTGTTAAAGGAGTTAGGAAAGAAGCCAGTTCTTTTATTTTCTCAATCTGTTCCGTTGAATAATCCATCTAATAAAACAGCTTTAGTATTCACAATATGAGCGAATTGTGTATGTAAATCAAGAAAAATACGCGGGTCAGTCGTTATCATTCCACTCTCTGTTCTGTCACCTCTGGTCTGATTCTGTGAGGTACAGATCGAAACCATCCATTTCGTATTCTTAATCAGGATGACTTTGGAATGATTCTCTGAGAGATAAACTTCATCAAACACATTGGAAATGAACGTATAAAGGTTGACTGTCTTGCGTGATGCTTTAAGGTCGGCCAACATCGTTGCCTTTGTCAGCCAGCCTTTTTGTTTCAACCGGCAGATACGGCGTAGAAATTCTTCAGAGGTTGAAAATGTTGAAATATAGATTTCTGCCGGCCCCGTTTCGGAAACAATCTTCTCAATGATATCGAATAACTGCACACGATTATCCAGATATGCCTGTAACGGCACATCGGACAAGGGGCGGATTATCGAATCAACCAGCTTCATTCCACTTTCAAACCTAAAGCAGCCAGTTCAGCCATCTGTGCGGCATCAATATGATTGCCTGTAGTAACCAGGCGGTCAAAACGCTCCTGTACTTTAACCAGCAACTTGTTGTATTTGTCCGGATCGGATTCTTTCAATTCAGCCAGTTTCTTCTTGTTATCAGACAGGTATTTGCGGTCTGCATTCACCTGTTTGGACACATCGGCAGGAGTAACCGGATCTGTATTCTTCTTATCATCCACTATGGGAGCACCGATAACATAAGAATCGTAACGATTCATATTATCGCGATATTTACGGTCAGACTCTTCCAGTAACTTGAGGTATTCAAAGCGGTCACAAGCCGGAGCATCTTCCATGCCTTTCAATTGCTCGAAAGTTTCTTTGATTTTGAACCACAATTGCGCATTCTCATCCCATAAAACCTTGATTTCATCAGGCAGTGCATCGTGTTCCGCACGTTTGCCCCGTGCTATATTTCCCTCTTGAGGTTTATCATCGTCCGTTGAAATAACAGGTGCTCCGGTCTCAATAATGGAGGATGCCGCCGGAAGAACCGTTTTATTCATCCGGGCGACATCAGACAATGTTTTTTTATCCAGCCGGATAGCCAGATGTTTTTTAAGTTCATGCTCAACCTTATCCGCCAGTTTGTCCGGACGACGGACCACATTCTGAAACAGGACTTTATTACGGTTCAATGAAAGCAGCATGGTAGCGCCTTCTATCACATTACGTTCCACAGCCGGCGTATCTAAATACGCCTGTATTTTTGCAGTTAATTTTTCATCCATAATTTTAAATTTAAAAGGGTGGCGGAACAGTCAGCCATCCACCACCCAACAACCATTTAACCCTTAAAAAACAACTATTCAGAAGGTTTATCAACCCATGCAGAACCATCGGCACCTGAAATATCACCGTCTTCAGCCTCTATTTTGCCCGGATAGAAAGGAGCCGGACAAAGGTCTGTCGCTTCAATCTCCAGCGTTGTACCGGCTTCGCCTGTGATGCCTTCACCCAAAGCCTGTGAAGGCTTGGTGGTCGTCTCGAACTCTTCACATCCCATCACACGGAATTTGCCATTACGCTGCTGCACCAGGTACACTAAATCATCAGCCATTGCCTGACGGCAGAATCCGGCTGCATCTTCTTCCGTACCCGGATGCTTGATGGTGCATTTGTTCAAGGCTGTCACGCTGGGTCTTTCGCCCTGTGTTTCGGTAGTCACATTCGATTTGGCTGATAAAGATTTCAGTGTCAGCCATTTCTTGTCTGCCACAAGTGTAAAGTCACCCCGGTAAGTAGCCAGTTCAGCCATGGACTTGGCAGTTTTCAAAGAAGGCAGTTCAGGCCATTTTACAATATTAGACTTCTTTTGGAAGTAGACTTTCGGACGGATGCCCGGCAATACGGTTTCACCATCACACCAGTTCAACGACTGGTACATATCCTGTGTAGTACAATCTGTAGCCATAGCAATATCTCCCATCAAGCCGTGAATAACTTACCTACCAACAGACGCTCTTTGTTTATGCTCTCATACTGACAGCCGAAGAACATTGTAACGATGAACTGCAACACGAATGCCGCATGTTTCTCTATCAGAATCTTTTCGAGGTCACTCTCCTGATCCACACCGATCAGCATATTGCCCTGAGTAGTCAGCTGGATGAAGTTGGAATCAGCCTTGTTACTCATCGGAACCAGTTCACATTTACCGCGTGAGCCTTCGAGAAATGCTTTATCAAACTCTTTATTATAGACAACAGAACTGCGCTATCAAAGCCAATATCTCTTTTTCCCGTTCTGTCAAATTCGTATTCAAGACAGGTTTGCATATTACACATTCGTTTTGACATTCTCCACGAAGGGGGCAACGAACCTCTTCGAAACAGATTGTACCATTATGATCAATATCGTATTTGTATTGGTCATATTCCCCTAAGTTACATCTTATGAACCGATGAACCATCTTAAATTCATAGTTTATACGGTTACGATCATATTTTGAATAGATATCAGATAAGCTAGCAAAAGCTTCAGGATATCTGTCCTTAATAATAGACAACACAGCATCTATTATATCACGGTCGTTAACTGTCAACTCTCTTACCGGTTGACCATACTTCTTAACCATCACATCACCCGATGGTGTTGTATATAATAATCGAAAAGTAGTCCAGATAATAATTGAAAAGTAGTCCACT
>CAVJPC010000018.1:0-35240 GCA_963651205.1 Bacteroidaceae bacterium
TCGGAGTGTTATCGGGCAGATTCAATCTGCCCCTACAGTGGATGGAAACGTGATTTATTTCCCTTCAATGGATGACAATATTATTCATTTCCATTCGGTTTTATTTTCAATGAATGCACTAAATGCGCCCCTAGGTTAAATGGTAACCAATGAATTATTATATTCTGAAAGGAATATCTCCTTCTTCATCAATCAATAAAATAGTCAATTTCCCTTCGGGCAGCAAGGGAGCACAATGCGCAGCACACTGTTTTAACAGGCATGGAAAGAATTTTCTCCGGTCATCTTCAGACAGCAAAGACCATAACTCACGGGCCAGTGTAATCCTTTCTATCATGTTTCCGGCGGTAGAAGAACATCCGGCTTCTAAAGCCACTTGTTTCAGAAACTCCTTGTTCATCACCACCTTTTTGCTATGAGTATCCAGATTTCCTTCGGCCAGTTTCACCGCTTTGCCTATCATGATTCCCATGGTGACGGAGGAAATTTGCAGGTCGGATGCTATCTTCAGAGTCTCGCCAATAAAATTCCCGTAATGCACAAAAGCCTGAGCAGGTAGATCGGGATACTCTTTTCTCACAAAGCGTTCACTTTTGGCTCCCGAATTGATGACAAGTCCGGGTGAACCGACGGCTACACAAACCTCCACCTCTCTGCGGATAGCCTCAACAAAAGCTTCTGATGAGAAAGGGCGGACAATGCCCGAAGTCCCGATAATGGAAATGCCATCCACAATTCCCAGTTTGGGATTGAAAGTGCGGTGCGCCAACTCCCTGCCTCCGGGGACAGAGATGGTAACCTCCAGTCCTTTAGGATAAAGAGCCGATAATTCGTGTATCATCATCTGCCGGGGAGTAAGGTTGATAGCAGGTTCCCCGATCTCCAATCCTAATCCCGGAAGTGTCACTCGTCCCACACCTTCACCTTGCAGGAAACGGATGCCCGGATGATGGCTGAAACTCACGGTTGCCACAATCGAGGCGCCGTTGGTGACGTCCGGATCATCTCCTGCATCTTTGATAACGGAGGAGGTGGCGCTGTCTTTTTCTATTTCTGTGTGAGCCACCGGCAAGGTCATTTCTTCCCCGTCAGGAAGGTGGAAAGATACCGTTTTCTGTTCTTCCCCCAGTATAAGTGCCGTCAGCGCCGCCTTTGAAGCTGCGGTGGCACAAGCGCCTGTGGTGTAGCCGCTTCTCAATGGGTAAAAATCGGGAATTATTCTTTCTATTTGTTTCCTTAGCCCGTATTCGCCCGTTACAGTAATAAAGTGTTTGGGCAGGGGAGGACGTTTTATGGCGAAGACCGGAATATTTGCAGTTTGGGCGGCCTTCACCTTTTCAGGGAATCCTCCCGATTCACCACTTTCTTTGGTGAGTATGGCTTTCGGATGCAGTTTCTTCAATAAGATGGATTCGGATTCTCCGGCATGGTAAAAGACCAATTGGCTGGCATCGAAACCTTGTTTCGTTGCCAGTCCGATGGATTCCTCACGTTCCAGCACCCGGAACCGGCAGGTATGCTTTTCCCAGTAAGGACGCAGTTTTCCGATGGTCTGCACTCCGGTCAGGGCGAGCAGATCATTGATTTCTGTTTTTTCCAGTTGGCGGATGGCGTCTGCATAGTCTTCACACCAGATGATATCGTCTGTACGTGGAGGATAGTTTCTTTCGAAACGTATGACAGGGAGGTTTAATGCCCGGCCCGTTTCGTCCACTGTCCGGTGAAGTTGTGAGGCAAACGGATGGGCGGCGTCCACTAACAGTCGGATGTCGTTTTCACGGCAGAAACTTTTCATTTCTTCCGTGTCCATGCCTCCGGTGATACGGGTACCGTGCTTGCACATTATTTCCTGCCACTCTCCTTTGGTAGAGTAGAAGTAAGGCTTTCCGGCTCCGTCGGTAACTTTGACGGCGGTGCGTCCTTCGGTGGTTCCTCCTAAAATCAGTATCATAAAATATATGAATGGAATGAGTTTTTACTTATTACAATTTTGCCAAGGTTGGGATAGCATAGCTGCCCTTTTACTTGCCCTTTAAAAAACTGCCCTTTCCACACCTCGTTTGCCCCATAGTCGTAAAGCTAAGAGATAAATCACACTCCCGTCCACTGTAGGGGCGCATTGAATGCGCCCGATAACACTCTGAAAGGTGGGTTTGCGGATGCATTCGGGCGGAAGCATTCCGCCCCTACAGTGGGTGGAAACGACATTTATCGCATCAAAAGCAAGGGCTGCACTGTTATTCACTTCAAAGACCGGACTTATTTTCTGAACAGATGCTTGAACTCATGTGCATAAAGTCGTGACAAACCTTTCCGGTTATCTATGGCTTCGCCCACCACCAACAAGGTAGTCAGCGTCAGGTTATGATCACGTACTATTTTTGCCAGATCCTTCAACTCTCCGCGATAAATCTTCTCCTCTTTCCACGTCAGCTTGTAACAGGCGGCAACCGGAGTTTCGGGGGGATACGCCTGCAATAACTCCTCCTGTACCTGTTCTACAATTCCTGCACTTAAATAAATACACATGGTACTTTCTGATTGCGCCAGTTTGTGCAGTTGTTCTTTTTCGGGCATCGGCGTCCGTCCTTCCCCACGGGTAAGGATTATGCTCTGTACCTTTTCGGGAATGGTGAACTGTGACCGCAATGCAGCCGCAGCCGCTTGGAATGAAGAGATGCCCGGTGTGATGTGATACCCCATATTGTACTGGTCAAAGAAAGCCATCTGTTCCTGAATAGCCCCATAGATACAAGGATCACCCGTGTGCAGACGCACTACAAACAATCCTTTGTCATAAAATTCTTTCATCAATGCAAACTGCTCCTCCAAATCCATGCCGGCAGAACTGCGCACGGTCGCTCCTGCTTTGGCATAAAAGGTCAGCTCACGGGGTACGAGACTTCCGGCATACAGGATGAGATCAGCCGTTTCCAGCATTCGTTTTCCACGAACAGAGATCAGTTCGGGATCACCGGGGCCTGCACCCACTATTTCTATATGTCCCCCACGCATGGCGGTTGCACTGATGGCGATGGCAAAGGTGAAATGGCTTCCCTCTGTCAATACTCCCTTTTGCTTTTCCAGTACAAGTTTTCCTTCGCCACTGCTTTTCAAAGCGGTACTTTCGGCCACTCCGTAAACGCCTGTGACTTCGAAAGCCTTTTCAGACGGATGGGGAACTTCGATTTCTTTCAGTTCTTCCGAAGAATAGATATGTGTCGCACTTTCCGGCCATTGCCGGTGAAGCGCTTCCAACAAAGGTTCGTCCTTCTTTAGTTCAATGGTATTGACAGATGCCAGTGAAAGCGGACAAAGGTGGTGTTCACGCATTACTGTCTCTATATATCCGGCTATTCCCACCGGATTGCATTGTTTCCGGCAACCTATACCCAGATGGAAAACGGCCGGCCGGAAACAGAGCAGGGGAATCTCCGTACTATATATATAAGGTGTAACGGCAATAACCAGTTCAAATTCCGATTGGGGGATATCTTCGAAATGATAGAATACCTTCACATGACCGGGAAGCGTACGTTCCAGGTAGTCCGTTCCTTTATCTTTTATATCAAGCAGCAGTGCCGTCGGTTTCTGATTGACAAAAAGCGTAATCAGTCTGTTCATCTCCGCATGAGGAACGTTTATTTTCCAACCATATTCTTCAGCCAGTGTGTCCAGCGCCCACAAATCGGTATTATCACTTTGGGTCGTAATCACTGCTTCCCCTCCTGTAATGGCAGCTATATGGCGCGTCAGCTCATTGGCTCCTCCCACATGACCGGAGAGCACCGAAATGACGAAGCGCCCTGTACTGTCCACACAGACCACTGCCGGATCTTGGTATTTGTTTTTTATGCAACCTGCAATGCTGCGAACACAGATTCCCATGGCACCGATGAAGATAATGCTCTCGAAATCATTAAAATGTTCATTCATGAACCGATGGTAGGAGGTAATAGTAGTGCAGCCTTCCCATTCATTCTTGCTATAAATGGTGGTATCTTCCCATTCTTTTTGCAGCGTCTTTGCCAGTGGCAGGCTGATTTCTGATATCAGTATGATTGCTTTCATTGTTATCTATTTTAAATCGTTATCAAAGTTGAAGAAGTGGTCTTTAGTGAATCTGTCAAAGTCTGACTGGAATAGGCGGTCTTGTATGATACGGTATTTTTCAAACTCACTTTCGGCATATTTTTTTGCCTGTTCGGTTGAAATTGTACCGGCATCGGATAATATGGGCCGATCATCAGCATCCAGAAATTTATCCATACGGATAGCCCAGTCTTCCATTGTCATAGGAATATGACGTTTCGCGCGGTCTTCTGCCAAGTCAAGGAAAGCATTGACTATTCGTCCCATTGATTCCAGTTCATCTTCTTTCAAATAGTTTTTAGCGATTGAAACATCTGTTTTTATAATTTTGCCATTTGGAGCTTTTTCCCACGTTGTCAGACCCATATGTTCTTTTTCAGAGCTGGCGCGTTCAACGATCAGTTCTGCGGCTGTATGTCTGTGAATGGCATAGTGCATTTTGTTTTGTACCCGTTTAAAAAATTGGCGGGTGGTAGGGGCATCATGATTATAGTCCAGACTGGTGGCATAAATATCTGTCAATTTCTGGTAGAAACGACGCTCGCTGAGACGTATTTCTCTAATCTCGGCAAGTAGATGTTCGAAATAGTCCTCATTGATGAAACTTCCGTTCTCCATTCGCTTCTTGTCGATGACATATCCGCGGATGGCGAATTGGCGGAGTATGTAAGTACACCATTGGCGGAATTGAGTGGCACGGATAGAGTTGACACGATAACCTACGGAGATGACGGCATCCAGATTATAGTGTTTGGTACGATAGTTTTTACCATCTGAAGCAGTTGCCGAGAATTCCTCGGTAACTGAATCGGAATTTAATTCACCTTGTTTGAAAATATTCTTAAGATGTAAAGATATATTGTCTGTTGAACAATCAAATAATGTTGCCATAGCCTTCTGTGTTACCCATATAGTCTCATCTTTATACAAGACTTCCACCCCTTCATCCTTATTCTCTATTTGGAATATCATGAATTCGGCAGTACTATTCCGCATCTGCAACCTCTTTTTATTCTTCTCTTTTTCTTCCATTGTTTAAATCTTATTTGGTAGAGTTTTATTCCGCCTTCATGATCTCTATCGGATTAAATGCATCCACAGCGAGATGGATACATTGCGAAACTTTCCTGTTTATTTCTGCTATCCCCTTCGTGAACAATGCTTTACTGTCTTCTGAAACGGAATTGAAGACAATGACTCCACCGGGGGACAGCACTTCATTTATTTTTTGTAAAATCTCTACCATCTTTCCTCCGTGACCACCTATAAACACGGCATCGGGAGCAGGGAGTCCGCTAAGGTTCGTTTCCAGGAAGTCACCAATGATGGTCGTAATTCCGGGCGTGCCGAACTTCCGGCTGTTTCGCTCCATCAGTTCTTTACCCTCAGGGCGTTGCTCGAAAGCGGTAATTTTCAATTCCGGAAATTGTAGCTTGGCCTCTATAGATACAGATCCGGTGCAGAACCCGATATCCCAGAATGAATGTTTATCCCTTAACGCCAGCATGCTGAGAGCCAGCAGACGGACAGGCATTTTGGTAATCATTTTGCTACGTCCGTTCAGCAAATGAAATTCACTTTCGGGGATGCCGAAGGGACGGGGATGCACGCAGGTTCTCTCCAATATCAGGCAATTGGGAAAACGGAAGGCAGACTGGGACGCCTCCTTCAAAGAGAGTGTATGCACGCGCTCTTCTTCGCGGTTTCCTAAAGTCTCGCCTACGGTCATGCGATAATTGTCATACCCATACGCCAACATACGGGCGGCAATGGTGGCGGGCGTTTTTTCACGGTCAGTCAAAACCCCCATTAATTTTTCACCTCTTATCAGGACCGAGTCGAAAGCATCCCAAGGGCGTCCGGTCAATGACAGGGTGCGCATATCCTGATAGGGGAGCAACATGCGGTGTGCCAGCATCTGTAAGGAGTTGAAAGTAGGGAGCAGGATAATTTTTGCCGATGGAAGTTTCCGCATGACTGTATTGGCAAAACCGAAAAACAACGGATCGCCCGAAGCAAATACGATTACTTCGGGATGTCCTTCGTAGTGGGAAAATACGGTATCCAGAGGGACGGTGATATCTATCCATCGGGCATCTTCCGGCAGATAGGAACAGACCAGTTCGTGATGCCGCTTTCCTCCCGAAAAGATTTTTCCGTGAGAGATCAGATTCGTGATTTCCGGAGACAGGAATTGTTCCCGGTCATCACTTATTCCTATTATATAGAATGTTTGCATAGACTTTATATATTTTAATATATTCCAATAACGCTCTCATCCACTGTGGGATCGGATGGAATCCCATAGCTGTCAGGTTAATCCGGCAAATAGCGTTTCCATCCACTGTAGGGGCGGAATGCTTCCGCCCGAACCATCGGTCACGACCTTGGGAGTAATGCATCCCAAATGCACCTTTCAGAGTGTTATCGGGCGCATTCAATGCGCCCCTACGGTGTGCCTGCTCTTTCTGCACATCTCATTTAACATTTCCGATAGCGCTGTCATTTCGCCGTAGGGGCGGGGTTTGCCCGCCCGAATACATTCTGAAAAGTGTATTTGCGGATGTATTCGGGCGGAAGCATTCCGCCCCTACAGTGAAACCATTTACCACCGTTCACCACAATGAACCGAATGGGTAGCTCTGGACTTATACATCCCTTCCCGGTTTCAATTGCTCTGCATCATCCAATGTAAGGATGGCATTCACAAGAGTTGCCGCCAAGTTGCTGCCTCCCTTGCGTCCCTCCACGATCAGTTTGGGAATATGGCTGAAAGGTTTCACCATATGCTTGCTTTCACAAACATGCACAAAGCCCACAGGCGCAGCAATAATGCCGCATGGTCGCGCTTTATCTTTCCGTATCAGGTCGCATAATTCCATCAATGCGGTAGGAGCGTTGCCAAATATGTATAAAGCCTCCGGATGTTCCTCCACAGCTATGCGTATGCCGGCCTGTGTACGGGTAATTCCTTTTTCCTTTGCCAGTGCCACGGCACGCTCATCACCGAGATAACATTTCACTTCGATCCCCATCCGTTCCAAAGCACCTTTACGGATGCCCGATGCGGCCATTGTCACATCGGTAACAAGGGTGCGTACTTTCCCTTCGCTCAGTTGCCTGTGCAGGATTTCTACCGCCTGAGGATCTGTACGCAATAGATTCTCCATGTCGAAATCGGCTGTGGTATGAATGGCATGCAGCAAAGCCCATTTACGGTCTAAGGGAATATCTTTATTCTTCAATTCTTTCTCGATGGTGCGGAAACTGTTGATCATAATCTCCTGACCGACTCCTGCCGCATCTGTAGCCGTTTCCCGATAATAACCGCGCGGAGTGATCAGCTTGCCTTCCCAGCGGTAGGACTGGGAGTTGCCGATCAATACCACGGTAAACATATCCACCTGCTCCGGGTCAAACTCTTCCAATGTGGTGACCGTCACCGCTTCCTCCTCACGTCCCGCTTGGCGTACAAACCCCACCGGAGTTTCGGGCGCACGTTCTTCCAGAAAAATTTCTTTTAGCCTGTAGAGCTGCCAGTAACGGCCTTCACTTTTGGGATTGTAGACCGCTGTTACAAAGTCCGCCATTGCTGCTGCACGGATGCGTTTCTCAATCCGTTCCCACGGAGTCATAAGGTCGGAGAGAGAGATTACACAGAAATCATGGCCGATGGGTGCTCCCAACAGGGAAGCCGCTTTCTGAAAAGCGCTGATGCCCGGCAATACTTCTATCTCTACCCGGCTGGCACGCTCACGTTTCATTTCGTAGACCAGCGGAGCCATGCCATAAATTCCGGCATCCCCCGAACTGATAACGCAGACGGTCTTGCCTTGTTCTGCCAGTTCGAAAGCCTGCCGGGCACGTGCCTTTTCGCGCTTCATGCCGGTGTCTATACACTCCGTTCCCGGTTTCAGGTAAGGCTCTATAAACTGAAAGTAGTATTTATAACCGATCACGGCATCGCTGTTTTTCACCGCTTGTATCACGGCAGGGGTAATGTCTTCGGGTGAGCCGGGACCAATGCCGGCTACTATTAAATGGCCTCTTTCCATTTTATTCTCTATTTATTTGTTTTTCCTTCAAATTCTTCATTCGTTTCCTTCCACCATCATGGCTTTTACATAGATGGGCTGGAAGTGATAGTTTGTATTCTTTATTTTCTTTTCTCTTACCAGCCGGGTAATATGGCGTCCTGCTGTGGTCCGGGTCAGTCCGCACAGTGTTTCCAGTTCCTTCCGGGTAATGCTGCCATTGGTTTCCAGATATTCCATCAGTCTGCTTTCCACGGTTTCGTTATCCATGCGCTCGGAATGTTTTCTAATACTTGAGCGTTCCACTTTCAGGTGTCTCATTTCCTTGTTCAGCTCCTTGTCGGGACGGAATTTCACGGTCTTGTAACTCACATGGTGGGAGCGGGTTTTGGGATTCGTGTCATCACTGTCACATTGCAGCGTCACCTGGAAATATCCCAAGCCTTCCAGATGCACACGTTCTCCTCCTTGCAGTTTTTCGGCCAGCACGCGGCTCAGTTCGGCCAGGCAGGCTTTGACATCTCCTCTTGCCAAAGTGCATGAGGTGTGGATGCTGTGTATAATCTGCTCTGTTTCAACGGTATTATAACTTACCACGCGTGCGTGGTATTTCTTTTCTCCTTGTTCATCGTCGGGAGTAGGCGTTTCATAAAATTCAAATTTCACCGCCATGTTTCTGGTTTAAATAGGTTGTGTTTCCTGTTTTGTACGGAAGAGTTTGGCTCCTCACGGCTATGGGGAGCGCAGCCCACGGCCGTGGAGAGCGCTCCCCATAGCTATGAGCAGCGCTCTCCATAATTATGGGGAGCGAAACTCTTCCGTACAAAGTTACTTATTTCAACGGGGAGAAACAAATCTTTCCCTAATATATTTATAGAGTCTTGTCCCGATGCTTCGTGGGGCAGGACTCCTGTCTTTCTCCGGAAGAAGCAGCACATCTTAAAGTTAATCTTATTGAAAAGCCGGTTAATTTTCTTTCTGTGAAGTTTGGTTGAAATAATATTTCTTACATTTATCCGGTTATTAAGAAGTTCTATTGGACTGTTCACAAGGAAATCATTGGAAAAACTGTTTCTATTATAAGAACTAAATTTTATTTCTTATATTTGTACGTGCCTAAAAAGAATATATCTAAAGCAAAAAGGCTTCAATGATAATGGAACAGATATTTAACAAAGAACAGCAGGGGAAAGCGCAATTCATTTTGAATCATCCTTTGGCAAAGCTGTCGGATTTGCGCTCGAATGAAATAAAAGACTTGGCAGTGGTATGGTGTTATTATTCAGGTAAGATTGAAGGTAATACTTATACGTATGTGGAAACAGAAGCATTGCTTAAAGACGGTATTACTTCCGAAAAGAAGTATGAAGATGCTAAAATGTTGAAAAACTTATATAATACCTTCATATCCGAATTGGAGTATATTCATAAAGAGGGAAATCAGGAAGTAATAGATGAACGTACTTTATTCAGGGTACATCAATCTATATCTACCGGCTTGGTTTCCGATGAAGAATCAGGTTATTTAAGAACGAGGGCCGTCCGCATTAGTGGTACACAATATATACCGCCTAAGGATTTGCATGACATTCGGGCAAAGTTGAATGAAATACTTTATCAGCAAGAGCAATATGTAAATCCGTTGGAGCGAGCCGTTTATCTTCATTGCAATATTGCCAGACTGCAACCTTTCATTGATGGAAACAAACGTACCTCCCGAATGGTGGAAAGCATTGCATTGATGAATGCTGACATTATTCCTGTTTATTCTTCAAAGGATGCCGATATATTGAATTACAGGAAAGGATTAATCGCTTTTTATGAAACAGGAGATTACGCTCCGTATGCCGATTATTTTCTGAATAAGCAAGTGGGAAGAATAAAAGAAATAGAATGACTATGAATAAGGATATAAAAAATCACTCCTGCATTTCTTACTTCTATGTAGGAGTGATCTTGCTTTTTCTATTTTAGTACATCTTATTTCAATGCCTTGCCGTCCGAGAAGGCATTCCCTACTTTTTCGCCCACTTTCAGATAGTCATTATTGAACGGATCGAAGATGACAGGGCCCACTTTGGAAACATCCACTTTCCCATTTTTATCGAGCACACGCTCATCTACACTCACATTAACTATCTCGCCGTGCAGCATGCAGGTTTCGGGGTTATAATCCTTCAGCCTGCACTCCACTGCTACGGATAATTCGTCAATCAGCGGTGCGTCCACAAATTCCGAACGGGTGGCGTGGAAACCGGCACGGGCGAATTTGTCCGGTACTTTATTGCCGGAAACGATGCCTACATAATCGCAGGCAATGATTTGTCCGGCTTCCGCCATGCTCACCGTGAACGCCTTTCGTTTCAGAATATTGGCAGTCGTCTTGTGTCCTTCACTGATACAAATACTGATTTCATTCATCTCGCTGATACCACCCCAAGCTGCATTCATGGCATTGGGAATACCGTTTTCATCGTAAGCGGCGATGATGAATACCGGTTGTGGATAGGAAAGGGGCTTTGCCCCGAAGTTCTTTCTCATAATGATTTATTTTTTAGTCCATTGTTTAATCTCTTCTTGAGTCGCACCATTCAGCAGTCTGCCTTTTTGCCACTTTATTCCGGGATAAGCCTTCTGCAACTCTTTTTCGGCATTAGAGATGCGGCTGCTGCCCGATGTGGCGAACGGAATAATCGTCTTGCCCGTAAAATCACCGCTCTCTATAAATGTATTAATGATTCTCGGAGCCAGATTCCACCAGATGGGAAAACCTATATAAATGGTATCGTAATCCGCTAAGTTCGTCAGCTTGGATTTTAATGCGGGACGTGCTTGGGCATCTGCCATCTCTACGCTGCTGCGCGAGGTTTTGTCATGCCAGTCCAGATCGGCGGCAGTATATTCCCTGGCAGGCTGTATTTTGTATAGCGTTCCACCCGTCGCTTTTACTACCAGCCCGGCAGCTTTTTCCGTCGTTCCCGTTGCCGAGAAATAGGCAACCAATGTTTTGTTACTTTGTTTCTGTGCGTTTGCGGTCATACATAGCAGGATGGCCGCCGTGATAAACAATACAGTTCTTTTCATACGATCTATTATATTTAGTTCAAACCTATGTTTGCTTTTCCCGGAAAGAAACTTTTTGTTTCTGTTCTAAGACATGGCAAAGTTAGGTATATTTGTCTGCCCTCCTTGTAGATAAATTACGGATATTCTGCCCTTAATTACAGATTCTGCAAAGTAATGCGGGAATATTCCTGAAAGAAGTTTATTTCAGAGGTTTCATGTTTTGGCAATCAATATTTTTAGTCAATGAAATTTCGGGAACATTATGCTTGATAACTACATTCCTGCAACCGTTCAGTATCAATATGGATTTTGGCAAACCGGTGACAGGAGCCGTACTGGTTATGCGGTTTTCTTTAAAAACCACTCCTTCCGTACTTTTGGCATATAAAACCGGATTGCCGGATGTCTTGAAGGTATTTCCGATGATCCTTACATTTTGGTGGACAGGATGTCTGGCATCAACAATCGTGTTGGAGGGGTGCAGGGCGATCACTGCATTTCCCGGTCCTCCATTATAAGCGCAGTCTATGAAGGTATTGTTTTGGATTAGCACATCTTTCACGGGACCGGATTCATACCATCCTTCGGCATCCCCCTCTATCAGGATGGCGCTCATTCCTGTTTTATAGTAGGTGTTATCCGCTATAATGACTTTGCGGGGAGTGGTAACCAAAGTTCCCCTTGTGCTGGTCCGGGTGAAATAACAATTCCGTACTTCCAGTTCCGGCGTACAACTGATATTTTCCACGCAGTCGTGATTCAATTCCAGTCCTTTCGGAATGCTTCGGTCAAAAGAAACCTCCACCACCCGGTCGGTCAGCCGTTTGACTGAAGATACGCATGCAGATGCAAAGCGCTGCATGGTGGCCGCTTTGACAAAAGCAACGGTGTCCCCTTTAAAAAAAGCATTGTATCCATAACTCTGGCCATGCATGAAGCGTAGTTTCAAAGTCTGCCCGTCCACTTGTTCTATAGCTCTCAGATTGGTTCCGTGTACATTGATAGGGTCATCTTGTGCGCCTGCAAACTTACAACCGGCAATCATGATTTTGCCGCTACAGCCTGAGAAATGCATAAAATCTGCCGAAGAGGCTAAAATCCGTCCGCTTTCTTTGCGTGGCATACACATTACTTCTTTCATGGTCACATTCCGGGTGTATTGGCTGACAATTCCCAGTCCGTGCATATAATGTACGCCAATATTGTCTAAGGTGATATCCCGGCTTTCATAAATGAACATGCCCACTTGATCTCTGATGATATCGCGGACGGTCAATGTATTCCCTGCTTTGGGATGGAAATCTTCAGGGGTGGCAAAGCGGACGATACCCGGAGCGACCTGGGTGGCTGTGGATGATGATAAAGTGTTCCATCCGTTGCTGTAGAAGAAGTGTTCGGTATCCGGATCGTATTCTATGCAATGGTTTTTATTGGAACGCCATCCTTCTCCGTACAAATGTATGCGGCCGCCGGCTATCTCATAACGGGAGTCTTTATGCAGACTGACCTCTACACCTGTGGGGCCGACCTTGGTATAGGTGAGTTCCGAACCTCCGGGGCGTTCAAAATCTATATGCAGGTTGTGCAACCTCATTTGCTTGCAACGGGCGAAAGCGATCATGGTCATTTTGCCGTGAAACATGAAAGTGGCCTCATTTCCTTCGATGGTCAGTCCTTCCATATCTTCGAACAATAATCCTATCGTTTTTATTTTGGACGGACATTCTTCTTCAGTGGAGGTGTTGGTGATGAAATATTCTTTTCGTACCGCGCCCTCCGGCCAGAAATCATACCGTCCTTTGGAGAAAGCCAATACTTTTGCTTTCTGTTCTTTACATGCCCGAATGGCCGTCTGTAGTTTTTCTACACTGTTTTCATAGGAATTGGGTACGATTCCAAAGTCTGATACGTGTATGGTATCCTTGGATTGTGCCAGTATAGGCATTTCTATTAAGGATAGAAAGAGAAGGATAAGACAGGTCTTCATGGTATTACATCTTTAGTTGAAATTAAAAATCGGATGAAATTAATAAAAAAAGCCGCTATAAATAGGATAATAGCGGCTTTTTTCGTGTCATAATCAAAAAAATATAGATTACCTATTGAACTGGATTATTTGAATGGTCCAGACTTTCGTATCACCATTGGCGGCTTCTACTCTGAATTTATGTTCGTTTGTCCAGTCATCCGGCGTACCCAGTTTGGCACTGCCCTCAATGGGGAAAATGCGGGCGGCGGTAGACAGGTTGACATAAGCCCATAAATTACTTTGAGTCACTTTGTTTCTTTCGGCTTCTGTAAAGTCACCGTTGGCATCCGGTACGGTAACCGTCACATTGACTACGGCCGACTCTTCATTTATTTCATACTTGCATGACAGTTCCTTTTCCACCATGATCGGTTCACCGGTCAGTTTGTCTGTAGTAGAGCCTGCGAAGCGGTGGTAAAATCCGACTTTTGTGATATCTGCACCTTCATAAGCCGGAAGATCTTCCCAGCATGATGTCATGGACGACAGGCATAGTAATAAAACTATCCATTTGAAATGTATCAGTTTCATATTCTTCGTATTTTTATATTATTAATTTTATTCTTCGTGTTACCAACCCGGATTCTGGTCTTTGTCAGACAAAGCGTCGTTTGCATTGATCTGTCCTTGTGGAATGGGGAAGAGGTAGCCGCGCTCATTCTTGAATTCGCGTTTGTCATTCTGGAACTGGACATTGCCTATATAGACTGCTTTGCGGTCTGCTGAGATTTCAGGGAAAGTAGCCGGAGTATTCAACTCTTCTATCACTCCGCCCGGAGCGCGGTTGTCATTGGCTTCATAACCATATTTGCCCCAGCGCAGCAGGCTCCAGTAATAGTCGCCTTCCATTACCAGATCAATGTGGCGTTCACGTTTGTAATCTTTCCATGCTTCTTCCAATGTGGAGGCGGCAGATGCCGGTAAACCACCGTGAACGGTGCGTGTCTGGTTGAGAGTTGCCACGGCTTCTGCCAGTTTGGAAGGATCACTTTTTGCCAGGCACAGTAATGCTTCCGCTTTATTCAACAAGGCACGTCCATAGCGGAAAATTACATAATGGTAATCTGTATATACATTATAGAATATGCGTGGGGTTACATTATACATGGCCTTGCGCCACGCATAATTTGTCAAGGGTACATGATCGTTGCCGTAATTGGTGGTGGCAGCCCGGTTCATATTCCCTTTCTGACACATCAGCATGGTTTCGTTATAGTAGCTGCATCCGTCGTACAGGATGGATGCTTCAAAACGCTTGTCACGATTTTGATACATCAAGTTGCTGATGATGGAACCGTCTGTCGTGGTATATGCCCATGTTTTTCCTTCTACCAGTTCTGCCGGGTCATGTGGGGGGATTAAGGTATTGACTTCCGACAAGGCAAGGGATCGGGTGCTGTTCTTGAATTGGGAGGATTCGTTCCATTTCACGGCTTTGCCCGTAGTTTGGTCAATGACCAGATAGTCGTCTACCAGATTCTGGGAAGGTGCAAAGAACATCCATCCTTCAAAAACGAGGTCGGTATTCCAGTGAGGGCCGCAACCGGTTTTGTCCATCATCGTGTTTGGCATATTGGGTTGCATACGGATCATTTGTATATCACCACATGTAGTGGTTTCGCTGCTATGATAACGGGCCAGAATGATTTCCGGTGAGGTATAAGCTCCTTTTTCATTGAATATGGAGCCATAATCAGCATCCAAAGACGCTCCTTCAATGGCATCTACCGCATCGGCAGCTTCCTTGAACAAAGCTGCGTTTCCGGTATAAGCCGCAGCCGTCAAACATATTTCGGATTGTAATGCCAAACCCGCATTACGGGTCAAACGTCCGCTGGCTGCTGTTTTGGGCAAGTCCGTGACAGCTTCCCGGATATCCTTTAACACGTAATTATAGCTTTCCTCAATACTTGCAGTCAAGGGTAATTCAAAGTTTTCATCTTGCTGCATGACACGGTCTACCCAGATAAATCTTCCGCAATGTCTTGCCAGATCGAAATAGAGCATGGCACGTAACATTTTGGCTTCGGCAATGGCTTGCTTTTTATAGGTTTCGGACAATGCAGAAGATGCCGAAACTTTTTCGATAATCAGGTTACAGTTGCGGATGGCACCAAATTTATTGAATCCCCAATCCCATTCGCGTGTCTTCAAACCACGTGCTTCATCCGCACAAACATTACGGACTGCAATGGCATTGGTGGTATAAAGTTTGTCCATACTTTCGAAGTCGGTGTACAAATTGAATACACTTCCATAACTTTGTATGATAAAGGCATCGACTGTGGTGGGAGAGCCCCATACCGTATCGTCACTATAGCTTTCAGTGGGTTCGGTATCTAAAAAGTCTTCACAACTCTGCAAACTGAGAGTTCCGCAGAAGAATAATGGTAGTATATAGTTTGATATTTTCATAATGAGTAACTTTTTAATGGTTAAAATCCTAGGTTCAAACTAACTGAGTATACTCTTGCAATAGGATAGGTGTACATATTGCCATCACCGATTTCCGGGTCCATACCATATTTCTTGGCCGGGCTGAATGTCAGCAGATTATATCCGGCCAAAGACAGTGTGCATTTTGACAACCATGATACATTCTTCAATAATTTGTGCTTGAAGTCATATCCTACAGAGAGGTTTTTCAGGCGGAGATAGGCTGCATTGACCAGCCAGAAGTCAGAAGAGGTGTAATTGTTACTACCATTATATCCGGCAGAACTATGCAAACGTGGATAACGGGCATCTGTGGAAGTTGGTGTCCAGAAGTCCGTTTGGAATTCATAGATGATCGGCAGATATTGGCTGTTACCACCCCGGAGGATATCACCCATCTGGATATCATAGGCAGTGGCTCCCTGCCACAACATATTCATAAACCATCCTTTGTATTCCAAATCTATGTTGATACCATAGTTTCCTCTTGGCGAACCGGCTTTCCCGATCCGTGTCTGGTCATTTCCGTCAATGATACCGTCACCGTTGAAGTCCTGATATTTCAAATCACCTGCTACCAGATTGGTGGAACCTTGTCTTTTCGGTGAATTGATAATGTCATTGAAGTCGCGATAAAACCCCTCTGTGGTATATCCTACACCCCAGTAGCTTCCTACTTGCGTTTGACGCTGGTATGGGTTTTTAACACTTGTTTCTGCCTCATTAGGATTAATATTCCAACGGTCATCATAATAAGTGAAGTTAGCGGAAACTCCATATTTGAAATCACCGATATGGTCTTTCCATTGCAATATAAATTCAAAGCCCTGACGGATACTTTCACCGTTTGATCTTACTTTAGGCAGACTTTTACCCAATGGATCAGTGTAACCTACGTTAGATGGTGATGCCAGATAGCCGGTAGTAGTCATGCGGAAATAATCCATTGATCCGGACAGTCGGTTATTCAATGAGCCGAAATCAAAACCGATATTCATGTTTTTACTGGTATACCAACTGATATCTGTAGATATCAGCCCTCCTTCACTGAAACCGGGTACAAAAGCGCCTCCGATATACCCGCCACGTTCACTGAGTGAATAAGATGGCAAATATTCATATCGGCCTACACCATTATCCAAACCTATTTCTCCATAAGAACCTCTAATCTTGAACTGATCAAAAATATGTTTGTCTTTCAGCGTTTGCCAGAAGGATTCCTCTGATATAACCCATGCCAAAGAACCGGAGAAGAAAGTTCCCCAACGGTTACCTTTTGGAAAATAATCGCTACCGTCATAACGAATGCTGGCTTCTGCTATATATTTGGCTGCATAATCGTACTTTATGCGACCGATAAAAGCCGCACGGCGATAATTTATACCTTCAGCCGATGAGTTTTTTGATGTACTTACCGGACCTGCGTTCATTTGGTCTACATCCAACAGGTATTCCTGACGTGACAAAGAACTGTTATCATAGTCGCTTCCACTGGCTTCCATACCGAAAGTTGCTCCAATTGTATGTATTTCATTGTATGTCTGGTTATAATCGGCAAAGAACTGCGTGGTGAAATTACGGTGATAATAGGTGTTTTTAGATAGATTGGGCTTGCCCGGGTTATTGGGGTTGCCTTCCAGATCATAAGCATAAGGTGTTTTTTGCCATGATTTATTTCTGTCATTGACAATCGTATAACTTCCCAATGCTCTTAGTTTTAATCCGGGTAGACGTGGCACATTCCATTCCAGTCCCAGATTGGCTTTTACAGAACTTCTTTCTTGTTTGAAATATCCGCCTTCATCACTGATGTCTACCAGGGGGCTGTCATTGGTTCCACTGAATATTTGTCCGTATGGGTTATATGCCAGTTCAAACGGACGTTTATTCTGTATATGTGACCAAGTAGTGCCATAACCGCTACCTTGATGGGTGTATGGTTCCGTCATGTCCCAAATATATGCTTCTACACCTGTTGTTACTTTTAATCCTATTTCTTTGAAGTTGGCGACAATATTGGTTCTCAGGTTGTAGCGTTGCATATTGTTGCTGTTGGTGCGATAGATGGATTCTTGGTCATAATATCCCAAGCCGGTATAAACTTTTATGTTTTCGCTACCTCCGCTGATGGAAAGATTGTGGCGTTGCTCAGGAGAGAAATTACGCATACAAACATCTTGCCAGTCGGTATTGGGATAGTTATAGGGATCAGATCCGTCTTTGTATTTCTGTAATATTTCATCGGAATATGTCGGCGCCATTCCGTCATCCAGCTGGCTTTTGTTTACATAGAACGCTGCGTCATAAGAACCGATTTTCTTTGCCAGATAGCTGGGCTGGCTCAAGTTATAATTAAAACTGTAGTTCACACTCATCTTTCCTGTTTTCCCTTGTTTGGTTACTACCATGATAATACCATTGGCAGCACGTGCTCCGTAAACAGCTGTAGCGGAAGCGTCTTTCAGAATTGTCAACTGGTCGATGTCGTCAGGATTTAAATTCTGAAAATCACGCTCTTCGGAAATAATATCATCAATTACATACAAGGGTGTTCCACCACCACGTATCGAGATGCTGGAAGTTGACCCGATTCCACCCCCCGAAGTGGTAACAATCAATCCGGGAGCGCGTCCTGCCAAGCTTTGTGTAACATTGGCAGTAGGAGCTTTCAGCAAATCTTCGGATTTCACGGTACTGATGGCCGAAGTCGTTTTACGTTTGGAAGTCGTACCATAACCCACTACCACTACTTCGTCCAGTTGCTGGGTGTCATCTTTTAATATTATTTTCAAAGAAGGCTTGTTTACGGTTACTTTCTGTGTAAGATATCCGATATAGGAGATTTCAAGTACCGCTCCTTTTTTAACTTCCAATTCAAAGTTTCCGTCCAGATCGGTTACCGTCCCTTTTGTTGTGCCTTGAATCATGATGGATACACCTATCAGGGGTTCTCCCGAATTGTCAGTGATCGTTCCTTTCACTATATTATTTTGTTGGGAAACATATGCAGACGGGAATTCTGTTATCCCTTCTGCCGCAAACATAGGAGTGATGCATAATAGAGAGCAACTTACTCCTATTACATTTAAGTAGCTCATTTGATGAGTGCTCTTCAAATTTCGAAAAAGGTTAAATTTCATAATTATACATTTTAATGTAATATATTATAGGTTAGTTTTACATTGAAAATCAAGGTAGACATGCCATAGATTTTAATCTACCTTGAATCGTGTTTCTTTTGTTACTCCATAGGCTTTTTATTTAAGTTAATATTAAAAGGTTAATCTAAAAATCTCTTTCACAGCTATTTAAAGGAGATTTATGCCATATTGCCTAAGTTCCATCAGAACTTAGGCAATATGGCATAAATGTGTGATACCCAATTACAGGATATTTTCTATTATTGTGTTTTACTCGAAAAGTGTTACCTGTTTTCTACTATGAAATAGAATATTGGCATTGATATTTAGTAAAGGTTAGTGGTAATTGAACAGATAAAAGTGATTTTAATAATGGAGTGAATGGATATATAATAAAATTTATAAGAAATTTAGTTGGTGATATATAATTTTTCCCCTAAAATATTGCTATTTTAGAATAAATATATAAATTTGCACAGAAATTTTAGTTTATCAAAATCAATAAGTTCTGATGGAACTTTAACTAAAATGTAATCTATGGTTGAGATAAGCTATTGTAGCCTGTATTTTATATTGTAATAATGTATACAATGCCTTATGGGTAGCATAATGATAGACTTGGTGTTTAATAATTGGGTATTATATAAGCTCATAAATACCCAAATATCATAAATGATTAAAGCTGTTACGGAAAAGACTTCATCACGGAAGAAGATTTCAGGGAGTTGGTTACTCATAACCGACGGCGAATAGCAATTTTATCTTTTTACTGAAAATATATTGCACTCCAATAGCCGAATTTATATAAAATCCTCCATTTGCTTTTTTGTCAGGGGCAAAAGCATATCCGACGCTGCAATCTAAATAAGGAGTCCATGTATGTGGACGGATAACGCGAAACATAACATGGGCAAAAACAGGAACCAGAACTTTTTCATAGCCGGATATTCCTGCCCCTATGCCTGTGGAAAAATGTTTGGATAAATAATAATTTCCCATAATTTGCCATGAAATAGGGGTACGTGAAGGTTCATTTATCGAAATGCCGGTTCCAAAAGTGGTGGAATATGATAAATGCTGAAGGATTTGTCCCTTTACTTCGATTGCAACCAGCATAATGAATAATAAGTAGAATCTCTTTTTCATATTATATTTATAATGATATGTTTTACAATGTGTAATGCGGTAGTCAGTTCGGATATATCAGCATCCGTGCTACATAGATTTGTTCCCAGCCACTATCCTGATTGCCCCCTTTATTTTTCATTTAAATAAAAGGAGTCCTTTCTTGCCAATCGAAAAAATCAGTACCTTTGCAGGCTCAAAATAAAATAGCAAAGAATGGATAAGAAATATGAGGAGCGGCTGGGCACAGACCGTATGCTGCCGCTTGTTTTCAGGATGGCACTTCCGGCCGTGGCTGCCCAATTGGTGAATCTGCTATATAACATTGTAGATCGTGTATATATCGGTCATATTCCTGAAATAGGAACGGATGCATTGGCGGGAATCGGAGTTACCAGTTCCATTATCATTCTTATTTCTGCTTTTTCGGCCATCGTAGGGGCAGGTGGTGCGCCACTGGCTGCGATGGCTTTAGGGCAGGGTGACCGTCAGCGGGCGGGAAAGATTCTGGGCAATGGATTTGTTCTGCTGCTAATTTTCACCGTGATTACTTCTATATTGGCTTATACTTTTATGGAGCCGGTGCTTTTATTCACGGGTGCTTCCGAACACACTATAGGTTATGCGGTGGATTATCTTTCCATTTATCTGATCGGTACTATTTTTGTCGAGATCTCTACGGGGTTGAATACTTTCATTAATGCACAGGGGCGTCCGGGCATTGCTATGTGTTCGGTTATTATCGGGGCCATCCTTAATATAGGTCTTGACCCTCTTTTTATCTTCCAGTTCGGGATGGGAGTAAAGGGTGCTGCGCTGGCTACCATTATTTCCCAAGCTTGCAGTGCAGCATGGGTACTTGCATTTCTATTCTCCCGACGTGCTTCTTTAAGGTTGGAATTCAAGTATATGAAATTGCATAAAAAGATTCTCAATATGACATTGGCATTGGGCGCATCACCTTTTATTATGGCAAGTACGGAAAGTCTTGTCGGTTTTGTACTGAACGGAAGCCTGAAGCCGTTTGGAGATATCAATGTGAGTGCAATGGCTGTGATGCAGAGTGCCATGTTATGTGTCAGCGTTCCGTTGACGGGCTTTGCGCAAGGTTTTGTCCCGATTGTCAGTTATAATTATGGACATGGCGATACGGACAGGGTGAAGGAGTGTTTCAAGATTGTGGTAACTGTCATGTTCCTTTTCAATTTTATCTTGATGTTGCTGATGATTTTGTTTCCGGCGGTGGTTTCCTCTGCTTTTACCAATGATCGTGAATTGATTGATACGGTATCACGTATAATGCCTGTTTTCCTTGCCGGTATGACGATATTCGGGTTACAACGAGCTTGTCAGAATATGTTTGTTGCCTTGGGGCAGGCCAGGATCTCTATCTTTATAGCGTTGCTACGCAAGGTTATTCTGCTTGTCCCGCTGGCATTGATATTGCCTCACTTTATGGGTGTAATGGGTGTCTTTGCTGCTGAGGCCATTTCGGATGCTACTGCTGCTATTTGCTGTACTACGATTTTCGTGATACAGTTTCCGAAGATTTTAATTAGTGGTTAGTGATTAATGTGCTGCGCTATCATGCCGCAGGTATTAACCACTAACCACTAACCACTAACCACTAACCACTAATCCCTCTTTTCTTCGTTTCTGTAATTATGGTACTTCTATCCGTAATATGTCTACAAAGAATGATTCCCGTCTGTTCTACTTTTGCAACATGAAATGAAAGCGGTTTTGCCCGCTTCATAATTCGAGTAAGAAAACAGATGCAATCCTTTTAATTTGTAGAACTATGTATATTGAAAAAGTAAATTCTCCGCAGGATATCAAACAGCTTTCTGCGGAACAGCTAAAACAACTGGCAAGTGAAATCCGTCGCGCATTATTAGCGAAACTAAGTGTTCATGGTGGTCATGTGGGGCCTAACCTGGGAATGGTGGAAGCTACGATAGCCTTACACTATGTATTCAATTCGCCGGCAGACAAAATGGTATATGATGTATCCCATCAAAGTTATACACACAAGATGCTGACCGGACGTAAGGATGCTTTTCTGAATCCGGATGATTATGATGTAGTATCAGGATATACCAATCCCAAGGAAAGTGAGCACGATTTTTTCACCATCGGTCATACTTCCACTTCTGTCAGCCTGGCTTGCGGTTTGGCCAAAGCCAGAGATTTGAAAGAGGAACACGAGAATATCATTGCCGTGATAGGCGACGGTTCGTTAAGCGGCGGTGAAGCTTACGAAGGTCTGAGCAATGCCGGAGAAATGGGTACTAACCTTATTATAGTAGTCAATGACAATGAAATGTCCATTGCCGAAAATCATGGCGGACTTTATCAGAACTTAAAGGAACTGCGCGACACCAGCGGACAGTCCTCCTGTAATTTCTTCCGTTCTTTGGGACTGGATTATGTCTATGTGGAAGAGGGGAATGATATTCCGTCATTAATTGCCGCTTTTGCCAAAGTAAAAGATTCGCCCCGTCCTGTTGTTGTCCATATTCACACACAAAAGGGAAAAGGATATGCTCCGGCAGAAGCCGACCGGGAACAATTCCATTGGGAAATGCCTTTCGATCTGAGTACGGGGAAACCGAAAGCGGATTTCAGCGGCATGGAAAACTATCACGATTTGACAGGGAAATTCCTGATGGAGAAGATGAAAGAAGATAAAACATTGGTAGCCATCAGTTCGGGGACTCCTACGGTTATCGGTTTTACTCCCGAACGTAGAAAACAGGCCGGACGCCAGTTTGTCGATGTAGGTATTGCCGAGGAACATGCTGTGGCATTGGCATCGGGCATTGCTGCCGGTGGCGGACGTCCTGTGTATGGAGTTTACAGTACTTTTATCCAACGGTGCTATGACCAGTTGTCTCAAGATTTGTGCATCAATGGTAATCCGGCCGTTATTTCCGTATTTATGGGAACTGTTGCCGGAATGAATGACGAAACCCATCTGGGTTTTTTCGATATTCCACTTATCAGTAATATTCCGAACATGGTTTATCTGGCACCGACCTGTGCGGAAGAATATTTTGCCATGTTGGACTGGGGTATCCGTCAGACAGAATATCCTGTTGCTGTCCGTGTGCCGGGAGCGACGGTAGTGCACAGGGATGAAGTTTTTGACACTGATTACAGTGAACTGAACCGATATAAAATGATTTCCCACGGAAAGACTGTAGCCATACTTGCATTAGGTTCCTTCTATACTTTAGGACAGGCTTTGAAGAAAAAGCTACAGCAGGAATCAGGTATTGAGGCTACTTTCATCAATCCCCGTTATATAACGGGACTGGACGAACAAATGTTGGAAGAACTGAAAGTCGGTCATCGCGTGGTCGTAACTTTAGAAGACGGAGTGCTGGATGGAGGATTCGGTGAGAAGATAGCACGTTATTATGGTAATTCTGAAATGCGTGTGCTGAATTACGGACTCCGCAAAGAATTTGCGGACCGCTATGAGGTAGATGAACTGATGAAGGCTAACAGACTGACTGATGGGCAAATGGTGGAGGATATTGTCGGGATATTAAAATAAACAGATTGTTGCCATGCGCAGGGAAGCTTAAGGATAAAGAACAACCTCTCTAAAACCGGAAGAGAGGTTGTTTTTTTATGCTTTAAATCTATAACTACTATTAGTAGGTATTGACTGCTATTAGAAATAGTCCTATCTTTGCCTCCGTAACGATGAAGAAGTACTTGACTAATATTCTAAAGCTTTTCCTCCCGCTGATTTTTATTGCCTACTTGGGAGGTATTACCCTTTTTACTCACTCGCATGTGGTAAATGGGGTTATCATCGTACATTCACATCCGTTTAAAGGGGAGCATCAACACACAGAAGTGGAATTGGAAACTATTTTCTTCCTTTCTTCTTTTGCGGCTTCCGATAGCTTGTTCACTCCATTTTCCACATCTGTCTTTCTGGTATTGCTGTGTTTGCTGGCTGTTCCGGCTGTAGAACGCATCAAACAGGAACGAACTTGCTGTGGTATTTATTTGCGTGCGCCTCCTGCTGTTTATTAAATAGAGAGCTTTTACGTTAGTAGAATGATTTTCCGTTACCATTACCTGTTCACGGATTCATTCTTCTGACTGCTATCCTTTTATTTATTAATAAACAGAATAAGAACACATGAAAAAATATATATTTTTCTTGATGGGAGTAGTATGCTTTCTACTCTCATCACAGGCTGTGCACGCCAATGAATTGAATAAGTCTGATGCCAATATCATAGGGCACGTATTGGATAAGAACACGAAAGAACACCTTTCTTTTATCAGCGTATCGCTGAAAGGAACTACCATAGGAACCATGACAGATGCCAGTGGGCATTATTTTCTTAAAAATCTGCCTGAAGGAGAGTTTACTATGGAGGTGAGTGCTGTCGGTTATAAGGCGGTCAGTCGGAAAGTTACCTTGAAGAAAGGCAAGACTTTGGAGGAGAACTTTGAGATAGAGGAGGATTTGATTGCGTTGGATGGAGTAGTGGTATCTGCCAATCGTAGTGAAACCACTCGCCGCATGGCACCTACTTTGGTCAATGTCATGGATGTAAAAGTGTTTGAGAACACAAATTCATCCACTTTGTCTCAAGGACTGAATTTCCAGCCCGGAGTACGGGTAGAGAATAATTGTCAGAACTGTGGCTTTCAGCAAGTACGTATCAACGGTTTGGATGGTCCTTATACACAGATACTGATTGACTCGCGTCCTATTTTCAGTGCTTTGTCGGGTGTATATGGATTAGAGCAGATACCTGCCAATATGATTGAACGCGTAGAAGTGATGCGCGGAGGAGGTTCGGCGTTGTTCGGTTCGTCCGCCATTGCGGGAACCATTAATATAATTACTAAGGAACCTGTGCGAAATTCGGGACAGTTGACGCATACCCTGACAGGTATAGGAGGCACTTCTTCCTGGGATAATAACACGACTCTGAATGCTTCATTGGTGACTGATAACCATAAAGCGGGACTGTATATCTTTGGACAGAACAGGGAACGGAGCGGTTATGACAGTGATGGGGACGGTTATACCGAATTGCCGAAACTGAAGAATCAGACGGTGGGTTTTCGTTCCTTTATAAAAACAAGTACGTATTCAAAACTGACTTTCGAATATCACCACCTCAGTGAATTTCGTCGTGGTGGGAATAGGCTGAACCGGCCTCCCCACGAAGCGGATATAGCCGAACAATTGCAGCATAATATCAATAGCGGAGGAGCGAAATTTGACTATTTCTCTCCCGATGAGAAACAGCGGCTGAGTGTGTATGCCTCTGCACAGCATACAGGACGTGACAGTTATTATGGCGGAGGACAGGATGTGAATGCGTATGGTGCGACAACCGACTTTACTTGGGTGACAGGATCGCAATATATCTATAGTTTTGATAAATGTTTCTTTATGCCTGCCGATTTTACCGGCGGTCTGGAATATAATCAGGATAACTTGACGGATGATATGTGGGGATACAACCGTTATACCAAACAGGAAGTCCGTATAGCCAGCGCATTTTTCCAAAATGAATGGAAGAACAAACAGTGGAGTTTTCTGCTTGGCGGTCGATTGGACAAACATAATATGGTGGATCATATAATCTTCAGTCCGCGTGCCAATCTTCGTTATAATCCGACCGGGAATATCAATCTGCGTGCCAGTTATTCCTTCGGATTCCGTGCACCTCAGGCTTTTGATGAAGATTTGCATATAGAAAATGTAGGGGGTACAGTGTCCATGATTGAACTGGCAAAGGACTTGACGGAAGAAAAATCACAAAGTCTGAGTGTGTCGGGAGATTTGTATCATCGTTGGGGGGATTTTCAGGGAAACTTGCTGATAGAAGGTTTCTATACTTCGCTTTCAGATGTATTTGCCTTGCGACAGACAGGGGAGAGAGACGGTATCATTATCAACGAGCGGTATAATGAAAAGGGTGCCAAGGTGTATGGCCTGACTTTTGAGGGGAAGATTGCCTATCGTTCACTGCTTCAATTGCAGGCAGGTGTTACCATGCAGAAAGCTGAATACAAACAGGCACGTGCATGGAGTGATGATGAAACGGTTCCGATGGAGAAAAAGATGTTCCGTACTCCGGATACCTATGGATATTTCACTGTGTCATACAACCCTTTGGTACCGATGACGATTGCGTTGTCCGGCACTTATACCGGTAGTATGATAGTGGAGCATAAAGCAGGTTTCATTGACAAGGATATAGCGGTAAATACGCCTGATTTCTTTGAATTGAATCTGAAAGCCGGTTACGATTTCAGCTTATATAAAAATATAACCATGCAAGTCAATGCCGGAGTACATAATATTTTTAATGCTTATCAAAGCGATTTTGACCGGGGAGCAAAACGTGATTCCGGTTATATTTATGGTCCGGGTATGCCACGTTCTTACTTTGCAGGAGTAAAGTTGAGCTTCTAGTTTCAGGCATTTTAAGGGCAGATTCATAAATCTGCCCTTTTGTGATAAAAGAATGGGTAGAATAAATGCCCTATTAGGACGTTTTCAATTGAGATATTTTAGATAATAATTCTTTTGATATGCTTAATATGGAAAAATTCTCTGAATTAAAATGCTTTATTGGATGTAAAACTTGCTATTTCTATCTTTGTAGCGAAATAAATCTAAATTAGGATTGATCTAAAGACAAATCTTCTAAATCATATCTGATTCTATAGATTTGCCAGAGTCCAATAAATAAAAAGGTAAACAAAGATGGGTATTGCTGAATTAATAAACAAAGAAAGAAAAACGGCTTTTTCTTTTGAAGTCCTTCCACCACTGAAAGGTACAGGGATTGAGAAACTATATGCTACAATAGATACATTACGGGAGTTTGATCCTCTTTATGTCAATATTACCACTCATCGCAGTGAATATGGATATCGTGAGTTGGGTAACGGTTTATATGAACGAAATCGTTATCGTCGCCGTCCGGGTACAGTAGCCGTAGCCGCGGCTATACATAATAAATACGACATCACCGTTGTACCACATATTCTGTGCAGTGGCTTCTCACGTGAAGACACGGAATATATTTTGCTTGATTTGCAATTTCTAGGTATTACTAATCTGTTGGTACTTCGGGGAGACAAGGCAAAGGATGAGTCTTTTTTTGTTCCCGAGACAAACGGTTATGCCCATGCTTTGGAATTGGAAGAACAGATCAATGCTTTTAATCAAGGAAAATTTATTGACGGAACACTTATTAAAGCACCGTTAACCCCTTTTCGGTATGGCGTGGCAGGCTACCCTGAAAAACATGAGGAATCTCCCAATATGGAACAGGATCTGTATTGGTTGAAGAAAAAAGTGGAAGCCGGAGCCGATTATATAGTGACACAGATGTTCTATGATAACCGAAAATACGTTAATTTTGTGGAGCGAGCCAGAAAGGAGGGGATTAACGTCCCTATTGTTCCGGGCATCAAACCTTTTTCCAAACTATCACAACTTAGTGCCATCCCTAAAACATTCAATGTGGATTTACCGCAGGAACTGGCTGTGGAAGCAATTAAATGTAAGGATGATAAAGAGGCGCGTGTTTTGGGTATAGAGTGGTGTATCAATCAATGCCGGGAATTAATAGAGTATGGAGTTCCGGGCATACACTTCTATACAGTGGGTGCGGTAGAGAACGTGAAAGAGGTGGCGACCGCTGTTTATTGATAGTCTTTTTAATGGAAATGTTTCTGTCAGGTCATTTATTGCTCCGTATCTTAATGGGTTTAAGATGCGGAGCAAAATATATTTTGTAAGTGGGTTATAAGTCATCTTCCAAAGCTGTGCTTTTGGCATAAGCCGTACTCTTTGCTTCAAAAAAATCAGTCTTTACCATATTGGCATTAGAATATTGAGATACCCAGTGCATGCTTTCCGGCTCTTTATGGTTTTCTTCGTACAGGGGGCCAAAACCTAAACTACTCCAACGGAGATTGCCTAAATATTGAATATAATCTTCTATCATTTTCCGGTTGAGGCCCTGTATATTGTCTCCTATCACATATTGTCCCCATTCTATTTCCTGCTTGACTCCCTGGCGCATCATGCCTTCATATATTTTCACTTTATCAGGAGTGAATAATTCCGGCTCTTCTTTCTTCAATTCCAGAATAATGTTACGAAATAGCCACAGATGCGTGTTTTCGTCCCTATTGATATACCGGATTTCTTGTGCGGAACCGGACATTTTACCATTACGGCTCAAGTTATAGAAGAACATGAATCCGCTGTAGAAATAGATCCCTTCCAATATATAGTTGGCAATAAGGGTTTTCATCAGTGTGAATCCATCCTGACTTTCCTGGAATTCGTTATAGCAATTGCCTATAAAGGTATTTCTTTTCAGCAGGTGCCCGTCTGTCTTCCATTGGTAAAGGATCTCGTTACGCTCTTCGGGGCTACAGATAGAATCCAGCATGTAACTGTAGCTTTGGCTGTGTACACATTCCTGAAAGGCTTGGATATGGAGGCATAGATTAACTTCATTGGCTGTGATGTATTCGCTGATGGTGGGCAGATTATTGCTTTGTAAAGAATCAAGGAACACCAGAAAACTCAGGATTTTATCATAGGCGGTGCGTTCTGCCTGGTCCAGGTGAGGATAATCCTTGGTATCTTGGGTGAGATTGATTTCTTCGGGAATCCAAAAATTATTCATAGCCTGACGATACCAGTCACTAACCCATTTGTAGCGCATATTATTGAAATCATTCAAATTGGTGGTGTTTCCTCCAATCATTCTTCTGTGACGGAGTTCGGTATCTCCCTCAGGATTGAAAAGGGCATTCTTTTTTAATTTTATTGTATTCATGATTTATTGTTGTTTTATATTCTTTCTTCTTGTTTTACTGCTGACTCAAGGCAGCATGTTAAAAATAAATTTGTTATTTATTCCCTGTAGGGGCGCAATGCTTGCGCCCATCCAATAGCGTGGCCAAATTTATTCGTGGATGTATCCGGGCGCAAGCATTGCGCCCCTACAGGGGATGTTTTTTAGCATGACAGTGCAGCACTGGAGTGTTTACGAAAAGATCAGGAGGCACAGCTTTCACATTCTTCCACTTCCAACGATTTGCTTCGGACATAATATACTGTTTTTACGCCACATTCCCATGCCAGCAAATACAGGTTTAATACTTGTCTCAGGGTAAATTCATTGGTAATGTATAGATTCAGACTTTGCGCCTGGTCTATATGTAACTGCCGGATCCCTGCGGCACGGATACTCCATGTCTGATCTATCAGATAAGCACCTTTATATATCCAGTAGGTCTTATCGGACAATGCCGGTGCAACACGTGGCAGCATGGCTCCTTTCTTCTCTTCCAAGAAGAAACGTTTCATTACCGGGTCTGTTCCGGCAGTGGTTCCGGCAATGATACTGGTGCTGCTGGTGGGGGCAATGGCAAGAAGATAGGCATTTCTCATTCCTTGTGTGGAAACCTTTACAGCCAATGCTTTCCATTCTGGCGAATTGTAACCCCGTTTTATAAAATAAGCTCCGGTCTGCCAGTCACTGCCTTCAAAGTAATGATAAGGCCCTTTTTCTTTTGCCAGTTCGCTACTTGCTGCTATGGCAGCATAGTTGATACGTTCGAAAACTTTATCCATAAAACTGAGATGTTCCTCGCTTTCCCAACGAATGCCGCGAACAGCAAGAGCATGATGATAGCCGCTGACTCCCAAGCCGATACTGCGGTAGCGATGATTGGTAATCTGAGCGAAAGGAATCGGATAAAAGTTCAGTTCAATCACATTATCCAATGCCCGTACTACAGTTGCCACCTTTTCTTTCATTTGTTTTTCATCCTCCAAGGGCAAATGTCCTAATGAAAGGCTGGCAAGATTACATACCACAAAGTCTCCGGGCCGGACGGTTTTGACTACCACTGTATCACCATCTTCCGTACATATCTCTGTAGAGACTGTTTCAATGGAGGACATGTTTTGTGCTATTTCCGTGCAAAGATTGGAGCAATAAATGATCCCCCGGTGTGCATTGGGATTGGCACGGTTCACGGTGTCACGATTGAATGTAAAGGGAGTACCTGTTTCTACAGCCGAACGCAGTACCAGTCTGACGATATCTTTGATGCTCATGCTGCGTTTGGAGAGTCGGGAGTCATTTACGCAATCCATGTATTTCTGTTCCCATTCCTCTCCGTAGTAGTCTTCCAGACAGTATCCTTTGACGGTCATTATTTCATTGGGACAGAATAAATACCATTGCTGGTTTAAATCCTGTTTCGCCATACGCCAGAATAAGTCCGGATAGCATACGGCAGGGAAGATGTCGTGCGCTTTCATCCGGTCATCTCCATTATTGGTCCGGAGTTGCAGAAATTCGGGCAGGTCTTTGTGCCATACATCCAGATAGACGGCTACGGCTCCCTGACGCATACCTAACTGGTCAACGGCTACAGCAGTGTCATTCACCAGTTTCATCCATCGGATTACACCTCCGGCCACACCTTTGAATCCGCGTATGTTTCCACCTGCGGCACGAACTTTGCCAAAATACATCCCCATTCCTCCTCCAAATTTGCTTACCATCGCAAAATTGTCTATGCTGCGGTAAATGCCTTCCAGACTATCGGGCACTGTATCAATAAAGCAACTGGATAACTGGTGATATGGCTTTCGGGCATTTGCCAGGGTAGGAGTGGCCATTGTGACTTCCAGACGGCTTAATATATCATAGAACTTTTTTACCCATTGCAGTCTGTCCTGTTTTTCGGGCATAGCGAGATGAAGGGCAATCCCTAAATACATTTCCTGCACAGACTCCATAGGTTCGTGTGAACGGGTACGGATCAGATAACGCTTGGCAAGCAGATCCAGTCCTGAATAATTGAAAAGCTTGTCACGTTCGGGACACATGAAGCCGGCTGCCGTTTCTATCTCCTGTGGAGTATAGGAGGCCAAGATATAATTACCATACAAACCCTCATCGGTGAGGTAGCGTAATTTATCATAAAATGAAAGGATGCCGGCAGCTTCCGCCTGTTCGGTCAGTTTCTTTGTCAATCGGAAATTCAGCAAACGCGCTGCAATGAATTCCCAATCGGGAGTTTCTTGTGTCGTCAGTTCTACAGCCGCTTTGACAAGTGCCGCCAACCGTTCCCCGGATGTCATGTCCGGTTTACAGAAACTTGTGAATTTCTCTGCGAGAAGGGTTAGACTATATTCCTTCCCGGAGAAGTCTTTTTGTATCTCTTTCAGTATATTTGCTATAGTATCATCACCGGTTCCGGTAATGATTTGGCCGAGGGCTTTTCTTCTTTCTGTGCGTTGCCAACGGTAAAGTATATAGTTTTTGGCCTCTGCATAAAAGCCGTGTTCCATCAAACTACGTTCCACTTCGTCCTGAATGCGTTCTACACTACGATTTGCTTCGTTTTGATGCAGAAATTGTTCCACTTCGTCTACTATGGTGTAGACAGCTTCATCCGTTATTTCTTTTTGGGTACTGGCAAAGCTTTTCCGTATGGCAACGGCTATTTTTTCTCTGTCGTAGGATTCTGTTGTCCCATTCCTTTTAATTATTTGCATGAGATGCTGTTGGTATGAATTATTGTATCTTTTCGTACCGCCTCCCTAACCCCACGAGTAGAAACGGCCTTTGATGAATGGCAGGTCTTCTGACTGGCTCCTCATTTCCGATGCCTTCCCGCGTTCTCGTTGTGTGGAGTCAGGCAGTGGCAATAGGTACGTATCGGAAATCTTATCGGAGTTTCACAGCAGCGGGACTGTCCGGGATTTACACCCGATTCCCTTTTAATCCGGATAGAGGACATCTATCCGGAACCGATTCGGGAACAAAGATAATGGAAATTGGAATTATTACAGCATTGAGTTAGTTTAAAAATCAGAAATGATTTATAAAAGTTGGATGGTATTAAACATCTTGGACAAGTTCTACTACCATGCTTCCAAGCAGCACAGCTACTATTCCCATGCACAGTGCTATGAGTAACCAATTAATATACTTGCTTTTCGGTTTCGTGTCTTCTTTTAAATTACACAAATAGTATTCTTTAAAAAATAAATATAAGGCAGGAACGGCGGCACAGGCTAATAAAAAGTCTTCCGGTATTTTGAAAAAATAAGTCTTGGACAGACCAATCATAGACCAATGGCATAACAGTAAAATGATAAATAAATTCACTCTTCGAGAAAAGAATAATAGCAGGCCGATAGTGAATACCACTACAGAACACGGCATCACGGGTGAGGTTATTTCAGGAAAAGACAATCCTCTTAAACAGGAGAAAAGTGGATAGAGAAAGGGCATCACCAACAGTAGACTGGATAATTTGTTATACTTGCTATTCCTTTCAAAACGTGTATAACCAGTGATTAAATCCCAAATCCAGGCGGCCGCCAAGATTCCCCAAAAGACAGACATCACATTATTATAACTTCTCGGCGCACAATAAATATGATAGTAAATAATTGAGATCCATAAATAAATTGTTATCAAATAGATTTTCATCCCTATTTTGACCCAATAATGCGGATGATATAGAAGCATGAGAGTCAGGATCAAGCCGAAAAACATGATGATTATCTGATAAATCCACGTGGCTGAATTATAGAGTGCGATAGTTTCCCAAAAAATATTCATTTGTTTGTTTTATTTCTGGTTAGTGAGGAAGCACGTCGGGGAAAAAGAAACATGGGTAATGTGGCACCCGCCGCCAATAAAAATACGACAGTCGATGTTACCATTGTATTGGAAAAGAACATTTCCATGTATTTTGCTCTTTCCAATGGTGAATCCAGATTTTGCAGAAACATGATTTGTGAGAAAACCATATTATAAGCAAATTTCCCCGGAATCATAGGCAATAATGCAGGAATATAAAGTACTGTCATAGGACAATGTACTTTCTTTCCCAACCAAATACTGCCAAAGCCAATAAGCAAGGCTCCTGCCAATGATCCCATGGAGATGTCCATACCGGCAAATGTCATCAGACAATAACGGCAGGCATGTCCTACTGCCGATAGAAGAGCAATAAAGCGGAAAGCTCGCAAAGGCGGGTCGGATATAGCACCAAATCCAATTCCCGCCAATGCGGCAAAGAAACCATCTGAAAGAATATCTGTTACAATCATAATAAACTGTCCTTAACTAATAAAAGAGTGAATGAAAGACCGATAGCAATACATACTATCAGCAGAGAAGCTTGTACCAGCCGGGCAAATCCCGTAAGAATATAACCTTCCACAACATCAATGACGCCATTAATAAGCGGTACTCCAGGAACCAGGTAAAGGACGCTGGTAGCCAGGGCTATCTCGGATGTAGTATTAAATATCAAAGCAGTGGAGGCACAGAGCGAAGCAACAAATGACGAAACGATGAAGATGATGTAATGGTTGATGTGTACAGATGTCATTTGTTGCTTCAGAAACATACCTGTAATTGTAGCTGAAAAGACTACCCCCATCGAATACCAGTCTCCACCGAACAACCGGCAGAAAGAAGCATTGGCAAATCCTGCCAGCATCAGGACAAAGAGTGGATTGATGGAAGGTGCGCTGATTATTTTTCTATACTTTTCCCATAGGTCAGATAGAGCTATATGATTATCGTATGTTTCCCAACTCAGTGCACTTAATTCTGAATTATGTTCGAAACTGATAGGGTGGGTTGGGATATCAATCACTTCGTTGTAAAGTTCACGTGTCTTTTCGTCAAAAACAGTCAAAATGATATTTTTCTGAAAAACACTGATCTTTACCATGTAGCCGAATGATTCCCCAATGCGCTTGGCACTGCGTATTACTCGTGAAGTATGTACACCACATCCCATCATATGAGCGGAGTATTCAGAAATAAACCCGCTGACATCTGTCAAAGTTTCGGTTTTCTTATCCATTTAGGTGAAGTTGCTGTTTTCTGTTTTTTAGAATACATAGACACGGCATGGCTTTCCTGTGGAAGGCATTTCCTTGTCAATTTCAATCTTCAATTTTTTAACATTCAATATTTCTTCTCCTTCAAGTCTCAGGCACATAATAAGAAAACAGCCGTTTTTCTCACATTCCATATCGAATAACCGATGCTGTGAGAACATGCCTAACCCGTGTGAGTCAATAAGGATAAACTTGGGATGGTTATGAAGCAATGCAGCCAGTGAACTCCAATTCAGTTTCATGTCAAACATAAAGAAATCTTTGGTTGCATAGCCGTTGGCTGCCATATTGCCAGTATATAATACCAGTGCTTTTCCTTCTATATCCAAACTTTTGAAATATCCGTCATCAGGTAGTCCGTTCCGGCAATCTACTACTATGGCATCTGTTACATATTCTTTATGCCGGGGAGCTTCCATATAGCAATCCATGTGAGTGCCTATATGTCCGTGACGTTCTGTTTCTTTGGCATCAAGCTCAAACTGTGCCAAATCTTCATCATTTAGCTGCAAATGCAACTCCTTGGTAATTGTTTCTTGTTGGTACATATTTTTAGAGTTTAAAGTTTAACCTAATGATAGGATTAATAATTGTGCCGTAAGTACGCGCAGGAACATGGCAAGCGGATATACGGTGGCATATCCCACAGCCGGAGCATCACATGAAGTCAGATCATTGGAGTAGGCGAGGGCAGGCGGGTTGGTATTCGCTCCCGAAAGTACACCGATAAGGGTATAATAGTTCAGCTTGCATATATATCGTCCGATAAGTCCCATTAACAATAAAGGTACTACTGTAATAAGGGCTCCATAGGCAATCCATATATAACCGCCTTCATTGACAATCGTTTCTATGAAATCTTTTCCGGCTCCAAGCCCCACACAGGCAAGGAACAAAGATATTCCGATTTCTCTGATCATCAGATTGGCACTCATCGTGGTATATGTAATCATTTTATATTGCGGTCCAAAACGACTGATAAGAATAGATACAATGAGCGGACCACCTGCCAAACCTAATTTTACCGGTTGTGGAATACCGGGGAACATAAATGGTATGCTGCCCAGGATGCACCCTAATGCGATGCCAATAAATAGGGGGATAAGATTGGGATGGTTCAACCTTTTCATAGAATTACCCAAAACCTTTTCGGCATGACTGACCGCCAGTTCACTACCTACTACGGTTACACGGTCACCCATTTGTAACTGTAAATGCGGGGATGCTACAAGGTCTACTCCCGAACGGTTGATACGGGTGATACTCGCACCGAAGTTATTTCGTATCCTAAGTTGTGAAAGCATTTTTCCATTTAACTCGGGCTTTGTGATCAGGATGCGTCGTGA
>CAVJPC010000019.1:0-70582 GCA_963651205.1 Bacteroidaceae bacterium
GCAAAGATATGAGAGCTAAAAACGGACAGCAATATAGAATCGCGGAGACGCTTACACGGTGAAAGGGGTGTGAGGGGAAATGGTTTCAGTTTTAACCGGCTGATTGTCTGTGTGTATTACATAAAATGAAAGGATGAGGGGAGAAGGAGGCATGTCGGCTTAGTGGGGGAGTAATGCAATGAACAAGCTAGGTCTGTACGTGGAATAAGCTAGGCTGGTACGCGGAACATGCTAGGCTTATGCACTGAACTGAACATGCTGGCGTGTTTTTAAAACGTATGGTTGTATTTTAAAAACCTGAAGATGTTTTTTTTAAATCTGAAGGCGTATTTTAAAAACATGACGGTTTATTCAACAATAAACATCAGTAAAGCGTGGACCGTAACGTAAACATCGGCTTACACGTACGTATGCATCGCACCCTGCTGCACTGACCTTCGCACCCTGCTGCACTGACCTTCGCACTCTGCTGCATTGGCTTTCGCACCTTGCTGCATTGGCTTTCGCACCTTGCTGCATTGGCTTTCGCACCTTGCTGCATTGACCTTTGCTCCAAGTTCCATTAAATCTTGCCCCAAGTTCCATTAAACTTTGCTCCAAGTTCCATTGATTCTTGTCCCAAGTTCCATGTTATATTATCCACCCCTCTTGACAAACGCCTCTTTACGTTGTCTATTTGTAGCCCATGTGGAATTTTTGAAAAATGTAGAAGTGGAAAAGGTGTATGCTGGAAAGCTATTATTGGTTCTTATGGATTTGATAAATGGGATTATCCAGATACTTTGTGTGTTGAAAATGTTGAATAATAAATTATACCCGTTGGCGGATAAACAGGGGCTTCATTGCGCCAACGGGTAATCCGTTCACTTCTTTTGCTAATAAATTCATATTATAACTGATGGCTACCAGCACATCATTCATAAACGTTTTTTGAATACTAAACGCAAGAAGGAAGGTAAAGGCGTAAAGCCATTGTGAGTGAAGAATGCTTCTGTTATTGTACAAGAATAGAAATATTTAAGTGTTATATGAAATTACATTCAATTTTTTTGGTCAGTCCAGAATGGCTGGACTGAATTGGCTTACATTTGTAATGTAATAATCAAATAATTGTTTTACTTTAAATCTTTTAGTTATGGATATAAATGAAAAAAAGAAGAACCGATTAAGGTTCTTAATGAAGCAGAGGAACAATTGTAGGAAAACCAGTTGGAATCTGTTGAAGGCGGAAATGTTGACTGTACATGCGATTGCTGGATAAGTAATAGCAATAGTGCTGCACTTTCAAAGTCTGAATCAAAGCCTGAAACACCACCTTCTACAAGCACGAACTAAGGTAGTGTTTTAGTATGGGGTTGTGTCAAAACTCTAATAGAGCGTCTATTGAATAAAATTTCAGAGAAAACTACGCTGGAACTCAATAGACATACGCTTATTACTAATGGCTATTGTATTAATGATAAAGTAATATCTTTATTTAAAAAATATCCATTAGATATTATTCAAATTACATTGGATGGAAATAGGGAACGGCATAATTCCATCAGAAAAATGATAGTAACACTTATGAGCGAATACTAAAAAATATGGAATGTATATTGCATGAATTTCCTAACATCCAAATTCATGTAAGAGTAAATATTGAGAGGAAAAATGTGAAAGATTATTTTGAAGTTGCTCAAGAATTTAAGAATAGATGGAATGATAAAAGATTAGTGGTGTATCCTGGTTTTTTGCGCTTAGATAATGAAACAAAAACTGCCTATAATTGTGATAGTTTGGACAAACAGGAAATAGCAGAACTGATGTTTGAATTACGTGATAAGAATATTATAGATTTTCCGGTTTATCCCCAACTACAGTTAGCAAAAACTTGTTCAGCAAACAGACAGTGTGCTTATATTGTAGGCCCGGAAGGCGAAATTTATAAATGTTGGAATGATGTTAGTGATTCAACTAAAATTGTAGGCTATATTCAAAATAATAAAATAACCAATAAGCCACTTCTGTCTCGATATATAGTTGCAAGTAAATGGTATAATGATTCAAAATGTAAGGAGTGTTTCTTTTTACCTATTTGTAACGGAACATGTTCATGGTATGTTTTGCGGAATAAGTACATGAATGGAAAGTACAATTTGTGTACATGTATCCAAAAAGCTCCAGGAATGTTAGATAAATGCTTGGAATATTATTATAATTTGCAGAAAAAATAAGGTGTTTTTGCAATAAAACAATACTTCGGTAAATTTTTACCGAAACTTTAAAATTGAACATTACTAAAGCTAGTTCGATAATATTAAAGAGGTCATTGAAATATTGTCAAAAACGAATGGTTAAGTATTAAGAATTGTGATCGAAAAAGAAGCTAATCAGCTGATAATAAAGAGAAAATGAATTGCATAATTCGTTGTTTTTTTAGTAAATTAGAAGTTTCTGAATTCTTCTGATTATGACTAAAGAAACACTCCTTATGCAATACCAATCCGAGTGCCGGTCGGCTCTCAAATCAGTCGTAAATATACGCAAACCTTTTGAAAAGACTTTCATGGATACAATGAAATTATTCATGGTTATACCGGATCGCATCAATTTCCTTCAATTGGGCAGGTACGAACGTTTTTCGGAACAGACCTACCGCAACCTTTTTGAAAACGCAACTTTCGACTGGTTTGCATTCCGATTCAATCATCAGCGAACATCTTACAGGCAAAAGAATAGCCATTGCCATCGATCCTTCCTATATTCCCAAGTCAGGCCATAAGACATCTTGGATTGGTTACTTCCGGTCAGGCTGTGCAGGAGACTATAAGCGCGGATTGGAAATCACGGGCATCGGAGTCATTGACATCGATAACCATGAATACATGACTTTAGGTTCCATTCAGACAGCGGATTGTAAGACCTTGGAAAACTGGATAAGAACCTGGTTGATTGGTACAGCAGTTATCTGTTCAGCAGAAAAGACCAACTGCAAAAGATTTCCAATACGGTGGTTGCTGATGCATTCTTTTCCAAGGAGACTTTCATAACGCCTGTGTGTGAGAATGGTTTCCATGTCGTCAGCCGTTTTAGAAATGACGCGGTTCTCTATTATCCAACATTGGAAAGGAAAACGGGAAAGCGTGGTCATCCTAAATGGTATGACGGAAAGATTGACTTTGCCAATTTGGACCTAGCCCGATGTACGGAGTATAAGGTGAATAAAGGGAAACTATACGGATTGAGGGTATATGCAAAAGCCCTCAAGAGGTATGTCTCCTTATCCATCTGGTATCCGATGGATGGAAGGACGGACAAGTGGCAGCTGTATTTCTCTACGGACGATTCTCTGGATGGACGGAAAGTTCTGGATTATTACAGAACTAGGTTCCAACTGGAATTTTGCTTTAGAGATGCCAAACAGTATGCAGGAATTACCAACTGTCAGTCAACAGACTTCAGAAAGTTGGCTTTTCATTTCAATGCATCACTCACGGCTGTCAACTTGGCCAAAGCGGCATGCAAGAGGCAAGGAATACCCTATTCCATATCCTCGTGCAAGTCAATCATACACAATGCTTATATGCTTGAACGATTTATTTACGTGTCTGGTATAAACCCAGACCCACAAGTTATTGACAAACTTTTCAAAGAACTCATTTTATTTACTGCCAAAGCCGCTTAGCTTTGGCAAATGTTTAACGGACTATTGTTAAATGGTTAATATAAATTACGTTATTCATGACACTCATCTTCATTCATTTCGTGTTTCGGCATATATGGAAAAGACTCCTAAACCTGCTTAGAAAGTGTAATTCCATAAAGACCATATGAAGAATAATGAATTGTACAATTCATTTTAATTTCTTGTGAATTAAAAGGTTATACTCATTATATGTATGGTGTGAATTTGTTGTTAATGTGGCTTTGATATAAAAATAACAATTGTGGCAGGTAATTATTTTGATATTTTCTTTGTATGTCAAATGGGGGAGTGAGTGGCTACTTTAATAGTTTTGTGTTTTAACAAATGTTAAATATGAATATCTTTTTAGTAAGTCCGAAATGATCGGACTGAGTAAGACTATATTTAAAACATAATAAGTAAAATGAATAGTTTTATCCAAGAGACTGTTTTCGCTTTATTCTAGATTATATTAAAATTGAAAATACAAAGCGGATGCCGAAAAGCTTGTAGAGTAGGCTTATATTTTAATTTTTAATAGCTATGGAAGATGAAAAGTTAAGTAAAGAGGAGATTGTTCCTGCTGAGGATGTTCTAACAGATGAATTGGCAGAAGAAGTTAGTGGAGGGGAAACTAGTATTTGCCTCAAAGGATGTACAGGTGGCGATTCTTCGAAAAAAGAATTGCAACAGATGGATCAATATGTTTAAAGAATAATAAAAATGTGTCAGAAATTGATGCATTATAATATTCTTTCATTGTATGAGGCTGTGTCAAATATCTCAACTATAGTTAGCTAAGATCTTTTTGATATCTTTTTATTGTTCTGAGCGACAAGTTTGACACAGCTTCTTCCTTTTAACTAATAATTAAAATTAAAAAAATATGGAATGGTCGCAATTTAATTGTCTTTTTCATTCAAAGGAGGTAGGTTATTATCTTCATAATACACGGATGCTGTCATTGGTGAAGTTGGACGAAAAAAGCTATAATAAACTTTTGAAAGTTCGTGATAATCCAAATAGCGCAAATACACTATTGGATAAGGATGATTATGCTTATCTTGTCAAAACAAAAGTTCTTGTACGAGAACGGGAAGATAGTGATTACATAAATAAACTGGAATATAAAAGACGGAAGGAATCATTTACTTCTGATTCATTAGGTATCATTTTATGCCCCACACTTGCATGTAACTTTGCATGTCCTTACTGCTATGAAAAGGATTTGCCCAATAATGTTATGCAAGAAAATATACAAAATCAATTGGTAGATTTTATTAATAAGCATATTGGAAAATGTAAGTCAATGACTTTGAACTGGCATGGAGGAGAACCACTTATTGCATTTAAGACTATCAAGCAAATTTATTCTAAACTAGAAAATGAAGTTCAGCTGCCCATTTCGCATTCTGCTATGGTTTCTAATGGATATCTTTTGAATGAGGAGATTTGTACTTATTTGTCAGAAAAGAAATTAAATTATTTGCAAATCACAATTGATGGAGATAAAAAAACACATAACAAAACTCGTATTTTAAAAAATGGAGCTTCTTCATTTGAAAGGATTATTGAGAATATTGATATGGCTACAGAACTGATGCCTAATTGCAATATTGGTATTCGAACAAATATTGGAAAATTGAATAGAGAGGAATATAAAAACCTTTATCATGAATTATCAGAAAGATGGAAGGGCAAAAACTGTAATGTATATCATAGCTTTGTTTTGGATAACAGCCTTGAAACTACTTCAGATAAGCGATGCTCATTCGAACTTTCTACTAAAGAAAAAAATGATTTCATAGTTGAATTGGCTAAAAATAAAGTTATAAAAAAGAAGTCTCTTTATCCTTGCTTAGATTGTAGTTCCTATACCTGTACAGATGATAAAGCATTTGTCATTGATCCGGAGGGGTATTTATATAAATGTTGGGCAGATGTTGGAGTAAAAGGGCGTTCTATTGGAGATCTTGTTACTGGAGTTACCAATTTTGATATTGTTTCTCAATTCATTATAGGCTCAGATAAATTTGCTGATATTAAATGTCGTAAGTGTACTTATTTACCAGTGTGTGACGGAGGATGTAATCTTTACAGAGTAGGTTATTTAGAGAAAAATATTCCATATAATGTCTGTCCGATAAATGATGAAGGTTTGGTGAAGTATATAGAAACTTATTTGGATAAATAACCATAAACAGAAGATTATATGAGGAAATTGATTTTACTACTTGGATTATTATTAAAAACGATTGTTGTTGACGCACAGAGTATTTTCGGCTCTTTAGTCGATGAAGAAGGAAACCCTGTCAGTTTTGCTAATGTGGTATTGCTATCCTCTAAGGATTCATCATTTGTTCAAGGGACAATAAGCAATGAACAAGGAACTTTTAGCATAGGCCAAACAAGCGGCAACAATATACTCAACATTTCTTGTCTTGGCTTTATTCCGGTAATAGAAGCATATACTCAGTCTCCTGTAACAGTTGTAATGCACGAAGATGTCAATCTATTGGGTGAAGTCGTGGTAAAGGGGCGTCGTCCGTCATATAAACTCACTACTGAAGGGCTACAGACGAATGTACAAGGGACAGTGCTTAGCAAAATGGGTACAGCGGAGGACGTCTTGAAACATATACCTGGACTTCAGAAGAAAAATGATGCGTATGAAGTATTTGGGAAAGGAACTCCGATAATTTATGTGAATGGAAGATTGCTCCGTGATTTGTCGGAACTTGACCAGCTGAAGTCAGAAGATATTAAGAACATAGAACTGATTACTAGTCCTGGTGCGAGGTATGATGCGTCTGTGAAAGCGGTAGTGAAAATTACTACTAGGTCAATCAAAGGGGAAGGTTTTGGGTTTGATGTACGTTCCGGTTATAATCAGTGGAAGTATGCCAGTTTTGTAGAGCAGTTGAATTGGAACTATCGGCGTAATAAACTGGATGTATTTGGAACTGTTTATTATAGAAAAAGTGAAGGGTATGATGAAAGTTGGCTTACCCAAGATGTGCATGTTGATACGCTTTGGCATCAGGACAACTACCAGTTTGCTAAAACGAATCAGAAAGCGTTTACTAATATTGTAGGTGTAAACTATGCATTTGATGAAAACAATTCAATTGGAGTAAAATATACATTGAAAGCCAATCCGGACAGTCGGTATCATACTATATTCAATTCAGTTGTATATGCAGATGGTAAATATAATGACTATTTGGCTAATGATATGAATGCCACTACACGTTATAATCCCTCACATTTAGTAAATGTTTACTATAAAGGCAAAGTGGGCAAAACAGAGATTGACATCAATACAGATTATTTGTTTGATAAAAATAGCGATAAGACTATACAGAATGAAAAAAGTAGCAACAAGGAAGATAGGATTGTTACCTCTAATAATAAATTGAAAAGCGAACTTTTTGCTACAAAACTAGTGTTGAACCATCCACTGTTAGGAGGAAATTTCACGGCTGGTGCCGAATATAGTCATACGGAACGGCAGGATGATTATATTAATCCAGAAGGTTATGTACCAACTTCATTCAGTAAATTGAAAGAACAAAATATCAGTCCGTTTTTAGAATATAGCCATAATACATGCATAGGACAATTTTCTGTGGGGGGACGCTATGAATGGGTGAATTTCGATTACTATGAGGATGGTAAGTATGTGGAGGGACAAAGCCGGAACTTCAGTAATTTCTTTCCAAGCGTTTCATTAGGTTCTGAAATAGGAGAAGTGCAGTTGCAACTTAGCTATGCGGCAAAAACGCGTCGTCCGTCCTACCAGCAGTTGAGCAATAATGTGACGTATGCAAATCGGTTTACGCTTCAATCCGGTAATCCGCTATTGAAACATGAGGTAGTACATAATGCTTCCTTAATGGGTGCATGGAAATTTATGCAATTCAGTTTGGATTATAATGATAGACGGAATGCAATCATTTATTGGGGAGAACAAGTAGAGGATAATCCTGCAATAACCCTTATTTCCTTCAAGAATATCCATAGTTTGAAGTCTGTTTCGGCATTTTTGTCATTGGCTCCCAAGTTCGGAATCTGGGCACCACAATTAAGTTTCGGCATCGAAAAACAATGGTTGGATTTGGAAACAAGTAGCAGGTTACTGAGAATGAACCAACCGATTTTTACTGGGGCTTTCAATAATACGTTTAATTTCAATCATGGTTGGGTAGCTTCCATAGAAATGAATTATCAGAGTAAGGGTGATAGGGAAAATTATTCAGAAACCAAGAATATTTTTTATACGGATGCCGGAATAACGAAGTTCTTCTTCAATGATAAGTTATCTGTTAAATTAAGCGGAACAGATTTGTTTCATGGTATAAAGTCAGGAAATCGTATGTATTTTAACAGGATGTCTTCTTTACAGGTGAGTAAATATGATAGCCGGAAGATAATATTGACGGTACGTTATAAATTTAATGCTACGCGTAATAAATATAAAGGTAGTGGTGCTGGAGAGAGTGAAAAGGAAAGGCTATAAGTTCGCATTTCTGTATTTGAAAATAAGAAGGCAATAACATATGCTGCTGATGGCAATTTAGAGAATATGTGAAGAATGGGATAGGTGCAATTTTTTCTTGCCCCTATTCTTTCTTGCCCAGCTTGTATATCACTTGACGGAACAAAGGTATGTTTAGCCATATATAATCGTACCATTGTTCCCATTTTCTTTTCCACATTTTGCACCAATTATATACTTCCCACCATTTTAGATGGAAACTGGCAGAATCCATAAATCTCTGTGTGGGAAAGAGAGTCAAGGATATTCCTTTTATCCATAAGGTCTTCATTTCGTCTGCCCGGTATTGCATGGGGCCGAACTCCGGTTCCCAAATAATGAACCGGGATTCGTGAATGCCGTAACAAACCACATATTCCGGCATATTAAAGTCATTCAGGGTAAAAAGTATGATGGGTAGTTTTCTTTGTGCTAATTGATTTATGTCCTGCAAACCAATTTCGGCTTTCATTCCGGCTTGTATAGCTGCCTGTTTCATACCTGTCAAGGAAAGTTTTCCATCTATTTTACACCATTGGGTCAATGTATGTATATCCGCTTCTTTACCACCGTAGTATTTCATGACAGTGAGCAGGCAAGCCACCTCCATAGAGCATTCATCACCAGAACGGACAAATGATTTTTTAATTTTATCAAGTTCATATTCAGTCATAACCCGATTTATTCTTTATGACAGAGAAGTGGTATTCGTTTTTGTCAAACAATTTTAGGGGTTGAAGTGTTTTATATAAAGAAACTCATGAGGCAGCCGCAACAACTTAAAAAAGAAATTCATTAGAGCGAATGACGTTCATACGGACGTGGAAGTAGGTATGAACGTTGAATTACTTTAATAAGCGTGCGGCTGAATGCCTGCATAAGTTATATCTATTATGTTCTGCTCTTTCTATCAGCATATCGGCTATTTGATTTATTTTCCCATTCTTACGTTCAAAGAAATCACATAGCTCTTTAGCTTTCTGTGTGAGTATCACTTTATTCTGCAATACATATTCTATTTGTTGTTCCAGCTTTGCAGGAGTTATGTTTATCATGTCCTCCGGCGAATAGCTGAGTACCGGTATCTGAGCAAATGTGCAATCCAGCCATGCATCAGGATGTGAGGCTGTCAATGCAAGATCACATAACGGTAATATGGAGTTAAGGTTCAGCATACGGAACACTTCCATATTGCCCGGCAATTCAAATGATTGACAAACTGCCTGTGAATCGGTCAATAATATGAACTGGTACTGAGGATTCCTTATACAACTCCTTTTTATGACTTTATAGAAATCTTCCAATACCTTTAGATGGTTGTTTCCTTTCTCCAATAATCCGACAATGATATTTCTTTCCTTATCTTTTTTTATTCCCTGCAACCTCTTTGTCAATGTTTCCATCCGTGGTCCGAAACCGGATGAGAGGGAGAGGGAAGGTGGCAGGTAGAGTACAGGAATATCCTTGTCCAACTTGCTTTCTCTATCCGGCAACTGCATGGCTACGAAAATATAATCAATATCCAGTTGCCGATAGAGTGGTGCATGCACCGCCTGCTGACAATCCAAAAGCGTGAGATCAGGTTTTAGCCAGTTGAAATCATCAGGGTAGAGTACACAGTTGCCTATTCCTTTACTGCATAGTGCAGATGTAAAAGCAGGGTTCGAAGTATGGGTATAATATACTTCCTGATTCTTTTCCTGCAATATTCCTGCCAGATTTATGGTTATCAGCAGATGACTTCTGTCCGGTACCATGTCAAGAAGGAAATTCAGCATTGTTCTCTCACGTATATGGATGATGAAAGCAGGATAATCACTCTTGAGTGAAGAATCCCTTTAAATAGCCAGAAGGCGTACCTACTATTTCTAGTTTATATTCTCCTGCAGAGAAGTTTGCAATAGAAATTGAGATGTATGCGCTCTGTGCTTTAAGAACATTATCTTCATAAACGATTGTTCCCTTTGCTACGTCTGTAATACGGATTGTCATATCACGATCAGGAGATGCATTTTTAATGGTAAGGAGATAGCCGTCAGTAAATACTGTTATGGGGCAATTGGTAATTACACTTCTAATAGCATCTTCCCATCCACCATCCATTTCAACATCCTTAATTTTGGGAGTTCCAGTTGTTTTTGCTTGGATTGGTAAGATGTTCATTAACATAGTTATAATTATAACTACGCTCCACATTCCTTTCATTGTACTTTTTGACTTCATGGTTTTATGTCATTAATTGTTTTGTTTGGGGCAAAGTTAGAGGATAAATCTTAAAAAAAAGCAAATCCCATGTGGACAAATGAAATAAGGTAATAAACTGTTTACTAGTTTATTACCTTGCTCTGTGGTGGGCTTAATATAGACAATTATTTATTTTAGTATTCCATAAGCCATAAATCAAGGGTTTGATTTTCACCTAATGAACCAACTTCTTGCACAATACGTTCCTTTAATCTCAATTTTCTTTTGGATACGGAAGTAGGTGAGATGGCTAACATATTGGCGATGTCACCGTTGCTGAATCGTAGTTTTATCAAGCAACATATTTGTATATCTCCGTCTGTTAAAGAAGGTATTTGCTGGTATAGTCTTTGGGTATAGTTGTCGAATAACAAATCTATTTTTGCTTTTATTTCTTTCCATAGTTTGTCATCTATATATTTAGTCGTTTTTAATTTATTGAATAATTCTGTTTGCTTTATCAGTTGGTTGCATAGAAAGGCTTCACGTTTGTGCAGATTTTGATTTTCTTCCGATAAATGCTTCATCGTTTCCAGTTCTTTCAATTTTTCCTTTAATGACTGAGCGTAACTGCCTATATGGTTTTGTAGTTCATTATTTTCTTGTTTTAGTGCTTTATTTTGCTGTTCTATTTCTTGTCGTATTTTCTTTTGTTCTTTCCATTGTTCTTTTATCTCTTTGTTTACTTTCATTTGAATGGTAAGTTCTTCCAATCGCATTTGGTTACGGCTTATCAGCGTTTCATTATCATGAATTTTCATGGTGAAACAACGAATTTTTTCTTCTTTCTCTTGGATTTCTTGTTTTTGAGAAACTATCTTTCGTTGGTAAAGACAAATCGTTATTGTTAGAATAATTAAGGCTATGAGTGCATAGCGTATGATCCGGTCTTTCTTCATCTGTAATAGATTACTTTCGTTGATTATTTTTTGTTGATCATATTTTTCCTGTATTTCTATTAATGCTTCGTCCTTCTCTGTTTTTCTTATAGAATCTTGATAAAACCATAACTTTTCACTATATTCTGCTGCTTTTTTATAATCTTTTAAATCATGGCTTATATAATACAAAGCTTGATAAGCACTACGTGCAGTACGAATGTTAGCTGATTGGGAGGCTTGGCTTAGGTAATAGTGAGCAGAATCATATTGGTGTAAATAACGATAAGTATCACCTAAAGCAAATAATTTTTGATCTGTTTTTTCTATTTTAATGGCTTCTTGAATATAAAAAAGTGCCTTTTTATTATTACCAATATGAATAAAAACAAGTCGTATTTCATTCATTGCACTAGCCAATGGGATAGATAGGTTCTTTTTTTTCCCAATTTCTATTGCGTTTTCATAATATTCTATAGCTTTATGTCTTTTTGTGGAAAATGTTCTAGCAATATATATGAAAGAAAAAGCTATGTATGCTTGATTAGTAGATAATTCTGCATAATGATATGCTTTTTCAAAGTATTCCATTGCATAATCATTTAGTTTTCGATATAGATACATTAGTCCTACCTCTGAGTTAATAAGAAAAGCCAATTGATAATCATCTGTCTTTTCGACTTCTGTAGCTGCCTCTAAATAATAGTGCAATGCTTCTTCAGCTTTATGAGCTTTATTACTCAATGCACCTTTATAAAATAGAGCCAATGCTTTTCTTTGCGCGTCATCCTTATTTATAAAATAATTATAAGCGATATTTATTAAAGAGTCAGATTGCTGAATCTTGTTTTTATATTGAGCCTGAGTCATTAGCAATGCCCAAGTAGCATTCTGTTCATTATCAGAAGGGGTATCAGGTTGTATCTCTTGTAATATATGTAGTGCACTATCGGGATATTCATACATGATTGCTTCTGCCTTTGCCAATTCAGGCTGTAAGGTTGCATTATTGGTTTCATTTCTTGTACAAGATGTCAAGCTAATAATTATACTAGTCATTAGCCAAAGATGTTTTAATTTGTTCATAGTAATCATTTCTATATTATTGGCAAAAGCATTAGATTGGGTATTCTGTTATTTATTAGACTATTGCAGCATTACGTAAAATTGAGAATCACGCCTAAATTATTCAATTTCCGTATTTGAACTAATTTAGGCGTGGCCCTCAATTTATGATTCTGCTATTGCGAGGATCTTCAAAACCGTGGCCGGCAATTAAAATCCCAGTTTTAGCTTCACAAACTCTTTGATAAACTGCACTGTTCCCTCAATTCCCAGTACGGACGAATCAATGCACAAGTGATAAGTCTCGGCAGCTCCCCACGTTTTGTAACTATAATAATTATAGTAAGCAGACCGTTTTTTATCTGCTTTTTCCATCAACTCCTCTGCGGCTTCTGTAGAAATATGATGGATACGCATCAATCTCTCTATGCGTGCTTCTTTGGAAGCAGAAACGAATATATTGACGCAACGGGGATGGTCACGCAAAATGTAGTCGGCACATCGGCCAACAAACAGGCACGATTGTTTTTCAGCCAGTTCACGTATTACGTCGCTTTGTATCTTGAACAAAGCGTCATTGCTCAGACAACTGCCATAAGGAATGGCTCCGTCGCTGATAAAAGGAAAACGTGTTCCGAACAGACCGCCGATGATGCTTTGAGAAGCCTTTTCATCAGCTTTTTCGAAAAACTCCTTACACAAACCACTTTCTTCTGAAGCCAGTTTGATTAACTCTTTATCATAAAAGGCGATACCAAACTCATGAGCCAGTTTCTCGCCTATCTCTTTTCCTCCGCTACCCAGTTGGCGTCCCAGGTTGATAACATAATGCTCGTTCATAGTCGTTTTCTATTGATTATGCGGACAAATATAAGGAAACTAATTTTTAATTCTTAATTTTCAACTTTTAATTTATTGCCATGTGACTTAAAAATCTTGAACTGGCGGTAAAGCATGATGCCTGCAACAATACTTGCTGCCAAATCCGAGACGGGCATGCTCCACCAGATTCCTGTTGATCCCCAGAAAAGAGGGAGCAGGATGATACAGGGAAGCAGGAATAATAACTGGCGGGTTAGCGAAAGGAAGATCGCTTTGCCGGCCATGCCGATACTTTGAAAGAAGTTGGAGGTCACCATCTGGAAACCGATAATGGGGAAGAATATCACCACAATGCGTAGCCCGGTGGACGAGAGTTGTATCAACCCTTCATGCGTGGTGAAAGCGGATACAGCCAGTTCGGGCATCAGTTCGCCTACCAGAAAACCGATTGTTGTAACGGTGGTAGCTCCATAAATGGTCAGTTTCAAAACCTGATTTACACGATGATATTGCTGGGCGCCGAAATTGTAACCGGCTATGGGCTGCATACCTTGGTTCAATCCCATCACAATCATGACAAACAAGAAAACAATTCGGTTTACGATGCCAAATGCACCGATGGCAAGGTCGCCGTCATACTGTTTCAGTCCCTTGTTAATGAAAATCACAATAAAGCACGCCGCCAGATTCATGAGGAACGGAGACATACCGATGGCAATGGTGTTTTTTACAATCGTGCCGCGTAGTTTGTAGATGCCACGACGGAGATGAAGCAACTCATTCTTGTTAGTAAATGTCTTGAATTGCCACATCAGTGAGATGATTTGCGCCAGAATGGTAGCGATGGCCGCCCCTTGTATGCCCCAGTGAAAGGTATAGATGAAAATAGGGTCGAGAACGGTATTGATAATCACCGTTGTAATGGTGGCAACCATTGCTTTTTGCGGATGCCCGGAGGCACGCAATAAGGCATTCAGTCCCAGATACATATGTGTAACGACATTGCCCAACAGAATAATGACCATATAGTCTCGTGCGTAAGAGATGGTATCTGTACTCGCCCCGAAGAAATAGAGAATCGGGTCAAGAAAGAGCAGGGTAAGTATGCTGAATCCTATACCTATAATAAGATTCAGCGTGACCACATTTCCCAAAATGTTTTGTGCGGTAGTATAATCTTTCTGTCCTAACTTTACGGAAACTAATGTGGAGGCTCCCACACCGACCAATGAGCCGAATGCTGCTGCCAGATTCATTAGCGGGAAAGTGATAGCCAGCCCCGAAATAGCCAGAGGGCCTACGCCGTGGCCGATGAAAATGCTGTCTACCATATTGTATAGTGAGGAAGCTGTCATAGCAATGATGGCCGGTATTGCATATTGTAAAAGTAATTTTCCGATGGGTTGTGTCCCTAGTTCTGTGGGTGTTCCTGCTTTTGCCATACTTTATTCTCTATCTTTTTACCTATTTAACCTGAATTTGGCTGCAAAGGTACGCAAAAATTAAGTGCGAGGGAAAAGTTTGTTTATCTTTGCAGTTAAAAAATAAACGGAATAGAATTAATGAACAGTCAAAGAGGAGTATTAGGCTGCCTGCTATTGGCATGCGCCTTACAAGTATCGGCACAAGTAAAAACTTACAAATATCGTATAAACCTTCGCGATAAGGCGGAGACAACTTACACATTGAACAATCCATCGGCATATTTGTCCGAACGGGCTATAGAGCGCCGCATGAAACAGGGGCTACTAGTTGATTCTACAGATCTTCCTGTGTGCCGGACTTATATCCATGCACTTGTTGAAAAAGGAGCACAGCCGGTTTCTAAGAGTAAATGGAACAATACGGTGGTGGTACAAGTCGCTGATACTTCGCTAATTACTCAAATATCAGCGCTGCCTTTTGTGACAGCTGTCCGGAAAGTATGGACCTCGCCCGACAGTATTCCTGCCCGTAATGCCGATCGTAAAAAAGAGGTGACCAATAAGGTGACGAAGAACGATAATTATTACGGAGATGCCTATAGGCAGATTTCCGTTCATCACGGTGACAGTCTTCATGGCGCAGGCTTTCGTGGGAAAGGCATGCAGATAGCGGTAATTGATGCAGGTTTTTATAATGCCGATGAAATCAGTGTATTCAAAAAAATGGATTTGCTGGGCACGCATGATTTCGTCAACCCCCATTCGGATATTTATGCCGAGAACTATCATGGCATGAAAGTGTTATCCTGTTTGGCGGCCAACAAACCACATGTATTGGTGGGTACGGCTCCGGAAGCCTCCTATTGGTTGCTCCGTAGTGAGGATGATGACACGGAACAACCTGTAGAAGAAGATTATTGGGCGGCGGCGCTGGAATTTGCCGACAGTGTAGGGGTGGATGTGGTCAATACCTCATTGGGATATTATGAATTTGATGATAAGACCATGAACTATCAATATCGTGATTTGGACGGCCATTATTCATTGATGTCCCATTCCGCTTCTCTGGCTGCCGATAAAGGATTGGTTGTGGTATGTAGTGCCGGAAATTCGGGCCGTAGTGCCTGGAAGAAGATTACCCCGCCGGGAGATGCGAAGAATATCATTACGGTGGGAGCTATCAACAGAGAGTTGGTCAATGCTGATTTCTCTTCTGTGGGAAATACGACGGACGGTCGTATAAAACCGGATGTGATGGCGGTAGGAGTCTCTTCGGCTGTAGCGGGTAATGACGGAACGGTGTCTCATGCCAACGGCACTTCATTTGCATCGCCCACATTTTGCGGACTGGTAGCCTGCTTTTGGCAGGCTTGTCCTTGGCTCACTGCCAAGCAAGTGGTAAAGGCGGTGCAGAATGCAGGTGACCGTAAAGAGTATCCGGATAATATATTCGGTTACGGTATCCCGGATATCTGGAAAGCCTATCAAACAGAATTAAAAAAGAAACCATAATGGAAGAACATCCTCTTTCCCTGCATGAACTGAATGCGTTGGTAAAGCGCAGCATCAACACCTGTCTGCCCGATACATATTGGGTTCAGGCAGAATTGAGCGATGTGCGTTCCAATTATTCCGGTCACTGCTATCTGGAATTTGTACAGAAGGAACCACGGGGGAATAATCTGATAGCTAAGGCGAGAGGAACTATCTGGAGCAATGTCTACCGCCTGTTGAAGCCTTATTTTGAGGAGGAGACAGGACAAGCTTTTGTGGCGGGCATTAAAGTGATGGTGAAAGTATCCGTAGAATTTCATGAACTATATGGCTACTCGCTTACCGTGCAGGATATAGATCCTACCTATACTTTAGGTGATATGGCACGTCGTCGCCGCGAAATCCTGAAACAACTGGAAGAAGAAGGTGTCCTGACCTTGAATAAAGAATTGGAGATTCCTTTACTGGCACAACGCATAGCCGTTATTTCCTCGGCTACGGCTGCCGGTTATGGCGATTTTTGCAATCAGCTGGAACATAATCCCTATGGCTTTGTCTTTTATCCTCGTTTGTTCCCCGCCATTATGCAGGGGGAGAGAGTGGAACAATCTGTCATTGCCGCGCTGGATGCCATCAACGCCTGTCGTGACCATTGGGATGTTGTAGTGATAATCCGTGGCGGAGGCGCCACTTCCGATCTTTCGGGATTTGATACCTATGAACTGGCGGCCAATTGCGCCCAGTTTCCTTTACCTATTATAACCGGTATAGGGCATGAACGCGATGATACGGTGTTGGACAGTGTATCTCATACCCGTGTCAAGACACCTACTGCCGCTGCCGAGTATCTGATAAATCACCTGCACGGCACTGCCGAAGTTCTTGAAGACTATGCATCGGCTATACTTCATGCTGTCTCTACTCGCATGGAACGGGAAAATACCCGGCTGAACCGGATGATAGAACGTATTCCCATGCAGACGCGGATGAGGCTGAAAGAGGAACATTATCGTCAGGAGCGAGTCATGAAACAATTGGAAGCAGGCTTGCAATCCCGTCTGATAGAGGAAACTCATCGCTTGAAAATGGTGGAGACTCAGTTGGGCATCGCCTCACAGCGTCGTTTGGTAAAGGAAAATCATCGACTCCAGCTTTTGGAGCAGGAATTGAAGGCGGCATCTCCCGAACATTTGTTGAAAAGGGGATACAGTATCACGCTGAAAAATGGCAAGGCGGTGACCGATGCTTCTGCATTGCAGCCGGGTGACGAGCTCACCACCCGTTTTGCCAAAGGAGAGATAAAGAGTATAGTAATTAAAAAATAAAACGAAGTATGGCAGCAAGGAAACAAACCTACGAACAGGCCATGAAACGTCTGGAAGAAATCGTATCACGCATAGACAGCAATGAACTGGATATAGACAGTTTGGGTGAAAACCTGAAAGAAGCACAGGAATTAATCAAGTTTTGTCGGGACAAGCTCTATAAAGCCGATGAGGAAATAGAGAAGATGCTGGATAATAATGAATCAATGTGCTAATTGTCACATTATCATATCGGCAAATTATAAAAAAAAGCTGTTTTGATTGGAATTTGCGAATATAAAACGTAATTTTGCTCTCATTCGTAAATAATAACATAAATAAGATACACAATGAAAGAGATTGATTGGGCAAATCTGTCCTTCGGCTATATGAAGACAGACTATAATGTACGTTGTTACTATCGCAACGGTGCATGGGGAGAATTAGAACTTAGTTCGGAAGAAACGCTGAATATTCACATGGCTGCTACTTGTCTGCACTATGGACAGGAAGCGTTTGAAGGATTGAAGGCTTATCGTGGAAAAGACGGTAAAATCCGTATCTTCCGTCCCGAAGCCAATGCAGAACGCTTGCAAAGCACGTGTGATGGTATTATGATGGCGGAGCTTCCTACAGAAAAGTTTATGGCTGCCATTCAGAAAGTGGTGAAGGCCAACGAGCGTTTTATTCCTCCTTATGAAAGTGGAGCAGCTCTGTATATCCGTCCGTTACTGATCGGTATAGGTGCCCAGGTAGGCGTTCATCCTGCCAATGAATATCTGTTCGTTGTATTCGTAACTCCGGTAGGCCCTTATTTTAAAGGTGGTTTCTCTACCAATCCTTACGTTATTATCCGTGAGTTCGACCGTGCCGCACCTTATGGAACAGGCCGTTACAAGGTGGGGGGGAACTATGCGGCCAGTCTGCGTGCCAATAAAAAGGCGCATGATCTGGGTTACTCCTGCGAATTTTATCTGGATGCCAAAGAAAAGAAATACATTGACGAGTGTGGTGCCGCCAATTTCTTCGGTATCAAGAACAATACCTATATTACACCGAAATCATCTTCTATCCTGCCTTCTATCACTAACAAGAGCTTGATGCAGCTGGCAGAAGATCTGGGTATAAAGGTTGAATGCCGTCCTGTTCCCGAAGAAGAACTGGAAACATTCGAAGAAGCTGGTGCTTGCGGTACGGCGGCTGTGATCAGTCCTATCCAGCGTATTGATGATTTGGAAAATAATAAATCATACGTTATCTCGAAGGATGGCAAACCGGGACCGATTTGTACCAAACTGTATAATAAGTTGCGCGCTATTCAGTATGGTGATGAACCCGATACACACAATTGGGTGACTATTTTGGATTAAAAACGAAATAAATATGATGAAATTAAATTCAGAATTACGTCAGCAGGCTGCCGGTTCTTTGACCGGTAACTGGGGAATGGCTGCTCTTATTACCTTGGTTTACTCCTTGTTGATGGGGGGCGGTTCCAGTTTGTCGATGGGAATTATCAATTTGGTTTTGCTTCCTGTAGCCTATGGTTATGCTGTTTTGTTTTTGGACTTGACAAGAGGGGTGAAACTGGATATCGGACGTCTGTTTGATGGGTATAAGGATATCGGTCGTATTTTCGGAACAGTTTTGCTGCATCAAATCTATATTATTTTATGGACATTACTGTTGGTTGTTCCAGGTATTATCAAGTTATATTCTTATGCAATGACTTACTTCATTCTAAAGGATTATCCCGAACTGGCATACAACGCTGCTATTGAAAAAAGTATGGCAATGATGTCCGGCTATAAGATGAAACTGTTTCTTATGGATTTGAGTTTCATTGGTTGGGCTATTTTGTGCTGTCTTACTTTTGGTATCGGTTTCTTGTTCTTAGGCCCTTATATGCAGGCATCACATGCTGCTTTCTATGAAGACTTAAAGAAAGAATTGGGAGAGTCCATTGAAATAATTACTGAATAAACTGAAAACAGGAAGATAAGAAAATAGACCTGCAAGTGAATTGCAGGTCTATTTTTTTTCTCTTTCACAGGATATTCCTACCTTTGCCTGTGGAAACAAATTAATGATAGATTATTTTCATGGGAAAAGGAAAACTGGAGAAATTTGCTGATATGCGGGAGTATCCGCACGTGTTTGAATACCCTTACTCGGTAGCCGATAATGTTCCGTTCGAGATGAAAGGGAACTGGAACCGTGATTTCTTTAGGAACGATAACCCGGTTGTTCTGGAACTGGGTTGCGGTCGCGGTGAATATACGGTAGGGCTGGGACGCATGTATCCCGACAAGAATTTTATCGGCGTAGACATAAAGGGGGCCCGTATGTGGTCCGGCGCAACGGAAGCTATGAAGGAAGGCATGAAGAATGTAGCTTTTCTACGTACCAATATCGAAATTATAGAACGCTTTTTTGCTCCGGGCGAAGTGAGTGAGATATGGCTGACTTTCTCTGATCCACAGATGAAAAAAGCGACAAAACGCCTCACTTCCACCTACTTTATGGAGCGTTATCGCAAGTTTCTGAAGCCCGGAGGATTGATTCATCTGAAGACTGACAGCAATTTTATGTTTACCTACACTCGCTACATGGTAGAGGGAAACAAGCTGCCGGTAGAGTTTGTGACCGAGGATCTGTATCATTCCGGCCTGGTGGATGACATATTGGGTATCCGTACCTATTATGAACAACAATGGCTGGATCGTGGTTTGAATATTAAATATATGAAGTTCCGTCTGCCGCAGGAAAATGAATTGCATGAGCCCGATGTGGAAATCGAATTGGATGAGTACCGCAGTTATAACCGCAGCAAACGAAGCGGATTGAAAACGAGTAAATAATAGCTGAATTATGACTTTATATCCGAAATTAATTTTGGACGCCTTGGCAACAGTGCGTTATCCCGGTACGGGAAAGAATCTGGTAGAAGCGGAAATGGTTGCCGATAATCTCCGCATTGACGGTATGTCAGTCAGTTTCTCACTGATTTTCGAGAAACCGACCGATCCGTTTATGAAATCTATGATTAAGGCTGCCGAAACAGCTATCCATACCTATGTTTCACCTGATGTACAGGTATCTATTGCCACCGAAAGCCGTCAGGCGGCGCGTCCCGAACCGGGCAAGCTGCTTCCGCTGGTAAAGAATGTCATTGCAGTTTCATCCGGTAAAGGCGGGGTAGGTAAGTCTACTGTAGCAGCCAATCTGGCTGTGGCTTTGGCAAAGTTGGGTTATAAAGTAGGTCTGCTGGATGCCGATATTTTCGGTCCTTCCGTGCCCAAGATGTTTCAGGTGGAGGATGCCCGTCCTTATGCTGAACAGATTGACGGCCGTGATCTCATCATTCCGGTTGAGAAATATGGCATCAAACTGCTTTCTATCGGCTTCTTCGTTGATCCTGACCAGGCTACTTTATGGCGAGGCGGTATGGCTAGCAATGCATTGAAACAATTGATCGGGGATACCGACTGGGGCGAACTGGATTACTTCATTCTTGATACGCCTCCGGGTACCAGCGATATTCATCTGACTTTGGTACAGACTTTGGCCATTACGGGAGCTGTGATTGTGAGCACGCCGCAACAGGTGGCTTTGGCCGATGCACGCAAGGGCATCAATATGTACACCAATGACAAAGTAAATGTGCCCATTCTGGGGCTGGTGGAGAATATGTCCTGGTTTACTCCTGCCGAACTCCCCGAAAACAAGTATTTCATCTTCGGAAAAGAAGGAGCCAAGCAGTTGGCAGAAGAGATGAATGTACCTTTGCTGGGGCAAATTCCTATTGTACAGAGTATTTGCGAGAATGGCGATAAAGGAACTCCGGCAGCTTTGGATGAGCATACCATAACCGGTCGCGCTTTCCTTGAACTGGCTGAAAATGTAGTGAAACAAACCGAAAAGCGAAATGCGGAACAGGTGCCTACCCACATTGTGGAAATGAAGAAATAATTGAAAGACTGATTCTTGGATGAAAAGAGGGATTCTTGCCGGAATCCCTCTTTTTTTATTACTATGATTAAAATTCTTCCGCTCTTTATTTCAGTTTGAAAGTAACAGGAATGGTATATCTGCAACGTACCGCTTTGTCTTTTATGGTGGCAGGTTTCCATTTCGGCATGGCTTTTACAACACGTGCTGCGGCAGCATCCAGATCGGGGTCAATGCTGCGTACAATGCTGACGTGATCTATGGAACCATCTTTCTCGATAACCATCTGTACAATTACTTTACCTTGCTTTTCATTCTTGTATGCTGTCTCAGGATATTTCACATTTTGGGCCAAATACTTCAGACAAGCTGCCATACCTCCGGGAAATTCAGGCATAACTTCTGCTACCTGGCATACAGGCTCTTCTCCGACGAGGAGCAATCTCACCAGTTCCGGCGTTTCCATGTCTTTGATAGGACAAAGTTCTTTTATTATGAATTTTCCTTCTTGATAACCTTTGTGGTTCATTGCAATGGTTTCGCCTACACCTACTGTCAGTTGGGCTTCTCCCTGAGCGTCTGTTGTAGCTTTGGCGTTTGTTAAGGAAGAAACCAAATCTACTCCTGCAAGTTTTTCATTGTCGGTATTCGAAACCTTTAGTTTGACTTGTATTTGTTTGCCGGCTTTGATGTAAGCGGCAATGTCATCATTGGTATCAAGGATCGTAGTGACATCCGGTTTGTCTGCCGAAAGCAGAAGGGATTGATGTTTGGAACTTTTGGGAGAGGAAACATCTAACGAAACGTATTTGGGAGTCGTCATATCCACTTCTATGGTGGCTTTTCCTTCTGCATTGGTTTTGAAGGTTTTTACTTCTTTACCCGGTTTGATTTGCAAGGTAACATTAGGCTGGGGCTTGCCTTCACTGTTTGTTACGGTAATGGTAAAGGTCACTACACCTTGTGTTATGGCTACAGGAGATTCAACTTCGACCCTTTCTGTTCGTGGAGTACTCTCCTCCGTGGGATTGATCAGCCTTTGGGCCGTTCGTGCCACGGTTTCAATGTTGCTGACCAAGAGTAGAGCAGCGGTCAGCGGTGCAAACAGGGCATATTTGATATGCCCTGTTGTGCGGGTTCTTTTTTTGTTCATCATCATAATTCTGTTTTTTAAGTGTGATAAGTTGAAATTATTATATAAACCGGTTTGTCTGTTTTGATGGGCCAATCCCAGCAGATGGTACTGGTATTCCTTTCTGTTCGTACCCGATTCCATTACTTTATGATCGGCAAGGTACTCCAGATTGAGTCTGATTTCGGCTTTCAGAAGCCATGCAAAAGGATTCATCCAGCAAATGATATTTACTATTTCACTGACAATGACATCTATGGAATGCCATTGGCGGACGTGGGTATGTTCGTGCATCAGGATTTCCCGCCTTTCGTTCTCTTTCAATCCGGGCAGGTAGATGAAGATCCATTGCCAGAAAGAGAACGGATTGGCAGGCTCCGATAGTTTGCGTATGGGAATCTGGTCTATACTTGTGCTCTTGCTTTTGGCAACAAGACGGAGGATGCTGAGTAATTGAATGATAAACCGTGCAGACAACAGGAAGATACCTCCCCAATAAACGAATCCCAGTATATCAAGCAGACTGGGGACGGGCGTGGTGGTAGAAGCTGGAACTACTGTGGCAACAGTGGTGCTTGTATCTGCCCACATCATGAAAGCATAGTAATCTGCCAGTTCATTGATGGTGGGCTGTTCTTTTACCCATGTCTGTATGTCCATCAGCGGATAGAGAAAAGAGAGCACGAGAAAACTCAGCAGGGCGATGCGGCGCCATTGGAAGAAGGTGTCGCGACAGCAGAATAATTTGTAGAAAGCGTAGAATAAGGCAATGCCTGCATTCACTTTCAGCATGTAAATCAGTTCAGGTGCCATTGTTGTCATAGCTTTTAGGGATTAACTGGAATTATTTATCTTTTCCTTTTTCTATCAGGTCGATGATGTCTTTCAAATCGTCAGCAGATATTTTCTGTTCTTTGGCGAAGAAAGATACCATTTCCTTGTATGAATTAGCAAAATAGTTTTGGACTACACCACCCACGAAGGTACGTTTGTATTCGCTTTGTTTCACCAGCGGAGTGTATTGGTAAGTGTTTCCATAACGTTTGGCTACCACATAACCTTTTCTTTTCAGGTTGTTCACGATGGATGCCACCGTAGTATAAGGTGGCTTGGGGTCAGGGAATTTTGAGACAATGTCTTTCACAAAACAATCTCCGATGCTCCAAATGTACAGCATCACTTCTTCTTCTTGTATCGTTAGCTTTTCCATAAGAGAATGAGTTTATTACGATGTTTTCGCAAATCTACGAAAAAATCGTAATAAACAATGAAGATAGGAGTTAATTAGTGTGAAAGCGATCTCGGGGCAAGTAAAAAAACAAAGTGAAGAATCCGACTTGACAGCTCCAAGCGGAATCTTCACTTTGTTGTGAAAATGACAGAGGAAATAAAGTTTATTGTTTACGCAGGATATAATGCTCTGCCAGTTCGCCGGTTATAGCCTGTTTGTCCTGATCAAGGGCGGTCAGGGTATTTTCACCGATCTTATAATATTGCTTGTCCTCTCCGTTGACCAAGGTCATGATATTGCCTTCTACAGTGTAGGTACCATATTCTTTGAAGGTTGCGTCCTTACGGTCGATATATTCTGATATCTGTTCGAATGTTTGGTCCTTTTTGATAGTCAGAGTCATATTGATACCCGGACAGTCGGCAGCAGGGAAGGTTCCGGTGTAGGTTCCGTCATAGTCCAGTGAATTTTCTGCATTGTGCATATCCGTTACTTCGGAAGGTGTGGCAGACTCGTTGGCATTTTTCTTGTTACTGTTGCATGAAGTGATCAGCAGGCACGCGCATGCCAGGATAAAAATTTTTTTCATCATAAATAATACATTTAGTTTTTAATTTATAAACAAGTTCAGATAATATTTGGTTTATGTCTTTTCTTAATCTCTTTCAACCGTTCGTATACATGCCTGCGGCTCAGGGTAATCTGGCGACGGTAGACTATGCAGGTGGTGAGGAAATAAACGCCTGATTGTATCCATAGTGTCCGGTACTCCGTCAGCACATCAGTCAGTGTGGCACCCATATTGTTGATGCGTACAAAGCCGTTGATGCCGAAGGTGGAAGGAAACAACCACGAAATCACTTTCCAAAATTCAGGGATAGCGGCGCCCGGCCACGAGATGCCCGAAATAAACAGCAATGGCACCGAGGTGAATACATAAATCATCATGCAGGCTTCCCGGTGATGGATAAAGATGGAACAAGTCATCGCGAAGAAGATGCACGCCAGTAGGTAGGGGAGCATAAATGCCACCAGGGTTCCGGCTTGCGCTATCTGCACCAGGCTGAACATCTTGGGAACAAGGCAAATCATATATGCTGTCATAACAGTATATATCATGAAGTAAGTCAGTGACTTGCCCAAAACTATGCGCAGCGTGCCATGATAATGGCGGCTCATGGGGATAAGGTCGCGAAAACGGTTGTTCTCACGGGCGGTTCCTGCAGACAAGCCTACCCCCAGCAGTAAAGTTTGCTGGATAATCAGTATCAGTACGGCGGGTATCAGGAAGCTGGCAAAACCGTTCTGCGGGTTGAAGATGGAGATGTCCTCGTATTCAATGGGAGCGGTGTTCACTTCATCCTGACGGTCGGTGGTATTGCCGGAGCGTTCTATCTTTATCTGCTTGTTCATCATTAGTGAGGCGTTGGTATTTGCCGTCAACATTGCTTTGTAGTATAGCATACCGCTCATGTCACAGTAGATGGTGATATGGGTTTGAATCCCTTGGGTGATGTCGCGGCTAAAGCTTTCAGGGATATAGATGATGCCATACACTTTACCGTTTTTCAATAAGGATTTTGCTTCTTCCATATCGCTGCAATGGGACACTATTTTCAAATCGGCACCAGCATCTACCAGGCGCAGGTATTCGCGGCTGAGGCTGGAACGGTTGTTGTCCACCACGGCAGCGGGAACCTCGCGTACGGTTTCATTGGTGTATATAAAGGTATAGAGAAGCGGATAACCCAATGGCACCAGAATGAAGAATATGAGCACACCCTGATCCTTTACAACTGCCTTCAGTTCCTGCCACCAGATGTAAAAGAGGTCCGCTACGCCTTGTGAAATGATATCTTTGAATTTATATTCTTTCATAACCGCTTGTCGTTTAGGGAATATATACATAATGCAATAATACCGTGCGCAATCTTTTTAATATAAAGAAGGGCAACAGCATGAACAACATTAAAGCCACTACTGAATGCCATGCATAAATCAGCGGATGTCCGTTGAGTGCCAGATCTACATAAATCAGGAAGTAGTGGCGCAAAGGGAATAAGTTGGCGAGTGCCTGTAGCACAGGGCTCATCGCCATTACCGGAAAACTCATGCCCGATATGGAGAAGGAGATTACTCCCCATAAGGAGGCGGTGCTCAGTGCCAGACGCATCGTGGTGAACAGGCCGAACAGGAATACTCCGAAAGCTTGTGAAGCCAGTACCAGTAACAGTCCGGCAAACAACATGGGCAGTATGCCGCTATTGCAGGGATAGTGTAGAAAGCCATACAGATAGACATTATAGAAAGTTGCCATGACAAAGAACACCAGCGTCTGAGGCAGCAGTTTGCCGGTCAGTGCCACGGTGATAGAATTGTCTGCCATGCTCATCCATTCTCTCTGGGTGTTGGTTTTCATTTCACTTCCGATGGTATAGACGGTGGTCATGAAGATGAGCAACATCAGGATGCCCGGTATAATGGTGTTACTCAGGTAGACCGAGTAGTTGAGCCACGGGTTGTTCAGTACGTGGGAGTCGATGACTATGGGTTGCAGGAATGCCATTGCCTGATCTTCTGTTGCTCCTTTGGCATATAGGGTGGCACGGCCGATGGCTCCGCCTGCCAGTTCGGACATAGTACGCTGGTCTTTGTAAAGCAGTGAGCCGGCTACCAGATAGGAATAGTTGGTATAGAAAGATACTTTGGGCTGACGGCTTGCCAATGCTTGGTCGGTAGTTCCTTCGGGAATATAGTAAAAAGCGTAGATCTTTCCTTGCTGCATGGCTTTGCGGGCATCTGCAAAACTGGGATAATGCGCTACTATTTTAGTTTGCTGAAAAGCGTCCAGATTACGGATAATGCTGCGTGTGGTAGCTGTGTTGTCCAAATCGACCACGCCTGCCGGCATATCCGTAGGGAGTCCGTTCCACATCAACGTAGTGAAGAAGAGGTAGCAGAACAAGGGCGCTATAATCATGCAGAACAGATATAGCGGTCTTGTAGCGATGCGGAACACTTCGCGTCGGGCTATGCGGAGAATACGGTTATGGACTGTACTGTTCATTATCTGCTATTTCTCGATGATGGCACTCATTCCGGGACGTAATCCGTCTGTTTTTTCTATAGGGACAGCTTTCACCTCGAAGGTTTTCAAGTCGAATTGCCCCGTAGTCTTGGTTGCTTTCCAAGCTGCGTATGTACCCAGATCTTTCATATAGGTGACTTTGAATTTCATTTCCTTGTCAAAAGCAGGGATAAATGCGCTGATCTCATTTCCCACGGTAAAGTCTTTCAGAAAGTCTTCGCGTACATTGAATGTCACCCACATGTCATTCAGGCGGGCCACATTCATGATGGGGGCACCGGTACCTATCAGTTCACCTACTTTGGGGAAGATTTCGGTCACTTCTCCATCGGCTGAGGCGGTCAGTATGGTTTCGTTTATGTAGGAAGAAACTTCGGCTACAGCACCTTTGGCACGTTCCACTTGTGCGGCAGCGGCGGCTTTATCTTCACGTTGTGCACCGTTTTTCGCCATCTCATATTGGGAACGGGCGGCTTTTTCGGTGGCGGTCATGGCATCAAACTGCGCTTTGGCTTCATCACGCTTTTGTGCGGACATCACTCCTTGTTCATAAAGCCGGTTCACGCGGGTGTATGACTTTTCGGCGATTTCCACTCCGGCTTTGGCTTTCTGCCACATTTCGTAGGCAGCTTGCAGTTGCTCTCGGCGAGTACCTCGTTGCGCCTTTTCATTCAAGGCTTGTGCCGCTTGTTCGGCTGCTTGTGCCTGCGAGAGTTTGGCTTCCACATCAGGGGCTTCAAGGATGGCTAACGTATCGCCTGCCTTCACTTTGTCTCCTTCTTTCACACGAAATTCCAAAATGCGTCCCGGCACTTTGCTGGATACACGGTATTCGTCGGCTTCTGCTTGTCCCTGAATGATTTCCGGACCTTTTCCCAGTGTAAAGAAACCTATCAGTGACACTATGACAATGACTGCTGTCAGTGAAATAAATGCTAGCAAAATATTGCTGTGTTGTGATCTTTCTGCCATATCTTTTCGTTTTTAATCTTTAATTTCTATTTAAGCACTCCCATTGCTTTGCGCAAATAGATTTCGGTCAGTTTTACATCAATTTGTGCGTCTATCCTGTCCGATTGGGCAGATAACCAGGCGGTTTGCGCTTCCAGTACATTGCTGGTGGGAATGACTCCTTCCATGAATCCCAGTTTGGCGTAGCGCAGATTCTCGTCTGCTTTTTCCATATTCTTTTCGGCCATGTTCAGGCGTTTGGCGGCTTCGTTTACTTTGTAGCTGGCTTGACTTACCTGCAATTCTACCTTTTCTTTTACGTCTGCCAGCTGGTAGCGGGCAATGTTCGCTTCTGCTTTGGCAGCTTTTACTTTATACATTCCTTCGCCCCAGTTCCAGATAGGAATTTGCACCATAGCGCCTACGGCCCACATACCGCGGAATTTGCGTTCAAAGCCGTTTACCAGTGAGGGATTGGTTACCATATAGTTGGCAGTCAGAGCCACTGTAGGAAGAAATCCTGCACGGGTGACGTTGACTTTTTGGTCATAAATTTTGCTAGCCAGATCCAAACTTCGTAATTCTTCGCGGTTTGCAAGGGCGGCAGTTACGCTGCTTTTTATTTCGATTGTCGGCAGGGAAAGACTTTTCATATTTTCGTCTTCCAGAGTTATTTCCGATTCTAAAGGCAGTCCGCAGAGTTGGCAGAGTACCATTTTGGACAGGCTGAGTCCGTTCTCTACTTGTGTTAGGGTCATTTCGGCTTCATTTACTTTGACCTTTACGCTGAGTCCGTCGGCTTTGGTGGCTACTCCTTCGGCTATCATCTTGTCCACATCGCTGTCCAATTGCTGTACTAGTTTCAGGAAACTTTCTGCCAGTTCTTTCTTGTTGACCAGTGAAATGACTTGCCAATAGGCTTTGTCTGTGCTCAGAATCAAGTCTTGCATACCTGTAGCATGTTGGGATTCGGCCAGTTGCTCGGCGTATTTGGTGATTTTGTTGTAGGCAACAATCTTTCCTCCCATGAAGATGGGCTGGGTGAGGGTGAGGGCTCCTGCATACATATTACGGGTATCGGTGCGGAGAGCGTCTACCAGTCCTTGGCCTACACCGTTCAAGGCACTTCCTATTCCCGGAATCAGTGGTGCCAGCGGTTCCAGCAGTTGTCCCATAGCAGGATTGGAGGCTATCAGTTGTTGGAAAGTTTCCTGTATGGAACCTTGTGCGGTTGTTCCGATATGGCCGATGGCGGTTTTCTGATCATCACTTAATAAAGATATTTCTTTCTCGGTGCGCATATAGGTCCCCATTGCCGAAATCTTGGGTAAGAAGTTAGTGAATGCAGCTTTCTTTTCATAATGGGCCGCACTGATTTTTTCGGCGGAGATGCGTAACTCTTTATTGTTTGCTAGTGCCAAAGCACGACAACTATCCAAACTCAGCACGCTTTGGGCGTTAGCCCCCAATGAACTCCCTATTAATAGGATATAACCGAATATTTTCTTCATTGTTGTGTTGTTGCTTTATGTGTTTACAGTTGCTTATGCAACAGTGCAAATATACCACTTAAATATGAAAATGCAATAATCACAGAGTAAAAAGCTATAAAAAAGGAGAAACTGACGGTTCAGCTTCTCCTTTTGTGTTTGAAGGCGTTACCTCTTATTTCATACTGAATGCCTGTTGTCCTATCATCGTGCCATCGGCAAAGATGTAAACATGGTAAGTTCCGGCAGGCAAATATTCTTCTACTTCCCAATAAACGGTTACATTCTGTTCTTCTCCGGTATATTCTATGTATTTCTTGATAGAATAAGCCAAGTCACGGTTCTCGTATGGGAATGTGTCTGATGCACTCTTGGTCAGTACATCGTTGTCCGGTTTGGCAATACGTATATATAAAGTACGTTCGCCTGTCTTGGCGGTGATATTCTTGACAATGGTGAATGAGATGGCGATCTTCTTCACATCCTTCACTTTCTTGGCAGATTTGCCTCGCTTGTTTCTGGGGTCTACGTTGATTCCGGTGGCGTCCAGTTGTGCCGCCAGCGTGACCTTTTCGTTCAGGTTCTTTTTCTCCTGGGACAAATTGCTGATTTGGCGGGTTGCCTGCGTATATTTTTGTTTTACCTCATGATTCTCTTCGGCTAGGGCCTGATTGAGTTTGTTCAGAGAATCTATCTGGATAACGTAGGTGCGCAGTACGGCACGGACTGTTTTCAGTTCTTTTTTCAGACGCATGATTTCAGCAGCGTTGCTGGTCTTTACCTGGCGCAACTCTTCCAGCAGGCGTTGTGTCTTCAGTTTTTCGCTCTCCAGCTTCACGCGCAAAGAGTCATTGTTTATCTGTACCTGAAGTTCATCATATTGGGTGGCGAAAGTGGTGTACTCGTTCTCCATTTCCAGCTTCTCCACAGCAAAGAGTTCGCTCATTTCTTTATTTTCTTTTGCCTGATGGAAAGCATAGAAAGAAACTCCGCCGATGATGACAACCAGCAGAATAATGACAATAATCAGTTTTTTGCTCTTATCCATAGTGTTACATTGAATTTTGGGCAAAAGTACAATAATTTATGTAGACTGCCCGAAAAATATTACGGAAATTTTTCTCTAATTCGGAATATCATTGTAACTTTGCGGTGCTTTTAAGAAGACGATTTTATTATCAACTTTAAACAAAATATAGAGATTATGTCAAAAGTAACCGTAGTAGGCGCAGGTAACGTAGGTGCTACATGTGCAAATGTACTTGCTTTCAATGAAGTAGCAGACGAAGTAGTAATGCTGGACGTTAAAGAAGGCGTTTCAGAAGGTAAAGCAATGGATATGATGCAGACAGCTCAATTGTTGGGTTTCGACACTACATTGGTAGGCTGCACGAACGACTATGCTCAAACTGCTAACTCTGACGTTGTTGTGATTACTTCAGGTATTCCTCGTAAACCGGGTATGACTCGTGAAGAACTGATCGGTGTGAACGCTGGTATCGTTAAATCGGTAGCAGAAAACCTGTTGAAATATTCTCCTAACGCTATCATCGTTGTTATCTCCAACCCGATGGATACAATGACTTATTTGGCATTGAAAGCTCTGGGCTTGCCGAAAAACCGTGTGATCGGTATGGGTGGTGCTCTGGATAGCTCTCGTTTCAAATATTTCTTGTCTCAAGCTATCGGTTGCAACGCTAACGAAGTAGAAGGTATGGTTATCGGTGGTCACGGTGATACTACTATGATTCCTTTGACTCGTTTCGCTACTTACAAAGGTATGCCTGTAACTAACTTCATCTCTGAAGAAAAACTGAACGAAGTTGCTGCTGCTACTATGGTAGGTGGTGCTACTCTGACTAAGTTGCTGGGTACTTCTGCATGGTATGCTCCGGGTGCTGCTGGCGCATTCGTTGTTGAATCTATTCTGCACAATCAGGGTAAGATGATTCCTTGTTCAGTTTTCTTGGAAGGCGAATATGGTGAATCAGATCTTTGCTGTGGCGTTCCTGTAATCTTGGGTAAGAACGGTATCGAAAAGATCGTTGAGTTGCCTTTGAACGAAGAAGAAAAAGCTAAATTTGCTGCAAGCGCTGCTGCTGTTCGCAAGACTAACGCTGCTTTGCACGAAGTAGGTGCTCTTTAATAGAACAATCATAAAATAGAGGAGAGCCGTCTTTCAATGTTGAAAGGCGGCTCTTTCTTTATGGATACTCGGCTATTTGCAGGGTATTTGAAATTTAACGGACTATTGGCAAAGAGTTTATCTGGAAAATCATTACTTTTGTGAAAGACATTCCATAAAAACAATATAAGAATGAAACTGACTCCTAAAACAGAATTGGAACTGAAGACTGTCTTTACCGCTTCATGTGTAGAATCGGTGGCTAATGCTATGTACAAGGTGGGCAGAACGGATAGGTGGACGAATGAGAAAAAGCCCTTTGCTGAACATCTATGAGTTAGATACTGAACTCATTCAAGCTAAATATAAAGCTTTGAAATTCAATGATTATAATCAAGAATGGTTGGATTTCATTATTGCGAGCCGAAGTGGAGAAAATCCGTGGACTGCGTATGATTTGGTAGAAGGTGGTGCCTGTTAAGTCAGAAACTGATAGACGAATGTCTTCATTTCGTAAAAGTAGAACCTGTAAAACAAGAATAGTTATGCTTGATCCTCTCTTGATGTGGAATAAAATAGGCCGTATCGTCCTAAGTCTTTCACGTAGACTGGATGTTTCTCCGCTACGTGCATTGGATATATTCTATACCTCCAAAGTATGTGATCGTTTGCACGATCCGGAAGAAGAACTTTATACGTTTGGAGATGAATATATTGTGGACGAGATAATGGTGGAGCTAAGGGAAAACAGAATTTGAGATGCTCCAACAGAAATACAAGATATTCTGTCCGATATTCATCGTTGCTTTCTTAGTAGGAAAGGTTTTATAGATGAAAAATCACGATTTTAGAATTATGGGACAAGAAATCTCGTTTTCAAGTAAGTTATCTTACTTGGCTGATTAAGTTAACTTACTTGCCCAACTAAGCTAACTTATTTTGCCTTTTAAGCCAACTTACTTAGTGTCTGCTCTGAGACTCTGTAACGAAAACGGCAGGTAGACTTTCCCCTCCGTCTGTCCATCGGGTAAAAGTATAGTCGGGATAAAGGGTAGGGGCGGTTTCGTCTATCCATTGGTTCAGAAGTTGGTAGATAGGAGCGGAATTATAGGTGAAGTCGGACTGGTATTTGAATATATTAGTTGGGGAATTGTTGCTTCCACTACCTATGAGTGCGGAAGTATAAGTTGAAAAAGTCGTATTATATAAACAATGGTTGATGTTCGAATTTGTGGCTATGCCATAAAATAAACCACCGCTTGTCTTTTTTACTTTTAGATTATATACATAACAATAGCTGATTGTTGTAGGATTGTCTAAATTAGATCTTCCACTTATCCCTCCACTATTGCTTCCGTTACTTACTATACTATTGTTAGCAGAAAAACAATTTGTAATGTCCCCTTCGGAATATCCTGTGATTCCTCCACAAGCACTTGCAGCTGAATTTATTTCCATGTCTTTAACAAAACAATTTATAATTATTCCGTTTTTTAAGTAGCCGACAAGTCCGCCTGTTGCTGTTGATTGTGCTATGGAATTGAGCTTTCCATTTTCTACCGAACAGTTGGCTATGATTCCAGAACAAAGTCCTGCTAAAATTCCAGTGCCGGTGCTAGAGCCAGGGGCCTTGTTTAGAGTTGTACTGCATAAATTTAGATGAATATTTCTGATAATTCCTATTTCTCCTATTTTGGCAAATAATCCTGTAGTGCCATTTCCTGATTTAGGAGTTAGATTGGATATCATGTGTCTTTGTCCATCAAAGATATCATTAAACTCATTGTTTCCTTTAATTTGTTCCAGCTTACTGCAATCCACCCCCGTAAAATCAATGTCATTCAAAAGATAATATGTTGTTATTCCATCCACCGTTTCTCCGAAGTCAGCAAGTGTCTTTCCATTGTATTCAGTTATATTATTATGATTTATAAGTCGACTGAATGCAATCCAATCCTCAGCAGTTACAATTCCCGGAGTCTTTTCAGAGGTCTTTAAATTATATGTATATTCTTTATTGCCAGTAAAAGACTTTGATTGCAGCTGTGTAGTATATTTTTTCCCGTCAGTCTGAATGTCTATAGTGAGGGTCATGTTTTCAGCAGGAGGAATAATAAATGAATAATTGCCGGAAGAAGAAACTTGGGTAATAGAGGTGGTATGAGCTTCATCATGCGCAAAGGTTATTTGAGCTGATCCCGGTTCTATGGCAGAAATGACAGCAGGACATCTTACCTCTATCTTCTGAAAATCATTCTGCAATTTTCCGCTTAAGTGGAGTGTCAGGAGAGAAAATAAATGCCTGAACTGCAAATTGACAGGAGTTCCGGCTGGATATTCATCCTTGACATACAGTATATCTTCCAATGAATCGTTTTTATAAAGATTTTCCCTTGTATAAGCAAAATCGGAATAAACAGGATATAGTGCCGTAATGTTTGTTTTTCCAACCATATCATTCCAGTCAAATTCATTCTCTGCTTTCCATTGATTGTCAATATAGGTCAGAACTTTATTATTTATTTGAAGACTGCCCGAAGCATTCAGCAGGATTTGGCTGCCGGGACTAAAAGTAGAAATAGAGGAGTTTTCTGTGAAAGCTGCTTTGTATGTATTGCCTGTGAGTATTGCCTCAGTACCGGGCTCTATATAAATAAGATTGTCGGTGCAGCTTTGTAAAGCTAAGACCGACAATCCTATTATCAATGAATTATATTTCAATTGGATAATGTATTAATGAATAATTTGTTTTATGGTTCGGGTATGGTGAATTCCCTATCGGCAAAAAGTTCCATCAACCCGGATATCTGTTTGAGTCGTAATAATTCGTCGGCATCCATACCGATATTCTTTTTGATCCATTCGTCACTCATTCCGGCTTTGGTCAGTTCTGCTACGATATCTACCATCAATTCAATGCTGTGGGTTCCACGGGCACGGTTGTGGCGGATGGTACTTGCCATTCTGTTTGAAAGATCTTTCTCTATGACAACCACGGGCAGTAAGCCTTTCTCTCGTTCAAACACACGTTTCGAGGTTTTAAGTACACAGTAACGATGATAGCCGTCCACCAGTTCATAGATATCTTCATCGGGAATATAGTAACATACACAAGGCATAGTATAGCCATCTTCCCAGATACTTATTTCGAGCAACTTCATTTCGGGGGCAGCTACGTGGTTTGGGTTATAACTGTTTGCACGCACCTTTTCTACAGGAACTCTGTGCACGTGATAAACAGGACTTTCGAATTCTTCTTTCATTTGATAATGTTTTTATATTTCTGCATCACTCTGTCTCTTCTTAACTTTTCCTTTTTGGTAAGGGCAAATCCCATGTATTTGCATATATGGTCATTTTTCAGTATGCAAATGCACATACGTTTGTAGGTAGGGATTTCCTTGAACTCCGAGATGTCTATATCGTCCAGATAATCCATTTGAACGGGTAGTTTTTCTGTCTTGTAGTTTGTCTTCTTTTGTACGTAGAATTTTACGCCCAGGTCGGTCAGTTTACGAATGGTTGACAAATCCAGACAGCCTCCTTTATACTTCCAGAATTCCCGGCTGACCCTTAGTTTTTCCAGATAGGACTGCTTGATTTCTTCAGGTAACGTATCCAGCAAGAAGTACATATATTCCTTCCAGGTATATCCTTCGGGTAATTTGATGTTCTGCCATCCCATGGCACGGGTGCCACCGTAGATGCCGGTAAAGTTTACTCCGTTTACGCGCCCCAGCATTCTTCCCCAAGTATTGGGGTCAATGACTTTGTATAGTTTCAGTGTTTCCTGTGCGGTGCTGAGGAACGGACTGGCTACACGTTGTCTGTCCAAGGGTACTCCAGCTTTGTAATAAAGCTCGTACATTTGGTTGAACGGCCATTGGAAGCGGGCGTAGGCTGTCCATATATCTTCGGTGGTCCAGTCGTAGATGGGGTAGGCATTGTATAAATCGTATCCCAGTCTGCGGGTCCACATCAGGTTGTGATAACTGTTCAGGCGGTTATTGCCGTGGATGGTCCTCCATCGGTCCAGACTCTCCTGGGTGCGGATGCCTACCAGGCAGCAAGTGCGTACTGCATCATGCTTTTTATGATACCATGATGCAAATGAAGTTTGGAAAGTATAGTCCCACATTTCTTCATTGTAGAATGGGAAATCTTCTTTTTTATAGCAGTTCTTCGGCATGGGTCTTACCCAATGGGCGTGCATGCTTTCGTCCCAAGGACGCCAGAAAGTCTGGAACATGGAAGCGCAAGTCACCACCTTGAAAGGAACGCAGACATGATAGATTTCCAGAATATCCTGGTTTTCTCTGAAAGTTTGTTCCACATACTCTGTGGTCATTTGGTACTGTGCCTCATAGTCCATGTGGTACACTCCGATTTTTCTGTCCAGATTATGTTCCCTGATGTACTGGATACATAAGTTGAGCAAGACCCCGCTATCTTTTCCTCCTGAAAAGGAGACATAGATATTATCAAATTCATTGAATATGAATTTGAGGCGTCTTTGAACAAGCTGATAAACATTTTCCCCTTTAGGCCTTTTATTATTCATGTTTGTCCGTGTTGTAGATCATTTTAATATAGTTTGTCCAACGGTGTTCGGTTTGAAAGCCACAGTTGGAGAAAGTCGGTTCGTGCTTGGTTTGAACAATGGCAGATAAATTATTTTTCGGCTTTATCGCTATCAACAGCTCTGCCAGAACTTCCTGATTGTCGTTATGGACATAGTAGTTGTTAATAACATAACCGCCACTTTTCTTTTCTACGGGAACGAAACCGGTTACATTATTATCTTCCACAGCAATGTACCATTGAAAACGTTCGGTCGTTTTAAAGGGGTAATTGTTATTGGCCCTCAGGACTTTGGGATTCATAGCCAATGGCCCAATTAAATTAAATAATTGAGGTTCAAGGCCTTCTAGTTGTACTATTTCCATAACTTAAATTTTACATGCGTTTACTTGCTGCTACAAATGTATAAAAAAGATTGGATATACCATAAAAAAAACGCTGCCATACCTTCACAGGCGGGCAGCGCAAGCTACAATACAAAATACAAATACAACTAAACGAGATATTTTTATGCTAATAGAATGTTTTTTAAACAATTCCTTGAGCCATCATAGCATGGGCAACTTTCATGAAACCTGCAATATTTGCACCTTTCACATAGTTGATATATCCATCGGGTTCAGTACCATATCGTACACATTGTTCGTGGATTCCCATCATAATTCCATAGAGCTTTTCGTCCACTTCAGGAGCTGTCCAACTTAAGTGCATGGCATTCTGGCTCATTTCCAAGCCTGAAGTTGCTACACCACCTGCATTTACTGCTTTACCCGGAGCGTACATCACCTTATTTTCAATAAAAGTATCAATGGCTTCGGGGGTACAACCCATATTTGAAATTTCTCCGATGCAAAGAACGGAATTTTTTATTAAATTACAAGCATCTTCGCCATTTAATTCATTCTGAGTTGCGCAAGGAAGTGCAATATCTACCTTGACTTCCCATGGACGACGTCCCGAAACAAATTTAGCGTTCGGATATTTTTCTGCATAAGGAGCGACGATGTCGTTACCCGATGAACGTAATTCCAACATATAATCAATCTTTTCACCGCTGATGCCGTCCGGGTCGTATATATATCCGTCGGGACCGGAAATGGTGACTACTTTTGCACCCAATTGGGTTGCTTTGGTTACTGCACCCCAAGCTACGTTACCGAAACCGGAAACTGCTACGGTTTTATCTTTAATGTCAATGCCTTTAGCTTTCAGCATCTGATTGACGAAATAAAGACCGCCGAAGCCTGTAGCTTCAGGACGAATCAGCGAACCGCCAAATTCCAGACCTTTACCGGTAAAGGTACCTGTAAATTCACGGGTCAGTTTCTTATACATGCCAAACATATAACCTACCTCGCGACCGCCTACGCCGATATCGCCGGCAGGAACATCCATATCCGGACCTATATGACGCCACAATTCAAGCATGAATGCCTGGCAGAAACGCATGATTTCAGCATCACTCTTACCACGTGGGGAGAAATCGGAACCGCCTTTGCCACCACCCATAGGTAATGTGGTAAGTGCATTCTTGAATGTTTGTTCAAATCCCAGGAATTTCAGGATGGAGAGATTTACAGAAGCGTGGAAACGGATACCGCCTTTGTACGGACCGATGGCGTTGTTAAATTGAACACGGTAACCTAAGTTTACCTGTACTTTTCCTTTGTCGTCTACCCAAGGCACTTTAAATGTAAAGATACGGTCGGGTTCCACCAATCTTTCAATCAAGGACGCTTTCTCAAATTCCGGATGCTGATTGTATATATCTTCAATAGAAAGCAGGACTTCTTTTACAGCCTGCAAGTACTCTGATTCACCAGGGTGTTTTGCCTCCAGAGAGGTCATGATTTGATTAATATCCATAATTATTATGCATTTAAGGTTTTGACAAAATGAAAATCATTTCTGATGCAAAGGTATATTTTTTAATGAACCGACAAAATCTTTTTGGTGAAATTTTAGTATGGAAGTGATAAAAAGTTAATCACCCCGTTAGAACCCTCTTACCCAAAAGTTCTTTTTTATTGCGAATAAGTTGCATAAAACAATAATATTGACGTATTTTGCTATTACATTATCTGTGTAAATCTAATAACCATGCTCAGCAAGTTAAAATTAAATCAGTTGTATTTCAAGGATACTTCGTTTGTAAATCTCATGACCAAACGAATTTTTAATGTCCTTTTGGTAGCAAATCCGTATGATGCTTTCATGCTGGAGGATGACGGCCGTATAGATGAGAAGATCTTTAACGAATATATGAATCTCAGCCTTCGTTATCCGCCACGTTTCACGCAGGTGTCTACCGAAGAGGCTGCCTGGAAACAGCTGGAGAATACTACGTTCGATCTGGTGATTTGTATGCCCGGATCCGATAACAGCGATACTTTTGAGATTGCTCGCGGTATAAAGGGGAAATATTCTCATATTCCGCTGGTGGTGCTTACCCCGTTCTCGCATGGAATCACGGCACGTATGGAACACGAGGACCTGAGTATATTTGAATATGTATTCTGCTGGCTGGGAAATACGGATTTGCTGGTTTCCATTATCAAACTGATAGAGGACAAGATGAATCTGGAGCATGATATAAAAGAGGTGGGGGTACAGATGATTTTGCTGGTGGAAGATTCCATCCGGTTCTATTCTTCCGTGCTGCCTAATTTATATAAGTTTGTTTTGAAGCAGAGTCAGGAATTTGCTACGGAGGCTTTGAATGCCCATCAGCGTACATTGCGTATGCGGGGACGTCCCAAGATTGTACTGGCGCGCACGTATGAAGAGGCGATGGACTTATATAATAAGTATCAGAATAATGTCTTGGGAGTCATAACAGATGCCCGTTATCCGCGTGGAGGCGTGGTGGATCCTATGGCAGGCATCAAGCTGCTGGCTGAGGTCCGTTCCCGTGATCCGTTTATTCCTCTTATTCTACAGTCGGCCGAGGTGGATAATAAGGTATATGCTTCCCGGTATGGTGCCAGCTTTGTGGATAAGAATTCCAAGAAGATGAATATAGATTTGCGCGAGATTGTGTCCGATGACTTCGGTTTCGGAGATTTCATTTTCCGTAATCCCGATACGTTGGAGGAGGTGGCCCGTGTCCGCAATCTGAAAGAATTGCAGAATGTGATCTTTGCCATTCCCAAAGAATCTTTCCTGTACCATATCAGTCGCAACCATGTGTCCCGCTGGCTTTATTCGCGTGCCATGTTTCCGCCTGCCGAATTCTTGAAACAGATTACCTGGGAATCTTTGCAGGATGTGGATGCCCACCGCCGGATTATCTTTGAGGCTATTGTGAAATACCGTAAAATGAAGAATCAGGGTGTGGTAGCTGTATTCCAGCGTGACCGTTTTGACAGGTATTCTAATTTTGCCCGTATCGGTGAAGGATCATTAGGAGGAAAGGGCCGTGGTCTGGCATTTATTGACAACATGGTGAAACATCATGTGGAATTTGACGAGTTTGAAAACGCAACGGTGGTTATTCCCAAAACTGTAGTACTTTGTACGGACATCTTTGATGAATTTATGGATACCAACAGTCTTTATCAGGTGGCATTGAGTGATGCGGATGATGATATGATCCTGAAGGCTTTCCTCCGTGCCAAGTTGCCGGACCGCCTGGTAGAAGATTTCTTTGCTTTCTTTGATGTCGTGAAGTCGCCTGTAGCCATCCGTTCTTCCAGTTTGTTGGAGGATTCTCATTATCAGCCTTTTGCCGGAATCTATTCCACCTATATGATTCCTTATCTGGACGATAAATATGAGATGCTCCGTATGCTGAGTGATGCTATAAAAGGAGTATATGCCTCTGTTTTTTTCAAGGACAGCAAAGCCTATATGCAGGCTACCAGCAATGTGATAGATCAGGAAAAGATGGCTGTCATTTTACAACAGGTAGTCGGTACGCAGTATGGTGACCGTTTCTATCCTTCTATTTCGGGGGTGGCGCGTTCACTTAATTATTATCCCATAGGAGATGAGAAAGCCGAAGAAGGAACGGTGAGCCTTGCCCTGGGACTGGGTAAATATATTGTAGATGGGGGACTGACACTGAGGATTTGCCCTTATCATCCTAACCAGGTGCTGCAAACCAGTGAAATGGAAATAGCTCTTCGTGAGACGCAAACTCAGTTTTATGCGCTCGATTTGAAGAATACCGGTCATAACTTCTCTTTGGATGATGGTTTCAACTTGTTGAAGCTGCCGGTGAAAGAGGCCGATAATGATGGTGCTCTGGCTTTCATTGCTTCCACTTATGATCCTTATGATATGATTATCCGTGACGGAATATATCCGGGGGGCCGCAAGGTGATTACCTTTGCCAATATATTGCAGCATGATGTGTTTCCGTTACCCCGTATCCTGCAACTGGTGCAAGAATACGGACAGAGCGAAATGCGGCGTCCTGTTGAGATAGAATTTGCCGTGACACTGAACCAGCAGAAGAAAAACGGAACTTTCTATTTGTTGCAGATACGCCCGATGGTGGATGTGAAAGCCAATCTTGAGGAAGATTTGAACCTTATTAAAGATGAAGACGTTCTTTTACGGAGTAATAATTCATTGGGGCATGGCATTATGGAGGACATTTATGATGTGATCTATGTGAAAACTGACGGTTACACTGCTTCCAACAATCCCACTATCGCTTACGAAATAGAAAAAATGAACCGTAAATTCCTGGATGAAGGGAAACATTATATATTGGTAGGTCCGGGCCGCTGGGGAAGTAGTGACTCGTGGCTGGGTATTCCTGTGAAATGGCCTCACATTTCGGCCGCGCGCATTATTGTTGAGGCTGGGTTGACTAATTATCGTGTGGATCCCAGTCAGGGAACCCACTTTTTCCAGAACCTCACTTCCTTCGGAGTAGGGTATTTCACAATCAATGCTTATATTAAGGATGGTATTTATAATCAGGAGTTGCTGAACGAGCAATCTGCTGTAGAAGAAACCAAGTTTATACGTCATGTGAGATTTGATAAGCCATTGATAGTGAAGATGGACGGTAAGAAGAAATTAGGAGTAGTCATGTTGCCGGAATAATGTTCTAAATTACGCAAAATGTGTTCTAAATTTCGATAAAAAGAATAAGACGTTTAACTTTTTTGTATATTTGCACGATTTTTTGAGTATAAATTTAATTAACTAGACAATGAAAAAGAATCTATTTTTATTGCTAATGCTTTTATGTTCAGTAACATTTTTTACAGCATGTAGTGATGATGAAAATGACAATTGGAAGAATATTCCGACAGATCCTATTAATGGAGAAAATGTCGCATTAACTGTGAATGGAGTAACTTCAGATGGTAGTATTCAGTTTACTCCTCAGAGTGCAACACAAGGTAAGGTGGATTTGACCAATGTATTTCCTGGTTATTCTACTGTGTCTGTGAACGTGGCTTTGGAAGAACAGGCTGATGGCTCTTTCAATTTTTCAGGAGAACAAGGTCTGACAACTCCTCCTTCCATGCTAGCTAAATCGGTAGGAACAACTCCTGTAATTATGACTGTAAAAGTAAAGGGAAATATAACTGTCGCTGGTGCTGTTTCTATGACTGCTACGTCTGCTTTGAGTAATGATGCAATGGGAGGATTGTCAGGCTCATGGAATCTGCTCGGAAAAGTAGATACTGATGAATATATGACAGAGATCAAATCATCTCCATTTATTTTAAGATGGCCTGCTATTAAAGTTGTTCAAAAACCTGGTACAGATGGAGAACAGATAGCAAGAATCGGCTCTGTAATTGTTTCTCATATTCTTGCTGAAGTATTGGGGCAAGTAACCTTTAATCCAGATGGAAATGTTACAGCAAAATATTATTCAAGTTTACCTTTTGATGGTGATTCTGCTATGGAATGGATTGTTGGTAATGCATTTAATATAGATATTAAGCCTTCGCATACAGATTGGTATGAATCTCCGAAAAACTTGGCATATTGGTATGTAAAAGATAATAAATTGTATATTGTACCTAATATTGACATGATTTTGAAGCAAGTTTCACAAGATAATGGTGGTGCTGAAATTGCTGGTGGAGATTTAAGTAGTATTCTTGAAATGTTATCTAAATTAGGAATTGATTTGACCCAATTAGATCCTGCAATTATTGCTCAAGTTACAGAATGGCTTTCTACAGGAATTCCATTGAATTACAGAACAACTGAGGCTGGTTTGGAAGTGTATGTAGATAAAGCAATGGTAGATCCGTTTATGCCTATTCTTTTCACAATGTTACCTGGCTTACAGGAACAATTGGACAAGATGGCTGAAGAAAACCCTTTGATTGGCATGCTACCTTTGTTGCTTTCGCTTGATAAATTGACCGATATAGAAACTATATGGAATACCAATACCAAAGAATTTGAATTAGGTATAGGATTCGCAAAATAAAAAATGACAGTATGAAAAAGATTATAACTACATTATTTGTTTTTTTCTTGTTGAGTGTTACTACAATTATGAACGCTCAAAATTATTCAGGTTCTTTGACCGTTTATGTGAATGATCAGGCACAACCAACCACTCAAAATACAGTTACTGTAACTAAAAGTAATGGAACTGCTGTTTTGAAAATAAGTAATTTTGCTATATTGAATTATGCAGATATGAATATAGAACTTAATTCTGCGTTGAATGGAACTGCATTGTCAACTCCGGCAACTGTTTCAGTAACTCCTGCTTGGATTGCATTTGTTTTGGGAAATTTGCAAATAACTGAATCCAATATTGGAACATTGGATGATAATGCTTGTACTTTGAATTTAAAGATGTACACATCTAATTTAAAACAACAGATAAAAGTTGTTTTTGATGGAACAAAAAAATAACAATCTATAAAAAGAAAAGCCCCCATACAATCTTAAGATGGGGGCTTTTTTATAACTAATATTTGATTTTCTTTTCGCTTTGTTTTTTAGAATGCATATCCGAACCCTACATTCAAATAAACCGGATACATAGCAAATGTAATCGTATTAAAGTCTTTCTGAAAGATATCATTTAAGCCCCAAGTTAAGTCAGCATAAACATTAAGGTGCTTGAAAGCTCTCCATTCTCCTCCTAACTGTAATCCCCATTGGAATTTGCGCAGATCATTAGTAAAATCATAACTGGCACTTTTCCCATCAGTAAATTCTACCTTTTCACCTGTCGGTTCATTTTCTCGTAAATAACCATCATATACACTACCGGAGAAATCTTTATCAATCAGGTATGAAACATAAGGACCTACCATGATATTCCAACGCTTAGTTAACTTGTAAGTTGCTAATACCGGAATTGTAAGGTATGAGTTTTTCACTTTAGTGTTGACGCCGCCGGTCCAGTTGCCTTTTAGGTGCTCACCACCGTCACCTATAATTTCCATTCCGTAATTTTTAACGGTAGCGTCAGTTTTCATTGATTTATTCTCCAATCGTACTCCCACTGTTAATCCCCAATTCTTGTTGGTGTCAAACCACTTGCGTGCATATCCTTCCAAAGCAATAGCAATGGTGGGGTTATAACTGTCAATGGAACGAATTTCTTCCGGAAATGGTATTGGAAGCGTACCGCCTATACTTACTCCGGCCTTTACACTATATTCCAAACCATGTAATGAGGACCAAACGATGCCGTGGTTACGATCTTCCTGAGCCTGTGTGGATACTGCAAAAAGACAAAATAATATTATTGTCAGAATGATATTCTTTTTCATAAGTCTGTTATTCATTTGATTTATAAATCAATTCTACTTCATCAATATAAAGGGTGCTACCAATTGCACCATTGAAATTTCCTCCATCTTTACTTGAAGAGAAAACAATAGCAACATTGTACCCACCTTTCTTTAATTTTTCCTGATCAATGGTCTTGCCTGGTTGCATGATAAATGGAATATAGAATTGTGTCCATTGGTCTGTTTCTTTTTGGTTGTTGATACGGGCTATGGATACTAAATTGGGACTGGTGAAATTATTTGTTCCATCTATCATTTTGGTATCTTTATCTGTTTCATAGAAAATGGCATAGATATCACATTCGTCTTTCTTTCCGGAAACATTTACTCCATTTTCTGAAAATACTTTCCCTGCTTTGTATTTATAGTATCCACTTACATAGAGTGGCTCGTATTCAAAAGGCATACCGAATTTTGTAGCTTTTAAAGCATTTGTAATAGCATTGAGTACCTCAAAGGTTCCCATAAACAAGTTTCCGGCTGCTATAGGCATTTTTAACTTCGTACCAAAATCACCTGTAGATAATGTAGTTAATTTTATACATTTTCCTCGGAGCCCATTATTGTCTGATACAGTAGGGAAATCTTTCGGATCCTTAGGCACTCCTGTGAGCGAGTAACCAGGGTTTCCACTAGCCCAAGCCATTGTTTCATTCCCATTATTGTCAACTTCATAGAATACATGATATTTTCCGTTCTGGCGTACGTTTTCGAAATGATATTGGGTACTTAATCCGGCGATGATATATGTAATCTCATATTTCTTTTTCCATTTCCCGTCTTCGGAAGTGACCGTATAATATTGTGGGGCAGAAAAGTCACGCATTGTACCACTTGCCGGTTCAATAGTTGCACCTTCAGTTAAAGTGAATTGTGGTGCTTGTTGGGTTAAATCTGTTTCTGCTTTAACCATTAAACTTACGCGATCATTTTCAATAATAGGATCTCGTCTTAATATTTCCTCGGGTACAATGCACGATAGAATATCGGCCTCTGCATTAGGCGCTTCATCTTTGATACATGATGTGCAGAGAAGTAATCCTGTTATCGTACAGGCTAGTAAGTCTTTCAGTTTCATGAATTTGTAATTTTAATAAGTTTCTTGAAATTAAAATACGCATATTGGTGACAAAGTTACTGTTTTTTTGTGAAAGTTCTCCTATTCTATTGCCAAAATGCATTGTTCTCTTTTTCGTATTTAGTAGTATTTTTATTGTATAAGACGGATTTTACGGCTTTTTGTTCGTTTGATATCCGGTTAAAAGGGTATCATAACTTATTGGTGTTTGGGACTACTTCATTGTTTTGAATTTCTTTATTTGCATATTGCCTGTTATTCAGCGTATATTTGATTAATCCATTTCACTATGGTAAATTATTATGCAGACGAGGTTACGATACGGATAAAGACCGGAAGAAATAGCGTATGCAGCCCGATGCCTCCACCGTCCAGCGTCCGTTGGACGGTGGTCCGGCGAAGGGTGTACGCATCTCCAACGCTTGCTGTACGCATATCCGGCGAACGCTGAAAATAGCATTCTGTACAGTGAATGACATGAAATTGTGTAAGTGGGCGGATTGAATGCCATAGCCATCATGCTAAGTTTCTTGGTATTAAAATAATGCGGGTTTGATATAAAATTCAAATTATTTTTCTGATTGTGGAGAATATAGCAATAAAAGTATTAAATTTATAGTGTCCAATTATAACATTTAAGGATGATACATTCTATATGGGCATATGGGTAAACTAATCTTTCTGTCACAAACAGAATCCCGTTTCATCTTGTTACCCCTATATGCTCTGTAAAAAGGAACTTATTTTTAAACTAAAAACCGAATGATATGAAGAAAGCATTATTTCTAGACATTGACGGGGTGTTGCAGCCTTGTGGTCGTCAGGAGAGGTTCAATCACATGGACGAGATACCCGAAATTTGTGCTCGTCTGAACAAGACGATAGATACCGATTTTGATTACGAGGCATACATGAACCGGTCGTATTCCAACAAATGCGACATCGGTGCCGTTTATTTTGATTGGGACAAGCAGTCCGTAGAACGTCTTCGTCAGATTCTTGAGGCGACGGGCGCGCACATTGTTCTTTCGTCCGATTGGCGCGAAGGAGGTTTGGAGCGCATGAAAGGATTTCTGGCCATTTATGGGTTGGACAAGTATCTGGAGGATGCCACTGCATATTGAATGAGGAAAGATACGGCGAGACGAGGGACTATAAGGCGTTGAATGAAAAAATAGAGGCTTGGGGGAGTATCAGCGGCAAGATATGGGACAGGTTGCGCGAGCTGTATCCTGCCGATCCTGATATATGGTTTGATGGGGTTGATCCCCGTGTGGCCGAAATCCGTGAATATCTGGACCGCCATCCGGAAATCATCTCTTTCTTGGTTCTGGATGACCGGAATTTAGCCAAAGGGCTTGACGGTCATTTTATTCAAACTAATAATCATATCTCGGAAGAAGATGTGAAAAAAGGCATTGAGATACTGGATAAGGATGATGGTCCTTTCTTGTTGGATGACACGCTGCATACTCCGGAATTGGAGGAATGGCGGAAAAAATATATTAAATAGAAAAAGGAAAAGTGCGTCAAAAACTAATAAACTTTTGGCGTACTTTCCTTTTTTACAATATGATATAATATAAAGGAATGGTCTTTATTAAACGATACCTTGAGCCATCATAGCTTTGGCCACCTTCATGAATCCTGCTACATTAGCACCCTTCACATAGTTTACATAACCGTCAGCTTCAGTACCATATTGTACGCAGGCTGCGTGGATATTCTTCATGATGCTCTTTAGTTTTTCGTCTACTTCTTCTGAACTCCAACCCAGTTTGATAGAGTTCTGAGTCATTTCCAATCCGGATACTGATACACCGCCGGCATTAGCGGCTTTACCCGGAGCATACAGAATCTTAGCTTCCTGGAATATACGGATAGCTTCGGGGGTAGAAGGCATGTTCGCACCTTCGCTGACAGCCATCACGCCATTAGCCACCAATTGTTTAGCTTCGTCACCGTTCAATTCGTTCTGAGTGGCAGAAGGCAATGCGATATCTGCTTTTTCACCCCAGGGACGAGCACCTGCTACGTATTTGCAGCCATATTTTTCAGCATATTCACGAATACGTCCACGGTACAAGTTTTTCAGTTCCATGATGAAATCCAGCTTTTCGCGGTCAATACCGTCCGGGTCATAAATGTAACCGTCTGAGTCAGACATTGTAACAACTTTACCACCTAGTTCTATTACCTTTTCTACTGTATATTGAGCCACATTACCTGAGCCGGATACCAGACAAGTCTTTCCTTTTAAATCTGTACCTTTGGTTTTCAGCATTTCCATCAGGAAGTAGATGTTACCGTAACCGGTTGCTTCGGGACGAATCAGCGAACCACCAAATTCACGGCCTTTACCGGTAAATGTTCCGGTGAATTCGTGAGTCAGTTTCTTGTACATACCGAACATGAAACCTACTTCACGACCGCCTACACCGATGTCACCTGCCGGTACGTCAGTTTCGGGACCGATGTGGCGCCACAGTTCCAGCATGAATGCCTGGCAGAAACGCATAACTTCAGCATTTGATTTACCACGCGGTGAGAAGTCGGAACCTCCTTTGCCACCACCCATCGGAAGGGTAGTCAGTGAGTTCTTGAATGTTTGCTCGAAGGCAAGGAATTTCAAGATTCCCAAGTTTACAGAAGAGTGGAAACGGATACCACCTTTGTACGGGCCAATGGCATTGTTATGTTGTACGCGGTAACCCATGTTGGTCTGGATGTTACCTTTGTCATCCATCCAAGTTACACGGAATTGATATACGCGATCAGGAATACACAGACGTTCAATCAGATTTACCTTGTCAAATTCGGGGTGTTTGTTGTATTCTTCTTCGATTGTACTTAGTACTTCTTCTACTGCCTGATGATATTCAGGCTCATTAGGGAATCTTCTTTTCAGATCATCTAATACCTTAGCTGCATTCATAATCAATTTCTTTTTTATGGTTGTTAATTAATTCTTTTTGTTCTTCTTTTGACGATGCAAAAATATAGATAAGAATTGAATTACGCAACAATTTATAAAGAAAATGCGATAAAAAATATCAATCTGTGCAAAATGTAAGCAAAAAAGCGGATAAAAGATTATTTTCTCCTGTTCTTGAGATATTTTAGTAAAGGAATAAAGACCAAAGCTCCCGAAATGATAATGGATAATACTAAAGGACCGTCAATATGTTCGCTTCCTGTCAGAATGATATAGCAAATAGCAATCCATAGTAGGGCTAAAGTGACGATTTGTGGAAGGGATAATGGGCGTCTGCTCATGATTGTAGTTATTATAGGGGGGTGTTTGAAAATGATTTTGCTGTAGGGGGAGGGCATGCCAAAAGTAATGTTGGTCGTCATTCAGCCGTAGGGATGGAAGCCTTCCGCCCCTACAGCTGAGTGTCCGACATACTTGTATCTTATTTGCCTTTTTTCTTCTTGTCTACGATGGCATCAATCACCGCTACGGCTGTGATGTTCACAATGTCGCGTACCGATGCTTCACAATCAGTGAAATGAATAGGCTTGTTCAGTCCCATCTGGATCGGGCCGATCACTTCGGTTTCACTCATTGATTGGATGAATTGGTAAGTGGCATTGGCAGAACTCAGGGTTGGGAATACCAATGTATTCACTTCTTTGCCTTTCAAGCGTGTGAATGGGTATTTCTCATCACGAAGTTTGGTGTTCAGCGCAAAGTTTACTTGCATTTCCCCGTCAATGGCCAGTTCGGGATATTCTTTCTGCATATAGTCAACCGCATCGTGTACTTTGGCAGGGCTGCCTTCAGTATCCGAACCGAAGTTGGAATAAGACAGCATAGCCATTGCCGGAGTATGATTGAAGAATTCTACGGTCTTCTTTGACAATTTGGCAATATCAATCAGCGTATCGGTATCCGGATGACGGTTAATCAATGTGTCAGCTACAAAATAAGTACCTTTCTTTGAATTTAGGATATGCATGGTTCCGAAATGTTTGTATTCTGGTTGGATGCCGATTACTTCTTTCGCTACCTTGATGGTATTGGAATATTTGGTGTACAAGCCGGTAATGAATGCATCGGCTTCTCCGGTTTCAACCATCATCATACCGAAATAGTTGCGCTCGAACATCTTGTCGTTTGATTCCTGAAGGTTGGCTCCCTGACGTGCGCGCTTTTCTGAAAGAATACGGGCATAACGCTCCCGGCGTTCAGCTTCACGGTCGTGACGCAGATTGATGATTTCGATTCCTTCCAGACTCAGGTCCAGTTCTTTAGCCAGTTTCTCAATACGTTCATCATTACCCAATAAAATGGGGTGACAGATTCCTTCGGCTTTGGCTTCCACGGCTGCTTTCAACATGGTGGGGTGAATACCTTCGGCAAAGACTACACGCTGCGGATCGCGGCGGGCGGTTTCGTAAAGTTGGCGGGTCAGTTTGCTTTCTTGTCCCATCAACTCGCGCAGGCGGGTTTTGTAAGCTTCCCAATCGGTGATGTTTTTGCGTGCAACACCCGATTCCATAGCCGCTTTTGCTACAGCCATAGAAACTTCGGTAATCAAACGCGGGTCAACCGGTTTCGGGATGAAATAGTCAGGACCGAAAGTGAAGTTGTTGACGTGATAGGCTTCGTTCACTACATCGGGAACCGGTTGTTTGGCCAGATCGGCGATAGCGTGTACGGCAGCCAGTTTCATTTCCTCATTGATTGCTTTAGCCTGAGTATCCAAGGCACCACGGAAAATATAAGGGAAGCCGATTACGTTATTGATTTGGTTGGGATAGTCTGAACGTCCCGTAGACATCAATACGTCCGGGCGGGATGCCATGGCATCTTCGTAAGAAATTTCCGGAGTCGGATTAGCCAATGCAAATACGATAGGATGAGCCGCCATACTGCGAACCATATCCTGTGTCAGTACATTACCTTTTGATAAACCCAGAAAGACGTCTGCTCCCTTGATAGCTTCTTCCAGTGTATGTACATCACGACGGTCGGTGGCAAAGAATTTTTTGCTTTCCGTCAGGTTGGGACGGTCGCTGGTAATCACACCTTTGCTGTCCAGCATCAGGATGTTTTCCTTGCGGGCACCCAGTGCAACATATAGTTTGGTACAAGAAGTGGCGGATGCTCCGGCACCGTTTACCACGATTTTCACATCTTCAATTTTCTTCCCGGCAACTTCCAGTGCGTTCAGTAATCCAGCAGAAGAGATGATGGCTGTACCGTGCTGGTCGTCGTGCATGACCGGAATATCCAGTTCTTCTTTCAGGCGGGTTTCTATTTCGAAACATTCGGGAGCTTTGATATCTTCCAGGTTGATACCTCCGAAAGTGGGGGCGATGGCCTTTACTGCCTGGATGAATTTTTCGGGATCCTTCTCGTTTACTTCGATATCGAAAACATCAATGCCTGCGTAAATTTTGAAAAGCAATCCTTTACCTTCCATTACAGGCTTTCCGCTCAAGGCACCTATATCGCCTAATCCTAAAACGGCCGTACCATTAGAAATAACGGCTACCAGGTTACCTTTCGCTGTATAGTCGTATGCAGTTTGCGGGTCTTTCTCAATCTCCAGACAGGGTTCGGCCACTCCGGGCGAGTAAGCCAGTGACAGGTCTGTTTGTGTGCTGTACGGTTTTGTCGGTACAACTTCAATCTTTCCGGGCTTGCCTTGCGAGTGATAAAGCAAAGCAGCTTCTTTGGTAATCTTGACCATAATCTTTTTCCTATTTAATAATGTTCTTGTTTTAAATTGGTGGCAAAAATACAAATAAAATTATAATTTGAAGTCTAAATAGTGTAAAATGATGCCTAATTGATGATTTTTTAAGTATAAGTTTTGATCGGTGTAAAGATCAAGTTTCATCCTTTCAAGCTTCGACTACAAAGATAATATAAATCAGGTCTTTCATATGTATGGATAGTGTAAAAGTTGAATAATACACAAATGCATCTTGATTCGCAAGGTGAAAAATAAGCTGAATATAAGTGGAATTTATTTTACAGTAAATAGGCCCCTTCCTATGCGCACGTTATTTATAGTTAAAGCTATTAGACTAAGCGAACAAATGCCGAAAAAATGACTAATTTTGCGGCTGTAAAAACTAATTGGGTTCAAAAAGTTTTCTATAAACCTCTGTTAATTTGATAAATAAGTAAAGTTCAATAATATTAGTTATGAAGATGACAGTAAACAGTATGAAATGTTTTTCATGGAGCCGCCTCGCGATATTTATGGCGGCAATGGCCGTTTTAAGTAGTTGTGGAGGAGGCCAGAGCGGTATGAAACTGGGTGATGACGAATTCACCGTCGTGACTGTACAATCTACAGCCAGCCAGCAATCTACTTCTTATCCCGCCACTATCAAAGGTATTCAAGATATCGAGGTACGTCCTCAAGTTTCCGGTTTTATCGTGAAACTTTGTGTGGATGAGGGTGCGACTGTGAAAAAAGGACAAGCACTGTTCCAGATTGATCCTACACAGTATGCTGCTGCTGAACGCCAGGCAAAAGCTGCCGTAGAGATGGCAAAATCGAATGTCAATACACTGACTTTGAACGAACAGCAGAAGAAAAACCTGTATGATAAGAAAATTATCAGCGATTTTGAATACCAGAGTGCGGTGGATCAGTTGCTTTCTGCAAAAGCCAGTTTGGCACAGGCTGAAGCCCAGCTGACCAGTGCCCGTCAGAATTTAGGCTTTTGCACGGTGACCAGCCCGTCAAATGGTGTGGTTGGCACATTCCCGTATCGTGTAGGTAGTTTGGTAAGCCCTTCGGTGGCACAACCTCTGACTACCGTGAGCGAAATCGGTTCTATGTATGTGTACTTCTCAATGACAGAAAAACAGCTGTTGGAAATGACAAAGGCGGGTGGTACTTTGAAAGAACAATTGGAAAAGATGCCGACAGTGCAATTGCAATTGGCTGATGGTACTACTTACAACGAAAATGGGCGCATTGATGCAGTAAGCGGCGTTATCGACCAGACAACCGGCTCGGTCAGCATGCGTGCGTTGTTCCCTAATACAAATAATATCTTGCGTAGTGGTGGTACCGGTAATGTGGTATTCCCTTATACCATGAATGACGTGATTCTGGTTCCTCAGACAGCTACTCAGGAAATTCAGGACAAGAAGTTCGTATACGTGGTAGGACAGGATAATAAGGTAAAGCATACCGAAATTATTGTTTCTCCATTGGATGACGGCAAACAGTATATTGTTACCGGAGGTTTGAAACCGGGTGACAGAATTGTAATCGAAGGAGTACAGATTTTGAAAGACGGTCAGGAAATCAAACCGATTACTCCGGCAGAAAAAACTGCGAAGTTTGAAAAAGCATTGAAAGACCAGCACGAAGGAAACTTAGCTACTGCTTTTAATTAATGAACTAATAATGAATCAAATTGCTAATGTGCCAATGTGCCAATTGCCATGCGGAACATAGCGCAGCCAATTGGCATATCAGCCTATTGACACATTTGCAAATTATTCATAACCGATTAAAGTAAGAATATATGAAATTAGATAGATTTATTAATCGTCCGGTGCTTTCGACGGTGATCTCCATCGTTATTGTTATCCTGGGTATTTTGGGATTGGTCTCCCTGCCTGTAACCCAGTATCCGGATATTGCGCCTCCTACCGTTTCGGTAAAGGCTACTTATACGGGAGCTAATGCCAACACTGTGTTGAATAGTGTTGTTGCCCCGCTGGAAGACCAGATTAATGGTGTAGAAAACATGATGTATATGTCTTCTACTGCATCCAATACCGGTGAAGCCAATATCTCGATTTACTTTAAACAAGGAACTGATCCTGATATGGCAGCCGTGAATGTGCAGAACCGTGTGTCTATGGCGCAAGGTCTGTTGCCGGCCGAAGTAACCCGTGTGGGTGTTACTACGCAGAAACGTCAGAACTCCATGTTGATGGTTTTCTCTATTTATGATAGTGAAGATAAATACGGAACCGAGTTTATTGAAAACTATGCTAAGATCAACCTCATTCCTCAGGTACAGCGTGTACCCGGTGTAGGTGAGGCGATGGTGATGGGACAGGACTATTCTATGCGTATCTGGTTGAAACCGGATGTGATGGCACAATATAAACTGATGCCCGGTGATGTGTCCGAGGCTCTGGCCGAACAGAATATTGAAGCGGCTCCGGGTTCGTTTGGTGAACGTGGAAATCAGACTTTCCAATACACCATCCGTTATAAAGGACGTTTGCAGACTCCCGATGAGTTTGAGGATATTGTCATCAAGGCATTGCCCAATGGACAAGTGCTTCGGCTGAAGGATATAGCTGATGTGGAAATGGGACGTTTGACTTATGCCTTTACGAATAAGGTAGACGGACACGATGGTGTAACTTGTATCGTGTTCCAGATGGCTGGTTCAAATGCCACCGAGACTATATCGGATATTGAACAATTGTTGAAGGATGCTGAAAAGAGCATGCCTACCGGTATGAAGGTCAGTACTTCGTTGAATGCCAATGACTTTTTGTTCGCCTCTATCCATGAAGTGCTCAAGACTTTGATTGAAGCATTTATCCTGGTGTTTATTGTGGTATATGTCTTCTTGCAGGACTTCCGTTCTACTTTGATTCCGGCTATTGCCATTCCGGTGGCATTGGTGGGTACGTTCTTTGTACTCTATTTAATCGGATTTAGTATCAACCTGCTGACTCTGTGTGCGATGGTGCTTGCCATTGCGATTGTGGTCGATGATGCGATTGTGGTCGTCGAAGGTGTGCATGCCAAGTTGGATCAGGGATATAAATCGGCTAAGGAAGCATCCATTGATGCCATGAGTGAATTAGGTGGCGCTATCGTATCCATTACTTTGGTGATGATGTCTGTGTTTATTCCGGTATCCTTCATGAGTGGTACGGCTGGTACTTTCTACCGCCAGTTCGGTTTGACTATGGCTATCGCTATTGCCCTGTCGGCTATCAATGCGTTAACCCTGTCACCCGCACTGTGTGCGCTCTTGCTGAAACCGCATGATGAAAACGGACATGAAAAGAAATCCTCCTTTGTCGATCGTTTCCATACAGCTTTCAATGTGCATTACGATCATTTGGTAAAGAAATATAAGAAACAGGTCGTGTTCTTTATCCATAAGAAATGGTTGGCTTTCGGACTGGTTGCCGCATCTATCGTGTTGCTGGTGATCTTTATGAAGATTACTCCGACAGGTATGGTGCCCAACGAAGATACAGGTACCATTATGGGTGCTGTGACATTGCCTCCCGGTACTTCTCAAGACCGTGCGGAAGAAATATTCATGCGTGTAGACAGCCTTGTAGCTTCTGATCCTGCTGTGGCAACCCGTACCATCATTTCCGGTTATAGCTTTATCGGTGGTCAAGGTCCTTCTTACGGTTCATTGATTGTGAAGTTGAAGCCGTGGGAAGAACGTGGGGTAGCTCAAAGTTCGGATATCGTTTATGCATCACTCTTTATGCGTGCGCAGAAAGTGGTGAAAGATGCACAGGTATTGTTCTTTACGCCGCCTATGATTCCGGGTTACTCAGCATCCAGTGATATTGAGTTGAACATGCAGGATAAAACCGGTGGTGACCTGAACAAGTTCTTTGATGTAACCAATGAGTATATTGCTGCATTGACGGCACGCCCCGAAATCAAATCGGCCCAGACTACCTTTAACCCGAACTTCCCGCAGTATATGATTGACATTGATGCGGCTGCTTGTAAGAAGGTGGGCATCAGTCCCAGTACGATCCTTACTACTTTACAAGGATATTATGGGGGTCTGTATGCATCTAACTTCAACCGTTTCGGTAAGATGTACCGTGTAATGGTCCAGGCTTCTCCCGATGAACGTGCCAATCTTGAATCATTGAAGAATATCAAGGTGCGTAACGGAAGCGAGATGGCTCCTATTACCCAGTTCATGACTATGAAGAAAGTATATGGTCCCGACTTGATCAGCCGTTTCAACATGTATACTGCCATGAAAGTAATGGTTGCTCCCGCCGAAGGTTATACTTCGGGCCAGGCATTGGCAGCTATTTCGGAAGTGTCACAGAAGAATCTGCCTGCCGGTTATGGTTATGAGCTCGGTGGTATGGCACGTGAGGAGGCTGAAAGTAGTGGTAGTACTACCGGCATCATCTTTGTACTCTGTCTGGTATTCGTTTATTTGTTGCTGAGTGCACAGTATGAAAGTTATATCTTGCCGTTTGCCGTATTGCTTTCCATTCCGTTCGGTCTGATGGGTAGTTTCATCTTTGTTCAGGCATTTGGTTTGCTGGGCAATATTCCGGCCTTGAAGATGATTCTGGGTACGATGTCAAACAACATATATATGCAGATTGCGTTAATCATGTTGATGGGTCTGTTGGCGAAGAATGCCATCTTGATCGTAGAGTTTGCGCTCGACCGCCGTAAACAAGGTATGAGTATCAGCTGGGCTGCTGTGTTGGGTGCTGCTGCCCGTTTGCGACCTATCTTGATGACCTCATTGGCTATGATTGTAGGTTTGATTCCGTTGATGCTGGCTATGGGTGCCGGTGCACATGGTAACCGCACGTTGGGTACTGCAACTATCGGTGGTATGTTGATTGGTATGATTTGTCAGATTTTCATCGTACCGGTATTGTATGTAGTCTTCCAGTGGTTGCAGGAAAGAATGAAACCGATGGAATGGGATGCAGTGGATAACAGCGAGGTTGAACCCGAAATAGAACAATACACTCGTAAATGAACAGAAGAACAATGAAAAAGATAATAGGATTATGTTGTGCAACGCTTTTACTGAGCAGTTGCCACATTTATAAATCATATGATCGTCCCGAGTCGATAGATGCCAGCGGCATCTATCGTGATCCGGCTGCGGCCAACGATACATTGGCTGCTAACGATACAACCAATATGGGTAACCTGGCATGGAAGGAAGTTTTCCGTGATCCGAAATTGCAGACTCTTATTGAAGAGGGATTGGCAAACAATGTGGATATGCAGGCTGCTATCCTCCGTGTGAAAGAGGCAAAGGTACTGTTGACATCGGCTCGTTTGTCTTATCTGCCGTCATTGGCGCTTGCTCCGCAAGGTTCGTTTATCAGTGTGGATAAAAGCTCTCCAGTCAAAAACTATACTTTGCCTGCTTCGGCAAGCTGGGAAATAGATTTGTTCGGTAAATTGCTGAATGCCCACCGTGGTCAGAAAGCCTCTTATTTGCAGAGCGAGTCCTACCGGCAGGCGGTACGGTCCCAATTGATTGGCGGAATAGCTAATGCTTATTATTCGTTATTAATGCTTGACCGTCAGGTTAGTGTAACCGAACAGAATGTAGCATTGATGAAAGAAACTGTCCGTACAATGGAAGCTATGAAGGAAGCCGGTATGACTACCGAAGCCGCCGTAGCACAGAGCAAGGGAGCTTATCATCAAACTGAGGCTTCATTGGCTGACTTGAAACGTCAGGTGCGCGAAACGGAAAATTCCATTTCCGTATTGCTTGCCAAAGCTCCTCAGAATATAGATCGTGGAACATTGGAAGAACAAGTTATGCCTACAGATCTGGCAGTAGGAGTTCCTTTACAGTTGCTTGAGAATCGTCCGGATGTAAAAGCGGCGGAACTGGCATTGGCTGGTGCTTACTATACAACCAACCAGGCACGTTCGGCTTTTTATCCAAGTGTCAATATCACCGGAAATTTGGGATGGACCAACGGTTCCAACGGAACGGTTATCTCTAATCCGGCTGTCATGCTCTGGAATGCCATCGGTTCATTAACTCAGCCCATTTTCCAGCGTGGCAAACTGATTGCCAACTTGAAAGTTTCAAAAGCTGAAGAACAGATTGCCAAGATGAATTATCAGCAGACTATTCTGGAAGCCGGTAAGGAAGTAAGCGATGCTCTGTTCCTGTATGATACGGCAGACAAGAAATTGAGCGAGCATCAGTTACAGGTTTCAGAAATGCAGAAAGCGGTAGAGATGAACAAGGATTTGTTTCAGGCAGGAAAAGCCACTTATCTGGAAATTATTACGGCACAACAGTCCTTGCTGAGTGCCCAGTTGAATGAAGTATCCGATACCTTCCAGCGTATGCAGGCTGTTATTAACCTGTACAGTGCATTGGGCGGTGGACGTGAATAATTAACCTTAAAAATAATATGAATATGATTAGCCCGTTAGCTTATGTAGACCCGTCAGCAAAAATCGGGAAAAACGTAACCATTCACCCTTTTGCCTACATTGACAAGAATGTAGAGATAGGTGATGATAATGTCATCATGCCCAACGCCAGCATTATGAGCGGCGCACGCATCGGTAACGGAAATACCATTTATAACGGAGCTGTGATTGCAGCTGCTCCGCAGGACTTCAAATACACGGGTGATGATACCATTGCCCGTATAGGCAATAATAATACGATCCGTGAGAATGCGGTAATCATCCGTGCTACTTTTGCAGGTAATGAAACGGTAGTGGGAAATGGTAATTTCATCATGCAGGGAGCACGTATCTCACATGATGTGACCATTGGTAACAATTGTATCATCGGTAACGGTTCCCAGGTGTCCGGTTGTTGCATTGTCGAGGATTATGCTATTCTTACTTCTAACGTATTGATGCAGGGAAAGACGCGCCTGGGCACTTATGCTGCCGTGCAGGGTGGATGCCGTTTTACCAAGGACATTCCTCCTTACTGTGTGGCTGCTCACGAACCTACCGCTTTTTACAGCATCAATACCACTGTATTGCAACATGAAGGCTTCTCGGAAACAGTTATCAAGCATATTGCACATGCTTTCCGTATATTATATAAGGTGAATACATCTGCCGAAGATGCATTACGCCGCATTGAAGAGCAAGTTCCGTCCAGTCCTGAAATTGTACATCTGATAGAGTTTGTCAGAAGTTCAAAGTTGGGTATTATAAAATAAGTGTATCTTTGTCCCCCCCCCTAATGTTGAGAATGAATAGCGTTAAGAAAAAAAGAGCAGATAAAACGGTCGTTAAGGAACATATTGTCTTGGCAGCAGCGAAAGCGTTTACGCAGAAAGGTGTCAAGACAGTAAGGATGGATGATATTGCCGCCGGATTGTCTATATCTAAGAGAACGCTTTATGAACTGTTTCATGACAAGGAAGATTTGTTGCTTGATGTCATGAAGCTACATCGGGAGGAAATGCAGGAATATATGGATAAGGTGGCTTCCAAGGCAGAAAATGTTTTGGAAGTCCTCTTGAAGTTCTATCAGAGGAGTGCCCAGGATTTTCAAAATACCAACAGGAAGTTTTTTGAAGATATGGAGAAATATCCCAAAGTAATGAATTACATTGATGAAAGCCGGAAAGAGAATATGGATGCGGCTATGGAATTCTATCGGAAGGGAGTGGAACAGGGTATCTTCAGAAGCGATGTGAATTATGACATTGTACGTGCTATGGTATGTGAGCAGATGGACTTCCTGTTACGTTCGGAAATATGCAAGTCTTATTCACTGGGTGAAATTTATGAGACAGTAGTATTTATGCATATGCGCGGCATTTCCACTGAAAAGGGATTAAAGATAGTAGATGATTTTTTGTTGAATTTAAAAGGTAATGAACATAATAAGAACGGTTAGAAGCTAAATTAGTCACTAAATCAATAAAGAGTAATAGTTAATGAAATTCGTATTAAAATCTACGTTAGCCTTGTTGTTGCTAATGTATGTAACAACACAGAGTGCACAAGCACAAGATACATTGAGGATCACCTTACAAGACGCAGTCCGTATAGCGTTGAGCGACAATCCTACCATAAAAGTCGCCGGTCAGGAAATCCAGTTAAAGAAAGAAGCCCGTCGGGAAGCCTATGCAGGTCTTTTTCCCGAAGCCAGCTTGGTGGGTAGTTATTCCCGAGCCATAAAGAAGCAATCTTTTGCTATGGAAGGGAAAGTAATTGAAGTCGGTACAAACAATACCTATAGCGGTGGTTTGTCTATCAGCCTTCCTGTCTTTGCTCCGGCTCTCTACAAAAGTATCAGTCTGACAAGTACGGATGTGAACCTGGCAGTAGAGAAGTCACGTGCTTCACATCTGGATATGGTGAATCAGGTAACCAAAGCTTTCTTTCAGTTACTTTTGGCACAAGATAGTTACGAGGTACTGCTTAAAAGTTATAAGCAGAGCGAAGATAATTATAATGTGGTAAAGGCTAAGTATGAACAGGGGGCTGTCAGTGAATATGATAAGATCAGTGCCGACGTACAGATGCGCAGCCTGAAACCCACAGTCGTATCTGCCCGTAACGGGGTGAATCTGGCCAATCTTCAGCTGAAAGTGTTAATGGGGATGGAAGCTGAGGTACAGGTAGCCATTGAAGGTAATTTGAAAGATTATGAGATGTCTATGTTTACTCGTCAGGCAATGCCTCTCCCTAATAATCTGGTAAATAACAGTACTTTGAAGCAATTGGAATTGAACGCATTGCAATTGAAGCAAACATTAAAGTTGCAATATACCAATTTTATGCCGACTCTTTCTGCCAGTTTTCAGTATATGTATACTTCCATGAATGATAATTTCAAATTCAGAGAATACGATTGGAGACCTTATTCTACTATCGGACTGAATCTGAGCATTCCATTATTCAAAGGGAGTAACTTTACCCAACTGAAACAAACCCGTATCCAGATGAAGCAATTGGAACAAAATCGCATCAATACGGAACGCCAGCTTACTATGCAGGCCACCAGCTATCTGGACAATATGGCTGCCAGTACAGAACAGGTGGTAAGTAATAAGGAAGCCGTGTTCCAGGCAGAGAAAGGACGTACCATTGCCGAAAAAAGATATGAAGTAGGCAAGGGAACCATCCTGGAACTGAACAGTTCGGAAGTGGCATTGACAGAATCGCAACTGACTTATAACCAGTCTATTTATGATTATCTGGTAGCCAAGGCTGATCTGGACTTGGTATTGGGTGTCGATGAAGTAACAGAATAATAACACATTAACATAAAGATAACAGTATGAGAAAATATTTTCAATTCGCAGCTTTGCTGGTTGTAACCATGCTAGGTGCATGTTCAGGGGGAGGAGAAAGTAAAGAAGCTGCCACTACCCCAACGGAAGAAAAGCCGGTGGTAAAACTTGCTTCCGTAACTTCCCGTAATGTAGACCAGATAGAGGAATACACTGCTACTGTCGAAGCTGAAGCGAAAAATAACATAGCTCCGACATCTCCGGGACGTATAGATCGTATTTTTGTAGAGGTGGGAGATCATGTGTCCAAAGGGCAGAAATTAGTGCAGATGGATGCGGCAAGTCTGAAACAGATGAAACTACAACTGGAAAATGAAGAAACGGAATTCAAGCGTATGGATGAACTGTATAAAGTGGGTGGAGCTTCCAAATCAGAATGGGATGCGGCAAAGACCACCTTGGATGTGCGCCGTACTTCGTATAATAATTTGTTGGAGAACACACAGTTGTTAAGCCCTATCAATGGAGTGGTTACGGCACGTAACTTTGATAACGGCGATTTGTATTCTTCTGCCGCTACCCCGGTGCTGGTAGTTGAACAAATCACTCCGGTAAAATTATTGATTAATGTATCCGAACCTTATTTCCCAAAAGTAACCAAAGGAATGACCGTAAAGGTGAAATTCGATGTCTATGGCGACGAAGAATTTGAAGGTAAGGTTAGCCTGGTTTATCCTACAATTGATGCCACCACCCACACTTTCCCGGTAGAGGTAAAATTGGCCAATACCAACCAGCGTGTACGTCCGGGTATGTTCGGCCGTGTAACGGTGAGCTTTGGTACCATGCAACATGTGGTAGTTCCTGACCAGGCTATTGTGAAACGTGCCGGTTCAGGCGACCGCTATGTATATGTGTTCAAGGATGGCAAAGTTTCCTATAATAAGGTAGAACTAGGCCGCCGCATGGGAACCGAATATGAATTGATTTCCGGAGTGGAGGATAATTCGCAGGTCGTTATTGCGGGCCAGACACGCCTTGCCGACGGCGTAGAAGTGGCAGTAAATTAAAAATTGAGAATTAAAAAAGGCTTGTGCCAGACAGTTTGTAGTAGCTGAGGTACACCTTGATTAGTTTTATAGTACTCCTGATTTACTTACCCACACACGATTTTTTAATTCTTAATTTTCAATTTTTAATTTAAAAAACATGAGTTTATACGAAGGAGCGGTTAAGAAACCGATTATGACCTCGCTATGCTTTTTGGCCGTAGCGATCTTTGGTCTGTTCTCACTGTCGAAACTTCCGGTAGACTTGTATCCAGATATTGATACCAATACCATTATGGTCATGACATCTTATCAGGGTGCCAGTGCTTCCGATATAGAAAACAACGTAACACGTCCGTTAGAAAATACGTTGAATTCGGTTAGTAACTTGAAACATATTACGTCCAAGTCTTCAGAAAATATATCAGTAATTACTTTAGAGTTCGAATACGGCTATGATATCGACGTATTGACTAACGATGTCCGTGACAAACTGGATATGGTAAGTTCGGAACTTCCGGATGATGTCGGTACTCCGATCATCTTTAAGTTCAGTACGGATATGATTCCTATCCTGCTGTTGTCCGTTCAGGCGGAAGAAAGCCAGCCGGCTCTTTATAAAATATTGGATGATAATGTAGTAAATCCTTTGGCACGTGTTCCCGGTGTAGGAACGGTGTCTATTGCCGGTGCGCCCAAGCGTGAGGTGAATATTTATTGTGATCCTAACAAACTGGAAGCGTATGATTTGACTATTGAAACCATCAGTTCCATTGTTGGTGCAGAAAACAAGAACACTCCGGGCGGAACATTCGATGTGGGCAGCAATACTTACTCGTTACGCGTAGAGGGTGAGTTCAAGGACCCGAAAGAAATGGAAAATATTGTTGTAGGTACGCGCAATGGCGCATCAGTCTATTTGCGTGATGTGGCAACCGTGGTCGATTCCGTGGAAGAGCGTGCACAGAAGACCTATAACAATGGCGTGCAGGGTGCCATGATTGTTGTACAGAAACAATCGGGTGCAAACTCTGTAAATATCTCTCAGAAAGTAATGGATCAGCTGCCCAAGTTGCAGAAATCATTGCCCAGTGATGTCAAACTGGGGGTTATTGTGAATACTTCAGATAATATATTGAATACCATTGACAGTTTGACGGAAACTATCATGTATGCCATTCTGTTTGTAGTATTGGTGGTATTTGTATTCCTGGGACGTTGGCGTGCTACGGTGATTATCTGTATCACTATCCCGATGTCATTGATCGCATCCTTTATCTATCTGGCAATTACGGATGGTGGTTCGTTGAATATCATTTCCTTGTCCTGTCTTTCCATTGCCATTGGTAATGTGGTGGATGATGCCATCGTGGTTCTGGAAAACGTGACGACGCATATCGAGCGTGGCTCGGAACCGAAACAGGCAGCTATGCACGGTACGAATGAGGTGGCTATTTCTGTTATTGCATCTACCTTGACCATGATTGCGGTATTCTTCCCGTTGACTATGGTCAGTGGTATGTCAGGTGTATTATTCCGTCAGTTGGGTTGGATGATGTGTGTGATTATGACTATCTCTACTATCTCCGCTTTGTCATTCACTCCGATGATGTGTGCGCAGATGCTCCGTTTGCAGAAAAAGCAGAGCAAATGGTTCGTTACCTTCTACAGACCGATAGAACGTGCGCTGGACGGATTGGATAGTTGGTATCAGAATCGTTTGAACTGGGCTGTCCGTCATCGTAAGACGGTCATTGTCGCCTGTTTCGGATTCTTCCTGTTGAGTTTGGTTTGTGCGAAAGGCATAGGTACGGAGTTTTTCCCGTCACAGGATAACAGCCGTATCTCGGTAGAGTTGCAGTTGCCTATCGGAGCCCGCGTGGAGCGTGCGCAGGCGTTGGCTCAGGAACTGACCGAAAAATGGCTGAAGGAATATGAAGGCGTGATGCGTATTTGTAACTACACGGTGGGACAGGCTGATGCAGACAATACCTGGGCTTCTATCCAGGATAATGGCAGTCATATCATTTCGTTCAATATCAATCTTTATAATCCCGACCAGCGCTCCATCACATTGGCAGAAGTCTGCGATGGTATGCGTGAGGACTTGAAAGCTTATCCCGAACTGGATAAAGCCCAGGTTATCTTGGGTGGTAGCAGCGGGGGTATGGGTGGACAGGCTACCGCCGACTTTGAAATCTATGGATACGATTTTACCGAAACAGATAAAGCCGCTGCTGAATTGAAAGAAGCTTTGTTGAAAATAAATGGTGTATCCGAAGTAAATATCAGCCGTCAGGATTACCAGCCGGAATATCAGGTGGATTTTGACCGCGAGAAACTGGCTCTGCACGGATTGAACCTTTCTACAGCAGCTATGTATCTGCGTAACCGTGTCAATGGGGCTTTGTCCTCTTACTATCGTGAAGATGGTGACGAGTATGATATCAAGGTGCGTTATGCTCCCCAGTTCCGTACCAGCATTGAGAATCTGGAGAATATCCTGATCTATACCAATGAAGGTAAGGCCATTCGTGTGAAAGATATTGGTACGGTAGTTGAGCGTTCTGCTCCTCCTACCATCGAGCGTAAAGACCGTGAACGTATTGTGACGGTATCTGCGGTAATCTCGGGCGCTCCTCTGGGCAGTGTTGTGGCAGCCGGTGAGTCTATCATTGATAAAATGGATTTGCCTAGTGGTATCAGTATCCAGGTGGCAGGTTCTTATGAAGATCAACAGGATTCATTCAGTGATTTGGGAACTTTGGCTATCTTGATTATCCTGTTGGTGTTCATTGTGATGGCGGCACAGTTCGAGTCTTTGACATATCCGTTCATCATTATGTTCTCCATTCCATTTGCATTTAGTGGAGTGCTGATGGCGTTGTTCTTTACAAAAACTACGCTGAACGTAATGAGTTTGTTAGGAGGTATCATGTTGATCGGTATTGTGGTAAAGAACGGTATTGTGCTTATCGACTACATTACTTTGTGTCGTGAACGGGGTATGTCCGTCATCCATTCGGTCGTGGTTTCGGGCCGCAGCCGTTTGCGTCCGGTATTGATGACCACACTGACTACCATCCTCGGTATGGTGCCGATGGCTATCGGTGGAGGTGAAGGATCTGAAATGTGGCAGCCTCTGGGTGTTTCCGTTATTGGTGGTTTGACAGTGTCTACCGTGCTTACTTTGATTCTTGTTCCGGTGCTTTACTGTTCTTTTGCAGGTACAGGCATCAAGCGCAATCGTAAGAAGATGAAAGCAGCCCGTGAATTGAATGACTATTATCAGTCACACAAATCTGAAATGACCAAAGGGAAAAAAGAGTAATTAACATCTTTGTCATTCTGAACAATGTGAATTTTGTTCAGAATGACAATACTTAAAATAGATAAATAAACAATGAAATCAGTTTTCATCACTTTCGACCAAGCTTTTTACGAACGAATTTTGGCATTGCTGGATCGCCAGAATTGTCGCGGATTCAGCTATTGGCAACAGTTGCAGGGACGTGGTTCTGTAAAGGGAGAACCCCATTACGGCAGTCATGCATGGCCTAGTATGTGTTCGGCTATCATGACGGTGGTAGATGATGCCAAAGTAGACCCGTTATTGGAAGCCTTGCACAATATGGACAAGGAAACCGAGCAATTAGGGCTTCGTGCCTTTGTCTGGAATATAGAAAAGACGATCTAAATATATAAAGGCAGCTATAGGAGGGGCAATGAAAAAGCCTGTATCTGATGGCATTCTGTTACTATAAAGGTACATTGAATCTCATGGATGCCTAACTGCCGGAACTGGTGTTCCCACCCACTGTAGGGGCGACGTCCGGTCGCCCCTATTTCTTCTGTCGCAGCCTTTTTTCTTTTTTTAGTCCCTATCATGGAGTCCCCCGTCTAAAAAATCACTACTTTTGCGGCTGATTTACAAATATAGCCATATGAAAAACTATATACCGGCCACTTTTCTTCTCACTCTTATCGTGGTAGGAGTGTTAATGGGGCTGTATTTTCTTCCACCAATGTCACTGGACGGCAAGCCGTTGCGTAAAGTGGACCTGCTGGCCGATATTCGCCCGGAGGTGGAAGAAGAAGTATGCGATTCTGATACCATTGTTCTTCCTCCCCCCGTAAAACCAATTTTTGTGGATACCTGCAAAACGGGCATGACCTGCATTGAAGACTATTCAGACTCCACTATGCGGGGAATGAAACATTTCTATGAAGCTCTTTCCCACATAAAAACAATGAAACGTCCTGTGCGTATCGCCTATTTCGGTGATTCTTTTATAGAAGCTGATATTTTTACGTCAGATCTTCGTGAAATGCTTCAACAGGAATTTGGCGGTTGTGGAGTAGGATATGTACCCGTCACTTCATCTATCAGCGGTTACCGCCCTACGGTGCGCCACAGCTTTGGTGGATGGAGCAGTCACTCTTCCAATGACTCTATCGGTTTTGATAGGGCACAGCAAGATATCTCCGGACATTATTTCTTTCCTCGTGAGGGGGCTTATGTACAGTTGAAAGGACAGAATAAATATGCTTCCCGGCTGGATACCTGTGAAGTTTCTACCTTCTATTTCCTGAATAAAGGTTTTGCCGCCGTCCGGTCAAAAGTGAATAATGCCTCGGAGGGGGAATTACATGAAGAAGCAGGAACAGGAGATATGCAGGCCGTTTCGGTAGAAGGCAGGATAGGGCAGGTGCGATGGAGTGTGGAACAATCTGATTCTGCTACCTTTTATGGAGTGGCTATGGATGGCAGGAGAGGAGTTTCTTTGGACAATTTCAGTGTGCGTGGCAGCAGCGGCCTGCATTTGCGCAGCATTCCTTTGCATACGCTCCGTGCTTTCCAACGCCTTCGTCCATATGATTTGATTGTTATCCAGTATGGTTTGAATGTGGCTACAGAACGTGGTGTGAAATATGATGGCTATAAGAAAGGAATGCTTACGGTGATAGAGCATTTGAAAGCAGCCTTTCCCGAAGCCGGTATTCTGCTTGTCAGCGTGGGCGACCGTGAGTATAGAAATGAAAATGGCGACCTGCGTACCATGCCCGGAGTGAAGAATCTCATCCGTTATCAGCAGTCCATTGCGGCTGACAGCCATATTGCTTTCTGGAATATGTATGAGGCTATGGGCGGTCAAGGAAGCATTGTCGATATGATTGACCGGAAAATGGCCAACCTTGATTATACTCATATCAATTTCAAGGGAGGCAAACATTTGGCAGGGATTCTATTTGAAACATTGATGTATGGTAAAGAGCAATACGAAAAGCGGAAAGCCTATGAAGATAATTAGCACTTGTCATTTAGAAAACATGGGTCACCCAAAATGCATTTGTCATTCTGAACAAAGTGAAGAATCTGTTGGAAGACAAGGGAATGTGAACCGATTCCTCACGTTACTCGGAATGACAATCCTTTTTGCCTTTCTACTGTTTCCCCGTCTTTATGCCCAAGACGCCATTCCTGTGCTGTCCCGTCCGTTGGAGCCGCTTCATATGCCCGGCGAAACAAAGGAAATGCATCGTGGCATGCGGCTGATTACGGTGCGTGATTCACTTCCGGCGAGTTTTGCACATTCTTTGGATAATGTGATAGAAGATGAAAGCCGTTCCCTTTCTCCCTTCCTTCAAAAACTCAATGACCTGTCTGGACCGGTGCGGGTAGTTCATATAGGCGATTCGCACGTGCGGGGACATCTTTATCCGTTGGTCACCCGCCGTCGTCTGGAAAGTGATTTCGGTGCTGAGGCTGTTTATCCCGATACCATTTCATACCGTACCGGCGGCCTTGCCCGCGAAACGGGTGAACCGGGTATTGTCTACCATATGGTTGGCATTAATGGAGCTACATCCGTTACTTTCTCCGTTGATGAAAAAGTAAAAGAAATAGCCTCTTTACATCCCGATCTGATCATTGTTTCTTTTGGAACCAATGAAGCGCATAGCCGTCGTTATCTGGCTCAGGCTCATAAGTTGCAGATAGGTCGGTTAGTGGAAATGTTGAAAACTGCCTGTCCCGAAGCGACCTTTTTGCTGACCACTCCTCCCGGAGCCTATGTGGGGCGTCGGCGTGCCCGTACCATTAATCCGAGAACTGTGACGGCCGCCCGTATCATAAAAGAGTATGCACAAGAACATAAAATGGCAGTCTGGGATATGTATAATATAGTAGGAGGGAAGACAGATGCCTGTCGTAACTGGACGAAGCACCATATGCTCCGTGCGGATGGCATTCATTTCACTCCCGATGGATATCGTTTACAAGGTAATTTATTGCATCAGGCACTGATTAAAGCGTATAATGAATATGTGGCAACTGGATTGGAGTAAACTGGCTGAAGTATTGACTTACAATGCCAAGCAACCGATGATTTTTAGCAGCGGCTTGTTCTTGTTTCTGTTTTTGGGCTTTAGCCTGATTTATATGTTCATGCAGAAACAAGATACGGCACGTATCTTGTTTGTAACCCTGTTTTCTTATTATTTTTATTATAAAAGCAGCGGTTTTTATTTCTTCCTGTTGGGGGTGGTGACGGTTGTTGATTTTCTGTTGGCAGGACGGATGGCACGAACGGAAACTCAGTGGAAACGAAAACTTTTGTTGCTGGTCAGCCTAGGGGTAAACTTGGGGTTGCTTTGCTACTTCAAATATACCAATTTCTTTTATCAGATGCTGGCTCCTTTGTGGGACGGGAAGTTCCAGCCGCTGAATATCTTTCTGCCGGTAGGTATTTCATTCTTTACTTTCCAGTCTTTAAGTTATACCATAGATGTTTACCGTCGTGAATTGGTACCTTTGAATAAATTGCTGGATTACGTGTTTTATGTTTCTTTTTTCCCGCAGCTGGTAGCAGGGCCTATTGTGCGTGCCCGTGATTTTATTCCTCAAATCAGACAACCGTTGTTTGTCTCTTCCGAGATGTTTGGTACAGGTGTTTTCTTTATTATCAGCGGATTATTTAAGAAAGCCATTATTTCCGATTATATCAGTGTGAATTTTGTAGAGCGTATTTTTGATAATCCGGCTCTTTATTCGGGAGTGGAGAATTTGTTTGGCGTATATGGCTATGCTTTGCAAATTTATTGTGACTTTTCCGGGTATAGTGACATGGCTATAGGTATTGCTTTGCTATTGGGTTTCCGTTTTCCTATGAACTTTAATTCACCTTATAAAGCGGATAGTATTACCGATTTCTGGCATCGTTGGCATATATCTCTTTCTACGTGGCTGCGCGATTATCTTTATATCTCCTTGGGAGGTAACCGTAAAGGAAAGATACGTACCTATGTCAACCTGTTCCTTACCATGTTGCTGGGTGGTTTCTGGCATGGCGCTTCTTGGAACTTTGTGATATGGGGCGGATTTCATGGCATAGCGCTGGCGGCACAGAAATTTTGGCGTAACTTGTTACATAAGCCCAAGACAGCAACCAGTAAAGGAATCCGTAAATTCTTTGCTGTTCTCCTTACTTTCAACTTTGTTTGCTTTTGTTGGATATTCTTCCGTAATAACACTTTTGAAGCCTCTGTTGTTATGTTGAAGCAGATATTTACTGCTTTTCATCCGGAGGTGTTCGTGCAATTGATAGAAGGTTATTGGAAAGTATTTGTATTGATGGGAATTGGATATTTGCTTCATTTTGCTCCCGATAGCTGGCAGAATGCCTGTTGTCGTGGAGTCATAAAGTTACCTTTATTGGGCAAAGCATTATTGTTGGTTGTCTTGATTTATTTGGTTATCCAGATAAAGAGCAGCGATATACAGCCATTCATTTATTTCCAGTTCTAACCAAGGGGATGGTCGCAGGAAAGTATAAGTCAGGGTTTCCCGATTAGAAGTCCTTTTCGGGAATCCCAAACGGTTATTCTGGTAAATATTTATTAATACATCTACGATCCCAATTGATACCCCGTTTTACGATTTTAGCAGGGATACCCGCTACAATGACATTGGGCTCGTTGAACTTTTTTGTTACAATACTTCCCCAACCCACAATGCTGTTGTCGGATATTTTTGTATTTTTCCCAATCTTTACATCTTTTCCTATCCATACATGCTTTCCGATTTCTATACTTTGAGCAAAATTGATCGGTTCACCCGCTAAATTTGTTATGGTATGTGCATCGGTACACCAGATATCAATGCCCCAGCTTAACTGGCTGTCATCGCCTATACTGACAGTTGATCCGTCTTCTTGTAAGTACAATGTAACCCCGTTGACTACTACACGATTACCGATATCTACCCGGCAATTATCGGCAACTCTCGAAACACCGGCTCCCAAGCCCGGTAACTGACCAATGATGAGCTTCAATCCGCTCATTCCTAATATGGTGGAATAGCGTAAGATTATCGTTCCCAAGTTAACAATGTTATTGTCTCCTTTTATAATCAGAAGGAACCCTTCACTAAGGAGTAAATTATCTGCGCTTTCTTCTGAATCAAAATATATGAAAATATGATTGTTATTTCCCGTAATTGTCATGTTTGATTGATTGATGACTTGATTGAATTTTTCATGACGGGAAGATAGGCAATCTATTTTTTCATGTGGTAAAATAATTGTGATTTCATTGTTCTGACCATTGATATGTCCCATTCCATTCTAATTTTAATCGTTTGTACTGATCTTTGCTTGTACTACATTTGTCTATTTTATTTTCAAAGAGTATTCTTCTATTATAGTATTTGCCAGTTTCGAGAATATTTCCGTAGATAGCAAATAAAAAGGAGTATCTTCTTTTTCTCCCTTAAAACGTATAAAGAGGTGTTTGATGCCTCGGGCTTCCGGATATTCATAGGCCTCTATTTTTTCTATATTCACTCCTGCTTGTTCCAACTGTTCAAATATGCACTTCCATTGCTGCCTGGATAGTAATCGGCATACATCATATAAGGAGAGAATTTTTCCATCCGAGGTTGTTATGATAGCAGAAGTTATATTCATTTTTATGATTTGATGTGGGACAAATATACGAATAAAAGATTATTTTTAAAGAGTTGTAACTTTATAAATTAAAAATTTGACTCTCCCTTATTGTTTGTGTAGAAGATGTCGTTTTATATCAGTTCTTTCTTCTATTAATGTTTTTTCTTTAAAATCCTTCATATCCTTCATTCTATTATATAATCAGCTATTTATGTTTCATAATCGTTCATAAATTCTTCATAAATGTTTCATGGATCTTTGTCTATTTATTGGTGAAGACTAGTGATTTTTTTTGCTGTTCCTCCTTTGAATCATCGGTTTGCATCCTTCTTACAACACCGTTTCATAAAATAAACGTGTCTGCAAATACCGTTTGTTTCATCAAGAGAAAGCTCCTTTATCTGCTGGCAAATACTGTAATACCTTCCACTGGGTATTGCATTACTTTCAGTATGGTACTCCGGTATCTGCCGTTTGATACCGGAGTATCGACCGGTTGTTATTAACCGATACTGCAGCCAGCTCCATTGACTTTTGCAGCCAGCTCCGTTGGCTTTCGCACCCTGCTCCGTTGGCCTTTGCAGCCAGCTCCATTTCACTCACCCCGCTCCATTGAATTTTGCACCAAGTTCCATTGTTTTTTGTACCAAGTTTCATTGAATTTTGCACCAAGTTCCGTTGACTTTTGTACCAAGTTTCATTGACTTTTGTACCAAGTTTCTTGCCATATTATCCCCCCCCCTCTTACAAACTCCTTTTTATCTTTACCTGTATCGTGGTAAGATGCTTTGGTGGAATTATGGAAAAAGAGCTGTTAAAAGCGATATACACAGCCTGTCCCTT
>CAVJPC010000020.1:0-136801 GCA_963651205.1 Bacteroidaceae bacterium
CCCGTGACCCCATGCGTGACAGGCATGTATTCTAACCAACTGAACTAACGCACCAGTATTTCAATTTGTCTTTCTTTCGACGCTTTCTCTCTCGATTGCGGGTGCAAAGGTACGCATTATTTTTAAATCTGCAAGTGTTTTGGCAAAAACCATGCAAAAATATTTTTCAAGCACCTCTCCCATCCTTCTCTCCTAATTACGATATTGTTATTCTTTTAATCTTTTTCGCAAACTTCTTGTTAGAAAATTTAGCTTATTAGCAATAATTCGCTATTTTTGCGCACTCAATAGATTAAAATCGAAAATTAGGGAAAAAGATGAATACAACTGCAAAATTATTGTTGCACTGTCCAGATCAACCGGGCATTTTGGCAGAGGTAACAAACTTTATTACGATTAACAGAGGTAATATTGTCTACCTGGACCAATATGTGGACCATGTAGAAAACATATTCTTTATGCGTATAGAATGGGAAATAAAGGATTTCTTTATTCCTAAAGATAAAATAGAGGATTATTTCGAAACATTGTATGCCCAGAAATATGAAATGAAATTCCGCCTTTATTTCTCGGACGTAAAGCCGAAGATGGCCATATTTGTTTCCAAGTTGTCTCATTGCCTCTTCGATATGCTGGCGCGCTACACTGCCGGAGAGTGGAATGTGGAAATACCTCTTATCATAAGTAACCATCCCGATCTTCAGCATGTGGCAGAACGTTTCGGCATTCCTTTCTATCTTTTCCCCATTACAAAAGAGAACAAGATGGAACAGGAAAAGGCTGAGATGGAATTGCTGGCCAAACACAACATCAACTTCATTGTACTGGCACGCTATATGCAAGTGATCTCCGAACAAATGATTGAAGCATATCCCAACCGCATCATCAATATCCATCACTCTTTCCTGCCTGCATTCGTTGGGGCCAAACCCTATCATGCTGCTTTTGAACGAGGGGTGAAAATTATCGGAGCCACCAGCCATTATGTTACTACCGAACTGGATGCCGGACCGATTATTGAACAAGATGTAGTGCGCATCACGCACAAGGATACCGTACAGGAACTGGTTAGTAAAGGTAAAGATTTGGAAAAAATAGTCCTTTCTCGCGCTGTCCGGAAACATATTGAACGAAAAGTATTGGCTTATAAAAATAAAACAGTTATCTTTAGCTGATGAAAATTGCTGTCGTAAAATATAATGCAGGAAATATCTACTCCGTAGACTACGCATTGAAGCGTCTTGGAGTAGAAGCAACCATCACTTCCGATAAGGAAATATTGATGAGTGCCGACAAAGTTATCTTCCCCGGTGTGGGCGAAGCCGAAACAACCATGAATCACCTCCGGGAAAACCGGCTGGATGAAGTGATCAAAAATCTAAAGCAGCCCGTACTAGGTATCTGCCTGGGAATGCAACTGATGTGCCGGTATTCCGAAGAAGGAAATGCAGACTGCCTGGGCATCTTTGACACAGATGTAAAGTTGTTCAGTCCCACACGGCACGAGGACAAAGTGCCGCACATGGGATGGAACACCCTGACCCATGTACGCAGCGACCTGTTCAAAGGATTCACCAAAGAAGAATTTGTGTACTTCGTACATAGCTTCTACGTACCTCTGAACGAGTTTACGGCAGCACAAACAGATTATATCCTCCCCTACAGTTCGGCCTTGCACAAAGATAATTTCTATGCAACACAGTTCCACCCCGAAAAGAGCGGAGCCGTGGGCGAACGAATCCTGAGGAACTTTTTAGAATTGTGAACCGTTACATTATATATAATAATGTATAAGAAGAAATAGATATGATAGAGTTAATTCCTGCCATCGACATTATTGATGGCAAATGCGTCCGTCTTTCTCAAGGAGATTATAACACACAGAAAGTATATAACGAAAATCCGGTTGAGGTTGCCAAAGAGTTTGAAGCTCATGGAATCCACCGCCTGCATGTTGTCGATCTGGATGGGGCAGCTTCACATCATGTTGTGAATTACCGCGTACTGGAACAAATCGCCGGTCGCACCTCTCTGGTCATTGATTTCGGAGGTGGTATAAAAACGGATGAAGATTTGGTTATCGCATTTGACAATGGTGCACAAATGGTTACCTTGGGTAGCGTAGCCGTGAAAAATCCCGAACTCTTCAAGAAATGGCTGGGACAATACGGAAATGAAAAAATCATTCTGGGAGCTGACGTAAAGGAGAATCGAATTTCTGTCAACGGCTGGAAAGAGGAAAGTCAGCAGGAATTAATTCCTTTCTTGAAAGACTATACCCAAGAAGGAATCTTCAAAGTGTTGTGTACCGACATCAGCCGTGACGGAATGCTGCAAGGTCCTTCTGTGGAATTATACAAACAAATTCTGAAGGAATTTCCGGATATGCATCTGATAGCCAGCGGAGGGGTAAGCTGTTTACAAGACATTATAGACTTGGAAATAGCCAAAGTTCCGGCAGTTGTATTCGGCAAGGCATTGTATGAGGGAAAAATTACGCTGAAAGAATTAAACCGTTTCATGTAAGAGCAAATTATGTTAGCAAAAAGAATCATACCTTGCCTGGACATCAAAGACGGGCAGACCGTGAAAGGAACTAATTTTGTAAATTTGCGCCAGGCAGGTGATCCTGTAGAACTGGGACGCGCCTATAGCGAACAGGGAGCCGATGAATTGGTTTACCTTGATATTACTGCCAGCCATGAAGGACGCAAGACATTTACCGACCTGGTAAAGCGAGTAGCCGCCCACATCAGCATCCCGTTTACCGTAGGAGGAGGAATCAACGAACTGACCGATGTAGACCGATTGCTGAGTGCGGGAGCCGACAAAGTATCCATCAACTCATCGGCCATCCGCAACCCGAACCTGATAGACGAAATAGCCAAACATTTCGGTTCGCAAGTTTGTGTGGTCGCTATCGACGCCAAACAAACCGAAGAGGGCTGGAAATGCTATCTGAACGGTGGCCGGATTGAAACAGGCAAATCCCTGTTTGACTGGGCCAAAGAGGTGAATAACCGCGGTGCAGGAGAAATTCTCTTCACCAGCATGAACCATGACGGAGTGAAAAACGGATATGCCAACGAAGCCCTCTCCACCCTGGCCGATTTACTGACAATTCCCGTCATCGCATCAGGAGGCGCCGGATGTATGGAACATTTCCGTGATACATTTGTAGAAGGAAAAGCAGATGCCGCACTGGCTGCCAGCGTTTTTCATTTCGGAGAGATTAAAATTCCCGAATTAAAACAGTATCTTTGCGAGCAAGGAATTAATGTGAGATTATAACAGAAAGAAGAAGTAACAATATAAAAATATAGAAAAATGAATTTGGATTTCGAAAAAATGAACGGGCTGATCCCCGCCATCATACAAGACAACTGCACCAACAAAGTGCTGATGCTAGGTTTTATGAACAAAGAAGCTTATCAAAAAACAGTGGAAACCGGCAAAGTAACCTTCTTCAGCCGTACCAAGAACCGTCTGTGGACAAAAGGTGAAGAAAGCGGTAATTTCCTGAATGTAGTTTCTATGAAAGAAGACTGTGACAAGGATACTCTGCTGATTAAAGTAAACCCTGTAGGCCCCGTATGTCATACCGGAACAGATACTTGCTGGGGAGAAGAAAACAAGGAGGACATCATGTTCCTGAAAGAACTACAGGATTTCATAGACAAACGCCACGCAGAAATGCCCGAAGGTTCTTACACTACCAGCCTGTTCGAATCCGGGGTTAATAAAATGGCACAGAAAGTAGGTGAAGAAGCTGTAGAAACCGTAATCGAAGCTTGCAACGGAACCGACGAACGCCTTATCTACGAAGGGGCCGACTTGATATATCACATGATCGTGCTGCTTACCTCAAAAGGCTACCGCATCGAGGACCTTGCCCGTGAATTGAAAGAACGCCACAGCGCTTCGTGGAAAAAACACTAAACTATGGATGAACCTCTCATTCGATATAAAAACGTATACATCAACCAGCAAGAGTTAGGCGTACTGGAAGATGTGAACCTGGAACTGAACAAAGGGGAATTTGTTTACCTCATTGGCAAAGTCGGCTCCGGAAAAACATCATTGCTGAAAACGATCTACGGCGAACTGGATATTCAGTCGGGAGAAGCCGAAGTATTAGGCTACAACATGACTACTATCAAGCGGAAACATATCCCAGAGCTGCGCCGCCGCCTGGGCATTGTCTTTCAAGATTTCCAGCTATTGACGGACCGTACCGTACAAGCCAACCTCAGCTTTGTGTTGCGTGCCACCGGATGGACCAACAAAGCAACCATCAAAGCACGCATCGAAGAAGTACTGGACCAGGTGGGAATGACCGGCAAAGGATATAAAATGCCCAACGAACTGTCGGGTGGCGAACAACAGCGTATTGTCATCGCCCGTGCCATCCTGAACCGGCCGGACATTATCCTTGCCGATGAACCGACCGGCAATCTGGACGCAGAGACAGGCCGCAAAATAGTGGAACTTCTAAAATCCATTTGTGCCACAGGCTCTGCCATCATGATGACCACCCACAATTTGCATCTTCTGTCGGATTATCCGGGAGTTGTCTACCGCTTTGAGAATCATCATATCAAGGAAGTAACGAACGAATACAGCCGGATGGAAAGAAGCCAAGATGTGACCGGGAAAGAGGAAAAAACGACAGTTACGGCCCAAGAAACGGCAGAATAAGTGGATGAATGATAAATATCATCGCTAAAATGCTGATTTTTGCAGTCTTATTTGTATATTTGCATGCTAATTATCAATATAGGAACAATTAAAATACGAAACGAAAAATGAAAGTTTTAAAGTTTGGAGGTACTTCAGTAGGTTCTGCGCAAAGAATGAAAGAAGTAGCCAAATTAATTACCGACGGTGAACAAAAAATAGTTGTGCTTTCAGCTATGTCTGGAACCACAAACACGTTGGTTGAAATTTCGGATTATCTGTATAAGAAAAATCCCGAAGGTGCGAATGAAATCATTAACAGACTGGAGGCCAAATATAAACAGCACGTTAATGAGCTTTATTCTACTGACGAGTATAAACAGAAAACACAGGTATTCATAAAAGCACAGTTCGATTATATTCGTTCGTATACAAAAGATATTTTCACGCTGTTCGAAGAAAAAGTAATCCTGGCACAAGGCGAGTTAATCTCTACCAACATGGTTACCAACTACTTGCAGGAACAAGGCGTTAATGCCGTATTGTTGCCGGCATTGGAATACATGCGTACAGACAAAAATTCGGAACCCGATCCTGTATATATTAAGGAGAAACTGGCTGCCCAGCTTGAAATACATCCGGATGCCGAAATCTATATCACACAAGGATTTATCTGCCGTAACGCTTATGGTGAAATCGACAATTTGCAACGCGGTGGCAGTGACTACACCGCATCACTGATCGGTGCTGCTGTAAACGCTTCTGAAATCCAGATATGGACCGACATTGACGGTATGCACGATAATGACCCGCGCATTGTTGACAAAACTTCCCCCGTGCGCCACCTGCATTTCGAAGAAGCGGCCGAGTTGGCCTACTTTGGTGCAAAGATTTTACACCCTACCTGCATACAGCCTGCCAAATATGCCAATATTCCCGTTCGTCTGCTCAACACTATGGAACCGGCTGCTCCGGGTACATTAATTTCCAACGATACGGAAAAAGGCAAGATCAAAGCGGTTGCAGCAAAAGATAATATTACTGCCATCAAGATCAAATCAAGCCGCATGTTGCTGGCTCACGGTTTCTTGCGCAAGGTATTCGAAATCTTTGAAAGCTATCAGACTTCTATCGACATGATTTGTACCTCAGAGGTAGGTGTATCCGTATCTATTGACAACACCAAGCACCTGAATGAAATTCTGGACGATCTGAAGAAATATGGTACAGTAACCGTAGACAAGGATATGTGTATCATCTGCGTAGTGGGTGACTTGGAATGGGAAAATGTAGGCTTTGAAGCTAAAGCACTGGATGCCATGCGTGACATACCGGTACGCATGATTTCATTCGGCGGTAGTAACTACAATATTTCTTTCCTGATCCGTGAAGAAGACAAGAAGAAAGCTTTGCAGTCATTAAGCGATCATTTATTCAATAATAAATAATTTCTACTCCAGGGGCGGATTGAATCCGCCCGGATGCACCCCACTCTACCAGACAGGTGCTTTCGGGCGAATTTAATTCGCCCCTGCTAATAAAACAAAATACAATATGAAAGGAACATTCCCCGTAAACAAGTTCAGAGAGTTGGAAACTCCCTTCTACTATTACGACGTCAATGTGCTGCGTGAAACCTTGTCGTGCATCAATAAGGAAGCAGGCAAATACAACAATTTCTGCGTGCATTATGCCGTGAAGGCCAATGCCAACCATAAAGTTCTGACCATTATCCGCGAAAACGGCCTGGGAGCCGACTGTGTAAGTGGAGGCGAAATCCGTGCAGCTATAAAGGCCGGATTTCCGACAGGCAAAATAGTATATGCCGGTGTAGGCAAGACAGACTGGGAAATCAACCTGGGACTGGATTATGACATCTTCTGCTTTAATGTAGAATCTGTGCCCGAACTGGAAATCATCAACGAACTGGCCGCCGCCAAAGGTAAAACGGCCCGTGTAGCTTTCCGCATCAACCCGAATGTAGGTGCACACACCCATGCAAACATTACCACCGGACTGGCTGAAAATAAATTCGGCATCAGTATGGAGGATATGGACAAGGTTATTGATATGGCAGAAACATTGCCCCATGTCAAGTTTGTAGGCTTACACTTTCATATCGGTTCTCAAATACTGGATATGGGTGATTTTGTCGCCCTTTGCAACCGAGTAAACGAATTACAAGAGAAATTATATGCCCGCCAGATTATAGTGGAACATATCAATGTAGGCGGTGGCTTGGGGATAGATTATTCTCACCCCAATCGTCAGGCTATTCCTAACTTTGCAGAATACTTTGCTACTTATCACAAGCATTTGAAACTACGGCCACAGCAGACTTTACATTTCGAGTTGGGACGTGCCGTGGTAGGACAATGTGGCAGCCTCATCAGTAAAGTGATTTATGTAAAACAAGGAGCCAACAAACAATTCGCCATTCTTGATGCAGGTATGACAGACTTGATTCGCCCTGCGCTTTATCAGGCATATCACAAAATAGAAAATATCACCTCGGAAGAACCTAAGGAAACTTACGATGTGGTAGGCCCTATCTGCGAATCGTCCGATGTCTTCGGCAAAGCCATTGATTTGAACAAAGCACACCGTGGCGACTTATTCGCCCTCCGTTCGGCAGGTGCATACGGTGAAATCATGGCATCGGCTTACAATTGCCGTGCATTGCCTAAAGGATACACCTCAGAGGAATTGGTATAAGCTTCGAAGTATATAAAAAAGACAGCGCCGTTTCATGCTGAAACGGCGCTATTTCTTATTTATCTTCCGGTATGAAATCTTCTTTTATAAACTCATCATACACACGGCGTGGATGATCTGCTTTTGAAAATCCATTATTACCAAAATTCTGTTCACGGAACTTCTTCAGTTTCAAGTTATCCTCAGCATATTCACGCAAAGTCTTTTGTTTGCCCCCCAATATGGAACTATCCAGTACCTCACATTCCAACAGATTTTCCTTCGGAGTAATCATCGGAAGAAGCTTTTGTTCCAATAAACCACGGTAGGCGCCTACATACTCGCACCAGCACTCACCTCTCGCTTCGTAAATACGATAAGTATACTTAGATAATGCAGTTTTTATAAAAATCTCATTACCCACTACCTCGGCTACGGCTTCTAAGTTATAAGCTAAGTCTTTAATCTTAATAATTCTTTTTCCTGACTCATCTTCCTTGATTTCCGTAGCCCAAAAATCAGAATGCGTAAGCTGATCAAGTATATTGATCAAACTTTCTTTAATCTCAAATTGTATTCTCATAATAATTGCCCGTTAGTCAGGACTTGTTACAGGTTTCAGTTAACTCCCTTAAATATAGCAATTAAACTTGATAAATGTTCACGATTATGCGCTTTTAACATTAAATTATAATTAAATTCGATCTTTTGAATAAATAAAGAATATTCATCCTGTCACAATTCAATTATTTGCTGTATTTTTGCACGGTTTTAATACAGATTATACATGGAACTATTTACCATAGATACAATTTTACCGGCTGTTTCGGGAGTCTTGTTCCTTACACAAGCCATATATTACTTGGGGCTATATAGCAAATTATATACTCACAGCAAAGAGGCAAGTTCCACTATCCTGAATACTGAGAATCCCCCATTATCTGTCATCATTGTAGCAAAAGACGCTGCCCATGAATTACAAGAGAATCTCCCATCCATATTGGAACAGGATTATCCGGAGTTTGAAGTGATCGTTATATACGACCATTCGGCAGATGACTGTGACGATGTTTTAAAGTTATTGGAAGATAAATTCCCTAACCTTTATCACACCTTTATCCCCGATAGTGCACGCTATATCAGTCATAAAAAACTGGGAATAACGATGGGTATCAAAGCCAGCCGTCATGACTGGTTAGTGTTTACGGAATCCAACTGTCATCCGCAAAGCAACCAATGGCTGAAACAGATGGCACGTAATTTCACTCCTGCTACCGAAATCGTTTTAGGATACAGCAATTACGAAAAAGCATCGGGCTGGTTTAACAAGAAAATCACTTTTGATACTTTACTGAACTCTATGCGCTATCTGGGTATGGCCATAGCCGGTCATCCTTATATGGGAACGGGACGGAATCTGGCCTACCGAAAATCTCTATACTACAAACAGAAAGGATTTGCCGCTCATCTTAACCTGCAACGCGGAGAAGACGATTTGTTTATCAATGAAACAGCCAATGGTCACAATACACGGGTTGAAACCAGTCCGGAAAGCCTGATAAGGATTTCAATGCCCAAATATAAAAGAATATGGTGTGAAGAAAAAATAAGTTATGCAGCTACCAGCCGATTGTTCAAGGGGACTGCCCGTTACCTTATGGGGTTCGAGACTTGCAGCAGGTTATTGTTCTATGCAGTCACTATCACCACTATAGTCATCAGTATTTTTCTCCATCAATGGATTACTTTAGGTATTGCCGTCCTGTTATGGGCAACCCGTTTCGTGATGCAACTGATTGTTTTCAGAAAGACCGCCCAGACCTTTGGCGAACGGAAGTTCTGCGCATTACTCCCTGTATTCGATTTTCTTCAACCCGTATGGAATGGGGTATTCAAACTACAACGCAAGCTCAGACGGAAAAATGAGTTTATTAGAAAATAAAAAGAGAATGAAACCAGATATACATTATATTATTAAATAATACGAATATGATCAGATTAAATGTTTTTATCCAAGTAAATGAGAGTAACCGTAATGCTGCTTTAGAAACGGCAAAGGAATTGGTAGCACAATCATTAAATGACAACGGTTGTATCGCTTATGATGTTTTCGAGAGCGCAACGCGCAAAGATGTACTTATGATTTGCGAGACATGGAAAGATGCCGAATCACTGGATGCACACGAAAAAGCAGCCCATTTTGTAACCTTGGTTCCTAAATTGCAGGAATTGGGCAACATGAAATTAGAAAAATTTGAATTCTAATTCGAGGGTATCCCCTCCTGAATTCAATCAAACAGTTCCGAGCTTTGGGCTTAATAGTGTCAGAGCCCGGATTGATTTTATCCGGCAGGAAATGTGATGCACACTCATGATACTCCTACCCTATATTTCTTCGTTGCCCATAAAGCCGAGCCATTATTGTGCCGTAACTTTATAGATGAAATAACTTCAGTACTCCAGTTACCCATTTATGGTGAAATTCAAGACTTCAAAACTATATTCCAACTGCTAATGGACTATTCTAAAACAATGAAATTCAATTTAGTCATTGATGAATTTCAGGAATTTTATACAATCAATCCATCTGTTTACAGCGATATGCAGCATCTTTGGGATAGAAATAAAGACGACAGTCACATTTGTTTATTCCTATGCGGTTCCATCTATTCATTAATGCATCGAATTTTTGAAGGCAATCATGAACCGTTATTCGGCAGAGCCACCCAACAGATTTTTCTGAAGCCTTTTAGTACCATCACACTTAAACAAATATTATCAGAGAATAACCCCGGATACACTTCCGAGGATTTATTAGCATTCTATACCTTCACCGGTGGAGTAGCAAAATATGTAGAATTATTCGTTGATAACAAAGCTTTGACACATCATAAAATGATAAAGTTGATGTGTCAGGAAAATTCTCCTTTCCTTTCAGAAGGCAAGAATATATTAATCGAAGAATTTGGCAAAGAGTACACCATCTATTTCTCTATCTTATCATGCATAGCCAACGGCTTCACAGCTAGGACAGCCATAGAAAGCTATTTACAACGTGAAATTGGAGGATATCTAACCCGTTTGGAAAACGATTTCAATATCATAAAGAAACGCATTCCCATGTTCAGCAAAGCAGAAAGCCGCAATGTACGATACGAAATAGAAGACAACAGGGAACAGATTACAGACATGTTGACGGCTGCCTCGTGATTACTGCAGAAGAGATAATTCTTTCTGCTCAAAGTGATGGGTCGTATTACATTTTCCGCCAGGTTGTCAAAAGTTTAAATAATCTAGCTTATCCAAACTTTTTAGTTGTCCAAAATCTATCAACTATTTGCATTTAAATAAGGCTTTAATATTTTAAGAGTTTGGATAACTGAAAGACGATTCAATCTAGATTGATACCAAGCATAGCCTTTGTACATCTTTACAAGAAACTCTTTTTCAGTTGTTCCAAAAGTTGTTCTCCGGAAATACCCTGTAATCCAACAGACTTAAAGAAATCAGAATTAGGCAATTCTTTTTTTACTGCCTCATAAAAGTTCAATATGTCGTTTTTTAGCATTTGCGGAACATCATTGAATTTATCGGCAGGAGCAAGCATGGCTGCAAGCCTGAATACATCTTTCTTATGCTTCATAATATGCTTACTATCCACTTGTTCACCATTAGACTTTCGGTCAGTCATTTCAAGAAATGCTTTACACTTTAAGCAAATAAGACTTTCCACATTGGCTATATGAACCCCTTCTTCCATACTGCTATGAGTTATTGTGAAATTGTAGTAATCATCATTCATAAGGATGGCTGACAAACTTGACAAATCTTCATCAGTCGGTATGGGAGTTATGTGAGCATCTTCCGGGAAATTAAGTAATCCGATTTTGCGAGAGAATAATTCCAATTGATATGGGAAATCTGTATCAGACGGTTTCATAAAACGATAATACTCATGCGCTCTTTCATTACCGTCATTGGTGCCTTTGTTACGTTGCTCATATTTTGCCGTTTTGACAAACTCCCAAAATTTTGACACAAATTCAGAAGAAAGAGCTTCCACAACAAGTATTATGTCAATGTCTTTAGTCGCTCTGGAGCTTTGTGCATAAATCTCTTCATGAATCTCACAGGCCGTACCGCCTATTATGACATAAGAGTTCTCAAATTCACTGAAGAACTCTTTAAATTTTTCTATTCCTTTTACCATTGTATATCTGCAATTAACTTATCTAATTCTATTTGAACGCGCTCATCTTCATGATTAACTAATGACAAGTATAAAGACAGTTTGTCAACCACCTCTGAATGAGTGAGCAGTTTAGGGTCATACCTCCAAATTTCAATACGGTATGTTCCGTATTTCTTATCGGTTTTAATCTCTGAGTTTCTAATATCCATTTTAGTGAAGGCATACATATCCCTATCTTCCCGATTAATCATCGTATATTCCGATAAGGCATTTATGCCACATTCCAAACCATTATCCGGTTTAATATCCGAAAAAACCGTTTTTTCAAGTGGTGAAACAAGCAAAGGTAACGCTATTTTCCACAAGTCCTTTTTGGTATGTATCATCCTTACCCTTTTCGTCTTTACTCCTTCAAGCTGAATTAACTTTTTATCATGCAGCCAACGTAAAGCACGATTGATTGTTGCGTATGACACATGAAAAATATCGGATAATTCTTCAGCTTGTTTCCCTTCAACAGAACCCATTTCTATATGATAAAGAATGATACATTGTGCAATAGAAGGGATTACCTCTGTAATATCCGTCCCAATCGTTTTTTCCTTTTTAAGGTCAATCAACAGAGACGGTATGAACATTTGCTTCTGTGGAATAATGAAATTCACCCTTTGTGCTATCAGCCTTCCAACATTGTATGAAACTATATTATCTGTTATCCAGATAACTGGACACCCACACTTATTTTCCAACAGATTCAGTGTTCGTTTCATTTGAGCAGGAGTAAGTCCATCATTATCGTCAGCAAAAGCGAATATCACATCATGTTCTAATAATACGCTTCGATACAATACAAATCGTTGCGAAAAAGCAACAGGAATACTATTTATCAATTGTTTTTCTACAGGGGAAAGACTAACTTTCTCATGTAAAATAGAACTGATATAAACTATTGCCTTATTTATGTAATCATTGTTTTTGCACATAATCATCATTTATGATTTTATGCAAAAATAATGATTACATCCTGATTCACAAAATATTTAGAGTAATTTTTATAGTCTTATGCACGGCTCTTTCATGTAAAAAATAGACGAATATTGAAAATAAGGTTTATTTTGGCTGAACTCTTTTTATTTTACTATGTTTGCAACTATCGAAATGTACAGTTCCGAAATGGACATTTCGGAACTGTACATTTCGATAATAGTTAAAACATTGATAATAAATAATCTGCCGCTTTATGCCATTGCAAATGTATAAGCATATTTACTAGCTTTTACGAACTTTGAAATGTATAAAAAGACAAAGCACAAACTGTTGTCTGATTATCTAAAGTACAGGTATCTAGCGATACCTTAAAATAAGATAGTGAACAACAGTTCTGCGCTTCTTTATTATACGATTTCTCTACGCGTATTCAAGCTGCAACGTATTGGCAAGCTGAATGGCTATTTGGTAGGACATTAGGAAATGAGTGTATAAAGGGCATGTAACACTCCCCCTAACGTTATACATAAATGCTTAGATAAAAACTTTTAAGGGGCGACCAAGTAACAAATTCCACCCTATTCTTCCACTATATTTTTAAACAGACTCCATCCTGCCGATGTTTCATATAGTTTCTTACTACCTTTAGGTATATAGAGTATTACTTCCTCAAAAAAGATATCTCCATTGAAAGATTCTATTGTAGTCTTTGGCGGATTCTCCGCTTGACAATGAATTTCTTTTATCCTAGAGCAACCATAAAAACATTGAGAACCAACAGAAATAATATCTTTAGGAATTATGATAGTTTCAAGATTTATGCACCCACGGAAACACCCTTTGTCAATCATTCGATTTTTCACATAAGAACTAGGAGGAACAACAGTCTTTAGATTTATACAGTCACAAAAAGCATAAAAGCCATAAGCCTCAAAACAACTATCCGGAAGAGCAACAGTAACAAGCTTGTCACATCCGGAAAAAGCATTACTAGGAATATAATTATTTTCCGCCAACCTTGATAAATCAAGATCTTTCAAGTTATATGGACTAGCCAAAGAATTAATAAAACCATAATCTTCTTCTTTTAAATATCCTGACAACTCCATTGATTCAATTGATGATAAATCTAGATTCTTATCTAAACAAGCAGTCCGTAGAAAACTCTTATTTCCCATATAATCGGAGCGTATATCTGCTATAAGTGTATTCCTTTTCATCTGTACCGGATTACAATATTGAGTAATCATAATTGAATTCACAGGAATATCATCAATATAAAAAACAAGTTCACCTATCCTATCTGTGTCTAAAGGATTCTTATCTATAGTCCATGAAATATAACTCGTTGTACCATGCTTCTCAATATCAGTTATTTGAATCCAATCTGGCTTAATTATATCAAATGTACAATTAGTCCATACATTAATATGATGAGGACTATATTCTAAATATGGAGCATTAAAAAAATCCATATAATCCTCCAAAAACATCTCTCTTTTTTGTTGAATAACAAGCGTATCCGATGCATTTGTTTCTCTATTACAAAAGATAATTTTAGCTTCTCGATTCCGTTCTGTATCATTCTGACTAACAGAAAAAACGAATCGATGATTTATCAAGCCTCTTGTTCTTGAAGTTATATCACTCAACCAAAATACATCAGGCATGACCACTTCAATATCCACGTTGGCATCAACAGTAACCACAAATTCTCTAGCTTGAAAGTCCATCTTTAATTCTTTTTCCGACAACAATATAGCATCTTTCTGTACCTGCCGGATACACAACGTATCACTGACATTACTATTCTTCTTATCCAGAAATACAATTTTCGCCTCACGTCCGTCATAAGTTTCATTCGGACTTACAGTATAATATAAGGTATGACTAGAAACAGACCGCGCATTGGCAACCGTTATCCAATCTACATCAGGCATCTTCACTTCAAATTCACAGTTGCTCTTTATCTCCACGGCAACAATTTCCCCTCTATCGCTTACACACACATCGCTTTCTGTAAGAAGGATGATGCCACCTCCAGTCTGATAAACATTAATAACTTCAGTCACAGCATCACCGTATATCATAATTTTTCCTTCTCTCTTTTCATATTCCTCACTTGCTGCAATTGCAAAAGAAAGAATAGAACTGCTAAATCCTCGCCCTGCATCCTTCGGGCTAATCCAACCTTTATACTCATCAGGAATCACCACCTCATAAGAGATATTCGATTTCACTTCCACATGAATAGTACCGCCCTCTTGACCGACCTCAAATCTGTCGGCAGTAAGGGTCAAGGCATCTTTCTGCTTTTGAGTGACCACTACAGTCTTCATCAACTCTCCGACTTGAATAGTCAGCACCACATTCCTGTCATCATAACCTTCATTAGCCTCCACATATACCTGTACCGAAATATCACCAGCCTGTCCGCTTGTCTGCGATACAGTACACCAACGACTACCATTTACGGTATTCGCGACATAAATAGTCCAATCTTTATTCGTAGAAAAATGGAGAGACTTATTGCCTCCATCAGAACCAAAGTTCATGGCATCCTCAAAATAAATTTCGCTACCTGCTCCTGGAAGAATTTCAGGAACCACTTCATCTTCGGAACATGCTGTTAGAATACATGTCACCAATACAGCCAAACACACATAAAAATGTTTCATAGCATTATTCTGTCTTCCAGGTTCCGAGAAGACCTTTAATTATAAACGGAAAACGTGGAACCACACGTACCATCATCCGTTCCGGAGGCCCTAGGAAAACCTTGAACTCAGATAAATGGACAGTAGTCCCACGCTGGAATCCAGCGTAGGAAACATACTGCGCCATTCTTGAGTTCACTTGAAAATTTCCTAGGTTTCCCGGAACAAGAATCAGCACTTAACGTTTCTTACAATTTCTTTCTTAATAATAGAGCGCAAACTCCTTTGTGCTCACTTCTGCAAAAATATAAAAAATAAAGATAATGCAAAACTTTTTAGACTTTTATCTATCCACAGACCACGGCTTTTTCATTTAAGCTTTGGATTGGGCGTACAATATACCTACCCATTCCAGTGCGGCATGTTAGCTTTATTTTGTCGCCAAGGTTACCCGGTTTATCCTTCAATACAAAAATAAGTTGCACCCACTTATGCCCTCATGCCCTCACTCCTCATTCCCCATATTTTCCACTTAAATCATTCATTCACAACACAATATCCATTCACAGGATTACAAACCGATTGTTTGTGAAATCCCCTGTTTTTCAGCTTTCCTTCCTCACACAAGCGGCATAAATAGCGGTCACCGTAGTTTGTTTCATACTGTTCTTCTTTGATGATTAAAAGTTCAATATCCGTTAACCACGGATGTGATTAAGTCTAGTCACCATTGTGGTTAACTTTAACCACCATCGTGGTTAGACTTAACCACCTAGGTGGATAAGCAATTACAAACATATAAAAAGTAGGAAAGGAAAAGAAAGAAAATAAATAAGAGACAGGGAAATATGCACACATAGACTACCACCAACTCGATTCACAAGCCATGCAGCTGCTTTATAAGAACGAACGTTATGGATTGAATGATGAAAAAAAGGAGGGTATTGTGGCAAAACAACACCGAATTTGAGCAAATTTTGCCTTTGGAGCAGTTTTTAAAATGTCACTTTTCTTCTGCTACTTCAGAGAAGAAGGAAGAAGGGATGACCGCTCATGAAGATTTTCAATTACCCGAAAGGACATACGCATAAAAAGAACTATAAATCAACAATATAAATTATTCCAGACGCATTCTCTGCAAGCTGAGCATTCCCCCAAAAGCCAGCAATAAAGGTACTTTGTATCATGCGATAAAGTTTGAATAATTTATTTTTAAATATCCATTAGTGAGGGCAATGCCCTCACTAATGATAATGCTACCACCACTAATAAACAGCTCATTATAAACCAGTTACAATAAAAGTGAGGGCATGAGGGCATTTTCGCGTCCAACTTTCTATTGACTTGATTGCATCCATACGCCACGGTCACTTGCGTGCATGCGTATGAAATATCGTTTTGTCTTTTCATATCCCGGCATCTATTTCTTTCAGTTAAAAGTAATCAAGGCATCAATAAGCGTATCTGTTCTAAGGAGGCTAGGGAACAAGCACCCTTCTTATTCAAACCGTATAGACTTTGCCGGATGAATACGCGTCACAAGAAATGACGGCCCGATAAGCATCAGCACCGATACCAACAAGGTACAGATATTCAGCAACAAATAAATCCAGATATTAAATTCAATAGGAACGCGGTCTACATAATAAGTGGCAGGGTCCAGCTTGAAAATATGAAATTGAGATTGTACAAAGCACAAAACCAATCCGATCAGATTTCCCCATAACATCCCCCTGCCTATCAGCAATACGGAAAAACTAAGGAATATCTTACGGATAGCAAAATTATCAGCCCCCAATGCCTTCAGTACCCCGATCATGTTGGTACGTTCCAAAATGATAATCAGCAGACCCGATATCATGGTGAATCCGGCCACCCCTGTCATGAGAAACAGGATAACCCACACATTCATATCCAGCAAATCCAGCCATGCAAATATCTGAGGATTGGCTTCTTCCACCGTCTGAGTATAGTAAGTACCCCCGTATGCATCCACCTGCGTATCCACCCGGATACGGATTTCCTCTTTCACCGGCTCCAACCGGTCATACTCATTCACTGCCAGTTCTATACCGCTCACCTGCCCTTTCTGCCAATTATTCAAACGGTTCACCGTATATAAGTCGGTTATCAGGAACAAATCATCGTATGCGGAAAAATTGGTCTGATAAATGCCTGCGACAGTAAGCCGGCGGGCACGCACATTGTCCTCTATATAATAGGTATAGATTTTATCACCCAGTTTCAGATGAAGTTTGTCGGCAATGGTGCGGGACACCAGTACCTTATTGGTAGAGGCCGTATCCGAGAAAACAGGAATTTCCCCCTCCTGCAAATGATGCTTTAAAAACTTCCAGTCGTATTCATGAGCAACACCTTTCAACACCATTCCCTGAAAGCTGTCGTCTGTCATAATCATCCCCGGCTTGGTGGAATAGCGCTGCACGTGCTTTACTCCGTCCAGTGTTTTCAACAGATGGAGCAAGCTGTCATTGGCAACGATGGGAACTGTTTGATAAGATTGCTGGGAGTCGAAATTGGTTATCATGATATCGGAACCCAAGCCTACCACCTTGTCGCGCACCTCATGCTTGAAGCCGATCACCACCGCTACCGACACAATCATGACGGCCAGCCCGATGGCTATGCCCAGCATAGCAATGCGGACGGCAGGCTTGGACACCTCTTTTCCACCCTCATTGCTGCGATAGATACGTCTGGCAATAAAGAGCTTCCAATCCATATCAGTCTTCCACTCTTCCGGGATATGCTTCCAATGCCTTACGCAGTACGAACAGCGCACGGACCAAATCCTCTTTCTTCAACACGTAAGCAATACGCACCTCATTACGGCCTGCGCCGGGAGTGGTATAGAATCCGGCAGCCGGAGCCATCATGACCGTTTCGCCCTCATAGTTAAATTCCGACAGACACCATGCACAGAACTTTTCACTGTCGTCCACCGGCAATTTGGCAACCGTATAGAAGGCTCCCATCGGTATGGGCGAATAAACGCCCGGAATACGGTTCAGCCCGTCAATCAGGCACTTGCGGCGTTCCACGTATTCGTCATACGTCTCGCGTGTGTATTCTTCAGGGGCATCCAATGAAGCCTCGGCAGCAATCTGACCGATCAAAGGAGGACTCAGACGTGCCTGACAGAATTTCATGACGGCATTTCTCACTTCCTTATTCTTGGTAATCAACGCACCGATACGAATACCGCATTCGGAATAACGCTTGGACACCGAGTCGATCAGCACCACATTTTCTTCGATGCCTTCCAGATGGCAGGCAGAAATATAAGGAGAGCCGGTATAGATAAACTCGCGGTAGACTTCATCCGAAAACAGGTAGAGATCATACTTCTTCACCATGTCACGAATCTGGTTCATCTCGCGGCGGGTATACAGGTAACCGGTCGGATTATTCGGATTACAAATCAGAATAGCTTTTGTGCGTTCGTTTATCAACTCCTCAAACTTCTCCACTTTCGGCAGGGAAAACCCTTCCTCTATGGTAGTCGTCACCGTGCGGATCACGGCACCGGCCGATATGGCAAATGCCATATAGTTGGCGTAGGCAGGTTCCGGCACAATGATCTCATCCCCCGGATTCAGACAACTCAGAAAAGCAAACAGCACCGCTTCCGAGCCTCCTGTAGTAATGATTATATCATCGGCAGACAAGTTGATATCATACTTTTTATAATAACCCACCAGTTTCTCGCGGTAACTGCGGTATCCCTGGCTGGGACTATATTCCAAAACGGTACGGTCAATATTACGAATCGCATCAAGGGCCGCTCGCGGAGTGGGCAGGTCGGGCTGACCGATATTCAGGTGATAAACATGAATTCCTCTCTGTTTTGCAGCATCGGCCAGCGGTGCCAATTTGCGAATTGGCGATGCGGGCATCTCGTTTCCTCGGATGGATATTATTGGCATAATGTTATAAAAATTATTTAATCGAAGTGCAAAGATAGACTTTCGCAACCAACCGAGCAAACAATTAATTAAGAATTTAAATCTTTGTTATCTTAATGCGCATTTTTTAGGGTTATTAAAAAAAAACATGTAAGTTTGTTCCTGTAAAACAAAGCAAAATAACAAATGAATCTATACCTGATAACATTCCAGTCCGCCTTGAACAGAATTGAATCTGTATATGATTGCCATAAAGATTTATTTGTGGAAATCGAGAAGTTTTTCACGCTTCATCTGGTACCTTATACAGAGGCTGCAAGTATTCCGGCAGATGCCTACCGTATGGCTTTCATCGCTTCGGGCGGAGTAGAAAAGATAGTCACACAGCACTTCGAGCTACTTCCCTATCCTATTCATCTGCTGACCGACGGACAGCAGAACTCACTGGCCGCTTCCCTGGAAATAGCTACATGGATACGCAGCAAAGGGATGAAAGTACATATTATTCATGGCACTATCCCCAACATGGTGAAGCAACTGATAGATCATCACAAGGCTTTTGCCGCCCAGCGCGAACTGAAAGGAAAACGAATCGGGGTTGTGGGATATTCTTCTCCGTGGCTGGTGGCCAGTAATGTAGATTATCTGCTTGCCAAGCGCCGCTGGGGGATAGAATTTATTGATATTCCCATGGAGGAAGTATATTGTCTGTTTTATCAGATAAAGGATGATGATATAGGGTATGAGGCATCCGTATTTGCCAATCGTGCCATTGCCTGCCGGGAAGGAAGCCCGGAGGACCTGCTGAAAGCGATGCGTCTTTATCAGGCCGTGAAAATAATTTGCGAAAAGAAAAAGCTGGATGCGGTGACCCTCTCCTGCTTCTCGTTGATTGAGAAATTAGGAACTACCGGATGTTTGGCGCTTGCCTTGCTGAATGATGAAGGTATCCCGGCAGGCTGTGAAGGAGACTTGCAAGCCATCTTCACCATGCTTATTGCCAAAACACTGACCGGGCAGACCGGATTTATAGCAAATCCGGCATTCATCAATGACGATCAGAATGAAATAGTGGTAGCCCACTGTACGATTGCCACCAAAATGGTGGATCAATTTATCATCCGGAATCATTTTGAAACGGAAACCGGAATAGCTATACAGGGTATTTTGCATCCGGGAGGCATCACGATGATAAAATGTGCGGGAGAATGTCTGGACGAGTATTTTGTCTCCACCGGCCAACTGATAGAAAACACCAACTACATCAATGCCTGCCGCACGCAGATAAGGATCAAACTGGATAAACCCGTAGACTACTTTATGCGTAATCCTTTGGGTAACCATCACATTATATTAATGGGAGATCATGAAAAAGTGATTCACGAATTTATGCAATTGAACAGCTGTAAACTAGTAGAATAAAACATGAAACTGACAGAGCCGATCACGGTCGGCACCAACGAAAAAGGTAAAAGAATTTACATCAAACGTCCCTGCCGGAAGTTCGAATCCATCGTTTCCTATCAGGAAGCATTCATAGCCGAAGCCAGGCAGGGAATAGCGTGGAGCCATCCTAATTTGTTAAGCTACCTAGGCTTGCAGAAGGATGACAAAGGCCTGTTTATTGCTTTGGAATACCTTCCGGCAATCCCTTTGAACAAAGCTTTGCTGGATGCCGTACTCCACATCAATACAGCTTCAGAGTCCAAACGAATCATGAACCAGCTGATGAATGCTTTGGCTTACCTTCATTCGCGGAATATCTGTCATCTGAATCTGCGCCCCGAAAATATTTATATTACTAAAAGCTCACACGATGTCCGTCTGGCCAATCCGGGCAATACCTATGCCGGATGTTCCCCTTCCTTCTTTATATATAAGGAACAATATACGGCTCCGGAGCTATTCCATGACAAGGACATTCCCACCCCGGCCTCGGACATCTATTCGCTGGGGAAAGTAATGGAATATCTGTACAGCTACTCGCACCTGAGTTATGGCATACGCCGGGTTATCCAAAAAGCAACCCAGACTGATCCTGCCAAACGCTATACCAACATTGAGGAGATGCAACAGGCATTCAACCGGAGCCGGTATATAGACCGGAGCATCTTGGTTGCCAAAGGTCTGGCAGCCGTCGGTTGTATCACCCTCCTGTATTACGGGCTGAGAGATGAACCGGTTTCTACAGAAACCTTGCAATTTATAGAAGACACCACCCTCAGAAACCGACAGGCACAAGCAGAAACGGCCCAGACAGAAGAAGTGAATACTAATATCAGTGACCTGCTGACCATTCCATCGGATACTGTCCGGAGAGTACCCGCCAATGACACCCTGCAATTCGATGCGGAGGAACACCGCAAACTGGCGGAACAAATCTTCAAAAAAGAATTTCGCAAGCGGGCGGAAAAGATTATTGCAGAGATGTACACCCCCCAACGAATGAATGTCAGCGAAGATATCTTTCAAAAACAAAACTTGGACGGATTCAGCCAACTGGACCAAATTCAGAAGGAACTGGCGCAGCAATTCAATATGGACCTCATTCTGACAACCCGCCTGTCCTCCGAAATAATTTCGGAACTGACCGCAGAAAGCATGAAGAAATTAAATAAAAGTGGAGACGAAGATTAAATAAATTGTATCTTTGTATCCAATTTAATATTCAATAAAACAATAAACTTTTATGATGCATACTTGGTTTGAATGTAAGATACGTTACGAAAAAGTCATGGAAAACGGCATGAACAAGAAAGTAACAGAACCCTATTTAGTTGATGCGCTGAGCTTTACTGAAGCAGAAGCCCGTATTATTGAAGAAATCACTCCGTATATCAGCGGTGAGTTCACTGTATCGGACATCAAGCGCGCCAACTATAGCGAACTGTTCCCGTCTGAAGAAGATGCAGCCGACCGCTGGTTTAAGTGCAAACTGTTCTTCATCACACTGGACGAAAAGAGCGGAGCAGAGAAAAAGACCTCCACTACCGTATTGGTACAAGCCTCCGATCTTCGCGATGCTGTAAAGAAACTGGATGAAGGCATGAAAGGTACAATGGCAGATTACGTGATTGCATCCGTAGCCGAAACCGCCATTATGGACATCTATCCATACGAAGCGGAACCGAATGTAAAACCTGAATTTCCGGATGCCGGAAAAACTGAATAAAGCCTAATTGTAAAAACAGAAAGTATAGATAATGAGCATTCAAGCAAATTTAAAAGAAGTTCTTTCCGAACTGCCTGCGGGTGTCCGCCTGGTAGCCGTATCCAAATTCCATCCCAACGAGGCATTGGAAGAGGCGTATGCTGCCGGTCAGCGGATTTTCGGTGAGAGCCACGTGCAGGAAATGACTCAGAAATATGAAACGCTGCCCAAAGACATTGAATGGCATTTCATCGGCCACCTGCAAACAAACAAAGTCAAATACATGGCTCCTTATGTAGCCATGATACATGCCATTGACTCGTATAAATTATTGGCCGAAGTCAATAAACAAGCCGCCAAAGTCCATCGCGTCATCCCTTGTTTATTGCAGATACATATCGCTCAAGAGGAGACGAAATTCGGTTTCTCTTTTGACGAATGTAGAGAAATGCTGAATGCAGGCGAATGGAAGGACTTGGAAAACGTACGTCTGTCAGGAGTAATGGGCATGGCAACCAACATGGATGACGGCGAACAAATCAAGAAAGAATTTTGTTCCTTAAATACATTCTTCAAAGAGGTCAGGCAGAGCTATTTTGCTGATTCTGAGTATTTCAAAGAAATTTCCATGGGGATGTCACATGACTATCCGCTGGCAGTGGAAGCCGGGAGTACACTGGTCAGGGTAGGAAGCAAAATCTTTGGAGAACGAAACTATTAAAACTACTATTTATATGACTCAATTAAAAACCACCTTTGCCGGGTTGTCACTGCGCAATCCTATTATTATCAGCAGTTCCAGCCTTACAAACAGCGCTGAAAAGAACAAGAAGCTGGAACTGGCAGGCGCCGGAGCCATTGTTCTGAAATCAGTTTTCGAAGAGCAGATCATGATGGAAGCGCATCATATGGCTACTTATGGTTCTCCCGAAGGAGATGACTACTTGAGCACATATGTACGCTCTCATGCACTGAATGAATATATTTCATTGATTGAACAGACTAAAAAGCTTTGTACAATTCCTGTTATTGCCAGTATCAACTGCTTCAGCAATTCAGAATGGACGGACTTTGCGCGTACCGTAGAGGTAGCAGGTGCTGACGCATTGGAAATCAACATCCTTTCATTGCAGACTGAAAGAGAATATCAATGTGGTTCTTTCGAGCAGCGTCACATTGATATCGTAAGCAATATCAAGAAGCAGATCTCCATTCCCGTCATCGTAAAACTAGGCAGCAATCTGACTAACCCCATCGCACTGATCAACCAGCTTTACGCCAACGGAGCCAATGCAGTGGTACTGTTCAACCGCTTCTATCAGCCGGACATCAATATAGACACCATGACGTATTCTGCAGGTGATGTATTCAGCACTCCTGCCGATTTGTCCAACGGACTGCGCTGGACTGCTATCGCTTCGGCGCAAGTACCTCAGATAGACTACGCTATCTCGGGCGGTGTACATGATGGAAAAGCGATTGTGAAAGCAATTCTGGCAGGCGCTTCGGCGGTAGAATTGTGCAGTGTCATCTATCAGAGAGGCGGCCAGGTCATTGCGGATATGACCCACGAAGTGACTCAATGGATGAACAGACAGGGGTACAAGAATATCAGCGAGTTCAAAAGCTCAATGAACGCTCTTTCTACCGGAGCCAGCAATCCGTTTGAACGCACGCAGTTCATGAAATATTTCAGCAGTAAGGAATGAAAATTAGTGGTTAGTGATTAGTGATTAGTGATTAATATCCATGCGGTATCATAGCACAGCTCATTAACCACTAACCACTAACCATTAATCACTATTTTTCCCTCTGTTTAATTTGTATGCTCCAAAGAAAGTCTTATATTTGCACATTTGATTAAAGTTTGTGCAAAATATAAACAAAAGAGTATATACAATGGAGCAGAGTTTTATTGCCTTCCTGGAAGACAGCATAAAGAAAAACTGGGACTTGGATGCCCTTACAGATTATAAAGGTGCCACATTACAATATAAAGATGTAGCCCGCAAAATAGAAAAGCTACACATCATTTTCGAATTAAGCGGCATCAAGCAAGGAGACAAGATAGCCGTCTGTGGTCGCAACAGTTCCCATTGGGGAGTTACCTTTCTGGCTGCCGTTACCTATGGAGCAGTCATTGTTCCTATCCTTCACGAATTTAAATCGGACAATATTCATAATATAGTCAATCACTCCGAAGCACGCCTGTTGATGGTAGGCGATATGGTGTGGGAGAATCTGAATGAAAGTGCCATGCCGCTTCTGGAAGGCGTTATCCTGATGAGCGATTATACCTTGTTAGTATCACGTAGTTCCAAATTAGACTATGCACGCGACCATTTGAACGAACTGTTCGGTAAGAAATATCCGCGCAATTTCCGTCGCGAGCACGTAAACTACCGCCGGGATACACCGGAAGAATTGGCTGTAATCAACTATACTTCAGGAACTACCAGCTATTCCAAAGGAGTGATGATCCCTTATCGTGCATTATGGTCGAATACCCAATTCGCCTTTGATGTATTAACAATGAATCCGGGTGACAAGCTGGTTTCCATGCTTCCTATGGCACATATGTATGGATTAGCTTTCGAGTTTATATATGAATTCTGTGTAGGATGCCACATTTATTTCCTGACACGTACCCCCAGCCCCAAAATTATCTTTCAGGCTTTCGCTGAAGTGAAACCCAATCTGGTGGTGGCCGTTCCATTGATTATTGAGAAAATTATCAAGAAGAATGTATTGCCCAAACTGGAAACTCCTGCCATGAAGATTTTGCTGAAAGTACCTATTATCAATGACAAGATCAAGGCTACGGTTCGTGAACAGATGATTAATGCTTTCGGAGGTAATTTCTACGAAATTATTGTAGGGGGTGCGGCTTTCAACCAGGAAATAGAACAATTCTTGAAGAGTATAGATTTTCCTTACTCCGTGGGATATGGCATGACGGAATGTGCTCCGATTATCTGCTATGAAGACTGGAAGTATTTCAAGCCGGGATCTTGCGGAAAAGCGGCCCCCCGTATGGAGGTCAAGATATTGAGCCCCGACCCCGAAAATATTGTAGGTGAAATAGTATGCAAAGGCCCTAATGTGATGTTGGGATATTACAAGAATCCAGAAGCAACTGCCGAAGTGATAGACCAGGACGGCTGGCTGCATACCGGTGACTTGGGGATCATGGATGCAGAAGGCAATGTTACCATCAAGGGACGTAGCAAGAATATGCTGTTAGGTCCGTCAGGGCAGAATATTTATCCGGAAGAGATTGAAGACAAATTGAATAATATGCCGTTTGTGGCCGAAAGTATTATTATACAACAGGCTGACAGCCGACTGGCTGCTTTGGTCTATCCCGATTTCGATGATGCCTTTGCTCACGGACTGGATAATGACGCGATTGCACGAGCTATGGAAGAAAACCGGGCAACTTTGAATGCAGAACTTCCTGTCTATTCACAAATAGCCCGTGTCAAAATCTATCCGGAAGAATTTGAGAAGACACCTAAGAAGAGTATTAAACGCTTTTTGTATCAAGAAGTAAAATAAGACTTGACAGAGAAAGGAATTTGCCTGCAACATATATAATGTATAAGCCTGAAGATTATATATGTTGCAGGCTATACTTTATATATATCACAGGCTATACATCTATACGTGCAAGTATACCTATTCTATATAATTCCGCGACTCAACCACATTTTACTCCTTCCCAACAATCAATTCTCCTCATAATCCCCCCTCATATCTACATTTTTATTACATTTGCACCCAAGAAACTAAAAATGTATGAAAATGAATGTGCGTATAGCAGCAATACTCCTTTTAGGATATTGTGCAGGGATGTCAACTCCTGCTTTTGCCCAGAAAAAGAACAAGCTTAAAAAGGGTCCCAACATCTCCCTGAATATTTCTGCAAAGAAAGACAGTGTCAAAACCACTTATCTAAACCTCGGTTTGCTTACAAATATCTATCAACTGAAAGGAATAGGTATCAATGCTGTATCCAGTGTTGTACAAAACGATATGACAGGTTTCCAAATATCCGGCCTGGCCAGCATTACCGGTCGTAACGCTTCCGGTTTCCAACTGGGAGGCATTGCCAATGTTGCCGGAGGTAACGCCAATGGCATCATGCTCAGCGGGCTGATGAACGTAGCCGGAGGAAAAGCTAACGGTATCCAAATTTCCGGATTAGGCAATATTGCCGGGAATACATCCAAAGGTGTCACCGTCGGCGGTCTGATGAATTTGGCTGGCAATGAAGCCCAAGGTGTTCAAATAGCGGGTCTGGCCAATATTGCCGGAAAATCACAAAACGGTATCGCCATTGGCGGACTGATGAACGTATCTGCCGAAAAACTGAACGGAGCACAAGTTTCCACCATACTTAATATCAGTGGCGGAGAAGCAAAAGGTGCGCAAGTATCAGCCATTGGCAATGTAGGTGTAAACGTAAATGGTATGCAATTCTCCGCCATCAGCAATATTGCCGCCGGAGAAATCAGAGGTTTGCAACTTTGCGGTGTGGTAAATATCGCCGTCAAGACGGAAAATGCCCTGCAATTCTCAGGACTGACCAATGTTTGCCAAGGCAAGCTGCGGGGTGTGCAGTTCGCCCCCGGCAACTACGCCGGAGAAATAAGCGGTGCACAAATCGGTCTGCTCAATATGTGCAGCGGGAATGTAAAAGGTGTACAAATAGGAATCATCAACCACAGCAAGGACACCACGGCACACAAAGTGGGATTGGTGAACATCACCCCTAAAACCCGTATCCAGATGATGCTGTTTGCAGGTAACACCAGCAAACTGAATGCTGCCGTGCGTTTTAAAAACCGTTGGAGTTATACCATGCTGGGTATCGGTACACACTATCTGGATTTGAATGACAAGTTTTCGGGCTGTGTATTCTATCGCGCCGGTCTTTACTACCCTATCGCCCCCAAATTGGAACTTAGTGGCGACTTAGGCTATTTCCATGTAGAAAACTTTGAAAATGAAGATGCGGAAACACCGGAACGCATGTACTCATTGCAGGCTCGCGTCAATCTGGAATATAAATTCAAATCCAGGATCAGCATCTTTGCATCAGGCGGTTACGGCATGACACGCTATTATGATAAAAATAAGTTCTACGAGAAAAAACCTATTTTCGAAGCAGGCGTTATATTATTTTAAGCGGTTGTCACGCCAGTATAAACCAAATTCATACAGTATGAAACTACAACATATCGCATTAGCCTGCCTGCTGACACTAAGCGCCGAGAATGTCACAGCTCAAATACTCCACCATCCTGATTCCATTTATACATTTACCGACCCTCGTCTGCAAAAGAAATATCCTTGGCGTGCCGCCGCCGAGACTTTCGGGATGAATGTCGGGGTATGGGCTTTTGACCGCTATGTCATGAACGAAGACTTTGCTAAAATCAGTATCGGCAGCATACGACGCAATATCAAGCATGGTTTTGTATGGGACAATGACCAATTCTCAACCAATCTGTTCGCCCACCCCTATCATGGGAATCTTTATTTTAATGCAGCACGCAGTAATGGACTGACTTTTTGGGAATCGGCGCCATACGCTTTTGCAGGAAGCCTGATGTGGGAAATTGCAGCCGAAGTGGAACCACCCGCTATCAATGACCTGATGGCAACTACCATCGGTGGTATCGCCTTGGGAGAAGTTACACACCGCATGTCTTCTTTGGTGCTGGATGACTCGAAGCGGGGTTTCGCACGCTTCACCCGAGAATTTTTGGGAACACTGATCTGCCCCATGCGGGGATTGAACCGAATGATAACCGGCGAGATGTGGAAAGTAAAGCGTTCTCACTATAAATACCATGATTACGACCGCATTCCGGTACACTTTTCCATAGGCGCCGGTGACCGTTACCTAGCCGATGACAATTATCTGTTCCGGGGCGAGCACAATCCATACATCGAGTTCCGAGTGCAATACGGAGATGCTTTTGATAAAGTGAACGACGGTCCATACGACTACTTTACTGCACGAGCCACTCTCGGCCTTTCCGGCAACCAACCTCTCATCAGCCAAATCAACCTGATGGGCAAACTATGGGGGGTCCCCTTGAAAACCACTACCGGTATGGAAATGATGTTTGGTATATTCCAACATTTCAACTATTTCGATTCCGAGGAAGTCATTGACGGCTCGGGGCGCATTCCCTATAAGATTTCGGAAGCAGCCAGTGTAGGGCCCGGTATGATCTATAAATTCCCCCAAATGAACAGTCTGGTAAATCTGGAACAGCGTGTATTCCTCAGTGCCATCCTGCTGGGTGGAAGTCTCACTGACTACTACAATGTAATAGACCGCAACTACAATATGGGAAGCGGGTACAGTATCAAAAACAATACCATTATGGACTTCGGCCGTTATGGTATGTTCGCACTGAATATGCATCTTTACCAGATTTTCACCTGGAAAGGATATGAACATAAGGATTTGGAAACTATAGATCCGCTTTATCTGAATGCACAGGGAGACAAAGGAAATGTAATGCTCGCTGTGGTAAATCCGATAATCGAGTTGAATCTAAGCTCCCGCTTCAAAGCCAACATGGAAGTATCCTATTACTACCGTCACACACACTATTCCTACCATGAGGACGTAAAATACAAGACTTTCGAAACCCGGTTAGGGCTGATTTATCAATTTTAAAGCAGCGAAGAACGGACGCGGCTCAAGGTTTCGGGAGTCATCTGTAATAATGAAGCGATGTACACAAGAGGTGCACGCTTCAATATTTCAGGATGAAGTTGAAACAGCTTGTTATAGCGCTCGTGAGCAGGTTCAAAACGAAGCGTGTCCGCCTTTACCTGAGACTCTATCAGAGAATGCTCGATAAAACTGCGATAAAGATGTTCTATATCGTGATATTGATCAATTAACTTCTCAACTTCCACACGAGGCAATTCCCATACCACCGAGGTTTCCAATGTTTCCACCATCAGGCGTGTAGGCTCTTGTTTAAAATAACTCTCTATGCAAATAATCATTCCGTTTTCATAACCAATGTGTTCAGTCAAATCCTTATCATACTTATAATAATATTGCCTGAGCATTCCTTTTTCTATAAACAGCATCGCTTTGCAAACCTCACCGGCCTGCAAAACAACTTCTCCCTTTCGATATTTCTTACAAACTAAAATTTCGGCTAATGCGTGAACACTTTCTCTACTGAGAGGATGGTTAACTTCTGCTATCCTTCTAGCTATGTCTATACTAGTTGTCATGTGCCCCCAATTTTTGTATTTTTTGCAAAAATACAAAAAAAGGTCGAATGAAAAGGTATAAATGACAAAATTAACCCAATAATGTTCTGAATAATAGTTTTTTTTATATACTTTTGAAACGCAATAGTAATAAAACGACCTTTATGAAACTACTAGCCTCTTTAACAATCCTGGGTTTAGTCATGGCACAAAGTGTCACAGCCCAAACGAATTACACAAAAGATCCGGAAAGCTGTACTAGCATTATGGTAGGAAAGAAAGCAACTACCGACGGATCAGTTATAACCAGTCACACCTGCGATAGCTGGTACCGAACCTGGGTAAACATGGTTCCGGCAGAAAGCTATGAAAGGGACACCGTAATGAATATTTACGATGGACGTATGCATACCGAGTTTGTGGCCGACCAGACCAATGTGAAAATCAAGGGGCAGATTCCGCAAGTACGCAAAACATACGCCTTTATGGACACTTCCTACCCTTGTGTTAATGAGAAACAGCTAGGTATAGGCGAAACCACCGTCAGCGGACGCAGAGATCTGGAAAATCCCAAAGGAATGTTTATGATTGAAGAGTTGCAACGCGTGGCACTACAACGCTGCACTACAGCCCGTGAAGCTATCCGGCTGATGGGAGAACTCGTAAAGCAATATGGCTATGGCGACAGCGGCGAATGCCTGACCATTGCCGATCCTAATGAAGTATGGCACTTTGAAGTCTTCGGAGAAGGAAAAGATAAAATTGGCGGTGTATGGGCGGCAGTCCGTATTCCGGATGACCACGTAGGCGTATCTGCCAACATCTCACGCATCAGCACGCTCAATCTGAAAGATCCCGATCACTATATGGCTTCCGAAAATGTATTCGATGTTGCCAAAAAACTGGGGTATTGGGATGGGAAAGAAACTTTTAAATTCTGGAAAGCCTACAGCGGCAAGAACTATTCCGGTCAACTGAAATCATTCAGTACCCGTGAACACTTTATCCTGAACGCACTGGCCCCGTCATTGAAACTTAATTATGAAGCAGAAGAACTGCCTATCAGCGTAAAACCCGACAAGCAAGTTTCTGTGACAGACGTTATGGCGTTACTTAGGGAAACCTATGAAGGAACGGATTTGGATATGACACGAAACCTGAAAGTTACCGTAAAAGATAGAAAAACCGGAGAAGTGGACACCATTATCAGCCCGAAAGCTAATCCGTGGATGCGTGGAGATGAACTGAATATGCTGAACGGAATTAAAAAGGGAGTTGTGAAATCAGTACGCAATATCGCTGTTCCGCAATGTGCTTATTCCACTGTAATCCAATTACGCAGCTGGCTGCCCGATGCAGTAGGTGGTGTGGTGTGGTTCTCTATGGACAACCCCGGACAAAGCCCGCGTGTTCCTATATTCTGTGGCATTACTGACCTTCCCGCCATGTATAAAATCTGTGGCAACCACCGTTACCGCGATGACGCCGCCTTATGGCACTACCGCCGCGCCAACAAACTGGCTGCCGTAAGATGGGGAGCGACCCGTAAAGTGATGGAAAAGAATGTTCGTCACTTCGAGGAAAAAGGACAACGTGAACTTCCATTTGTGGAAGCACAATATCAGGACATCTTTCAATCAAAAGGAGAAGAAGCCGCCCGTGCTTATCTCACAGACTATACGGCAGACTTTATCGGTGCCACCATCCTTCGTTGGGACGAAATGGCAAACCAATATTGGATTGAATCACGTTTCGGCTTTTAATTGTTAACCTTTAATATTAAAACAAACTTATGAAGACAAAAGCATTCACACTAGCCGCACTGCTATGCTGCACATCAGCCATGTATGCACAAGAAAACGGTTACAAATTCACGACTGTCGTAACACAGAAAGCAACTCCTGTCAAGAATCAGGCTTCCACCGGTACTTGTTGGTGTTTCGCCACCACCTCGTTCATGGAATCCGAACTACTCCGTATGGGTAAAGGAGAATATGACCTTTCTGAAATGTTCATTGTACGCCAAAAGTATCTGAACCAGTTGGAAGACAACTACTATCGCGAAGGAAACGGAAATCTGGGCCAAGGAAGTCTTTCACACACTTGGAAGAATGCATTCAGTCAAGTTGGCATCGTACCCGAAGAAGTATATCACGGAATCAATTATAACTCGGAAAAGCATAACCACGGTGAAATGGTAAGATATATCAATGCTTTGGGAAGTACGGCTGTAAAGATGAAACGTCGCAGTCCGGAATACTACAAGTTGATAAACAACCTTTTCGACACTTATCTAGGTCAACTTCCTGAAAAGTTCACTTATAAAGGTAAAGAATATACTCCCCAATCTTTCGCGGAAAGCCTGGGATTGAACATGGATGACTATATTGAGCTGACCAGCTTCACCCATAAGCCTTATTACCAGAAATTCTCTCCGGAAGTGCCCGACAACTGGGAACATGAGCAAATGTACAATCTTCCGCTGGATGAGATGATGGAAGTTGCCGACTATGCCCTGAACCACGGATATACCGTATGTTGGGATGGTGATGTCAGTGAAAAAGGATTTTCATTCAAGAATGGGGTAGCCATCAATCCGGTAGTGAAGAAGGCGGAAGACCTTTCGGGTTCTGACCGAGCACGTTTTGAAAAGATGGATCCAAAAGAACAAAGAGAGATGCTGGCAGAAGCCTATAAGTTTGAAAAGCCATGTCCCGAAGTGAATGTTACTCCGGAAGTCCGTCAGGAAGGTTATGAAGCATTTGTCACTACCGATGACCACTTGATGCACCTTACCGGTATTACCAAAGACCAAAACGGAACCAAATACTATATCACCAAAAATTCATGGGGTACAGACCGTAATGCATTTGGTGGTTACCTGAATATGTCTGAGAGCTATGTACGTGCCAAGACAATTTTCCTCATGGTACATAAAGATGCTATCCCGGCTGCCATCAAACAGAAATTAGGAATTAAATAACAACTGAAATAACTTGATAACATTTGTCATTCTGACGACCGAGAGAAGGAAGAATCTGTGTGCTATAACGTAACTTTCAATATGGCAACAGATTCTTCGCCTTGCTCAGAATGACGGAGTAAAAAGAAAGTAATATATGCCCTTGGGGGCAACCTCATCTATTTTTTAGTGAAAGATTCATGATAATTATGACGAAGAAGAACTTATTTACACTAGTCTTATGCTTATTCTGTCTCGGGACAACGACCTATGCGCAACGCATTCCTACATTGGAGGAAGCCGTATACGGAGGATTGATCAAAACAGAAGGAGGAAGCAATGTCAACTGGATGAAAGATGGCGAACGTTACTCCAAAATAGAAAAAAATGCCGACGGAGCTTATGAGGTCACTGCCTACAAGGCAAAAGATAACTCGAAAGAAGTGCTTATTCCGGCCCGTCTGCTCCTGAACCCACAAACCGGGAAACCTATTCCCGTACGTAATTTCATATTTAGCGAGGACAACTCCAACGTATTGATTTATACCAATACGTGCCGTGTATGGCGTTATGATACTCGTGGTGATTACTGGGTGCTTAATCTGAAAGACGGCAAACTGCAACAATTGGGTAAAAGCTTACCGGAAGCCACATTGATGTTTGCCAAGTTCTCACCGGATGCCAGCCGTGTGGCATACGTTTCCAAAAACAATATTTATGTGGAGAATCTGGCTGACGGTAAAATCAACCAGATAACTCAAGACGGAAATAATGAAATTGTAAACGGAACATTCGACTGGGTATACGAAGAAGAATTCAATTGTCGTGACGGCTTCCGTTGGAGCCCGGACGGACAATACATAGCTTATTGGCAAAGTAATACCAAAGGCACAGGATGGTTTGATATCATCAATAATGTAGATTCCATTTATCCTAAAATCCAACGTTTCCCGTATCCTAAAGCCGGAACTGCAAACTCCGCTGTTAAAGTAGGATATGTATCCGCCGATGGTGGAAATACCACCTGGCTGAATCTCCCTGGTGACGCACGCGATAATTACATACCCCGTATGGAATTTATCCCCGGTTGTAATGAGTTGTTCATACAGCAGATGAACCGTGCACAGAATACCAATAAAGTATGGATTGCGAAAATCGGAGAAAATAATCCCGTTAACATCTTCACCGATCAGGATGCCGCATGGCTGGAAACAAACGACAATGTGCGCTGGCTGAAAGGTAACAAATATTTCACTTGGGAAAGTGAACGTGACGGATGGCGTCATCTCTACCGGGTAAGCCGTGACGGTAATGAAATAAAACCTATCACCCAAGGAGCATTCGATTACATCCAGGAAGTGGGTGCGGATATGGATAAAGGTCTGGTGTACTTCATTGCATCTCCCGATAACTTTACCCAACGCTATCTGTATCAGGCGCGCCTTTTCGGCAATGGAGAAGTAAAACGACTCAGCCCGGTTGATCAAAACGGACAACATCGTTATATCATGTCACCATCCGGCAAATGGGCAGTCCATACGTTCAGTAACTCGGAAACTCCCCCTGTAATCGACATGGTGTCCTTTCCTACCCATAAAAGCGTACGTCTGATTACTGACAACGCAAAAGCTAAAGAGCAATATAAAGCCTTGGGGCTGCAACCGAAAGAATTCGTAAAAACCCGTTCAGGAGAATTGGAATTGGATGCATGGATGATTAAGCCTGCCCACTTCGATCCTGATAAGAAATATCCTGTTATTATTGATGTATACGGAGAACCAGCCAACGCCACCGTGCAGGATGTATGGAGTGGAGGAAGCTTATGGCACCAGTATCTGGCAAATTTGGGTTACATCATTGTCAGCATTGAGAACCGTGGAGCCAACGCACCCCGTGGACGTGAATGGCGTAAATGTATTTACGGAGAAGTCGGAACTTTTGCCAGTGAAGATCAGGCAAGAGGTATTCAAGATTTGGCACGCCAGTATCCTTTCATTGATACCACACGTATCGGTATCACTGGCTGGAGTGGTGGAGGCAGCCAGACTCTGAACAGTATGTTCCGCTATCCCGATGTTTTCCATACAGGTATCGCTATTGCCTTTGTGGCAGACCAGCGTCTGTATGATACGATTTATCAGGAACGCTATATGAATACTCCTCAAAATAATCCGGAAGGTTACCGCAAAGGCTCTCCCATCTCGTATGCAGCAGGTCTGAAGGGAAATTTGCTATTAATTCATGGTACAGGAGATGACAATGTGCACTACCAGAATTGTGAAATGCTGGTTAATGAACTGGTACGACACGGAAAAATTTTCTCACAGATTTCTTACCCGATGCGTTCTCACGGAATTTATGAAGGCGAAGGAACCAGTCTGCATCTGCGTAAGACTATGGCTGATTATTGGTTAAAGAACCTGCCTGCCGGAGGAAAATAAAAGTCAAAGAACTTGGTAAAAAAGAGCCGGGGCATTTATTATAGAGAATGTATCAAAAGACCTATCCCAATCGTCAACTGTAGGGGCGGAATACTTCCGCCCGAATACATAAAGTAACTCATTTTCGGGCGGATTCAATCCGCTCCTACGGTAAAACGATAGCAAAAATTACTTTTGACTCACGCCCCCATTAAACCAAAACACATAAACTAAATGAAGAAAATACAACTAATCGTATCACAGCTTCTTTTATTATCTGTGATCCAGCAAATCAGTGCTCAACCCCCTGTCAAGACAGAATATGCTATAGAAACAGGAAGTACTTTGGGAAAAGGAACTTACGCACCCCTGTGGCTTACCGCAAACAGACAGGGATTATCTTCCATCCATACTGAGAGCGGTTACTTACGGGCAGGCATTTCACACACCATGCCGTTAAACAGACATTTCAGTTTCAGTGCGGGATTGGACTTGGCAACCGCCTACAATTTCACCTCTTCATTCGTTATTCAGCAAGCATATGCAGATATTAGTTACCGATGGTTAAATCTGAGTATAGGCAGTAAGGAACGTCTTCCGGAATTAAAAAATCCGGAACTGAGTAGCGGAGGTATGGTAGAATCAAATAATGCGCGCCCCGTTCCCCAAGCACGTCTTGAAGTTCCTGATTATGTAGCCATACCGGGTACTCACAACTGGCTTTACCTGAAAGGACATATAGCCTATGGTCGCTTTACTGATGACAAGTGGCAGGAACATTTCACTTCCCTAGGAAACAAATATGCCATTGATGTACTTTATCACAGTAAATCACTTTTTGCCAAAGTGGGAAACCGAGAACACTTTCCGGTAGAATTTGAAGGAGGAATACAGATGTCCGCCCAGTTTGGTGGTGACCAATATATTGCCGGGCAAAAAGATCCTGTAATAAATATGCCTACCCGGTTCGTTGACTTTATGCGCGTATTGGTTCCTATGGCAGGAGATGATACCACCCCCGAAGGCGAACAGGTAAATATCTATGGCAACCATGTCGGTAGCTGGAACTTTGCCGCAACAGCCTATCTCAACCAATGGAAATTAAAGATCTATTATGAGCACTATTTTGATGACCACTCCCAAATGTTCTTCCAGTATGGCCGTTGGAAAGACGGACATATCGGATTAGAAGTGACTTTCCCGAAAAATCGATTTATTGATACTTTCGTATACGAAGGATTAGGAACCAAAGACCAGACAGGACCCATGCTGTATGATTCATTCTGGGGAGAATTTGAAGAGCAAATCAGCGCCAAGGATAATTATTACAACCATTACCTCTATCAAGGATGGCAACATTGGGGTATGGGAATGGGCAACCCTCTACTTCCCGGACCTATTTATAACAAGAAAGGACAGATTACCTTTATCAGTAATCGTGTATTGGCACATCATATAGGCTTCAGTGGTTCACCCTACCAATCCCTGAATTATCGTGTACTCCTCTCCTACGCCCGCCATTGGGGAACTTATGACAATCCCTTGAATGAAATAAAGAAGCAATGCAGTTCATTGGTAGAAGTAACCTACACCCCACAGCGCTTGACAGGATGGAGTTTCACCGTATCCGGTGCCGTAGACCGTGGCAGCATACTAGGGAATAATTATGGCGGGATGCTAGTAATCCGCAAACAAGGAATTATCAAATCGAGTAACAAATGAAAATTTTAACCGTTAAACCCCAATAACACATGAAACAAATAGTATTATTCATACTTCTTATGCTGGGAATCAGCAGTTGTGACAAGGCCCCCATCAATGGTAAATTAGATGGCAGATGGCAACTAATGACTATAGAATATGCAAATGGAAAAATAGAAGAATGTAACCGCATTTATTATAGTATCCAGTTACATTTGGTAGAGATCAGCGCCAAAGGCGGAAATGGAGGAACCCATATCGGACGCTTCTCTTATAAGAATAATGATGTAACCATGAGCGAATTCCGCCACCGGGGAGATGAAGAAAAGCTAACTACACTCAATGAGTTGAAACCTTTCGGACTTAATCAAGCCATCAATCACCTCAGAGTTGAAAAAGCGACAGGCCAGAAATTAGTTCTGAAGTCGGATTATGCATGCCTGACGTTCAGAAAGTTCTAAAGAGAGTTCACCACAGACTACGCGGACAAACACAGATTTTATAAAATGACAAATCGTATTTTATATTTTATCTGTATCAACCAGTGTAATCTGTGGTGGAACAAACTTATCTTCTAGGTTGGATATCCAATTTTACCGGCTTCAACATATTCTCCGGACTTAAGATAGTATCCAGTTCCTCCTTGTTCAAGATTCCGTGTTCCAAAACCAGCTCATAAACACTTCTACCTGTTTCCAATGCTTCTTTCGCAATCTTGGTAGAATTCTTATAACCAATAATCGGATTCAAGGCAGTCACTACACCGATACTGTTGTGCACTTCAGCTTTACAATGCTCGGCATTAGCTGTGATACCTTCCACGCAACGTGTACGCAACGTCTCAAAACCATTGATCATCAAATCTACAGATTCAAAACAACACTGTGCCATCACGGGTTCCATAGCATTCAGCTCCATCTGGGCAGCTTCGCCGGACATGGTTACACACAGTTCATTACCTATTACCTTATAACAAATCTGGTTCATTACCTCAGGTATCACCGGATTTACTTTACCCGGCATAATGGAAGAACCCGGTTGCATTGCCGGAAGATTAATTTCTCCCAAACCACAACGTGGTCCACTAGCCAACAAACGCAAATCGTTACAGATCTTATTTACCTTCACAGCTACTCTTTTCAAAGCCGAAGCATAACCTACCAAGCAAGATGTGTCTGAAGTCGCTCCTACCAAATCTGCTGACAATTTGAAATCAAAACCTGTAATTTCACTCAATGCATCAACACATTTCTCAGCATATCCCGGTTCTGCACAAATACCTGTACCAATAGCAGTTGCACCCATATTTACTGTCAGGAAGTCTTCTGCCGCTTCATTCAAGTGGCGGATCTCGTCTTTCAATATACTGGAAAAGCCATTGAATGTCTGACCTAAAGTCATAGGCACAGCATCTTCCAGCTGAGTGCGTCCCATCTTGATGATATGAGCAAACTCTTCTCCTTTTTTATGGAATGCACCTATTAACGATTCCAAATAAGGCAAAAAACGAAGATGAGCATAATACATACCAATATGGATAGCAGTAGGATAAGCATCATTCGTTGATTGTGAGCAGTTCACATGGTCGTTAGGTGAACAATATTGATATTCGCCACGTTTGTGCCCCATAATTTCCAAGGCACGATTAGCAATAACTTCATTGGCATTCATGTTGGTAGAAGTACCGGCTCCTCCCTGAATCATATCTACGGGGAATTGCTCATGATGCTCACCATTTAAAATTTCCTGGCAAGCCAGTACAATGGCATCCTTCTGTTCTTTAGTCAGCAAGCCCAACTCATAGTTAGCCATTGCAGCCGCCATTTTAGTAATAGCAAGACCGTTGATAAATAACGGATATTCATTTAGATGGAATTTACTGATCGGGAAGTTTTCTATGCCTCTAAGGGTCTGTACGCCATACAATGCACTGGCGGGAATCTCGCGGGCACCTATTAAATCACTTTCTACTCGGGTTTCTTCTGTAAGTTTTGTTTCCATGATTAGGTTATTTTAAGTTGATCATTTCTTATTTATGCAGCAAAGGTATAAACTAACATTTTGATATCAAAATATATTCTGATATAATTTTAAAATATTATTTACGGCTTATTTTTGCAATAAAATCGGTAACAAACTTACATAATGAAAGTTTAAGAGATTAACAAAGTCTTATATCCTTTTGCGTTCATTCAAGAAAAAGTCATAAAAAGAGGCGCCCTGCAAAGGACGCCCTTATTTTATTTTTTTGACTTAGATGGTCTTATTTCACTTTAATACTATCAAATCCTTCACCAAATACACCGATTACGGCACTTTGTGATACAAATGCATTCGGATCAATATCCTTTATCAAACGGAATATAGTAGTAGATTCGCGTTTCTTTGCCAGTACAAACATCATTTTCACACCCGCACCGGTATAACAACCTACCCCATCAATAAAAGTCACTCCGCGATGCAGATCCTTGTTTATGCGGTGGCCTATTTCCTCATGTTTCTTCGAAATAATGAAGAATTGTACTGACTGGCGGGCACTATTCACTACTTGGTCTAATACAAAGCTGGATATAAACAAAACAACATATCCATATACTACCTTCTCCCAATCATGCAACACAAAATAACTGGAAGAAATAATAACCAAGTCACACATCAAAATAACCCGGCCTAAAGTAATATCACGATACTTATTGACTATAGCGGCTATAATATCCGTACCTCCTGTACTGCCATTGGCCGAAAAAGCCACTCCAATACCACCTCCGCAGAAAAACGCTCCCAATACACAAGCCATGAAAGGCTGATCATGTATCAAAGACTTTCCTCCTGTCAAATCCTGTATGACAGGCAGAATAGAACTCAGCACAAATACAGCATAAATGGTTTTTACACTAAACTTCCATCCTAAAACTGCCAGAGAAAGTATTAACAGTGCTCCATTAATTCCCAAATAGGTGTATTGGACCGGCAGACCGGTGGCCCAATAAACAATAGAAGCAATACCCGGTACCGCACCCGAGGGGAGGTCATTAGGTAACAAAAAGACGGTCCATCCGATAGCATACATCAGCATACCAAGAGCAATCAACATATAATCCCTCAGTTCCCTGACAATCCGTTGCTTACGCGTCGTAATAAAGACTGAATCCATGTGAGTTTTTCTTTATAAAATCATATTGGCTGCAAAAGTACAAAAAGAATGAATCACTTGGCTTTAAAAGGTGACATTTTTTCAAGTAAAAAGTCCTGTTCGTCATAAGAAACCAGACTTGCAGGACTTTCAGCATTTCTTTTATCGCATTCAATTTTTACTTTTCATTATTCTTGGGATGTTCAAACCAGTTATTATCCTTAGTCCCAAAAGAATCCTGCCATGATTTAAATTCAGGATAATATTCAGTAATGGGTACATTCTCCGATGGCCATTTAAATTCATATCCACTAATGTAAATAGCAAAAGGCATTTTATCTTTTGATATATAGTACATGGGGACACCATTATCATCTTGATCCAAATCATTTCCACTACCCCGCAAGCTTTCATCAACTTTACTTGTAGGTACATATCCTGGCAAATGCACTTCATGCGGCCTTTTATTCACGAAAATAAATGGATTGAAAGGTGGATAAACATCTTTCTCGTTTACCCCTTCGTTATAATCTATCTCAACTTTCAATATTTTATTCAAAACTGAAGAAATATTTGAAAATAACAGAATCGTAGGTTGTTCCGTACCTTGTTCAAAATCGTTTGCTATTTCTTGTCCATCTTGAGTCACTTTCAAAGTCTTAAAGACTTCAAACCCAACTTTATCAAACTGAAAACCAAAACCATTCGCAAAAGTCGCTCCATTATTTTTAGGAGTTACTGTGATAATAGAACGCACCATTTTCTTGGTAACCTTACTCTTTATCATTGAACCAGAAAAATAAACTACTACATCATTCATATCATAATCACCTTTATCCGGCCAATTGTCTTCAAAAGCTAAAGAACCTTTTACGACATAAGTATCCACCTTTTCAATATCATCAGGAATAGTAGGAGGAGGAACTACACTTTGCTCTCCTGACATTATAGAAAATTGCACATCATTGAAACGGGCATCTACATTATCTTCCATCATCATAAAGAAATGATTATCTAGTTTTGTATCTTGCAACAGAACAGACCTCTGCTGACCATCACTATTATATGTAGGATTAGAGTAACGAATTACATTGGGCTTTCCTTTTGGCCAATTATCAATGTTATAATATCCCAATAATATCCACCCAATATGGGTTCCCTCAGGAAATTCGTCCTGATATTGACCAGTCTGTTTATTCCAATATCGCAATTTCACTTGAGAGTGAAGCAGAGCTACAGGTGTCTTATTACTATAACGAGGAAATAGGATTGTTTTCTTTATAGTATTAATATTAACAGACTCACCTTCCTGATAAGTATAATAAGCAACCATATCTTCCCAACCTGCAGAAGACTTAAAATAAGTAGCAATCAAGGATGTATTTTTAGTTATCACCATATCATTCGAACCCGAAGTTATCAAGTCCGGATAAGCATCTAATAGCGGAACCATTCTTGAGGTGAAATTGGACAGAGCACTACAGCGAGTACGAAAATCCGCAGGAATCTCCATTTTTTCAGATTCAGGCAACAGATAATCAGGAATACCAGTAGCATCCCATGTGCCCAACAAGTCATAACCATCTGGGCAGGAAACACCGTTCTCCATCGTTCCTCTGGAGACAATATTCCGTCCCTTTATCTGACTAAGATAAGTTTTATAATTGAAATCAATAGCAGCTCCTGATGAAGCAAACTCCAATTCTATAGGAGACATAATCAGTAAATCCTCTGTCACCAACCACACCTTTTGCAGATATGCAGGCCAAACAACTTCACAAGTTATTTTACCATCATCACCTGTAGTTCCGGCATAGATAGCATCTATATCTTTCAGTTCCCAAGTATTTCCCACTAGTTCATAAGGATATTCATCATAAAAAGCAAAACTAATTTGCCCTTTCATTCCATAATCAAGAATTACTTGATTATCATGTGTAGTTACGTAATCAAAGAAATCGTCTTTATTGATTTTTTCCTCTTCTTCTCCCCCACCCGTATATATATCATTCATATTGCGGGAGCAAGCCACAAAGAAAACTGACAAGCAGATGACCCAAAATTTTGTTTTCATAAAGTAGTGCGTGATTAATTGCGACAAAGATAAATATAAATATCTTGAACGCAAGCAAATAAGCATAAAAAAACTGTCCCCCGACTCACGTCGGAGAACAGCCACAACACAAACACAAAATAAAACACGACAAAACTACTATGCAATTTTTTAGCCTGCTCTATGTTTTGAGTAACATAACTACCGCCGGTCAGGTATTCACATATCCAAGAGGGGTTTCAGGTTATTTGCATCTATAAAACGCCACACTAGCGTCCTTTGTTCATCGGTCTTTCTAAAAATATCTTAATTCTTATTGAATTCCTCTTTCTCTTAGCTTCAATTGCCAGTTCCAGGCTGAGCGCAAAGTATCTTCCAGATTGGCTTCTGCCTTCCATCCCAACTCTTTATTAGCAAAGTCCGGATTAGCCCATACCTTTTCAATATCTCCGGCACGACGGCCAACAATCTGATAATTAAGTTTCTCACCGGTTGCTTTTTCAAATGTTCTAATTAATTCCAGTACAGAAACTCCATTGCCGGTACCAATATTGAATACTTCCACCTTATCCTTCTGCTTATTGTTCAGGATGCGGTCCATAGCAATAACGTGCGCCTTTGCTAAATCGACTACATAAATATAATCACGGATACATGAACCGTCCGGTGTATCATAATCATCACCAAATACACTTAGCTTTTCACGGATACCCATAGCTGTCTGAGTGACATATGGCAACAGATTCTGCGGAACACCATTAGGCAATTCACCGATCAAAGCAGTGGGATGCGCACCAATAGGATTGAAGTAGCGCAACATGATGGCATGGATAGGTGAACCGGAAGCTACTGTATCACGAATAATCTCTTCATTAATTTGCTTAGTATTACCATAAGGTGATTCGGCTTTCTTAATCGGAGCCTTTTCAGTTACAGGCAAGTTTTCGGGGTCCGGCTGACCGTACACTGTGCATGATGATGAAAAGATAATGCCTTCTACTCCATGTTTCGGCATCAACTCCAGCAAGTTAATCAATGAAACCAGATTATTGCGATAATACAACAAGGGTTTTTGTACTGATTCACCTACAGCTTTGCTGGCTGCAAAGTGAATAATACCCTTTATACCCGGATATTTAGTAAACAGCTTGTCCATTCCCTCATAATCCAAGCAATCCAGCTTTTCAAATGCAGGACGGATTCCTGAAACCTTTTCGATATTATCTACCACATCGGCGCTTGAGTTGGACAAATTGTCCACTATCACTACGTCGTAACCGCTATTCTGCAACTCTACCACCGTGTGAGAACCGATATACCCGGTTCCTCCTGTTACTAAAATTCTTTCTTTCATAATACTTATATTCTGTCGTTTTTTAATAGGTTCAAAACAACTTCGATGGGTATATTCCTTTTCGTATCATATCATTGATGCGGAGAAGAACCTGTATTTTGTCATCATGTGACACCAGTCCCATCCATCTGGCAGGTGTTTCGACCACCTTCACTTCAACTCCTTGGGCAATACGCTCGTTCATAAAAGCCGGAATAGAATAATGAGCTTTCATATCCATTCCATTCTCATCTATAAACTTATTGAATGCCTGTTTCATTTCACAAAATATATTGGGGGTAAAGCCCCACATATTCATAGAAACCAAGCTGTTGTCATCCAAAGCCACCCATTTGTGCAACTCGTTGGGATACATCGGATTTCCACTTATACGCTCCACACCTACGCGGTCAGTAACGGATAACAGATATCCTTTCTCATCCACCTCACAAATTCCACGGGTCACCCCTCCGCTCTCTGCCAGTACATTTCTCAGTCTGTAGCAAACATTGAAACTATGGTAGTTAGCTTCGTTCAGTGTTACCAGATTACTATATAATAATTCAAAGCTCTCTCTTTGGTAAAAGTTCACCGCATTTATCACACCAAATGGAGAGTCTATCAACTCTTCTCCCATCAGGACAGCTCTTACCGAACCGTACAGCGATTTGCGCTTTGGATTACGTTTTTCTTCGGGAATCGTTTCAACATCCTGATAAACATACTCCACTTCTACCACATGTTCGTATTTGCCTGATACCAGTTTCTTGAATTCTTGTTCAAAATGTCTGCTTATGACAAATACTATTTTATTAAATCCGACTCTTACGGCATCATATATGGAAAAATCTAATATTGTTTCGCCATTAGGACCTATTCCCTCCAGCTGTTTCAGCCCACCATATTTATTCCCCATAGTGGCCGCAAGTACAATCAAGGTCATAGCCATTTAATCTCTCTATTAATTCTAATGCAAAAATAAGCATAAAAATTGAATTTACAGGTAAGAATAGTAGATTTCTTTCTAATAAAAAAGTCCGAAGCAGTGCTCCGGACTTCTGAATCGGCTTATTTTGATGATGAAATGAACTACTCTATTCCAAATAAGACACCCAAACCTTTGTCTACACCCGAAAATCCCATAAAAGCCATTGCCAGCAGACCGGCAGTGACGAGTGCGATAGCCATTCCCTGCATTCCTTTCGGAATATTCACCAGGCTCAATTGTTCGCGGATACCGGCAAACAATACCATAGCCAAAGCAAAACCAATGGCTGTCGAGAAGGCATAAACCACTCCGGTCAACAAATCAAAGTCTTTCTGAATAACCAGGATAGCCACACCCAGAATACAGCAGTTAGTGGTAATCAACGGAAGGAATACTCCCAATGCCTGATAAAGAGCGGGAGATACTTTCTTCAGAATGATTTCCACCATTTGTACCAATGCTGCAATGACAAGGATAAAGGCAATGGTCTGCAAATACTCCAGTCCGAAAGCATCGAGCACAAATTTCTGGATAAGGTAGGTAACGATGGTAGCGATGGTAAGCACGAATGCAACAGCCGCTCCCATACCCGTAGCTGTCTCAACTTTCTTGGATACACCGAGGAACGGGCAGATACCCAGGAATTGTGACAACACAATGTTGTTCACAAATATAGCGGTGATAAATATCAATATATATTCCATATTCTTACTTTTTACGGGTTATGCTTTCTTCAGTTTATTCACAATCGCAATGAGGTAACCCAATGCAATGAAGGCTCCCGGTGCGAGAACGAAAATCAACATTCCGTATTGCTCCGGCATGATAGCAATATCAAACAGCTTGCCTGTACCGAGAAATTCACGTACACCACCAAGGATAGTCAATGCAAGAGTGAATCCGAGTCCCATACCCAGTCCGTCAAAGAATGAGGGAACAGGACCGTTCTTTGCAGCAAACGCTTCGGCACGTCCCAACAGGATACAGTTTACTACAATCAACGGGATGAACAATCCCAATGTAGCATAAAGTGCCGGTACATAAGCCTGCATAATCATCTGCAACAAGGTTACGAATGATGCAATAACCACAATAAATGCAGGAATACGCACCATATCAGGTATCAGATTCTTGATAGACGAGATTACGACATTCGAACAAATCAACACAAACATGGTCGCCAGCCCCATACCCATACCGTTGATGGCCGAAGAAGTGGTTCCCAATGTAGGACACATACCCAAAAGGAGTACAAACGTAGGATTCTCTTTAACAATCCCGTTCATCATTACTTTAAAATTATTCATAGTCTGCTCCTTCCTTATTTTTTGTTTTTACAATCTTGCTTGGGGCATTCTGCTTTTTTGCAGTTTGCCTTGTCGCAGTTAGCCTTATCACAATTGGCTTTCTTACAGTCAGCCTTGTTGCAGTTAGCAGAGTCACATTTATCACCGCAAGCAGTCTTGCAAGCAGTAGAATCACAAGCTTTTCCACAACAATCCTGAGTTCCCCCACATGGAGTTTCACAAGCTTTGGCATCACCGGCAGCAGTTTCGGACACCTGTTGCGTTGCACCGCTGGCACCGTCCACATGCTGACCGCTATAGGCTGCATAAGCATTGTTCACCGCTTGTAGGAATGCACGTGAAGTAATGGTAGAAGCGGTAATGGCATCCACCTGTCCACCATCCTTACTTACAATCAATGCTTTATCCCCCGGATTCATACCGGTAATATCGCCTTTGCCGCCTTTCTTAAACCAATCGGCTGCTTTCGAGCCTAATCCCGGAGTTTCTGCATGACTCAACAAAGAGTAGTCAATAATGTTACCCTCCTTATCGAAACCTACCAGAACATTCAACGCACCACCAAATCCATTTGCTGAAGACTCTACGGCTGCACCGATAAATTCTCCGCCTTTGGTCGCTTTATATATCTTATAGGTAGCGCCTTCCAATTCTATTGTCTCAGGAGCTTCGGCAGGATTATTGTCGAATCCCGGGACTACGATAGCAATGGCATCACTCAAAGCCTTCGCATTAGCCTGTGCTATAGGTTCCTTAGTCAACTCATTCACATAACCTAGCAATGCTCCGGCCACCACGGTTACGCCTGTCAGTACGATAACCATGTTCTTCAAAGATGATTCTAGCTTTTTCATTTCTTCACTACCTCCCCGAATCTTTTAGGTTTACAATAAGTATTGATTAACGGAGTGAATGCATTCATTATGAATATAGCGAAAGACATACCTTCGGGATATGCACCGAACAAACGGATAACAATGGTCAGAAAACCGATAGCCACCCCGTAAATAATCATACCTTTATGAGTCATAGGCGAAGTAACATAATCCGTTGCCATAAAAATAGCACCCAGCATCAAACCACCTGTAAACAAGTGTGTCAACGGAGAAGCAAAAGCAACCGGATCAACCAGATGCATCAGTCCTGCACATACAAATACAGTTACCAGGATAGATACAGGAATATGCCAGGAAATTATCTTCTTCCATAACATATATAGTAAACCAAGCAACAATGCCAATGCACTCACCTCGCCCAATGAACCCGCATTATTACCCAGGAACAGGCTCAAGGTATCGGGCAACTGGGCCAAAGCATTTACATCGCCCTTTACAGCCATCTTCATCAATGCCAGCGGAGTAGCACCCGTTTCAGCATCTGTATAGCTGGCCCACTGCTGAACATTAGGCCATGAAGTCATCTGCACGGGGAAAGAAATCAACAGGAAGATACGACCTACCAGTGCAGGGTTGAAAGGATTACAACCGAGTCCGCCAAAAGTCATCTTGCCCACACCAATTGCCACCAGTGCACCAATAATAATAATCCAAAGCGGCAGGTTAGAGGGCAGATTGAATGCCAGCAACACACCGGTAATAACTGCCGAACCATCACAGATGGTAGAGCGTTCTCTCTTCAAAACAAACTTGGTAATCGCCCATTCGAAGAATACACAGGCAGCAACCGAGGTCAAGGTTACCACCACGGCGCCCAGCCCGAACATATAGAATGACACCAGCAACGCAGGTATCAACGCGATGAGCACACCGTACATATTCTTTTGTACGCTGTCACCGCTATGGACGTGGGGCGATAATGATACTATAAATTTATTAGCCATACTATTTTGTCGAATTATTTTTTAGCATTACGTGCACGGATAATACCGCCTACTGTGCCCTTACCCAAACGGATATAGTCCAGCAAATAACGATGAGACGGACATGTAAACTGACACGAACCGCACTCGATGCACGACATTACATCTTCTTTTTCTACTCTCTCCCAATCTTTGTGAGCCGAAAGTGTCGCCAATAAGAAAGGTTCCAGCCCCATAGGACATACGCTGACGCACTTGGCACAGCGGATACAAGGACTTTCTTCCGCACGGGCAGCTTCCTTATCGTTCATAATCAATACGCCCGAGCTACCTTTGCAGATAGGAACTTCCGTATTAACCAGCGCCTTACCCATCATCGGACCACCGCCAATCACCTTTCCGGTATCTTCGGGCAGACCGCCTGCCGCATCAATCAGCTGGCTCATCGGAGTTCCCATACGGGTAAGGAAATTGGACGGGTTCTTGACAGACTTACCGGTAACAGTCACAATACGCTCAAACAGAGGCTTGTTTTTCTGCACGGCTTCATAAACGGCAAATGCAGTACCTACATTCTGAACCACCGCACCTACATTGATAGGAATAGCGGGAGGAGCAGGAACCTGACGGTTAATCACAGCATCAATCAGCTGTTTTTCACCACCTTGCGGATATTTCACTTGCAAAGGAACCACTTCGATGCCGGGATATTGAGCCGCCTTTTCAGTCATCAACTTAATAGCATCCGGCTTATTATTTTCAATACCGATATACCCTTTTGTTACTTTTGCCCCTTTCATCAAGATGCTTACGCCTACCAGCACTTCGTCTGCCTTTTCCAACATCAGACGATGGTCGGCAGTGAGGTAAGGCTCACACTCCACAGCGTTGATGATGACACATTCTGCCTTGCAGCCCGGAGGAGGGGAAAGTTTCACGTGAGTGGGGAAACAAGCGCCCCCCATACCTACTACACCTGCATTTTTTACTTTAGCAACGATTTCTTCGGGTGTGAAAGCACACTCTTTTACCAATGTCGAACTGCGGTCTATTGATTCTTCCCATTCATCACCGTCCACGTCAATAAAGATGGCCGGCTTGCGGTAGCCGCTTGCGTCGATCACAGCATCCACCTTGTTTACTTTACCGGATACAGACGAGAAGATGGCTGCTGAAACAAAGCCACCCGCCTCAGCAATCTTCGTACCTACCTTCACCACATCGCCTTTTTTCACAATGGCAGTAGCAGGAGCACCGATATGCTGTGACAAAGGAAATACCGCCTGCTTAGGAAGTGCAAGGGTCTCGATAGCTTTGCCTGCTGACAATTTATTTTCTGCTGGATGTACTCCACCAATTCTAAATGTCTTCACTGTTATATCTTTTTTTATTTTTACTTACTTTGAATATGATTATGCTTCCGCCCTAGGAGCCTCAGTTTTCACAGCTTCCACTTTCGGAATTTCAACTTTTGCAACAGGTTTTGTAGCAACTTCACCAACCGGCGCTTCAACCTTCGGTTTGCGTGGCGGGAAATTGATAGCCTGTATAGCCCCCTTCGGACATTCCGGTTCACACTTGCGACAAGACTTACACTTAGCCGGGTCAATGTATGCCAGGTTGTTTTCCAGCGTGATTGCTTCGAACGGACAGACTTTCACACACTTACCGCAACCTATACAACTTGCTTTACAAGCCTTGTTGGCGATAGCTCCCTTGTCCTTGTTCACACACATCACCACTACGCGGCGGTTGTTCTTGCCTTTCGGACGGATTTCAATAATCTTGCGCGGACAAGCCTTGCTACAAGCACCACAAGCCGTGCATTTTTCTTCGTCTACTTCCGGAAGACCGGTTTCGGGGTTCATGTGAATGGCATCAAACTGACATACTTCCACACAATCACCGCAGCCCAGACAGCCGAATGTACAACCGGTTTCACCACCCGAAGTGGCATGAGCGATGGCACATGATCGGGCTCCGTCATACTGAGCAGTACGAGGACGATTTTCACAACTGCCGTTACACCTTACTACCGCAACTTTCGGTTCGGCAGCAACGGCTTCCAATCCTAAAATGGCAGCAACTTTCTCCATAACCGGAGCGCCACCAACCGGACATAATTTACCCTCCAGCGAACCGGCATCGGCAGCCTTTACACAGGCACCCGCAAAACCGGAGCAACCGGGATAACCACATCCACCGCAATTCGCCTGGGGAAGCACTTCGTTCACCTTGGCAATTCGCGGATCTTCATACACAGCAAACTTCTTGGAAGCGGCATACAAGATCACCGCGGCAATCAAGCCAATCGCTCCCAACGAAATTACTGCAACCAGTATTAAATCCATAAGTTTTAGTTAGTTATTTATTAATTATTTTTTATTGGTTCAAGTGTAAATGAGAACTTCTTGCTCAGTTTATTCCTGCATACATATATAATAAGGTAATAGGGAACTAAGGCTAACAAGGCAATGAGTGCCGACTTCAACTCATCACCATTCGTAAGACGCATAGCGACGAATAAAGTAATCAGCAATACCAAAAAAGGGACGCCAAAAGCCAGCCATACGGCTTGCATCCCCATAGAAGTAGTACCATACAGCATCACCTCCTCACCTATCCGGTAAGAAGATGCTTTCACGTCAAAAACATCAATTAGTTTTTCTTTGCTTTCAGATGCATTGCAGTGACCTTTCACACTACAAGCCGAACAGGCAGAAGTCTGTACGATTCTCACTTGCACATGAGAACCTTTGATGTTTTCCACAATACCACGATGTTTGATTATATCGGCCATTTTTGCAAACTCTACATTACAAAACTGCGGCAAATGTACGACTTTAATTGGATTCTAAGAAGTATAAAATGATATTTTCACTATAAAAATCGATTTTTTGTGTGGAGAAATTAAAATTATAAGCAACAAAGGGAGGGAAATATGAATTTCCTCCCTTTCTACTTGTAAAGTATATAATTTATTTCATTATCACATAGCCGGCATCCAATAGTTTTTGACGAATGGATGCTATATGTTCCTCATTTCTGGTTTCCATAACGACACGAAGGGCACATCCGGTGACGTCTGCACTCTCACTATTTCGCTCGTGATGCACGGAAATTACATTTCCTCCCTGCCCGGCAACAATTTGGCTGACACCCAGCAGCTGTCCCGGTTTGTCCACCAAGTCCAAAGTAACCGCATAGGTACGTCCTGACTTCGCCATACCGCGGCTGATGACACGACTCAGTATTGTCACATCAATATTGCCACCGGATACCACACAAACGGTTTTCTTTCCTTTGACCGGAACTTTATTAAACATAGCTGCGGCAACGGACACTGCTCCCGCTCCTTCCGCAACAATCCGCTGGCGTTCTATCAGTGCCAGTATGGCTGCGGCAATTTCATCTTCGGTCACGGTCACAATACCGTCCACATACTGATTGACCAAGTCAAAAGTATTCGTTCCCGGCTCTTTTACCGCGATTCCATCGGCAAAAGTGGAAACGGAGTGAAGACGCTCAATGCGCGAATGAAGAATGGAATTTGCCATACTGGCCGCTCCCAACGCCTGCACACCATATACTTTGACAGACGGTTTCAGAGATTTCAACGCATAGGCTACTCCCGAAATCAGTCCGCCCCCACCAACGGGAACAATGACTACCTCCACATCCGGCATTTCTTCCAGCAATTCCAGTCCGATAGTACCTTGTCCGGCTATCACGTTTTCGTCATCAAAAGGGTGGACAAACGTGTATCCATTCTCGTCACGCAGCTGCAAAGCCTTCTGATAAGCATCATCATAGACTCCCGGAACCAGGCAAACTTCCGCACCATGATGCTTGGTAGCCTCAACCTTGGAGATAGGCGCCCCTTCGGGCAGGCAGATCAGTGACTTGATGCCGCATTTGGTTGCAGCCAATGCCACCCCCTGCGCATGATTTCCGGCAGAACAGGCTATCACGCCTCTCGCCTTTTCTTCATCGGACAACTGGGAAATCTTGTAGTAAGCGCCACGCACTTTAAACGAGCCTGTGAATTGCAGGTTTTCGGGTTTCAGATAAATTGTGCTCTCAGGATTTATCTGAGGAGCATAAATCAAATCCGTACGGCGGATGACCTCTTTCAGGACATGCGCAGCTTTGTATATTGCATCTAATTGTAGCATAGGTATAACACTCTTGTTTTTTTATCGGGTGCAAAGCTACAAATAAAATTGATTTATCTATCCATTTTCGAAGCAAAGTTGTACCCTTGCGCCCTTATTACAATTCTATTTGCCGGTATGGCACATTGCATCAGACACGGAGATAAATCAATCTCGCGACGCCTGATCTTTTTTTACTGTATCCCGGTCATGGTTTTGCCGAAAGCTTGTTTTTACCCTTACTTTCAGCCACCTCCACCAGATATACACTGGCACAAATAAGAATAATTGCCCCCAATTGCGTCCATGAAAAACGATCCTGCCCTAAAATAAAAGAGGTCACCGTGGCAACAATCAGAATCAAATATCCGTAGATGGCCACCAACGTAGTTTTCAGATATTTCAGTCCGATAGGGAGCAACAGATAACTGATGGTGGTAGGGAATATCAGGACAAAAAGCAACACCAGCACAGGAGTAGAGAAAAGCGACATTCTCAGCACAGGAGCATCAAAGCCATAAATAGCATTGACTATGACAGACATAACGGCTGCGCCCAGAAAGGTATATTTCAGCATGGTCATGTCTCCCACCCCTTTCAGCAAACGGTTACTGAAAACAAGGTAAATGGCATAAACAAGCGAACTGACCAGACACATGAAATTCCCCAAAGGAGCATTGGAAGCAAGATCGTCACTGCCTTGGGTAGAGATGCAGAGAATGGCTCCCCCCAATCCCATGCCGATACCCAGAATCTTCATCCAAGTTACTTTTTCCTTATAAAACAATACAGCGATAATGAATACCCATATAGGCTCCAAACTGACAAAGATGGAACTGGAAACAGGAGTGGTCTTACTGATGCCCAACAGATAAAAAAACATATATCCATAAATGCCCAAAGCCCCTAAGATAAAAAGCTGCCACTTTTGACGGGTAGTGGAATCTTCGGGTTTGCAAAATATATCAATAAGCCAAAATGCCGCCGCTCCAAACACCAGACGGAAAGTTACACCCGTCACAGGAGATATCCACAGAGGTAAAAGGTATTTCAATGCGTTCATATTAAAGCCTCCCAACGCTTTGGAGACAATCATGCTAAGGTTTGCTTCAACTTGTTTGTTCATACTTCATTCTGTTATTACATGGGTATATAACCCTCCAAACAGCTTTTTGGTTCAAAACTTATGAAGTATATTTATTTTTAGCAGATTTAAGCCATCACCGGAAGAAAGAGTCATAATCTCCGGACTCCACTTCGCGTACAAATTTCTGAATTTCAAAAGGAGAATCTACCTTGCTCACCTTTGCATAATAGGGCAACAGAAAGTGGACAAACCTCTCCTCAACCTCCTTATTGGGAAAGCCCAGCTTATAAATACCAAAACGATTGTCATATCCCTTGATAGTGAGATATCCACTCTGATAAATCACCGGAATAGGATTGGTAGAGGAAGAATCGATACTGTTCAGCACCTGAGCATCCGTTTCCTCAAATGATAGCACACAATCATTCAAAAAGGCTTAACCATACGGTAAAAAAGGTTTCATGATACGGAAGCGCGCTTCAAGTCATCCAGTGGTGGCAGAAGGTAGTTCGGACCGCAATCAAAAATCGTAATCAACTTACCTTTCTTACAATTTCAGTTTTTCCTGTTTCATCACAACAAACATAGCCATCAGGGCTACCATCAGATTAAGCCAGAAAGCAAATGTCTGTGAATGAGAATGGAACAGATTCTGGAAGGCATCTACTATAAACGGACAAAGCAGAATAGCCACATAGTTCATTGCCATGACAAAAGCAAGTGCCAGCGTCACTTTGTGAGGTACAGCCACATCAGACGTCTTATCATAAATCAACGGCTGAATGATACCGTATGACAACCCGTTCAGGATACATCCCAAAGCTATCAGTATCTCGGAACGGCTGATCAGAATAAGCCCCATGCCACAAGCAATCAGCAACAAACATACCATATAGATACGACGGCCCAGTACCTGCACTATTTTGTTCAGTACAAAACCAGGGGCCATGATAGCAAGAAAGAACAAAGATATCAAGATACCCGCCCTGCCGCTGGAAAGTCCGTACTCTTCCATCAGGAAAGGAAGATTGAAACTGATAATAATCACCAAATAGGTAGCCAGTCCGTAAAAAGCCATCAACTTGACCAAAGCCTTTACGTTGATGCCCCGTTTCCCCATCACCGTTGCAGCAGCGGCAGGAACATCATCTTTAGGATGGTAGTTGGAGAGGTCTTTCTTCAGATAATAAGTAAGGTATATGGAGACAAATGGAAACAGATAAACCAGGAAAGGCAGATGCCAGTTTACTTCCGCCAGGTAGCCGGTTAGTGTAGTGGCTGCCACCAGGGTAATATTGGTAACGGCGGAGCTGTAACCGAATTGCTTCGTCCGGTAACTCCCCACAAAATAACGGGATATCAATCCGGTTGATAGAGGAACAATCAATCCCGATCCTACTCCCAGCATGGCACTGATGGCTATCAGTTGCCACATTTTATTGGAAAGCAGATAAAGGATACCGCTCACCCCGAAGATGGTCAGTCCGATTTGCAGCAACAGGAGGTTGTTCACTTTCTCTGTCAGTTTGCCCGATAACAGGATAAAGGGAATGATAAGAAGCGATGGCAGTGAAGACAGCATCTGGATTTCCAGATCTGTGGCAGACGGAAAGATTTTATTCAAATCTCCCAAGATGGGTGATACCGCCAGTCCCGGCAATGCATTGAGCGCCGAGATAGAAAATATACCTATTAAAGTAATGAGGGGAATAGTCCCCTGCCCCGTTTGTACTTTCATAATGGAATTGGTTTAGATTGTGATAGAAACAAAGTGTAAAAGAATAAGTTCAAAACCATTCGAAAATGAATCACGTTCCCATCCACCGTAGGGGCGGGGTTTGCCCGCCCGAATGCATCCACAAATACACATTCTATATGCTTTCGGGCGGGCAGACCCCGCCCCTACGGTGGATGGTTTCCAACAATGATTGATTCAAAACCGTATGGGACAAGAAAGGAACTTCCCCGCCGGTTACCATAAATTAAAAAACATAAAATCGAGAAACTTTTCTCCAAACCTCCTGTTGAGGGATAAAAACGCGGGAAACTCCCACGTTCTTCATTGTATTACTAACCTAAACTTTAAGTAAAATGAAAGATTGTAATTGTGATTTGAGAGACGGTGATGCAAAAACAGCCGTGTTTGGTTCAAACGAAATGCTGCAACCGGCTCCGGTAGACACTATTCCTATGGAACCCACCACTCCGCAGATTGCTTATCAGATGGTCAAAGATGAAACATTCGCTCAAACTCAACCTCGTCTTAATCTGGCTACTTTCGTTACCACCTACATGGATGACTATGCCACCAAATTGATGAACGAAGCTATCAACATCAACTACATTGATGAAACAGAGTACCCGCGTATCGCTGTGATGAATGCCAAATGTATCAACATCATGGCCAATCTGTGGAATTCACCCGAACAGGCAAAATGGAAAGCCGGAGCACTGGCTATCGGTTCCAGTGAAGCATGTATGCTGGGTGGTGTAGCTGCCTGGTTGCGCTGGAGAGACAGACGTAAAGCTCAAGGCAAACCGACTGACAAACCTAACTTTGTTATTTCAAGCGGCTTCCAGGTTGTTTGGGAAAAATTCGCCCAACTTTGGCAAATTGAAATGCGCCAGGTGCCTCTGACTCTGGAAAAGACGACACTAGATCCTGAACAGGCACTGAAGATGTGTGACGAAAACACTATCTGTATCGTTCCTATCCAAGGCGTGACATGGACAGGCCTGAATGACGATGTTGAAGCTTTGGACAAAGCATTGGACGCATACAACGCCAAGACCGGTTATGATATTCCTATCCACGTAGATGCTGCAACCGGTGGTTTCATCCTGCCGTTCCTCAACCCCGACACGAAATGGGATTTCCGTTTGAAATGGGTTCTTTCTATCAGCACTTCCGGTCACAAGTTCGGATTGGTTTATCCGGGCCTGGGATGGGTGGTATGGAAAGACAAGAAATACTTGCCGGATGCCATGTCATTCAGTGTAAACTATCTAGGAGCAAACATTACTCAGGTAGGTCTGAACTTCAGCCGTCCTGCCGCACAGATTTTGGGACAGTACTACCAGTTTATCCGTCTGGGATTCGAAGGATACAAAGCTATCCAGTACAATTCTATGGAAATCACCAACTATCTGCACGGCGAAATCGCCAAGATGGCTCCGTTTGTAAACTACAGCAACAACGTAGTGAACCCGTTGTTTATATGGTACATGAAACCCGAATATGCCAAGAATGCCAAATGGACTCTCTACGATTTGCAGGCTAAATTGCAACAAAGCGGTTGGATGGTTCCGGCTTATACGTTGCCTGAAAACATTCAGAATTATGTGGTTATGCGTATTGTGGTACGTCAGGGATTCAGCCGTGACATGGCAGACATGCTGTTGAACGATATCAAGAATGCCATCACCGAATTTGAAAAACTGGAATATCCCACTCCTACCCGTATTGCCCAAGACAAGAACGTGGCTGTAAAGGGTACTGTGTTTACTCACAATGCGCATAGTAATGCTGCCAAGAAATAAACATAGATAACAACAACGTAACCATCTACTGTAGGGGCGGAATGCTTCCGCCCGAATACATACACGAATACTCTATTCAGAGAGTTATCGGGCAGATTCAATCCGCCCCTACGGTGAATGGTTACTACAACCGAATTAATTTATGGAAAGAACTATAACTACTCAACAAATAAAGGATGCCGCACAAGAGGCTTACAATCTGTACAAAGACAATACAGACGGTAAGAATGCCAACTACATCCCTTATCTGGCAAACATTGATTCCAAACTGTTTGGAATCAGCATCTGCCTGATGAACGGTGAAGTCATCCAACTGGGTGATTCACAATACAAGTTTGGTATTGAATCCGTTTCCAAGGTATTGACTGCCATTTTGGTCCTCCGCCAATACGGTGCTCAGAAAGTACTCGAAATGATTGGTGCGGATGCTACCGGACTGCCGTTCAATTCCATCATGGCTATCCTGTTGGAAAACGACCACCCTTCCACCCCATTGGTCAATGCCGGTGCTATCTCAGCCGACAGTATGGTACAGCCTGTAGGCAACAGCAATGCCAAATGGAAAGCTATCGTAGACAATATGACCGAACTTTGCGGCAGTGCCCCGCAACTGATTGACGAATTGTACAAATCAGAGTCGGCAACAAATTTCAACAATCGTTCTATCGCGTGGCTTTTGAAAAATTATAACCGCATCTATGATGATCCCGATATGTCGCTTGATCTCTACACCCGCCAGTGTTCCATGGGTATCACAGCCGAACAATTGTCCATCTGCGGAGCCACCATCGCCAACGAAGGATTGAACCCGAATACCAACAAACAAGTATTCGACAAAGCCCTTGCACCGAAAATCACTTCCATGATAGCTACCGTGGGTTTCTATCAGCACACGGGTGACTGGCTTTATACTTCAGGAATTCCTGCCAAGACAGGCGTAGGAGGGGGTGTCATGGGTGTGATGCCGGGCGTAATGGGCATTTCGGCCTTCGCTCCTCCTTTGGATGATGCCGGCAACTCCGTAAAAGCGCAGCTTGCCATCAAGTATATTATGAACAAACTGGGCATGAACGTATTCAACGGGCATCGCATCCACGTACAATAATCTATTTCATTCCGACAGAAAAGCCGATATTTCTCTCACTCCGGGAGAAGTACCGGCTTTTTAACTAAAAATTTTTTCCGCTAAAAATTTCTCACACTCTTACATTATGCCTATCTTTGCACACATAATTTCATAATATTATGAAGAACAAAGTCATTCGTAAAATAGGTTTAAGTGCGGCACTTCTCCTTATGACAGGCAGTTTGGCCTTTGCACAATCCCCCGAAAAGAGTTATAACCCTGCTCCGGAGAACCTGAAATCCCGTCAGGAATTTCAGGACAACAAATTCGGAATCTTCCTGCACTGGGGCATTTACAGCATGCCGGCACAAGGTGAATGGTATATGAATACCCATAACATCAACCGGCAGGAATATGCCAAACTAGCTTCAGGCTTCTACCCGTCACAATTCGACGCCGCCCGGTGGGTATCTGCCATCAAGGCCTCCGGCGCAAAGTATATCTGCATCACCAGCCGTCATCACGATGGTTTCTCCATGTTCCATACCCAGTGGTCCGATTTCAATATCGTAGATGCCACTCCCTTTAAAAGAGATGTTTTGAAAGAACTGGCAGACGAATGTCAGAAACAAGGTATCAAACTTCATTTCTATTATTCACATCTGGACTGGCGCCGCGATGACTATCCGCAAGGCAATACAGGCCGTGGAACCGGTCGTCCCGAAGGACACGGTGACTGGAAAAGTTATTATCAATTCATGAACAACCAGTTGACCGAACTGTTAACCAACTACGGTCCGGTGGGTGCTATCTGGTTTGACGGATTATGGGACCAGCCCGAAACTTTTGACTGGCAACTGGCCGAACAATACCAATTGATCCATCGGCTGCACCCCGGCTGTCTGGTAGCAAACAACCACCACCGCAGCCCGTATGCCGGTGAGGATCTCCAAGTATTCGAGCGCGACCTTCCCGGCGAAAACAAGGCAGGATATTCAGGACAGTCCGTAAGCGCACTCCCCTTGGAAACTTGCGAAACAATGAACGGGATGTGGGGATATAGAATTGAAGACCAGAACTATAAATCGCCCAAAGCGTTAATCCACTATCTGGTACGCGCAGCCGGCAAAAATGCAAACTTATTGATGAACATCGGTCCGCAACCCAATGGCGAACTTCCGGAAACCGCAGTAGAACGACTGAAAGAAGTGGGCGAATGGATGAATACCTACGGAGAAACCATTTATGGCACCCGTGGCGGAGATGTCACCCCTCATACCTGGGGCGTGTCCACCCGTAAAGGCGACCGGTTGTTTATCCACATTCTGGATTTGAAAGACAACGGACTCTATATACCTATGACGGCAAAAGTGAAAAAGGCCGTACAATTTGCAGACAAGGCTCCCATCTCCTTCAAACAGGATAGCGAAGGAGTATTGCTAAAACTGCCCAAAGTGCCCGATGACGTTGATTATGTGATTGAATTAATTATTAAATAACTTTATGAGTAACAAATCAAAAATTGAGATTTGCGCCAACTCCGTGGAAAGTGCTGTGAAGGCACAACAAGCCGGTGCTTATCGTGTAGAATTGTGTGCAGGTATTCCGGAAGGCGGAACAACCCCATCTTTTGGTGAGATCCGTATGGCTCGCCAATTATTGAACCAAACAAAATTGCATGTCATTATCCGTCCCCGTGGCGGAGATTTCCTATATTCTCCTATCGAGCAAGAAATCATGTTGCATGATATTAAAGTGGCACGCCAGCTGGGTGCAGACGGCGTAGTATTCGGATGTCTCACCGCCGAGGGCAATGTGGATGTGCCCCTTATGCAGAAACTGATGAACGGCGTAGGCGAAATGAGTGTTACCTTTCACCGCGCTTTTGATATGTGCAGCAACCCCAAAGAGGCGCTGGAGCAAATCATCGGACTGGGTATTGACCGTATCCTGACTTCCGGACAGGAAGTTACCGCCGAGAAGGGAATTTCTCTGCTTAAAGAACTGGTGGAACAGGCTGACGGAAGAATTATCATCATGCCGGGATGTGGGGTAAATGCCGGAAATATCCGCAAGATTGCCGAGGAAACCGGTACTTCCGAATTTCACTTCTCAGGACGCAGTGCGGTAGAAAGCGGCATGATTTACCGTAACTCAAAAGTATCAATGGGTGGTACCGTGAAAATAGAAGAGTATCTCACTGACGTTACTGATCCTGAAAAAGTAAAAGCTGCATTATCAGAACTGGCAATGAAAGATGAAAATGACAAGGCACTGGAAAAGAAAAACAAAAGCCTCAACTCCAAGAAGACAAAGAAAGAAGATGAATGGGATGAGGATGAGGATGATTTGGATGACGATAAGTAATCAATAAGTCATAAACGCATGAATAGTTATGGCGGTCGATGGGAATAGTCAGGGCTGCTGATATGTATATTCAAAATTAAAACGGGAATATTCAGAATACAAATCTGAATATTCCCGTTTTTTTATTTATCCTTCACCTAACGGCTATCGCCAGTGGAGATTCTACAATTTATGTATCACCTTCATCAATTGTTCACCCAAGCCGATGGTATATCCTTGTGATACGAATACTACCCGGTTAAAGGTATCGCCAACGATAAACATAGGCAGGATAGTCTTGTTGGACAACTTCATACCCTCAGCAATCTGCTTTTGGATGGAACCATCCACATCAATACCGTAAGTAATGGTTGAAGGCAGTCCAGGAAATTCCTGCGGACGGAACTTCTTATACTGTTCTTCGTTGGGGAACAACAGCACTATCCCTCTGCCCCATTCATCAAAATCCTTACCCAATGCGGCAATATCGCGCAAAGCATGGTTGGTAGGTTCTTGTCCGGCTCCCAGTACGGCTACAATATAGTAACCACGTCCGGTAGTAGCAAGAACAGACTTCAGTTCATCGCTATCAACAGGTTTAAACGTAGATTCAGAGTTGAAGTTGCCAATCACCTGAATATCATCTTTGCTTTCACGCATCACCAAGTCTACGGTAGTGGTTTCTCCCGGATTAATGGTAAAAAATGTCAGTTGGGACAATACACCTCCGTTGGCCAGACGAGTACCGGTTACCATCACATAGTTACCTGCATCCAGTGCTGTACCATTCTTCAACAGGTTGGCCCAGGTTGCACCGCCGCCCATATCAATATCGCCTTCATCATAATTCAGCAATTTCAAAGTTCCGGCAGGAGTCAGTCTGGAAATAGAGAAATGAGAATAATACTTCGGATCGGACAAAGACTTGATCGGCGTATATCGGGCAATAAACTTGCCGGTAGATGCGCTGCTTTGTTCCATAGCTTCGAAGTTCACATCAATAGTGCCTTCCTCACCTATCAACTGTACTTTACCGGTCACTTCGTCGATGCGGGCAGGAACACCCATGCTGCGTGCCATAGATACAAAGAAGATATCACGGCTGTGAGCATCGGCTGTACGGGCCTTCCATACTCCTTCGGGAGTAATAGGAGAACCTCCCAGATTACAGTCTTTGTCTACACGGATATTTTCGGCAACCCATGCAACCAGTTTCATCGGATCAGTGCGGTAAGCTTCGCGGTCTTTTTCGGATACTGCTTTTTCAAAGAATCCTTTGTAGGGAGTTATCATTTCGTTGCTCACACGCGGATTACGTACAAATCTGCGGAAATAATCGGCATTGGAGCACATGTGTGAGTTCATCATGTGGTCTATCAGTACTTCGGGACTTACATCACGAAGATCTTTGGCAGAAATCTGCTGAAGCAGGTCAATGCCGCCCTTCTTTGATTTATCCGAGCGAAGACGGGCCATAAAGTCACGGATGGTTTCGTGGTTACCACGTGATGCCACCAACAGTTTGGCTACGGCATCTTCATCCAACTGGTATTCTTTGGCAAAGTTGCGGGCAGATTCATCCGACATGAAAGTAGCTACATATGCATTGCGGATTGAATCTTCCTCAGCCATGCGGCGATTGTTCTCCGCACGTTGTTCGGGAGTCACTTCGGGCATATTGGCGCCTTCTGCCGGAGGGACGATATCTATATCCAGTGTATAAGCTTCACCGGCCGTCTTGTCCAGTTTCACTGTCAGGTCATTGTCTTTTCCGAATGAGAGTTTGGAATAACCGAATTTGCCGTCTTTGGAAGCCCATACCAGCATATCGCCTTTTCCGGCAGTCAGGAAAGTCTTGCCTTCCGCATCCGTCTGCTTGGAAGCGACTGTATAGAATTCGGCATAATTGTATACCTTAAATTCCACTTTGGCGTCAGCCACCGGTTTGCCGTCTGCGTCTACTATGGTCACATTGGCTTTGGCTGTCGGAGCATAATTGTCAATCACATTGATTTCCGTATAACGGGGAGTGCGGTACATCACTTCTTCGGGACCGTTATAACGTCCGAACACCTTGGTGTGCATCAGCATTCCGCGTGAAGCGGGAGCATTGAACCAACCCAGATTCAGCACCGGTTCCGGTTCACAAGCACCCAGGAAGTACCATTTGCCGTCTACCCATGCTTCCACCCATGCATGATTGTCATCGGTGTGTGCCCAACGCGGAGTGTATACCTGACGGGCAGGAATGCCGACCGAACGCAAAGCAGCTACGGTAAAGGTAGATTCCTCACCACAACGTCCGTAGGCCGTCTTTACTGAAGCCAGCGGGCTGCTGGTACGACCGTCAGACGGGGTATAGATCACCTTTTCATGGCACCAGTGGTTCACTTCCAGCACGGCATCATATAAAGAAAGGTTTTTCACTCTATCCTTCAACTCTTCATAAAAGACCTTACGGCTGTCATCCAGATTCTCATTGTTTACGCGGATAGGCAATACAAAATGACGAAATTCACGTTCGGGAACTACTTTTCCCCACGGCATTTCTTCACGTGCCTTGAATGCATAGTCCACATTTTCCAGATAAAATTCACCGGAATGATCTGCAATATCCGCCAATGGCATATAGGCGTAGAGGAAAGTCATTGCTTCCTTTTGTTCATCACTCATGGGTTGTTCAAATACCTGGAAAAGGTTCCCTTGGGTCAGCGTATCACGCCGTGTTTCAAAATCCTGCTGAACAGCGGCCCGTTCAGCCTCATCACTAATTAAATGTTTGTTGTTTGTACACGAGGCACACAGCATTAAGCCTATCCCCGCTGCACAGAGAGCCAATAATTTCATCTTGTTGTTTATTTAGGTTAGCAATTTGTTATTGGCTACGAAGATAAGGCTTTTTTCTCATTTTTGACGAAGATCAGGGCATTATTTAGTGTCTGCCGGCTTCGATTGCTGTGATTGATAATATTCCTCCTTCCGCTTGTTGGCCTGTTGCACCAGACTGGTCACATAAACCGTGAAGATGGGAAACATCATCATTCCCAAAGCAGCCAGTACCACTGACAGTATTTTTCCTGTTGGGGTGACGGCGTAGATATTACTTCCTACGGTAGTTACATCCATAAATGCCCACCATAATGCACTCCAGTAATCTGTTACCATAGGGTTCACTTTATGCTCCAGAACAAAGAATATCAGGCTGGCGAAATACACCGTCGCCATCAGCATCGTGATATAAGAGGTGAACAATCCGGACGCCTTACTGCCCGATAACCATCCCACCACGATGGCCAGTGCATACCCTCCCCTCAACAAAGGGATAAAACGCAGAAAATAACTAATTTCGGGAGAGAAAGTAATATGGTAGAAATCTATAATATTTAAATAAGGTATAGATACCAGCAGGAAAACAAAATGGCTGGTAAAGTATCTTCCTTTCTCTCTCGAAAGAACAAACTCCAGCAGGAAATCAAACAGGAAGAACATACAGATCCAGAATTGAATTTTCAGATAGGAACCCTGATTCAGGAAAGGTATGTTATGAAATGTATCTATCGAGATACTGATCACCAGAAAGAGCGACATGAACAGGATCAATATATGCAAAATCCCATAAATCCCCCTGCGGGAGTAAATGAATGAAGAGAAAGCTGTTTTCATAAACTAAACTTATTATATTGTTTTTTCTAAAAACGCTCTTCCGGGTACGATTGTTTAATTTCGCATACCTTTCGGGTTAATAAACCTAAACGGATAAACATCATTTCTTAGGAGTTGTTATAGACTCAGTAAACAAAAAACATACATTTTTTAAAACCTAAACTTTATGGCAAACATTAGTAAATCAGTCAAGCTCGGGGTTTTTACCCTCGCAATTATGAATGTGACTGCGGTTGTTTCCCTACGTGGGCTACCCGCAGAAGCCGAATACGGGCTGAGTTCGGCATTTTATTATCTTTTCGCCGCTATCGTCTTCCTGATACCAACCTCATTTGTGGCAGCAGAGTTGGCGGCAATGTTCCAAGACAAGCAAGGCGGTGTGTTCCGATGGGTAGGTGAAGCCTATGGAAAGAAATGGGGATTCCTCGCCATCTTCCTGCAATGGGTGGAAAGTACCATCTGGTATCCCACCGTATTGACTTTCGGAGCCGTGGCATTGGCATTTATCGGAACAAGCGATGCCCATGACATGACACTGGCCTCCAACCGTTACTATTCTCTGGCAGTCGTTCTGATCATCTACTGGCTGGCGACCTTCATTTCTTTGAAAGGTATGGGCTGGGTAGGAAAAGTTGCCAAAGTGGGCGGTATGGTTGGTACCATTATCCCGGCAGGCTTGCTGATGGTATTGGCAGTGATTTACCTCGCATCCGGCGGACAGAGCCAGATGAACTTTGATGGTAACTTCTTCCCCGATTTCAGCAATTTCAACAACCTGGTATTGGCTTCCAGTATCTTCTTGTTCTATGCCGGTATGGAAATGGGCGGTATCCACGTAAAGGATATGGAAAACCCAGCCAAGAATTATCCGAAAGCCGTATTCATCGGTGCTGCTATCACCGTAATCATCTTTGTTCTCGGTACATTCGCATTGGGTATCATTATCCCCGAAAAGGACATCAACCTGACTCAGAGTTTACTGGTAGGTTTTGATAATTATTTCAAATATGTTCATGCTTCCTGGTTGTCACCTATCATTGCCATTGCATTGGCATTTGGTGTGCTGGCAGGTGTATTGACATGGGTAGCAGGTCCGTCAAAAGGTATTTTCGCTGTGGGTAAAGCCGGTTATTTGCCTCCTTTCTTCCAGAAATCAAATGCCAACGGCGTACAGAAAAACATCCTGTATATACAAGGTATAGCCGTAACATTACTCAGTTTGTTATTCGTTGTCATGCCGTCCGTACAGAGTTTCTATCAGATTTTATCACAGCTCACCGTATTGCTTTACCTCATCATGTACTTGCTGATGTTTAGTGGAGCCATCTACCTGCGCTACAACATGAAGAGCACTCCGCGTCCTTTCCGTATCGGCAGTAAAGGTAACGGATTGATGTGGCTTGTCGGCGGTTTGGGTTTCTGCGGTTCTTTACTGGCATTCGTGCTCAGTTTCATTCCGCCCAGCCAGATTGCAGTAGGTAGCAACACCGTATGGTTTGCCGTATTGATTATCGGATGTATCGTGGTAGTCGCTGCCCCCTTCATTATCTATGCATCCCGCAAGCCGTCATGGGTTGACAAGAATACTCAGTTTGAACCGTTCCATTGGGAAGTGAAGGCAACAGCCAAAGCTGCGGCTCCATCAAACCGTCCCACTACAAGTTCTACCTCAAGTAGCACTTCGGGTCAGGCTTCTCAAAGTAATTCAACAACCGAACAGAGTTAACAAACCAGTAGTTTCTCTTATAATACGCAATTCCGGTTTTCTGAAAAACTTTCCCCTTGTTTTTCACAAAACCGGAATTGTTGCTTTCCGGCTCATTCCTGTTCTTTTTAATAATTTCCTGCAAATCATTTCCCAATTTAATGAAACATTTCTATATTTGTTCCCTCATTCACTTAATTTGCGTTTAACATGAAGCATAAAGCCTTTTTTATTTTTATGACAGCCCTTATGATGGGTTATCCGCTTTATGCACAAAAATATAAAATAGCCCTCATACATTCCTATCAGGAAGGTTATAGCGGCGCTAATAACATAAACCAGCTGTTCGTCAATGAGCTTGAAGACCGGCAAATAGATTTCCAGCTCCGTACCTTCTATCTGGATTGCGAGAAATACGAATCGGAAGAAGAAGAGAAACGAATTTCTAACTTTACAGACTCTATCCGCGAATGGGGCGGAGACTTGATAGCTGTACTCGACGATCAGGCAACCTATTCCCTCATGGCTTGCGGAAATCCATACACCCGGCAGATACCGATTGTATTCAGCGGAGTGAACTACCCCAATTGGGAGTTGCTGGAACAACATCCCAACATCACAGGCTATATGGACAAACCCGATTATCTCACTACTTGCCAAATGATAGAGCGTATTATGGGAAATGTCCGTATCCACATCCTGAATGGTCGCACGGTGCTGGACCGGATTATCTGGAAAGACCTGAGCGAACAATGTAAAGGGTCGGATATTGTCCTCCACCAATGGCAAAGACAGGAGGCTCTGCCCAACAAACTGAACATCCCAATCAGTGACAAGGATAATACCCAATATGATTCTTTACACGAAAAACTGAATGAATACAACCAGTTGGATTCTACCATCATAGTCCGCCTTTCCAGTGATTCTGTAGCTGCTCGTGATTTGATGTGGCTGTCCAGCGGTGTTTTTAAATATTCATTGTTCCTTTATACCAAACGGGATTATACAACTCTGCGCATTGGCAGCCTGTTTGACAATCCCGGATTTGAAACCATCAACGAGGGATTCGGAGTGAAGGAGTATATGCTGGGAGGATACTTCACCCCTATAGAAACCCAAATGAGTGACATGGTCGACGGCATCAAAGAAAGACTAAACGGGAACATGCCCGCCCAAGCCGTGAAACAAACTGCCAAACAGCACCTGGTCAACTGGCAGGCTCTGAAGAAATACCAGATTCCTCCGGAAAGCATTCCGGCAGAATACACCATCATGTATATGCCCTGGAAGGAAAAATATAAAACGCAAATCATTCTTTTAGAAACCTTGCTGGCTTTGGCACTCCTTCTCGGAATAGCCTATCTTATATTTATCTATATACTGGAAAAAGGACGTAAAAAAGAAGCGTTACGAAACCTCCGATTCGAACATGAAGCATTAACACTCGCCTTGGAGGGAGGAAATACCTATGCCTGGTGTTTTGATGGAACAAACGCCATATTCGACCAGTCTTTCTGCGAATTAATAAATTACCCCAAAAACCTGTTGGAAATAGAGCAGATAGTAAATTATGTGCATCCCGACGAACAGGCTCAATTCAGGAAAAACATATGCGCCATATTGCACCAGCAAAGAAAAACGGCACAATACCGTTGCAATTTTGGGAATAAGGGTTATCAATGGTGGGAATTCAGATACAGTGTCCTCCATAACTATGAAAAAAATCCTATTATCACCGGATTACTGGTCAATATACAGGAAATAAAAGATAAAGAGGAGGAATTGATACGCGCCCGCAAATTGGCGGAACAGGCAGAATTGAAACAATCTTTCCTCACCAATATGAGTCACGAGATCCGTACACCGCTCAATGCTATTGTAGGCTTCTCCAACCTGTTGACCACCGAGGAAGACATTTCAGAAGAGGAAAAAAAAGAATTCGCCTCCATTATTGACAACAATACCAGACTCTTGTTGAAACTGGTCAATGATGTATTGGAACTGTCCCGCATAGAATCCGGCAATATGTCCTTTCAATGGGAAGATTGCAGCACCCATCACTTTGTAGAAACGGTATATCAGACTCATCAGGTGATCATTCTTCCTCCGGTGGAATTTATCAAGAAATTCCCTGATGAAGACGCAACCATACACATAGACCGTATGCGCCTGACACAAGTCATCACCAACTTTTTGGGAAATGCAAAGAAGTTTACACAAAAAGGAAGCATCACACTAGGCTACTTCTTCGACAAAGAGAAAAAAGAAGTACACATCTTTGTCGAAGATACCGGTGCGGGTATACCTGAAGAAGAGCTACAGATGATATTCGAACGGTTCTACAAACGGAATGAATTTGTGCAGGGCGTAGGGTTAGGACTCGCCATCAGCAAGATTATCGTCGAAAAGATGAACGGACGCATTGAAGTGAAATCTGAAGTAAACAAGGGCAGCCGGTTCACTGTCGTACTGCCCTATCTTTGATTTTATTCCTTAACAGGCTGTTTGGGTAATGCGAATTTCAAGACCAGATATGCCAGTGTGCCCGCCAATACGGTTCCCAGTATCACCCCCATCTTTGCTTGTGTCAGCAACACAGGCGCCTCTCCGAAAGACAGATTGGCTATAAATAAAGAAACCGTAAAACCGATACCTCCCAACAAACAGATACCGGTCAGGTTCACCCAGTTCATTCCTTTCAGCAGACTGGCAAATCCCATCTTTATCACCAGCCAGGTAAAGAAATAGATGCCGGCAAACTTTCCCACCAGCAAACCTGTCATGACCGCCCAGGTAGGTGTCCCTACCTCTATGCCGCCATGATCTGCCGTGAGCGAAATACCTGCATTGGCAAAGGCAAACAAGGGAAGAATAATATAATTCACCATTCCATGCAAACTGTCTTCCAACGACTGCAAAGGAGAAATGACACGGTCCGAAGAAGACTCGATACTTTTCAATACATTGATTTGCACTTTGCTTAAAACAATACTTTCCTTGTCACTGGCAGGAAAAATAGCAATATTTTCACGAATGCGGTTGATATACTTGCCTATTTTGTAATGAGGAGTGGCCGGAACAGTAAATGCGGCAATGACTCCCGCAATGGTTGCGTGAATGCCGCTCTGCAAAAAAAGATACCACATAATGACTCCCCAGAAAATATAAAACCAACGATTACGCACCTGAAAGAAGTTTCCTCCGCAAAGGATAACCAGGATACCGGCCGAAGCCAGCAGATAATTCATATCCAGATGAGAGGAATAAAATATAGCAATCACCAAAATACCTCCGATATCATCGACCACCGCAAAGGCCGTCAGAAAAACCTTCAAACTAAGCGGAACACGCTTTCCAAACAGACTGAGTACTCCCAGAGAGAAAGCTATATCCGTAGCCATCGGTATAGCCAGCCCGTTTTGCGCCGAAGTCCCCGCCGTCATAAAATAATAAATAAGAACCGGAACCAGCATACCTCCGCAAGCAGCCACAATGGGTAACAGAGCCTGCCGGAAACTGGATAATTCACCCACCAGTATCTCCCGTTTTATTTCCAACCCCACGGTGAAGAAAAAGATAGCCATCAAGGCGTCATTGATAAAGGTCATCAAAGTCATGTGGTGTCCGTTATGACTAAAGAAATTAAATTCGCCAATCTGAAGATGAACTTCATAGTTCCAAAAGGAAGTGTATGCATCCCCCCACGGAGAATTAGCCAGTAGCATAGCCAGCAAAACCACCCCCATGAGCAACATCCCCCCATTGATATGATATTGTGTCGCTCGTTGGAAAGAAAAGTTCAGATTCAGAATTTTTAGTTTTTCCATATCGCTTAAATTTAAGAGTTTGTGATAAATTGCTATAAAAACACAAGCCCTTCCTGTTATTGACTTTTTAATTTCAGATAACAGAAAGGACTCGTTTATTGTTTGTATTTTTAAAGCCTGTTTATGTTTTCATCTGTCCTGCCATTTTGAGGGCCGGTTCAGAATAACAAAATGGAAACAGGCTATCTGCCGTAACTGCGCAACGCCAGATTTTTTACCCACAATACAAATATACTGGTTAAAATTAAATTTAACACTATAGTAAGCACTGAAATTAGCAGTGCCGGACCTCCTAAATTATAACCCAAGGCAATAAATATGACTCCCGCCCCTACTTCGCCACGGGTAAACATACCTACGGACAAGGCTAACCGTTCGCTGACCATACGGTCCCTGTAGAAAAACAGAGGGAATAGTTTTCCTATATTCGATAACAAAGAGACAATCAGCACATGGAAAAATATCATTCCCCAGGACATCATCTCCTGCGATCCTGTTACGGAATGGGCACCGGCATGCGTTTCGGAGAAATCGACACCGACAAATTGTGGCATACTCATTCCCACCAGCAACATAAAGAAGAAAGAGACTCCCGTAGACACTTTATGCTCCACCGGTGTATCTATTTCCTTGTGCTTCATCACCATACCCACGACAAAAGCCGGCAACAGCACCTCTATATGTATGCTTCCCGCTTCGCCATACAGATTCTTGCTTATCACATAAACCAACTGGGTAACCCCGAAAACAAGGATAGAATAAAGTATAATTGCTTTCCAGTCCTGCCGCCAGTTATATTTGCCCAACTGCTTCCAGCCGAACATCAGCATCAGGAATACGACAAGAACGATAATAATCAGCTGCCAGCGAAGACCTACCATCATAATCTGCAAAGGAATCATCAACAGGATGGTATCCAGGTCGTCAAAGATGGCCAGCACCTGTATCTTCTTATAAATCCAACTGGACTTCAATCCGATGGCCGCCAACATGGTAAACAGAATACCTGCCGAAGTGGGGGCCGCAAAACGGCTCAACAACAGATTTTCTTTCCATGCCTCCCAACTGTTCCAGTAATCGGGCGGCAACAATACAAAGACATAATAGATTGCAATTAAAAACCAAGGCATAGCGGCTGTAGCCATCGCTATAAAATAATCCTCCGCATAACTGCGCCAGCGCGTTTTATCCACTTCAAACTCACGCCCTACATTGATCATAATAAATCCCAGACAAATGTAGAGGAACACGTTTGATACACTCTTTATAGAAGCATATCCATCACCCACCACTCCTGGAAGGAATTGGGATACCAAAAGGCCTATCATCAAGAAGACCGAAAAAGACAGAACTTTTCTCATTTATTTCTCTTTTTTTTCTATTAACGGAATGATTGCCTTGGAAGTTCTGCAGACTGACGACAATCATTCCTGATTTTTTAATTAATCCAACTTCAGAACGGCCAGGAACGCTTTTTGCGGCACTTCCACATTACCGATCTGTTTCATTCGTTTCTTACCTTTCTTTTGTTTTTCCAACAGTTTACGTTTACGGCTCACATCACCTCCATAACACTTGGCAGTTACATCCTTACGCACCGCCTTGATGGTTTCCCTTGAGATAATCTTGGCGCCGATAGCTGCCTGGATGGCAATATCAAACTGCTGGCGCGGAATCAGCTCTTTCAGCTTCTCACACATACGTTTGCCCAGATCATAGGCATTGTCCACGTGTGTCAGCGTGGAAAGCGCATCCACCGGTTCGCCATTCAACAAGATATCCAGCTTGATCAGCTTGGAAGGACGGAAACCCGACTGGTGATAGTCAAATGAAGCATATCCTTTCGAAATACTCTTGAGCCTGTCATAAAAGTCAATCACAATTTCACCCAGCGGCATTTTATAATGTATTTCCACACGGTTGCCCGATACATAATTCTGACGTACCAACTCACCGCGCTTGCCCAAACACAAGGTCATAATGGGACCGATATAGTCGGTGGCTGTAATAATGGTAGCATCAATGTAGGGTTCTTCAATATGATCAATCAAAGTCGGATCGGGCATACCACCGGGGTTGTGTACCTCATTGGCATGTCCCTGCTTGTCATAAATCATATACGACACATTGGGCACGGTAGTAATCACATTCATATCAAATTCACGATCCAAGCGTTCCTGGACAATTTCCATATGGAGCAATCCCAAGAAACCGCAACGGAATCCGAAGCCCAAAGCCAGTGAAGACTCCGGCTGGAAGGTCAACGAAGCATCATTCAATTGAAGTTTCTCCAAAGAAGCCCGGAGATTCTCATAATCTTCCGCCTCAATGGGATAGACTCCGGCAAACACCATCGGTTTCACTTCCTCGAATCCGGCAATCGCCTTGTCACACGGACGGGCAATGTGAGTGATGGTATCCCCCACTTTCACCTCGCGTGAAGTCTTGATACCCGAAATGATATACCCCACGTCTCCTGTGCGCAACTCCGTACGGGGAATCATATCCATCTTCAGCACACCGATTTCATCTGCATCATACTCCTTGCCGGTGTTGAAGAACTTCACTTTGTCACCCTTGCGGATAACTCCGTTTTCTATTTTAAAATAAGCAATGATTCCACGGAAAGAATTGAATACCGAGTCAAAGATCAAAGCCTGTAGCGGAGCATTCTCATCACCCACCGGATGGGGAACCCGTTCTACCACTGCTTTCAAGATTTCCTCCACCCCCATGCCTGTCTTGCCGGAAGCGCGGATAATATCCTCACGTTTGCAACCCAAGAGGTCAATGATTTCATCTTCCACTTCATCGGGCATGGCGCTTGCCATATCACATTTGTTCAGCACGGGAATAATTTCCAAGTCATGTTCCAGAGCCATGTACAGATTTGAAATTGTCTGCGCCTGTACTCCCTGCGAAGCATCTACAATGAGCAATGCCCCTTCACAGGCCGCGATGGAACGGGATACTTCATATGAAAAGTCCACGTGTCCCGGAGTGTCAATCAGGTTCAGTACATACTTCTCGCCTTCATAGGTATATTCCATCTGGATGGCATGACTCTTGATCGTAATACCTCTTTCCTTTTCCAAGTCCATGTCATCAAGCATCTGTCCTGTAGTCACTTGAATGGTTTTTGTGAACTCTAACAAACGGTCGGCCAAGGTAGATTTTCCATGGTCAATATGTGCTATAATACAAAAGTTACGGATATTCTTCATCTTCGTCATTTAAATTTCGCGCAAATATACAAAAAAAATGCGTTGACAACATACAAAACGATGTGTCAACGCATTTTTTTATGAGTTTCGAATCTTCTTTTTACACTAATTTTACAAAGATCTCGCCTTCTACTTCAGAAGTAGCGACTTTATCTTCTCTGAGCAACCAGCCTAAACCAAGGAAAAAATCCTTATCAGCCTTCAATTTAGCTGCTTTTTTGATTTGTTTCTGTGTCAAACCTTCAGTTTCGTTCAATGCTTCCCAGATTTGTCCGGCCAAAGCACCTGCTTTTTCTTTCAACATTTTCAATTTGCTTTTAGTTAAACGTTAATCCGCATTCACATCCATGTGCGAATGTTTGTGTTTCTTATCGCTTGCAAAGATACACAAAATTATGTTATTCAACACTTTTGCATCGAAAAAGTTTCTATTTCTATAAGAAAAAAGCGATTTTTCAACCTATTTGTTCTGTTTTTCGAGGTATTCGCTCCAAATTCTAGCCGCTTCTTCCACCATTTTCGCACAAGGACGCTTGGCATAATACTGTTCTGTCCGTGCTTCCGGAGTAGAAATCACCGGTTCTTTTTTAGATAATCCCAGCAAATCAGCGCATCGCAGGGCACCGTTCCGCTTCTTGAACTCTTCGGCCAACTCCTGTACCAAAGCATAATTTTCCGCTTTGCTTTCACGGTCTTTCCCCTCTATGGCGCACTTTTCCAGTCCGGCCAGCAGAAACATTCCGCAAGCGGCACCGCACGTTTCACGCATCCGACCTATGCCACCGCCGAATGAGGCAGACATATGCAACGCCTGTTCACGGGTGAAGCCATACAAGTCCGCAAAAGCCGCCACTACGGACTGCGAGCAGTTATACCCTTCCTTAAATAATGCCACGGCCTTTGCCACTCTATCTTCTTCCATACCTTTATTTCGCTACATTATTCAGTATTACACCATGGATAAATCCTGTCAGATTCCTTACCGCAATCTGCATCAGGCGAATACGTGCCTCTTTCGTCGCCCAAGCAATATGCGGTGTGATAAAGCAGTTCTTTGCCGTCAACAAAGGGTTAGTGTACTGGGGAGGTTCAGAAGACAGCACATCCAGTCCTGCGGCAGCTATCACCCCTTTATTCAATGCATCGGCAAGGTCTTGCTCATTCACCAAAGGACCACGACCGGTATTTATCAGGATAGCCGACGGTTTCATGGTGGCCAGACGCGCGGCATTGACCAGTTCTTTGGTATCGGCTGTTAGCGGACAATGCAGGCTCACCACATCGCATTCACGGAATAGCTCATCCAGTTCCATTTTCCGTACTCCTTCGGGAAGTTGTGACTGCGGTTTGGAGGTATAGGCACATACCTGCATACCGAAACCGGCAGCTATACGGGCCGTTGCCTTTCCGGTGTTTCCTAGGCCGATAATTCCCATCTTTTTTCCCTCCAGTTCCACCAGATCGGTATCCCAGTAGCAAAAGTCGGGATTGTTCGCCCAACGCCCGTGACGGTTGGCATAAGCATAATGACCTACCCGCTGAGTGATATTCAGGATATGCGCAAAAACCATTTGGGCAACGGAGGCGGTACTGTATGCGGGTATGTTGGTGACAATAATTCCGCGTTCCTTTGCCGCCTGTACATCTACGATATTATAACCCGTTGCCAACACACCGATGTATTTCAAAGCAGGCAAAGCTGCCATGTCTTCAGCCGTGATGACCGTTTTATTTGTAAACAGGACTTCTGCTCCGGCAGAACGCTCCAATAACTCGGCGGGGGCCGTGCGGTCATAAACCGTCAATTCACCCAATGCCTGCATCTCCTCCCATGACAAATCTCCGGGATTCAATCCGTAACCGTCTAAAACTACTATTTTCATATCTTTTAAACTTAATGTATTCAATCAATCAGTCTACACATTGTGTTATCATCTACTGTAGGGGCGGGGTTCGCCCGCCCGAATGCATCCGCAAATACACCTTTCAGAGTGTTATCGGGCGGATTCAATCTGCCCCGGTCGGTGGAGGAGCATAGCCTGAATCATTCCTTAAACTTGTCCCCCCATAATCCTTGCATCCGTTCCTTTATCTTTGCCTCCTGCGCATTGTTCTGCGGATGCCATATCCGGCTGTTCTTCACCTCGTCCGGCAGGAATTGCTGCTGCACAAAATTGCCCTGGTAAGCATGCGCATACTTATAGTCTTTCCCATACCCCAATTGTTTCATCAACTTGGTAGGAGCATTGCGGAGATGCAAAGGCACAGGCAGGTTCCCTGTTTGCCGCACCAGTTCCAAGGCACTATTAATCCCCTCGTATGCCGAGTTGCTTTTAGGGCTGGTGGCCAGATACACCGTCGCTTCCGCCAACGGGATACGTCCCTCGGGCCACCCTATCTTCATCACGGCATCAAAAGCGGCGGTTGCCAAAAGCAATGCGTTGGGATTCGCCAGACCGATATCCTCGGCTGCCGAAATCATCAGACGGCGGGCTATGAAAGCGGGGTCCTCTCCTGCCTCGACCATGCGGGCGAGCCAATACAGTGCCCCGTCCGGATCACTCCCCCGAATAGACTTGATAAAGGCGGAAATCACATCATAATGCATTTCACCATCCTTATCGTATGCTAAAGGATTCTGCTGCAAACGCTCCGTTACTTTCTCATCCGTTATCACAATTGTTTCGGCATCTGCATCCGCCTCCACCACCAGTTCCAGAATATTCAGCAACTTACGGGCATCTCCACCCGAAAAGCGAAGCATGGCATCCGTTTCTTTCAGCTCTATCTTCTTTTCTTTCAGTATCGCATCCTTGGCAACAGCGTTATGAAGCAGTTCCAACAAGTCCTCCTTCTCCAGCGACTTCAGCACATAAAGCTGGCAACGGGAAAGTAGCGGGCGAATCACCTCGAATGAAGGGTTTTCAGTGGTAGCCCCTATCAAGGTCACCACTCCCGTTTCTACCGCCCCCAACAAAGAATCCTGCTGAGACTTGCTGAACCGATGAATTTCATCAATAAACAGGATAGGACTTGCCTGAGAGAAGAAACGGTTGCTTTTTGCCTTTTCTATCACTTCACGCACATCTTTTACACCGGAAGTGACCGCACTCAGCGTATAAAAAGGAGTTTCCAACTTGTTGGCTATAATTTGCGCCAATGTAGTCTTCCCCACCCCCGGAGGGCCCCAGAGGATAAAGGAGGAGATACGTCCCGCATCAATCATCTTGCGCAAGATGGCTCCCGGCCCTACTAAGTGTTTCTGACCTATATAATCGTCCAGTGTCTTCGGACGCAGACGTTCTGCTAATGGTTGTGCCATATCTTTATCTTTATTTCAGATAACAAAAATACAGCATATTTTTCTTTGAACAAAGAATGAAAAGAGAATATTGTCGAAGTTTTATCATTTACCACGTGGAAAAGTGCAGGGGGGCCTAGACCTTACGCTATATGGTTGGAATGCCTTGGAAACCGTATTCCATCTGGCCGGACAATGGGGCGTGAAGGTTTCTCGCGAGAACGGTTCTTGACCTTGCTCTTGCTCGACAGCAAGAACAACGAAACAGCGAGAAGGGGGGAAACGGGGAGAACAGCGAAAGCAGGGACAGCAGGGACAGTGGGGACAGCCCCAAATTTCTCACACACACGCGCGCGATATAATAAAGTGGACAACTCCTTTCCCAAGGATGCCGACGAGGAGAAACAGCCCACCGAAGGTTCCGAATCCTACTCGCCCCTGCCCACTTTTACGCAGGACTATGTATGAGGCACTGCTGCCGGAAAAAGCGCACGAAAGGGGGAGATGGTGAAAGCACCGCACTGACCTGAACTGAGCTGGCTCAAACACCTCACCAAACAAGGGGCACCGGTGAGCGTGGACGGCAAGGGGAGGCATCACACGAATGGACTTATTTATGCATTCTTCTTTTAAGTTTGGCAAACTAGAAATAGACAACGTAAAGAGGCGTTTGTCAAGAGGGGTGGATAATAGGGTATGGAACTTGGGACAAGAATCAATGTAACTTGGAGCAAGAATTAATGGAACTTGGGACAAGATTTAATGAAACTTGGCGCAAGATTTAATGGGACTTGGGGGGAAGGTCAGTGCAGCAAGGTGCGAAAGGTGTGAATGTATTGAACGCTGATTTATCATCGGCACGAAAGATTTATAATTTTTCATTGTACCCCACAATATTGGCATGTGTGTGATTACCCCAGCCCCCCCAAGTTATTGGCAAACTTTTCAAGGAACTCAGTTTATTTACCGCCAAAGCCGCTTAGGATTTTCCAATTTTTAACGAACTACTATTATTAGGTACGCGCATGTGTGTGTGAGGGAAAAGGGGGGTGTCCCCACTGTCCCCGTCCCCATTGTCTCTGTGGACACGGTTGCTGTGCCATCCGGTCTGTTCCGGCCAATTTTCCCGGATAGTCCCATCGTTTATGTCAGTCAGCTAAAGTTGAAAAGTTAGCATTAACCCCCTGTAATAAGAAACCATTCATGGACAACCGATAATAATCGGTGAGGAAGAGGCCCCGAACGAGCGTTCCCTCCTGTCCGTGTTTGGATGCGGAGGGGGTGTTCGGGTATTTGGAGAGATGAGAAAGAAAGTGGCAAGCACCATGCAGTTTCTTCCTCCCTTTTTTGGGGGGAAGGCTGCATGGTGCTTGCCTTACATACGATTGATATCTTCTTCCTTTCAGGTCATCCGGCAGATGCCCGAAAAACGAATACTTCTCTTTTCTAAAGATTCCTGTATCTGTCCCAATATATGAAAAGCAATCAAGGTATCATACATAAATACATCCCAGTATTACTTACCACTTTTTCTTTCAAAGAATAATTTTCACCTACGAAAGCCCCACGAACCGGAGGAAGTATTAAAGTAAACTATTCTCTATTTTCCCCTGCAAACAAGTTTATTTTAAAACAAAGACTTCCATGCGTGAGAGAAATGGGAGATCATTTCAGATGGATTTTGAAGTAAATGCCACCGGAGAAGTATTTCCCGTTGTTCAATTCGGCAATCAGATTGATGTGGTCTTTCCAAAGCTGGTAGTGTGCTCCGATGTTCACTGTGCGGGCGTCATATTCGGCCATCAGATCCAGTCCGTTCAAAGTTTTCACTGCCAGGTTGTCTTCCGGCAATAGGTTGAATTTGAAATTCACACCGGCGGCAGGCCTTCTGTAATGAGGAAACCAGCAGGCACGGTAATCCACGTATGCGGCGTGAACGCCCAGCGTCCCTACCCCGGCGAAACTGAAATGCTTGGTTGCCGCCAGATAATATCGTGTAAAATGATTGTTCTGCATACCGTCCTCATCGAACTTGATGGCCCCACCGCCGTATGATTCATGCGAGGTGGGATCGTCCAGACCAAGGACTATCTGTGGAGTCCAGGGCTTCCACCAGCCTTCTTTCCACAACCGCAGGCGAGCATTGAAGGCACGGTCCTGATTGGTGTACTTTCCCCAAGACTGCTCCGGAAAATAAGTGGAGCCATGCTCTGCATAATTGATGGTACAGGTATATCCCACTTCGAGCCAAGGAAAGATGGTTATGTTCAGATAATAATTGAATGTGTATTTTATCTCATTACTATTGAAATACTGCAACGGAACAAGATGTAACACATTCCCGCCCGCCATAAATGTCTTGTCTTTTTGCATCTCGGCAGTGGGGGCATGAAGAAGTCCCGTTGTACCGTATAGTGCCTGTGCCTGACTCTGTAACGAACTAATCGCAATAAGGCATACTAAAATTAATCGTATTTTTCTACCCATTATTATGAGAATTCCATCTATCTTTGCTTCCATGAAACGTTTGCAAGCAATAGTGTTATTAGTATTGAATGGGATGATCTGGCTGATATCTTTCATTCTGCTCCTGCCCGTTGTTTTCTTACATAGTTTATGGAAACTATGCAAAAGGATCTTTGTAAAGCCCCAATAATTGTTTTGCAAAATAATAAAAGAACTGAATATCATCTATAAAGTAGCGTCTGAACAGTCGCTTGGGTTCTTTCAGGAAGCGATAAAACCATTCCATCGCCAAGATTTGGAATATTTTGGGAGCACGCTTTATATTACCGGCTTCGAAGTCGATGGTAGCGCCAAGAGCCATCCATATATCTACTTCAGGCATTTTATCTTTATGGGTAAATATCCATTTTTCTTGTTTGGGACAACCTACGCCTACCAACACAACATTAGCACCACTTTCATTTATCATTTTATAAATTTCCTCGTTCTCATTCCGTTCCTTCTCAAAGCCATAAGAAGGAGAATAAGCTCCCACTACAATTTTTCTCCCTACTTTTTGATTAATATTCTCCATCGCCTTAACAGCCACACCTTCCATAGCACCAAGTAAGAATATCCTACAATACATATTATCCTTATGATACATATAAAACTTCGGGAAAAAACTACTACCAGGAATCACGTCCCTTAATGAATACTGTAATAATCTGGAAAATATATAAATAACTTTGCTATCACATACAACCCATTCCGCTTTACTATACAAATTATATAGTTCTTTGTTTTTCTGCAATTTCACCAAATGATCTATATTTGGAGTCACAAGTACACCTTGTTTCAAACTTCTCAACAATTCGAGAGAAGAAACATTATCAATGCCTATATTTAATATTTTAATTTTTTGCATAAGCTATTTTACTAATAGTATCTATGCTTATATCTTTTTACATAAATCCATAGCCATTCTCATAGCAATATCCATATTATAATATTCCCAATCCGCAAAACGTCCTGTAAAATAGAATCCTACAGGAAAAAGATCGGCTTTTAACCTTTTAATCATATCACGAGTATGAACATTCTGAATAGGGTAAGTATAAGGATTATACTTATGAGCCAAATATTTAGGATGAAGCGAAATACGGGAAAGATTATCTATAATATCTTCTTTAGATATTTCATCAGTAAATTCTATAGTAGCCGTTATGCGTCCCTCTGGAACACAATTACCATTGTTTGATTTTGCAAAATTACCAGTACAAATAATGCGATGACTTTCATGCTGTTTGCTTGGCTGATAAATCCATGAATATGGATTCTTATCAATTTCGCAAAACACAGCTGTAGTACCATGATATTCCAATTTTACTATTTCGTCTTCATATTCCCGAATATCAAAGCCTTCAACTATTTTAACCATATCTTTAATATTCCCACAGAATATCACTTTATCAAAATATTCCTCTTCTATTAACCATTTATTATGAACATACTTAATATTTTTAATATCAGTATCATAACAAATATGAAGTTCTTCAGCCAACTTATCAGCAATATATTGAGAGCCATTCATATTTTCATACCAAAAAGTTGAATGAACAAATGACTTTTCCTTCACATGATTAATATTATTATAAACTATTTCTTCCACTGTTGGCATAGGCAATTTACCTTCCAACCATGAAAGTGGTACTTGTTTTAAATCACGCCTCCATACTTTTTCATTATAAGGCTGAAAATATATCTTATAAAGAGTATCTCCAAATTGTGACTTTAAAAACTCCTCAAAATTATGAGCTTCAGCGCCCTCTTTTCTTACTATTTCAACAAGATCTTTAATAACCCTCTTTTGAATATCAGAGTTCAAAAGATATACGTGGTTTTCAATTGGATAAGGAATTTCGTCCCCCTCCTCCATAAAAATGGCTGAATTACGATCTGTTTTTGAGAATTCTTTATTACGATCAAATTTTGTCCAAAACCAGTCTAACACATCTGAATGTTTTGAATTAAAGACATGCCCACCACAAGTATGAAAAAGACTTCCGTTAATACGACAACATTTAATAAGACCTCCAGGAGTCTTTTCTTTCTCAAAAACAGTAACATTATAACGGTCTTTAAGAAAATGAGCAGCACTCATACCAGACACACCCGCTCCTATAATCGCTATTTTTTGCATATTAATTTATTTTTATCAAACAAAAAAATCACCAATCAATTTCATTTAAAATTACCTGCAACTCCTCTACTCTTTTTGATGTATAATGTTTTTTTAGATAAGACGAGTAAAAAGTCATATCAGGCTCTTTTATTCTACATTTATCCATTTCTTTCTCAAACTCTTCATAAGTATTGATACTTTGACAAAATTTCTCCAGTTCATAATAATTAGTGTCAGCATTAGTCTTATATCTTGCAATGATATTACACCCTGACGCTACCATTTCCAAGAAACGTGGTGTAACTTGTGAAAAGCCATTAGTACGCTTTTCTCCTCCATCAATCCCTGGAGTTGCATATAATGCTATTCTACTTTTTTTCATTGAGTCCAAATATCCATCTCTTGAAGCAAGTTCCTGCTTTGAAGGAATAAATATTATCAAATCCGGATGTGTCTTTTTATATTGATCCAAAAAATCTTTCAGTACAGGATTTTGCCTTCCTATTAATATGACATCATATTTTTTCTCATAACAAGTATTAGAAGTGATTTTATATCTATCGGATAAAGACAAAGCTAAATGTCTTATATTCAGTCGTGTATTTTTAGCCAGCAAATATTCATAAACTTCTTTACTAGAAACCAATATAAGTTTATGTCTCTTATACAACCAATTATACCACCATTGATTATTAGGATTCACATACCAATCAATAATCCAAGGAATCAAATTATTCAAATTTTTCCACAAATGAAACACATTAGCTTTCATTTCAAAAAATAAAACTGGCTTTCCTCCATTTTTAAACATCAACATAAAATGATAAACCAATGGAAGGAATTCATAATATCTGTTTTTAAAGATTATTGGTTCATATATTAATTTACAATTTAAAAGTTCTTTTATCTCATCTTCCCATTCATATACCAAATCAAACCATGGTCTTTTTTCATGTTTTCTGCTAGTAAGAATATCTATTTTTAAATCCATAATTAGACTTTTTTTTCAACTATCTTTACTTTCTATTTCTATTCTGCCAACACTCAATATCTTTCAAAAATAAAGGCACTCTATTTTCCAAAACATTAAATGGTATTTTAAAATCTCGATCAACTAAAGGAATGGAACCATCCATAAGAGAAGATATACATGAGCTTTCAGCATCTAAAGGAAGAAATAAAGCATGATTATTAAACGTTTCTCTAAAAATAGGAATATCACTAAGAATAATTCTTTGACAACCACACGCAACAGCTTCAAAAGGAGTACGCCCAAACCCTTCGTATATTGAAAGTAAAGCAAAAGCGTGAGCATAATGATAAAGAGATACTAAACACTCATGAGTGACATATTCTGTGAATACGATTATGTCACTCATATCATTGATTAAACATGACAATTCTTTATCTTTCCCCCATCCTTTCCTACCCACAAGTACCAATTTCATATTTTTTTCTCTCAAAATGGGCTTTATAACTTTAAGCAAATATTTAAAATTCTTTCTTGGTTCAAGAGTGGATACGGAAATTATATATTTACTACGTTCAAGGTCAAACTTCTTTAAATATTCAACCGAGACATTATTCAAACATTCTGCAAATTCTGAAGAAATATTTTCACCACAATTAAAAACGGGAAGTGTTGTAACTTCAGATAATTCCTTCTTCACTGTTTCGGATATGGTTATTATTGCATCTGAATGTTTCAACGAAACATAGGTTTTGGGGGTATAATAATATTTTGCCGCAAAATTCTGCGTAGCTCTGAACTTCTTAAAAGTCAGATCATGAATGACAGGAACTATTTTCGCCCATCCACCATATATATCTAAAGGAGGAGGAAATATGGGGAAAATTACCATATCAGCATCCACTCGTTTTATAAACTTAGTCAGCCTTGTGTTTTCCAATAATAAACGAAAAGTTCTCCCTATTATCACAGCATCTGGATTATTATCTATCTCATTCTCTATATGAAATATTGGTACAATTTTATGCCCTGTGCTTAATAACGCTTTGTACAGATCTATTGCATACATCTCCACTCCCGTACGTTTTCGCCCGTAGAGTGAAGTAAGGTCTATTGCGATTTTCATTTTGTATATTTAATGACTACCTCTTTTTTTATAAATCAAATAGCTGAAAAGTTTTGGCGAAATATTAAAGATATACAAAAGTATTTTTCGCTTACCATGCATTCCTATTTTTATCTTATTAAACTCCCTTTTTACATAATCACCATGTTCTGCCATAAACTCATCATATTCCTTCTTCCCAAGAAAAGGATAGATACGTAAGAATATCTCATAAAAATAATCATACATTAAGTTCAAGAACCACGGCTCTTCTTCGGGAGCTATATTGACTTTTTTAAATTCCACTATATGCTTGTAACTTTCTACTAACGAATAACAACTCTTTATACATGGAGTCGTTGTTATAGACCCTTCTCGAATCCGATATATGTAAGTCGGTTCAGGCAGTACTGCTATGTTTTTTGCAAGCCCCATAAGCATATGGGCAAATGGGATATCTTCATGTAACACACCTTTAATAAATTGCAAATTGTGTTTTTTATACATAAATGATTTCACTACATACCTAGCTGATGGCGTTAAAGTATATCCCTTTGATACATAATCAGAGTTTGAGAGCAATGCAATTCCCGATCTCAGCCCGACCTTACTACCATGCAAACTATATTTCCCATCTTGCCATAATAGCACTGGAACTGATAATACATCTGCTTCAGGAAACCTTTGAATATATTCTTTTATCTTCTGCAATGCTTTTTCTGTAATCAAATCATCACTATCAACAAGCCAAATATAATCACCTTTTGCATTTGCTATTCCATGGTTTCTCGCATCACTTAACCCTCCATTCTTCTTATGTATCACTTTGACTCTCAAATCTTTTTTTGCCCATTCATCGCATTTTCGAGGGCATTCATCAGGACTACCATCATCTACCAATATCAACTCGAAGTCAGTCATTCTTTGATTCAATATAGACTTCACACAATCGTCAAGAAATTCTTGCACATTATAAACTGGAACAATAATAGATAGTAACATTTTCTTCGTCTTTAATTAATATTATATATCCCACAAAAATTTTGTCATACCCAAAGGAGGGGCAAACAAATATTTCGCATAGTCATATAATAGAAAATATGTAAATAGATAAGCTATTTTTTCTATGCCTTTGAGACTATAGAATGGAGTGTATACCATAACCATCGCAAATGGAAATATCCACATCCTTTGAAGCATTCCAGACATTCTATTAAGCAATTCCAAATAAAGGAAAGCCTGTCTTGCAATATCTCCTATAATATAAATATTAGTCATGGATAGTATTACCTGTTTATTTGCCAAGTCACGGCTATTTAAAACTTTACATGCAAAGTAAAACACTGAAGAATGAGCTATAAAATCAAGTACCTTTATTACAAGATTTCTTGCGTTTTCCAATTGCAATGCACTATTTCCAAACCATGCTTCAGCAGCATCACCTTCTATATAATGACTAAACTTTTCATTCGTGCCACTTAATAAATTAAGTATTGGTTGCAAGAGAGAAATATCATAATAGTCTGCAAAGAAATATGACGCAAAGAACAATGCAGGTATTGCTATTTTCCAAGATATTACACTTTTACAAGTGCAATATATACCTAAGAAACAAACAATAAAAAAGATATTGGCTGAATGAAAGCTATAAACTAACAAAATCCATACACTACACCATATTATCTTCTTTCCTTTCGCATCATTTGAAATAAACTCATCAAGAAAAAGAAAAACAAATGAAAAAGAGAAAGCCTGTCTAATCAAAGATTCTTCAAAATTCAACATTGATACCAAAAACAAGGGGAAAAGCCATTTTGCATGTTTTGCAAAATTCTTTAAGAATTTGAATCCGCAAAATATAAACGGTATTGCATACACATAAAAAATAGCATATTTACCAATTGAAAAAACTTCCCTAAAAAAAGTATTGAATGTTCTAAAAAAAGGCTGCTTAATATCTTCATCATGTATAAAAACGCTTGCATAATGAAAATAGTCAACACCTCTTCCATATCTTGAACCAACAATAAGAACAAAAAAAACACTACAAATCAACGCATTACTCCAAAACGGTTGTCGTTGTGAAACATTTATGCCTGCTATGATAAATACAAATAGTAATATTAAATTCAGCAATACATAAATGATATCTATATTTATAGTTGAAGCCAAAAATAGATGAAACATACAAGAATACTCAAAAGTTAATGCCAATTAACCTCAGCCAATGACGAATATGCCATGTAACCAAAGGATGTCTTTTCACACGAAATAATCGCCAAATTTTCATTTCCAAACGATGATCCCATGGCTGCCATGATTCTCCATAATGATGTATAGCGACACTATTAACAGTCAATTCTATTTTTCCTGAGACATAATCTTTGGGACAAAAAAAATCTTTAGGATATATCCAAACGCCTGCAACGTTCTGTATTTCTGAACTATTTTTCAGTCCATAAAAGCAAAGAAGTTCTGTAGTATAACTAACTACTGTCTTCAAATTAAAACTACCATTCTCATTAATAAAATGCAATGTTGAATATAATTGTAAGAGTTCACCATATAGTCCTAGGCCGGGGTTCACACCCAGTCCTAGGCCGGGAGCAACCGCTAACGCGGTCGCTCCCTTATTATCCCCCTCATTCTCACATCCCATAAATGATCCTTTTTCTATTATAGCATCCATTGGCTTTATCACTTCCACATCCGTATCAAAGTACAAGCCACCATAATGATATAATATCCAAAAACGAGCATAATCACTCACAAAAGCATATTTCTTCGCTTCATACGCTTCCTTAGTATATGGAATTATATTTACATTAAAATTATCCTCATTCCATTCCTTTATCTCATAATCTGGAAGAAATCTCTTCCAAGATTCTATACACTTCATAGCTAATGGTGGAAGCGGATTCCTTCCAAACCAACAATAATTAATTACTTTTGGGATCATTTCCATTTACTATATAAATTCTTTTTGCCTTTCTAATCTGAATATAGATTCTATACAGAAGTTCAAAATAAGTTCTATTAATATGCAAAATCGATGATAAAATTTCTTTAACCATTCTATATTTCACAGGTTTAACCACCTGAACATAAGAATGCGGTAATGTTTTTTTTAAAATTTCGTTCTTACTTTCATCCACATAAGAAGATACAGCTCTTGCTTCATTGTATATTAATCTTAATTGTTTGTTTTGAGTCAATCCTTTTTCTATAATATCTTTGTAAACAGAAAGTATATTTGTCGAATCTAATATCCGTCTTTGCATGGAAAACGAAAAATGCACAGCTATCGTATTACAATCAAAACAGTGGATTCTATTTATTTTAGAAGGATGTATTACTGTTAAGAATTCCTCATCATCTCCTACAACCTCACCACCAAACGCTGAAAAATCTTTTCCAAACCATGCTACAGCATTTATAGCATATCTATTTAATGCCACCTCATGATGCCCACAATGCAATTCTGCATATCTATTTGTTTTTAAATAATTGTCTATAAACCATTTATGAAGTTCCTCAGCAAAATAACCATTATACCATATTAAATTATAACTCTTTGCTTCAAAATATTCCTTAAATTGTATCAACCCTTTAGACTGAAGTATATACGTAGAGATATCATTATTTATAACCAAAGGGGATACCATAAAATAAGATGGATTAGCTATTCGAAAAGAAACCAACTCTTCAAAGAAATTAGGCTCAAGCCATATTATATCATCATCTAATTTTATATAGATAGTATCATCATCACAGCAATAACGATAAAAGGCATCTATACTTAGGACTCCATTGATAACTCCATCCGGTTGCCATATCAAATTTATTTTCGGATATTTCTTTGACATTTCTTCCAAAAAACAGATATCTAATTTGTCAGTCGTATTAACCCATAAATCATATCTGTCCACTAATTCATTTGAAACTACAAATGGAATTAAATACTGTAAATATCTTCTACGACCAGCAGCTGTATTAACAACTATTTTATAATTTCCTTTCATAAATTATTATATTACTTACACATTAGAACTTAATATAGATGACAGAAAAGCATCATCTGTTTGGATACTATTTTATCATTCCTAAAAAACATTCCTATAATATCTTTTAATATTAATAAAACATCCATAGCTACATTTTCAGTACGCAATTAAAAAACTATCTTTTCAAAAGCTGAATAAAAATATATCTACAATCTTCATTGTAAACATCAAAACTATAGGTATAGGCCAAAAAGAAACAGATATGATATCAATTAAGACATATAAAAGATATAGAACATTAATATAATAGTTTATCCTACCAACTATAGACCTTGCATTTACGCCCAAATTCTCTCATTTAAAAGCATTATTTACGTCCAAGCATTACCAGTAATACTGCCACAGTTTTTTTTATAATCGTATTCAACTATTACTTTTTCATTTTTCTCAATTGGTTATCAAATTGCAAATAACCAATAAAGTCGAAATATTTTACACTTCGTCATTAAATTCAAAATCTTATTTCACCTAATTCCTCTTTATTAAACCACACAATGTCATTCCGATAAAATTTCTCAAACACAATAATATAATTGCATATACAAATACACCAACAATTATCATCAAAAGCAAAGTAGCAATACTATTTAAATGCAATAATGATATAAGACATAAACAGCCTCCCATCACAACACTTCCTAACACATAATGCAAATGTTCTTTCTTAAAAAACTGAATAGGAATATACCTTCTCCCAATAATGAACATGGAAACAGTAACAGCTACTTCCGCCAACATATAAGCCACTGCCGTACCATTATGTCCATAAACAGGAATCAGTAATACATTCAACACCACGTTCACTACCGCACCTATGAATGTGCAAAGAATAACAATATTTATTCTACCCATCGGATAAAGCACCTGAAGCCCCATTACACCCGAAATGCCTACCATTAAAATATTCAAAGCTACTATTTGTGAAGTTAATATAGCTGGAGCAAAACTTTCACCACTTAACAATAGAATAACACTAGGACTAGTAAATATCAATCCCACAGTCAAGGGCATTGCCAAAGCTAAAATAAAATCGTATGATTTCTGAATCAAGACCTTAAATTCATCCATCTTATTTTCAGCTATCAAATTGGAAGTGCGCGGCATAATTACCGCTCCCAAAGAACTAGAAAGACTCATAGTTATGACTAGAATTTTAGTTGCAGCCGTAAAATATCCCACAGCCTCAGCATCTTTCATAAAACCCAATAATACATTGTTTAATTGAAGATAAATACTAACAATGACATTAAAAGCAAAAATATGTATAGCCGGTTTTAAATGACTGAAAGGATGCAACGCCCTAAATTCAATCATATCCTTATGCAGATATTTTCTTAAACGGACAAAATTAAAAATATTTCCTCCCAGTACGCCTAAAACAGAATAAGCTCCATACCATAAAATATCCTCTTTTGACTTTACCAGCAGAAACAGTAATATAACGGAGATGGTCTTTACTACCATCCCACGAATAGCAACATATTTAAAATCTTCTATTCCTTGATAAAACCATTCGCAACCTATCGCCGTAAAAAAAATGGTGGCACTGAGCAGAAGAAACAAAGGTATATCGGTTTGCACCTTAGTTACCGTCAAGCAAATGACAGCAACAGCCATATAACCCAAAAGAGTAAGAAAGGCATGTAACAATAATATTTCAACTGTAATCCGTGTCATTTTTTCCGGATTATCCCGTACTTTAGCTACCTCACGTATAGCATACATCGGAATACCCAAACAAGTGAACAAGCTGATATAGGAAATAATGGATTGAAAAAAGTTCACTTGTCCTATACCATCCGCCATCATTATACGAGAAGCGTAAGGAAAAGTAATGAGTGGAAATAAGAGTTGGGAAGCGGAATTTATCAGATTAAATAGATAATTCGCTTTTACTGATTTCGCCATTATAAATATATAACTGTTATTTTGGCACTGAATGCACTAGAATAAGGTCAAGAAAGCAAAAGGGAAGCAAATGCTTTGATGATTTTCATTGTTGTATTTCCCTATTCGAAGTCCTTGCACCACGTATATCCTCAATAACCTCATCTGCCGTACGATCATCTTCCCATTGTCCTGCAAATTCTGAAGTCCAATCGAGAAGAGTATCTGGCACATCATCATCAACTAGTAAAGAAGCAGATACTTGTTTTATTGATCTTAACTTAATATCAGAACCTAAGCCTTTCAACGTATTCATTGAACAGTTTTTTAACGAAATATATGAAATCAGACAATTAGCATCCAATACTATATCAATCATTATAAGGTGTTCTCAAATGTTCTTTTAATATAGCCTCATTCTTATCCTGATCCCACAGACCTTCATCCCACAACTTATCCATATCCTCCTCTACTCTTTGAGCAAAGTAGGCTGTCAAAGATTTACGTATTTCTTCCAAGGCACGCTCGCCTTTAGCATAAGAAAACATCTTTAACAAGTGTAACTGGACTGGGTTAAAAGGTTCTGATTTCATATTCTCTAGTTTTTATTGCAAACAAAAGAACAAATTATATTTCACTTATCCTAGCGATTCAACCTGTTTTTAATTCACAACACTGTTCTTACCAGCTACAATGCCATTTCAATGCCTCAGCCACCGGTCATAATCAGCCAACCGATTGATCAGCTGCTGCTTACTCTTTTTCGGCTTTTCCTCTTTCTTCCACGGATCAATCGCCTCATGCGCCAAATGATAATAGATACTGCTATCCGTACAACCATAAAGTGTAACCACAGCAAGCGCACGCGACTGCTCCGCCTTGACGAGAGGAAGCATCGTCTGCATAACGCCAACCAGCTTTGCCGCCTCTTCTTCCATACCCAATATAGTATAAACCGGCAGCAAGATAGCATAAAGCTTGCAACGCATCACATCCGTATCCATCCGGAGATTGCCATATTCTTTCAACGCCTTGGCAGCCAGGAAACGATCTTCCTCACTCACCCCCTCCGCACTGTGATAACGCTGAAGAGCACTGTGCAAACCATTCAACGTACAGTCATTGTCCAGACGGGTATATACATGCTTGTCCTCATCATTCAGGGCAATTACCTCATACTCACCCGGCATCACACGCAGCAGCGGAACCCACATCCAGTTCTCCACACATACCATCACATCTTTTCGCCCGGCTCCCGGCTGAATGACAACAGTCGCCTCCACCCCCTTAAACCGTCCCTCGGTAATGCGTATCCGGTCGCCCTTGCGCAAACCATCCGGCTGGGGTACATAAACAGGAAGTATATTGGAGTAAGAACGGGCCACCCACTGCAAATTCTCCATTGCCGCATCGGAAAGGTAGGGGAAATACTCCCGTTTCCGTTCCCTCACCCGAGGCAGAAAACTGAGCACAGGAAAACGTTGCATCAACTGGAAAACATCACGCTCGGAGGCACGGACAAATACGTAGTTGAAGAGTAAGGAACGCCGGGTATTGACAAATTTGCCGTCTATACGCTTCACTTCCTGATAGGAAGGAGCAAAAAAGCCGAATGAAGGCTCACCTGCCTGTATGCGGCGGTCCTGTTCCCGTTGCAAACCGCGCACTCCTCCCCGATGGCAATCGGGAAGCGACAACACATACCAACGCACGACACTGTTATTTCTCAAACCATCCAACGCTTCGGGAGATGCCACAGAACGCTTTGGTTTATCAAGCTGATGGAATATCTTTTTCATGGGGTTTATCGTCAGAAATCCAGACTGACCGATACTTGAAGACCATACCAACGCAGTGTTTATAACTGGCTGATAAATAGCTTTTTAAATAGATTTCATTTTGTATTTCTGAAATCTTTTATTTTTTGTTTATTTCGTCCGAAGACGCCTTTTTGTCTGCTTTTTATAGACATAACTTTGTACCCTCAAAAAGATCTTCATTCCCTATACAAAAGGGGGTTAGAAACTTTTTGAGGGCACAAAGATACACTATAATTGTGTATTACACAACAAAAGCGCTTAAAAAATAGGAAAACTTACTTTTGATAAGAAAATATCAGAAGATATTTTTAATTACTACTGCAATAGGGACTGAGCCCACTCGGGAAATTCTTCTACATATTGCTTATATAAAGAACCGTCAACTGTACGAAACAGCAACTGAGGCATTTGATTTTCGACAGAATTATCATAAACATACACCCTGTCTACCAACGAAAGAGCCTTTCCCATGTTTAACAACGACTTATAATAACGAGAAACCACTTTCGAAATAGGAACCTCATGACCACCGTTCAAGTAACGTTGAGTAATACGCTTTACATTTATTTCCGGACTTTCTGTACATACAAAAAAAATGCGGACAAAGAAATTATTCTCTTTAGCTTTCCGTACAAAATCCAACTTTTCATCAGAAGAAAATACTGTCTCAAACACAAAATCGATCCTTTTCTCCAAACATTCATATCTCATTTTGGTAGCGAGTTCAGCTGCTTTCATTACAGCAGCGGGCGAATTCCAATCACCAAATTGTTCTTGAGCAATATTGTCAGGATTAATATATAGGCTATTTTCTGTCCATTCATAATGCAATAACTGCATAGTTGTCGAAGTTTTACCCGAACCATTGGGACCGGCTACTATACAGAGAGTGGGACGCTTTTCTTCCATTATTTATTATCTTTTTCAGCCTTCTCTGACCTATACGCTTTTAATAATTCTTTTACAGCCTGCATTCTACGTTTCAATTCCAACTCTGCATGACGAGAACTTTCACATGCAGACGTCGCAACCTGCTCCATCAGCGCATGAAGTTGAGCATCCGTAGGTTCTTCTAATGAATTAAGCCGATAAGTATTCAATTCCATCATTAAACATCTTTATATTGAGATAGAAACAAAGATAAACTTTTTATTTGAACGATACAAGTTCTTACCCCGGTTTCTTCATTTCACACTCCATCGGAGTTCTCTCCCTGCATCAGAACGTCATCATCACCATAAACCGCACGCCCCATTTATTCGCATCGGGATGATTCAAATAATTCAGACGACGGACATAATCAATGTGCAATATCTTGAAGATATTGTGAACACCGATAGAGCATTCCATGTACGGGGTCTTCGGGTCCATCACAAAACTGGTAGGACGTCCGTCACGGGTCGGGAACAGGAAAAGTTCGCTGTCACCCGGATGTTTCAACGGATTGTTCTTGTCAGTCAAGTGACCGTACAGCATCTTGAAGCCGATTGCCTCACGCCACTTCAACTTCTTCAGCAACGGAATACGATTGAAAATCTTACCATTCAAATCCCATGATACATCCAGAGAAGCGTAACGGTCATTCAGGAATTCCATATTATTAATCAAGTTGAAAGTTTCACGCTGTAGGATATAGGACAAGTTGGCTGCCGGCATAATCAGCAACGGGAACGGAACTTTGTTCCACTGCGCACCGCCTTTCACAAACATATCGATCTTTCCCCATGACGAGAACCAGAAGCGCTTGTACAACCCTACTTCTGTCAGATTAAAATTATACTCTCCACCCAGTACTCCCTTGAAACCGGTGGTATGCGACAGCGTAAAGACCGGAGCGTCAAAAGAAACCGGGATACGTCGCTGCTTGGTGTTGATAAATGTTTCGCCCGGAGCGTAACGGAAAGCCAGAGAAGCCTCCATAGTCTGAATCTCAGGGATCAAAGTTTTCTGGTCATCATTGGTTATGTAGGCCAAACCTCCTGTTGGTTCATCCTTACTATTCTTCACCTCTACTGTGGTCTTCAGACCAAACTGCGTCTCGTTCTCGTACTTCAAGGCTATATTTCGCACATAGGACATCTGGTCTACCGTAGAAGTCTTGAAAGACACGAATACGTTATCTTTATCCGTCTTCAGGAACTTATCCGTGGGTGACATTACATCATACTGATAGCTGAATGTGATAGAGTTCTTCGGGAACTCGCGCGGCAGGTATTCTTTCTTGTTAAAAGAATATTCCACCTCACCCATATACTTGGAACGATGATCCTTGAATCCGTAAGCATAATATCCCTTGAGGAACAGATGCGGATTCAGGTTAGCCGTGGTTTGCGCACTCATACGCAAACGAAGCCCGTCTATGTAGTTATTGGAAATCATGGTATTTACCGGACCTATATCTACCTTACTGGGATGATCCTTGGTTCCGGTTTCCACAAAGTTTTCGATAAACGCTTTCAATACGAAAATCACGTATTTGAATCCCGGCATCTGCTCCAAACGCTTCACCAGCATATCCATAGAACTCTCGGTCTGTGTAAGCGGAACCGGCCGGTATTGGTTCCAGAAATCCTCTCCACGCATCATGGCATCGGCTTCTTTGATCTCGGTCCCCTTACGCTTGAAGAGCTGTTGCGGAAGCTCGTCAAAAGCATAATCGGAGTAACGGGTAGTCCTTCGTATCTGGAATCCTTGCATAATCTTCATCAAGGTCATTTCCACAATCATGTCATCGGTCTTCAACACCCACTCACCATTGGGCAATTGCTCAAACTCCTGAATAATATCCATGTTGTCCACAAAGTTCACTCCCGATTTCTTGGGCAGGTTCATCGTACATTTCTTCACCGTATAGGATGAATCAGCCAATACATACAGATGTCCCGTGAAGCCGAAGTCCTGTGAGTTATTGGGTACAAAAGTCAGATGGAAGCACTTGTCCTTGTCTACATAGGTGGTATCCATAATGTAGTACTTATAAAAAGAGATAGCGTCACTGGATGAAATAGGACTGATAAACGGATACTGCAACAGACGGATATCATTATCGTAAATATTCACGTCCGTAAACACGTCCTTCAAAACCGTGCTCAGCATATCTCCTGTAGCAAACAGTTCGTTCACGCCCGTAGAACTCATACCTTTAATGATCGTCTTCTCACTTTTGGGATGCTTACGATAGATTTTCTGCGATGCTGTCTCGTCTACAGAGATGGGCAGAATAAACTTATTGGTTTCTTCGCTGAACTCAATCTGGTCTTTCAGGAAAGGCATCTTTTTATACATACCTTTTTCCAGCATTTCGGGAGTCACGTCATTCAGTGACATCGTGATCTTTTGGTACTTATTGTACTGGTAATAATCGTTTTCACTTAACTTGTTATTGTTCTTGTGCTCAATTACCTTCTTCATCAGTTCCACCGCCGGGTTATTCTTTCGGGAGTATTTCTCTCGTTTGGGTTTCACCACCACTTCATCCAGCATAATGTCATCCGGCCTCATCTTCACATTCATGTTCTTGGTGACACCTGGGATTATGTTTACCACTTTTGTTACATAACCCACTGCCGAAAAAGTCAGTTTATTCCAACCTTTACGGGTTTCGACCTTATAATGTCCGTCATTATCGGTGATACTTCCTACGCCTTTTCCTTCATAAAAGACTGATAAGTATGGTATGGGTTCATTCGTCAATGAGTCAGTTACAACGCCTTGTATATTCTGAGCTGACACCGTGATGCAGCATCCTAATAACAAAAATAGTAGAAACGACTTAATATATTTTGTCTTCATTCTTTTTACCGCTATCTTAATGAGCCAGCAAAGTTAAGCATTAACTTAAAAGAAAGTTGCTAATATAAGCTAATAATTACAGGAATCTTACATTTTGACCAATAAATAGGTGAAATATGACACTCGTCAACCATAGTAATAGTATAGGAAATAAAAAAGGGGTCTTTTCACAAAGCCCCCTTTTTAAGTTTTCAATAGGTATTAGTTTTTTTTTAAGGTAAAAAGATTGTTTTCAGGATAACGATGCAAATATCGAGCCTTTTTTTAAACCTGCCAAATAAAAAACTATGCCATACAACATGTTTTTAGAATTTTCTGTCTTTTTTGGCAGACTGTCGATCAAAATGCTCTTTATCGGCTTCATTATGTGTACAAAGATAGGAAAACTTTAGATTAGTACAACATTTTAATGAGTTTTTTCTTTTCCCAAGAAATGTTCGTCTACTTTGTCACGGTGTTTCAACACCTTTGCATCTATAAAGAAAACGATCTCTTCGGCAATGTTAGTTATATGATCTCCAGCACGTTCCAGTTTGCGGATAACGGTGCCGAGCTCCAGACAAGTCAGAAAATTATCGGGATGTGTTTCCAAATATTTTGTGAGAACAGCGGGAGCCGCCGCATTAATTTCATCCAGATAATTGTCTTTGCTGAATACATTGAGGGCTAATTCCAGATTTTCTTCGTTCAATGCATTTTTAGTCATTTCAAGCATATTGAGCACTTGTCTTAGCATTTCTTCTATGCGAAGGTTGTGAAGCAGTTCGCTATCCAATGCTGTTTCCTCACTTCTTACTACAAAACGGGCTATGCCTTCGGCAAAATCCCCCAAACGCTCCAAGTCACTGTTTATTTTGAACATGGCCAGCACAAAACGCAGGTCAATGGCTACCGGATTGTATAAAGCGATAGTATCCTCTACATCACTATCAATTTTCAGCTCGAATGCATTCACTCTTTTCTCACGGACAATCACTTGTTGTGCCTGGTCCCGGTTAAAGGTCAGTACGGCCTCTCCCGCCCTGTCCAGCTGATTATAGACCAATGTCCACATCTCGTTCACTTCTTTCTTCAGTGAGACGAGTTCTGATTCTATAAATTTCACCATATTATTGTTCTTGTTTTGTTTATTGTTTTTTTTATGAATACCGATATTACCGTAGGGGTAGATTGAATCTCATAGTTATCAACCCGAAACGATAAATAGCGTTGTTCTCCACCGTAGGGGCGCATTGAATGTGCCCGACAACACTCCGAAAAGTGTATTTGTGGATGCATTCGGGCGGAAGCATTCCGCCCCTACAGTGGGTGGATACGCCATTGGCCGGCTTAGACTGGCGGCTATGGGGGTGTCCGTCCCTACAGTAGACGTACACGAATCATCCGAAACGCCCCGTAATATAATTCTGGGTGGCCTCTTTACCCGGATTCGTAAATATCTTCTTCGTATCATCATATTCCACCATATTACCCATATAGAAAAATGCCGTCTTATCACTGACACGCGCAGCCTGCTGCATATTGTGGGTAACAATAACAATGGTATATTCTTTTTTCAATTCATGAATCAATTCCTCTACCTTAGCCGTAGAAATAGGATCGAGCGCCGAAGCCGGTTCATCCATAAGCAGGACCGAAGGAGAAACAGCCATAGCACGGGCTATGCACAACCGCTGCTGCTGACCGCCGGACAACGCAAAAGCGGATTCCTTCAGCTTATTCTTCACTTCATCCCATAATGCCGCCCCTTTCAAGGTCTCCTCCACCCGATGACGAATAAATTCACTATCCTTCACCCCGTTCACCCGAAGCCCGTAGGCCACATTCTCGAAAATACTTTTCGGAAATGGATTGGGACGCTGAAACACCATTCCCACATTCTTGCGCAACTCATCTACCTGCACCGACTTATCATATATATTCTTCCCGTCAATCAAAATCTCCCCTTCCAAACGCGATCCGGGGATGAGATCATTCATGCGGTTGAACAGACGAAGAAACGTAGACTTGCCACAACCGGACGGACCAATGAAAGCCACAACCGATTTTTCCTCAATCGTCATACTGATATCTTTCAATGCCTGAAAATCACCATAGAAAAAGTTCACATGCTTTGCATCTATCTTATTCATATTCTTACTAATTTGCTAATGTGTCAATTCGTTTTTACTTTGTTGGAGAAATACCGGCGAAGTGCATTAGCCAACAGGTTTATAATTAAAATAATGACTATCAGCACCAATGCCGTACCATAAGCCAGCGGAAGCTGTGACTCCATATCCGTTCCACTGGTAGAGATCACGTAAAGATGATAGGGCAAGGCCATGCACTGGTCCAGAATGCTATGTGGAAGATGTGGCAGGAAGTAAGCGGCACAAGTAAACAGAATGGGTGCCGTTTCACCCGATACACGCCCCAAAGCCAGAATCAGCCCGGTAATGATGTTGGGCATTCCCATAGGTAGAATCACATGCCAGATGGTTTGTAACTTGGTAGCGCCTAATGCCAGACTTCCTTCACGGTAACTATCGGGGATCGCTTTCAAAGCCTCTTCGGTGGTACGTATCACCAAGGGTACACAAAGCAACCCCAAAGTCAAAGAACCGGCCAGAATACTGTCACCGAATCCCAGATATTTTACAAACAGAGCCATACCAAACAAACCGAACACAATGGACGGAATGCCACTCAGGTTATTGGTCATCATCCGGATAAAGCGGACCAGCTTGCCTTTCGGCGCATACTCATTCATATAAATACCACTCATCACCCCCACCGGAAAGGCAAACAGCGCACTACCCACCATTAAATAAAAAGTACCTACAATAGCCGGCCATATACCGCCCCCCGTCATGCCATCACTGGGAGCCGTTGTGAGAAACTTCCAACTAATCACCCCTATCCCCTTATATACTATAAAACCAAGAATGGCAAACAGAATAAGGACGATACTATAACTCAGCAGTTTAAAAATGCCGAATGCCAGCCATTGCGAACGCCTTTTGCGTGCTCCCTGATGAGCAGGAAAAATATTTTGTTCCATATTCTTAATAATTTGTCAATTTGCTAATTTGCCAATGTGCTGCGCTGTGTGCCGGATGGTAATTGGCACATTAGCACATTGACAAATCGGCACATTATTTATTTGTTTTCGATGAAATATATTCTACACTAAAGTTAATAAGCATCGTAATGAAAAATAACACGACACCCAACAGGAACAGGGCTTCGTAATGCGCACCTCCCGCAGGAGCCTCCCCCAGTTCCGCCGCAATAGTCGCCGGAATGGTACGAAGCGGTTCCAAAATGGTAGTGGGTATCACAGCCGCATTTCCCGTTACCATCAGCACAGCCATCGTTTCACCTATGGCACGTCCGATGCCCAGAACAATGCCCGAAGTGATTCCGGAGATGGAGAATGGAATCACCACCTTATATATAGTCTGCCACCGGGTAGCCCCCAATGCCAGACTTGCCTCACGCATGGCACGGGGACAGTTCCGCATAGCATCCTCACTGACGGTAATTATGGTAGGAAGTGCCATGATCGCCAGGACAATACTTCCGGCCAAACCCGTCTCGCCTACAGGCAGATGAAAAACTTTCTGAATGAGCGGCACAATGACTATCAATCCAAAGAAACCATATACCACGGAGGGGATACCACTCAGCAATTCAATGACCGGTTTCAAAAAACTACGTGTCCGGTGATCCGCTACCTCGGACATATACACTGCTACCGACAGGCCAAACGGCAAAGCGAACAGAATGGCAAAGAAACTTACCCAAAGTGTACCGGTAATCAAAGGAAGAAATCCGAACTGAGGAGCGGGAGTAGCCGTAGGAAACCATTCCTTTCCGGCAAAAACCTCATCAAAAGAAATAGATTCATCTTTCAGCAAATGACCCGGAAACTCTTTTTCTATAAACTTGGAGGGAACAAAAGCAATGATACCGGGATTGTCTGCTACGACTTTGCCGATGCACTGGGGTGCCTTCTCGTACTCAGTTCCCAACTCTTCTTCTGAAAAATAAGAAGTAATATCCTCCAACCGGAAAACTTTAATCCCTGCATCCAGTCCTCCCAACTCTTTCCAGTTGGTGATCTCTTCGTCAAAGACCTCTTTTATTTGTGCCGCACTCAGTTCCTGCACCGGATTGGTTTTATTCACCGCCAGCACATACCCCTCTTCTATGACTTTTTTATTAAAAAGCCCCAAAGCCTCCGCAAACAAGAATACGACAATCAGCAATATGGTAATACTCGTTATAAAGCCGCTGCAAGTCAATATTCCTTCTACAATCTTTTCCCAAACTCGTTTCATACAGTTTTAGTCTTCTATTTTAATAACCGATGCAAAAAAAGCCTCTTTATATTAAGGTAATATGAAAGAAACTTGAAGTATTTGCTACAATTATATTACAAACCTGTTACAGACAGCAAGCAGAGTTTTGTTTTGACTTTACCGTAGGGACAGGGTCTGCCTGCCCGAAGACACAAAGCGAACCTTTTTTCAGGCAGACACCCCTCCTGCCATGAACAACACCCACTTGAACTACCGGTCACGGACTTGGGAAAAATGTATCCACAAATACACCTTTCAGAGTGTTATCGGGCGCATTCAATGCGTCCCTCCGGTGAATGAGAACGTCGTAACAGAATCGTAATACACCAGTAAAACAAATGACACACGAAATCGTTTCTTTTGCATACGAATTAATATAAGAACTTATGAATCCATTAAAAGCTCTATTTTTATTTATTTTATTGGCTTGTAGTCTGAATATTACCGCACAGCGCATAAAAGGTAGTGACACGGTGTTACCCGTATCACAGGAAACAGCGGAAATTTTTATGAAAAATTATCCTGACCAGCGAGTGACCGTCACCGGTGGCGGAACCGGAGTAGGAATCTCTGCCCTGATGGATAATACAACAGATATAGCTATGGCTTCCCGTCCTATCAAATTCAGCGAAAAGATGAAGCTGAAAGCTGCCAAGCAGGAAGTGGAAGAAGTGATCATAGCCTATGATGCACTTGCCGTTATCGTAAATCCGTCGAACCCGGTCGGCAAACTGACCCGCCAGCAATTGGAAGCCATATTCCGGGGTAAAATAACCAACTGGAAACAATTGGGAGGTCCCGACATGAAAATCATAGTCTACTCCCGCGAAACCTCCTCGGGAACTTACGAATTCTTTAAAGAAAGCGCCCTGAAGAACAAAAACTACATGAGCAGCAGTTTGTCCATGCCCGCCACCGGAGCCGTCATCCAGTCCGTTAGCCAGACCAAAGGTGCCATCGGCTATGTGGGACTGGCCTATCTGTCTCCACGGGTAAAACCGGTTGCTGTTTCTTATGACGATGGCAAGCATTATGTACTGCCCAGTCTTGAAAACGGAAAGAAGAAACTTTACCCTGTCGTACGCCCCCTTTATTACTACTATAATGTAGCCAACAAACAAAAAGTGGCTCCATTCATTGAATATATCCTGTCTTCCGAGGGGCAAAATATTATAAAAAACGGTGGATATATTCCCGTGAAATAAAGGATATCCCAAAAAGAATGCGTACTTTTGCGGCAAAAGTGTAAAATTGATATCACTATGACTGAAATGAACGCTACAGAAGCTACAGAGAAAAAAAGTCTGAACTTCATTGAACAGGCAGTTGAGAACGACCTGAAAGAAGGTAAAAACGGAGGAAAAGTACAAACCCGCTTTCCGCCGGAGCCGAACGGCTATCTACACATCGGTCATGCAAAAGCCATTTGCCTGGATTTCGGGATAGCTGCACGCTATGGTGGCGTATGTAACCTGCGTTTTGACGACACCAACCCGACCAAAGAAGATATGGAATACGTAGAAGCCATCAAGGAAGATATACAATGGCTGGGATTCCAATGGGGAAACGAATATTACGCATCCGACTACTTCCAGCAATTATGGGATTTTGCCATCCATCTGATCAAGGAAGGAAAGGCTTATATAGACGAACAAAATTCCGAACAAATCGCGGCACAGAAAGGTACTCCTACCCAGGCGGGTATGGAGAGTCCCTACCGTAACCGCCCGATAGAAGAAAGCCTGGAACTGTTCAACAAGATGAACAGCGGCGAAATAGAAGAAGGCAAAATGGTGCTCCGCGCCAAAATAGACATGGCAAGCCCTAACATGCACTTCCGCGACCCGATTATTTATCGCGTGGTAAAGACACCGCACCATCGTACCGGTGAAACTTGGAAAGCATACCCCATGTATGACTTTGCTCACGGACAGAGTGACTTCTTCGAAGGAGTAACCCATTCACTGTGTACCCTGGAGTTCGTGCCCCACCGTCCGCTGTACGATTTGTTCGTTGACTGGGTAAAAGAAGGCAAGGACCTTGACGACAACCGCCCCCATCAGTACGAGTTCAACAAACTGAACCTGAACTATACCCTGATGAGCAAGCGTAACTTGCTGATTCTGGTAAAAGAACACTTGGTTAACGGCTGGGATGATCCCCGTATGCCGACCCTTTGCGGTTTCCGCCGTCGCGGTTACTCGCCCGAATCCATCCGCAAGTTTGTAGACAAAATCGGTTATACCACCTATGATGCCCTGAATGACTTTGCCTTGCTGGAAAGTGCCGTTCGTGAAGACTTAAATTCCCGTGCTACCCGTGTATCAGCAGTCATCAACCCGGTGAAGCTGATTATCACCAACTATCCCGAAGGACAAGTGGAAGAAATGGAAGCCATCAACAATCCGGAAAACCCCTCGGCAGGTACACACATCATCGAATTTAGCCGCGAACTGTGGATAGAACGCGACGACTTCATGGAAGACGCTCCGAAGAAATATTTCCGTATGGCTCCCGGACAGGAAGTCCGCCTGAAGAACGGATACATCGTGAAATGTACAGGCTGCAAGAAAGATGATAATGGCAACGTGACAGAAGTATATTGTGAATATGATCCTGACAGCAAAACAGGTATGCCCGGCAGCAACCGGAAAATCAAAGGTACTATCCACTGGGTAAGCTGTGCACACTGTCTGCCCGCCGAAGTACGTTTGTATGACCGCTTGTGGAAAGTGGAAAACCCGCGTGACGAAATGGCAGCTATCCGCGAAACAAAGAACTGCGATGCCCTGGAAGCCATGAAGGAAATGATAAATGCAGATTCTCTGAACATATTGACCAACTGTTATGTAGAGAAATACCTAGCTGATGCCCAACCATTGGACTACCTTCAGTTCCAACGCATCGGTTATTTCAATGTAGACAAAGACTCTACCCCTGAACATCTGGTGTTCAACCGCACCGTATCTTTAAAAGATACCTGGAGCAAAATCAATAAATAAAAAACAAGCTTATGAAAAATGAAATGTCTTCTTACTTTGAAGACCCGGAATTTAAAGAATCATTAGCCAAATACGAGGGTATGGTGGAGAACCATACCCCCGCTTATTTTGATGCTGATGAATTGAATGACATCGCCCAATACTACGCCTCCAAAGGAAGACATGAAGACGCTGACAATGTTATAGATTTCGCACTTCAATTACATCCTAACAATACGGATGCCCTGATTTTCAGGGCACGTGCACTTGCAATCAAAGGCAAACTGGACGAAGCCAACAAAATTGCCGGACTCATTGAAGATTGTTCCGACCGGGAAGTCAAATTCCTGAAAGCAGACCTGCTGATGGACCAGGGCCTTATGGCAGAAGCTGACGCTATATTGCAACAATTGGCCGCCAGTGAAGGAAACGGACTGCGTACCCTGCTGGATATCATTCAGGATTTCATCGATATTAACGAAGAAGAATATGCCAAAAAATGGTTTGACATTATCGCGGAAAATTATGATCTCACAACTCTTCCCCAAAAGAACCAACATGTTCGTAACATGCTGTGCGATTATTACACCACCTTCTACCAACCGGAATTGGCCATTCCTCTGCTGCGCATGACTCTTGATGAATATCCTTATTCTATCGAACATTGGAATGAGCTGGGAAAATGCCAGATACAACTGGGAGAATATGAAGCAGCGCATGAAGCTCTTGATTTTGCTTCCGCCATTGACGATAAAAATTTGGATACAATAGCGTTGAAAGCCTTTTGTTTCCGCCAGTCAGGTAATCTGACGGAGGCTTGCAAATATTATCTCTACCTGTCCCAAATCAGCGGCGATATAATACGTCCTTATCTGACTTTGGCCAAAATATATCTGGACATGAATGACTATGAGTCTGCCATATACTATATTGAGATCTTATTGACGGAGAAATCGGGACTGACAAAATATGAGCTGGCAGAAGTGTATTGCGATGCCGCAATTTGCCACGCCGCATTCAGAGAATCCGTCAAAGGGTATGAATGTATCTCCCTAGCTATCAGTCTGAATGAGAATGATCCTGAAATCCGTATCGCAGCGGGCCGCTTCTTCCTGATGATAGCCCAAAAAACGGAGAATGAAAAGACGAAAAAGGAGTTTTTGGAGAATGCCACAAAAGAATTTGAGCAGGCTTTACAACTCGCTCCCGAAGATGAGCGCTTTGACAACCTGCTGAATATAGCAACCAACTGTTTTGACGCGCATGACTATAATTATGCCAGCCGATACCTTGAAACGATAAACAAGGATTTTCCGAAAGAAGCCAGGCTCACCTATTTTTTCTTGATTTATTGCTACTTCTACCTGCAAAAACTACCTTCCTTCATGCATTATCTGGCAAAGATTAAAAAAGAGATCCCTCAAATGTATGACGGTTTCGGAGTAATTGAAAATCCGTTGAACGATGCACGTTTCAATGAGTTATTGCGCGAAATGAAAGACAATATCAATAGTGGCAAAATAGACATAAACAAATATTTATAATCATTTATGGAATCAGTTGCATTTATTCAATGGTGTCTGGATCACCTGAATTATTGGACAATTACGTTATTAATGGCCATCGAAAGCTCTTTTATCCCCTTCCCTTCGGAAGTGGTAGTCCCCCCCGCCGCTTACAAAGCAGCCGGAGGTAACAGTGACCTGAATGTATTTCTGGTAGTTATATTTGCGACAATCGGAGCCAATATAGGAGCTGTCATCAATTATTATATAGCCTATTTCGTAGGCCGTCCGCTAGTATATAAATTCGCGAACAGCCGTTTCGGACATATGTGCCTGATTGATGAAGCCAAAGTTCAGAACGCAGAGCGTTATTTTGATAAGCATGGAGCACTCTCCACATTTATCGGACGTCTTATCCCTGCTGTTCGTCAACTTATCTCAATCCCTGCCGGTCTGGCCAAAATGAAATTGTCCACCTTCCTGCTCTACACAACCCTGGGAGCAGGTATCTGGAACGCCATTCTGGCGGCTATAGGTTATTATCTGCAATCGGTAGTGCCCGAAGAGCAGTTATTGAGCACTGTAACCGAATACAGTCACGAATTGGGGTATTGCTTTATAGCTATCGGTGTATTGGTGGTAGGCTTCTTGATTTATAAAGGAAGAAAATAAAAAAGAATGAACTTTTTTCCATTTAAATTTGTTATCATTACAGTATCGAACTAAAATTATAATAAAATTATGGCAAAAACAGCATTTAAAGGAGCACCGGTGACATTGGCCGGAGAATTTGTAAAAATAGGAACTTCCGCACCGGAATTTACATTGGTAAAAGGTGATCTAAGCAATTATACATTAAAAGACGGTAAAGGTAAATATTTGATCCTTAATATTTTCCCAAGTCTTGATACCGGTGTTTGCGCTACTTCTGTACGCAAATTCAACCAATTGGCTGCAAACCTGCCCAACACAGTGGTATTGGCTGTCTCTAAAGACTTGCCATTCGCTCAGGGGCGTTTCTGCACTACCGAAGGAATCACCAACCTCATCCCTTTATCGGATTACCGCTATACGTCTGATTTTGCAGAAAAATACGGTGTTCTGATGACTGATGGTCCTTTGGCCGGATTATTGGCCCGTTCGGTTGTAGTGATTGATCCGGAAGGAAAAGTTGTTTATACAGAACTGGTTCCGGAAATTACTCAAGAACCGAATTACGAAGCAGCGTTGAAAGCCGTAAAATGAAACTCCGGTCTATGCTGAAGAAGATATAAAAAAACTCCCTTGACAGTTTCCTCAAACAGTCAAGGGAGTTTTTTTAAACTCTCAAGAGAACTTTTTGTTCCTTATAAAGTCAAGACAGATACCATTGATACATTCTGTGTACCCCTTCTTCTATATCAATCTTATGCTGCCAGCCCAGTCCGTGCAGTTTGCTTACATCCGTCAGTTTACGCATAGTACCATCGGGTTTCGTAGCGTCAAAAGTCAATTTACCTTGATAACCCACTTCATTAACAATCCTGTTTGCCAATTGGGCGATGGTGATTTCCTTTCCCGTACCGATATTGATGTGACAGTTACGGATATCCTTGGAACCGGAAGCGTATGTGTCTTTAAAATCCACATGCTCCATAATATAGATGCTGGCATCAGCCATCTCCTCACTCCATAAGAATTCTCGCAATGGCTTACCCGACCCCCACAATGTTACTTCCTGTTCGGTGATACCATATTTCTTTAATACAGCAAGAATCTCTTCATTTGTATGGGAACCGCTTATCCCCTCTACAGGACGAAGATTCATATCTCGGCGCACTGCATCCCAATTTCCTTCATTCAAACATTTGCCCAAATGAATTTTACGGATCATAGCCGGTAATACATGACTGTTCTCCAAATGGAAATTATCATTGGGACCGTACAGATTGGTCGGCATCACCGCTATATAGTTGGTCCCATATTGCAGGTTGAAGCTTTCACACATCTTCAATCCGGCAATCTTTGCAATGGCATATGGCTCGTTGGTATATTCCAACGGAGAGGTCAGCAAGGCATCCTCTTTCATAGGTTGTTCAGCATCGCGAGGGTAAATGCAAGTGCTCCCCAGAAATAAGAGTTTCTTTACGTTGTGGCGAAAACTCTCCCCTATCACATTCTGCTGGATTTGCAGATTCTGATAAATAAAATCGGCACGGTAAAGGCTGTTCGCCATGATTCCACCCACATGTGCCGCTGCTAAAATAACATATCCGGGTTGCTCTTCATCAAAGAACTTCTTCACAGCCTGTCCGTCCAGCAAGTCAAGTTCTTTATGAGAACGGCCTACCAAATTGGTATATCCTTTTTGCTGTAAATTATTCCATATGGCAGAACCCACCAGTCCGTGGTGTCCTGCTACATATATTTTGGCTGTTTTTTCCATTATTCCTCTACTTGCGCCTTTAAATACAGTTTCTTCACGAACTTCATATCATGCTTCACCATGATTTTCACCAGTTCGGGGAAAGAAGTCTTACGGGGGTTCCAACCTAACAAAGTTCTGGCTTTAGTGGGATCACCCAGCAACTGCTCTACTTCGGCAGGACGGAAATACTTGGGGTCAACGGCAACCAGCTCTTTACCTGTCGCCACATCAATCCCCCTTTCATCCACACCTTTTCCTTCCCAGCGCAATTCAATACCCACTTCCTTGAAAGCCAGCGTACAAAATTCGCGTACAGTGTGGTACTCACCGGTTGCAATAACGAAATCTTCGGGTGTATGATGCTGAAGAATCAGCCACATACATTCCACGTAGTCTTTGGCATATCCCCAGTCGCGCAAGGAATCCAGATTTCCCAAATACAGTTTATCCTGATATCCTTGTGCAATACGTGCGGCAGCCAAAGTAATCTTGCGTGTTACGAAGTTTTCACCACGACGTTCGCTTTCATGGTTGAACAGGATACCGTTTACTGCAAACATACCGTAGCTTTCACGATAGTTTTTGGTAATCCAAAAGCCATATTGCTTGGCCACTCCATACGGAGAACGAGGATAGAAAGGAGTAGTCTCCTTTTGAGGCACTTCCTGCACCAGTCCGAACAATTCGGAGGTAGATGCCTGATAAATCTTTGTCTTCTTTTCCAAGCCCAGAATACGGACTGCTTCCAACATACGCAGCGTACCTACCGCATCAGCTTCTGCTGTATATTCGGGTACGTCAAAACTTACTTTCACATGGCTCTGTGCAGCCAGATTATAGATTTCATCAGGTTGTACAGCCTGAATGATACGTATCAACGAACTACTGTCGGTCATATCGCCCCAATGCAAATTCACCAGACGGGTCTTCTGCATGTCACGAACCCATTCGTCCAGATAAAGATGTTCGATACGAGCGGTATTAAATGAAGAAGAACGGCGCAAAATACCGTGAACTTCATATCCTTTTTCAATCAAAAACTCTGCCAGGAACGAACCATCCTGACCTGTAATACCTGAAATTAAAGCTACTTTTTTCATTGTTATTTATTGTAAATGACCTTATGCAAGCCTTTTAAGTTATTTCATATTACTCAATGCCGATCACTCCGCTATCTGCCATTCTGAACGGATGACAGATAACAGGACAGCATACATTCAGTATGTATGAAGCACTTAATCCGCTGAAAATTCTTTAATGCGCTGTTCCTCACTCAATCTACAGATCAGTAATGTGTTATCTTTCTCGGCAACGATATATCCGTCCAGCCCCTGTACCACTACTTTCTTTTCCTGTGTGGTATGAATCATACAATTACGGGTTTCATACAACTTGATATTCTCCCCTATATGCGTATTGTTATGGGCATCCTTCGGTAAGTTCTCGTGCAAAGATCCCCAAGTACCCAGATCACTCCATCCGAAGCTGGCAGGGAGAACAAAAATCTCGTCCGCTTTCTCCATAATGGCATAATCCACAGAAATGTTCTCGCACAAAGGGAAATTCTGGTTAATCATCTCCTGCTCCTTATCCGTATAATAATAAGGAAGCAGACGCTCGAATACTTTTGAAATGGCAGGCTGATAAACACGCAGGGCATTCACCACCGTACTTACATTCCATACAAAAATACCGGCATTCCAAAAGAAATTATTTTTCTGAATATAGCGTTGGGCTGTTTCCAGACTAGGCTTTTCTTTAAAAGAATCCACCCGGAAAATCTCCTTATTGGCAGTAGAAGGCACACTCAGGTCAGCCTCAATATAGCCATAGCCTGTTTCAGGACGGGTAGGCTTCATGCCTAATGTAAGAATGGCATCCGAATCAGCCGTAAACTTCATCGCTGAATGGATCACCCGCTGAAACTCCGCAATATTCATCACAATATGATCACTGGGAGTCACCACCATATTAGCCTTAGGATTACGAGCCTTGATCTTCCAACTGACATAGGCAATACAAGGAGCCGTGTTGCGACGGCAGGGCTCACGCAAGATATGATCATCGGCGATATCGGGCAACTGCTCCTTTACAGTGTCCGCATGCTTCTCTGATGTCACCACCCAAATATTTTCCGGAGGGCAGATGCCCTGGAAACGGTCAGCCGTAAGTTGGATTAATGTACGACCGCAGCCTAATACATCAATAAATTGCTTAGGATAATCAGGAGTACTCATTGGCCAGAAACGGCTTCCAACACCTCCGGCCATTATAACGAGGTGATTATTCTTGATGTTCATATGATTCATTTTTTACGTTGTATGACTGCAAAGATAAGTATTATTTTTTAAAAAAAGTATTGCATTTTGATTTATATGTCCTATATTTGCATACGACTAACATTTTTTTTGTCATGAAACAACCGACAACAGAGAACTCTGATATAATTAAACTAGTTGCAATATTAGGTGATTTTGCCTTGTTGAACCTGTCTATGATACTTGTGTTTTTTATTCTGAAAGGAATAGATTCACAAGCCATAGCTCATATCTCACTGAAAACCTATCTGTTAACCTCCAACTTGTGCTATATTCCATGTATCTCTATTTTTGGAGTCATACTTCATAACCGTATAGTACGGCCGGAGCAGATCGTAGGCCGTCTTTTAGGGACCATCAGCCTGCATGTAGTCATCTTCCTTACGGTGCTGGCCATTATTAAGGTAGATAATTTTTCGCGCATCTATTTGCTTGCTTTCTATCTGTCCTTCATACCTCTGACTATAGGATGGAGGCTAACGCTGCGTTTCATCGTAAAAATGTACCGCCGAAGCGGTCGAAACCTGCATACCACGGTGCTGATCGGCGATGGAGACAATATGGTGGAGCTATATCATACATTGAATGACTTGACTTACGGATACAGGGTATTAGGTGTCTTTTATGATGAAAAAGATTCTAACTATCCCAAAGGAATACCATTCAAAGGTGCTGTAGATCAATTATTTGAATGGTTGTCCCACAATACGGTTCACGAGTTGTACTGCGGTTTGCCATCCAGCAGAAAAGATGATATCCTGTCCATTATGAACTACTGTGAGAACAATCTGATCCGTTTCTATAGTGTTCCTCATGTACGTAACTATATAAAGCGCCAGTTGCAGTTGGAATTATTGGGTGAAGTTCCTGTCTTATCCATTCGTACCGAACCGTTGCAAAATCCGGTCAACAGATTGGCAAAACGGTTATTTGATTTGACATTTTCTTCACTATTTTTACTTACAATATTTCCATTTATGTACGTAATTGTAGGTCTTATTATTAAAATTACATCACCTGGTCCTATTTTCTTCAAACAGGAAAGAAACGGGGAAAACGGGAAAATATTTAAATGCTATAAGTTCCGTTCCATGAAAGTGAATGCTTTATCCGATTCCTTGCAGGCTACCAAAAATGATCCCCGCAAGACCAAATTCGGCAATTTCTTACGAAAAAGCAATCTGGACGAACTGCCGCAGATCATTAATGTATTCAAGGGGGAGATGTCTCTGGTAGGCCCTAGGCCCCATATGCTGAAACATACAGAGGAATATTCTCAACTGATCAATAAATATATGATGCGCCACCTTGTGAAACCGGGAATCACCGGATGGGCACAAGTCACCGGCTATCGCGGAGAAACTAAAGAACTTTCTCAAATGGAAGGCAGAGTAAGACGAGACCTGTGGTATATCGAGAACTGGACTTTCCTGCTTGACATCCGCATCATGATAAAAACAGTAACTAATATGTTCCGCGGCGAGAAAAATGCCTATTAATCTCTGTCAGGAACTATAAAAATAAAAAGATATGAAAGGTATTGTATTAGCCGGAGGTTCGGGCACGCGCCTCTATCCTATTACCAAAGGAGTATCCAAACAGTTGCTTCCTGTCTTTGACAAACCCATGATTTACTATCCCATCTCAGTACTTATGCTGGCCGGGATACAGGAAATACTCATTATTTCAACCCCTTATGATTTACCGAGTTTCAAAAGACTGTTAGGGGATGGAAGCGATTTCGGAGTACACTTTGAATATGCAGAACAGCCTTCGCCCGACGGATTGGCACAGGCTTTCATCATCGGTGAAAAATTCATCGGAAACGACTCGGTATGCCTTGTACTAGGTGATAACATATTTCATGGCAACGGTCTGTCCGCCATGCTGAAAGAATCCGTACATGCCGCAGAAGAGGATCAAAAAGCAACTGTATTCGGCTATTGGGTCAGTGATCCCGAAAGATATGGTGTAGCTGAATTTGACAAGGAGGGCAACTGTCTCTCTATTGAAGAAAAACCCGCGCAGCCTAAATCCAATTATGCTGTAGTAGGATTATACTTCTACCCCAACAAAGTAGTGGAAGTAGCCAAGAATATCAAACCTTCCGCACGTGGAGAACTGGAAATCACGACTGTAAACCAGCAGTTCCTTCAGGATAAAGAATTGAAAGTACAAACATTGGGAAGAGGCTTTGCATGGCTGGATACCGGCACTCATGATTCACTGGCCGAGGCAAGTACATACATAGAAGTGATTGAAAAACGCCAAGGATTGAAAGTGGCATGCCTTGAAGGTATAGCACTGAGGAAAGGTTGGATTACCCCTGAGAGAATGCGTGAACTGGCCCAGCCAATGCTTAAAAACCAATATGGACAATATTTACTCAAAGTTATAAAAGAACTGGGATTAGAATAATGGAAGTTATACAAACAGCAATAGACGGGGTTCTCATTTTGGAACCCCGCATTTTTAATGATGCAAGAGGATATTTCTTTGAAAGTTTCTCTGCCCGCGAGTTTGAAGAAAAGGTATGCAAAACTACATTTGTACAAGACAATGAAAGCTTTTCCACATATGGCGTATTACGTGGTCTGCATTTTCAAAAACCACCTTTTACACAAAGCAAGATAGTACGTGTAATCAAAGGAGCCGTATTGGACATAGCCGTAGATATCCGTAAAGGCTCTCCAACCTTCGGACAACATGTAGCGGTAGAACTAACCGGAGAGAATCATCGGCAATTCTTTATCCCTCGCGGATTCGCCCACGGCTTTGCCGTATTAAGCAACGAGGTATTATTCCAATACAAATGTGATAATTATTACGCCCCACAAAGCGAAGGAGGTATCGCATGGGATGATCCCGACCTGGGCATAGACTGGCAACTGCCGGCTGACAAAGTAATCTTGTCCGACAAAGATAAAAAACATCCGAGATTAAAAGACTATCAGACAGAGTTTGATATCAATCAAAGACTGTATTAATTAATAGTGGTTAATGATAAGTGGTTAGTGGTTAATACCTGCGGCATACAGCGCAGCTTATTAACCACTAACCACTTATCATTAACCACTAATTTATTTCTCTTCTTCCTGCGGAGCTTTCATGCCCGCTTTCAGATTTTCAAAGAATTCACGTCCAAACAATATCCATGCAGAGGTACCTGCCACTGCCAGGAAAATAAATCCGACAAGAATTACTTTCTTGCTGGTACCTGAAGGCAACAGTGGTACACTGGCCGGTTCAACCACAGCAAATACAGGTTTGGCTTCCTGTACCTTGGCACGTGCCACCTGTAACTGGGTAGCAACCTGGCTATACACCTGATAGGCCAGATTCATATCATTTTGCAGACGTTCACGTTCCGTCAAAGCACTCTGAAGAACCACTCCCTTATTGGCGTCCATATAGTTGGCATAATTCTGCTGGGCTGCATAATACTCCTGCTGGCGCTCCTTATACAGTTGTTCCAGATAACCACAGTCCTGCTGAGCTTTAGAAACCCTGTAAGCGGTGATATACTCTTGAAGCTTCACCACTACCGTATCTGTAATTGCAGCCGTAACCATAGGATCTTGCAGAGTCACCGTCACCGTTGTAATGCCGGTTTTCTTATCCACATCAGCCGTAATCGCCTTACGCATAGCTTCCACTTTCTTTGCCTGATCTTCTGTCAGGTGGAAAGGGTCCAGTCTGTTTCCTTCTTCCTCTTCTTTAGCAGAGAATAGAGACTTCACTCCACCAATAGCAGCTCCGGGCAACCCCATAACGGCCCCCCACCACGGGCCTTTCTGTTCATCAAGATAAGCTACAAAGGTAGTATCCACGTCACCATCCAATGTCGTTACGTGAGCGTTGAACAGCTCCAGAATAAAAGGAGTGGATGCCACGATATCCGGGAAAAGGGACACATTCAACGCATCCGCTTCACTGCCCAGACTCATACCACCGATACCCAACATGGCAGCCATTCCCGACAAACTTCCTCCTCCGCTTTTACCGGACTCAGGAGATAATGTCACTTCCACCGTATATTGTTTGGGAATACTCAAAGCGATAATCACCCCCACAACAGCGCCAATTCCGGCAGCTTTCAACAGGACTTTGCGGGCAGCCCACAACTTACGGACATACTCCATCAAGTCAATTTCCAATTCTTCGTCTTCCCGTGGTTTTTCCGTATTATTATAATTCTTATCTTCCATCATATTGTTTCTATTTTAAGATATTAGCAATAGATGCAATCATAGTTGCCAATGACGCACTGGTAGTGGCTATGGACAATGTGTTCTGCAAAGACCAACTGCTCTTTTCCTTCACCGGAACAATAACCTCGCAACCCGGTTGGATCAGTTCACGGCTGCTCTTCTTCGCTCTCTTTACCTGACCATTCATATATACAATATACGCCTTACTTTTTTTGGCACGGAAACCGTAACCACCGGCTTGTTCAATGTAATATTTCAGCGTCTTGCCATCTTCAAATGAAACCGTATTAGGATACATCACTGCCCCACTGATACGTACTGTATTGTTATATTCAGGAATTTCAATGACATCCCCTTCACGTAATACAATATCCGCACTCGATCCGGGTTTAAGCATCGCTCTTTCCAAATCAATACCTACATAATATATCTCTCCCAAATCCAGTCTGTTGACGTCAATCGAATCCTTTCCTGTTTTAGCCATGTCCAGAACCGTCTCCATACGCTTGCGTTCATCATCGTTAATACGACGGCTCAAACGGGCACCTTTAATATAGGCAAACGGTGTTACTCCGCCTGCTTTCTTTATCAGGTCGGAAAGGCGTTCACTTTTTTGTGTCAGTGCATAGTCACCTTCATATAAAATCTCACCGGTCACTTTCACGTTCACCTGTTCCTGATAAGCAGGACTCTTACGCACGTACACCTGATCATAAGGTTGCAACACAAAGCCCGGTTCTCCGTCTATCACAAAACCATCTTTCAAAGAGAAGGAATACATTTGTCCTATAGTAGAAACCGCTTCCGTGCCTTTGCTATCCTTGATACGGCGGGAAATGTCCACACGAACAGTAGAAGCTGATTCTTTCAATCCGCCTGCCTGAATAATAATATCTTCCAGAGTCGTATTATCAGCAAAGGCAAATTCACCCGGACGGGCCACCTCACCATATACCGTGATGCTTCCCAAATCCTCCAGATCATGAATGCTGGGAATATAAAGCACATCATTACGCTGCAAAGGCACATCAGGTACAGTGCCGTTCATGATACCTTTTATATCTACCTGAATCACTTCCTTCGTCAAGTTCTCGCGTTCGCGATGCAATACCGCACGTCCTGTAAAGGCATCCCCCATAAGACCTTCAGCCTTCTCCACCAACTGACGGACTGTATTCAAAGCCCCACCGAATTGATAAATACCCGGACGATAAACAGCCCCCTTAATTTCAAGCTTGTTTTCAAAACGATCCAGAATGGCTTCGGCAGTCAGCACATCACCATCCTTCACCTGAAATACAGAATAATCAATATCGTCAATAGTATAAATCTGATACTCCTTACCATTCTGGCGAATCATACGGAGAGAACGGGTATAAGCATCTCCTGAGAAACCGCCGGCATATTTCAAAAGCGTAGAAACACTTTCGTTATTTTTCATCTCGTATTTCATGGGGCGTTTTACATTGCCCTCAACGCTTACCAGTGCTTCATAGGGAGGAACAATTATCACATCACCTTCCTGCAAGCGGATATCATCATTGATTTTACCTTTCATGATAAAATCATAAACATCTACGGTCGCTATCGTTTTTCCTCCACGCACTACCTGTATGTTACGCAAGCTACCAATATCACTCACACCACCGGCACGGTATAGAGCGTGGAACACGGTAGAGAAAGAAGACAGCGCATAAGTTCCCGGCTGGAAAACTTCCCCCATCACATTCACCTGGATAGTCCGGCTGTTTCCCAGTGTTACCTTAATTTGTGAGGACGGATTCTGCTCATTGTCAAGACCCGCATAGATTTTATTCAGTTCCTTACGCAAATATTGGTTGGCTTCGGCAACGGTCATGCCGTTCAGGTAGATTAATCCCAGATCGGGAATCGTAATTGATCCGTCAGGAGAAACATTATCCCGGATAGTAGCCTGATTGGTACCCCAAATATCAATGATAACCTCATCCCCCGGCCCCAGACGGTAATTGGGAGGTGTGGCCAGATTCACGCTTGGCTCGAATGTCAGATTTCTGGTTTCGAAAATTTCCCGTCCGTAAACCTTGTCTTTCTGCATCTCTTCCATGCCCATTCCCTCACGATAACGATAAGAAGAGACACTATCCAACGGACTCTTGGCTGCAATTACATCTGAAGCAGAGCGCTGGTCAAAACTAAAGTTCTCTGTTACATAGATATCTTCCTGTGCCTTCGTCTTCTCCCGCAAACGATTCCGATTTTGCATCGTTGCATTGGCATCTTTATCAGCAGACCCGATTTGCTGTTCATAAAGTTTCTTTACTCGCTTGGCCTGTTCTTGTGTCACTCCTCTACGGGCTAACTCAGTAGCAATCTGACGTTGGTCTTTTCCTTGTTGCATGCCCGTCTTCACATATTCCAACACCTGTTGGTCGCTCATAGATTGCTGCGCAAGCACAGAACCTGAGAGGGCAAAAACTAAGACCAGTACGGATAATAGTCTTTTTATCATATAAATTCAATAAACTTAGTAATTTAGCAGCCGCAAAGGTAGGTATTATTTTCGATATAGGCATGTTTTATTTCATAAAATATCCCTCTAATAAATGTAAAAACGGCTGTACACCACGAGGTGACAGCCGCTTGTATTCAATATTATTTATCTTATCAGCAATACATATTTACGATTGCTTCGTAAAGTTCCTGCTTACCACTTACCTGTCTGGGTTCGCCGTTTTGCTTGGCATAGGCAACCATATCATCCAATGTCAGCTTGCCTTCTTCAAAATCCTTACCTTTACCGTTGTCAAATGAAGCATAGCGGTCTGACAACATCTTGCAGTAGGGAGATTCGCTTAACAGGGCGGCAGCACTTTCCAATGCACGTGCCATAGCGTCCATGCCTGCAATGTGAGCAATAAAGATATCTTCCAGGTCTGTAGAATTACGACGAGTCTTGGCATCGAAATTTGTACCGCCGTTGCCCAAACCGTCGTTACGGATGATCTGCATCATTGCCTGAGTCAACTCGTAGTTATCAATAGGAAACTGGTCTGTGTCCCAGCCATTCTGATAATCGCCACGGTTGGCATCAATAGACCCCAACATACCGTTGTCTACAGCCACTGCCAGTTCATGCTCAAAAGTATGACCGGCTAATGTAGCGTGGTTCACTTCAATGTTCACCTTGAAATCCTTGTCCAGTCCGTGAGCTTTCAAGAAACCTATCACAGTTTCGGTATCCACATCATACTGGTGCTTGGTCGGTTCCATAGGCTTCGGTTCGATCAGGAAAGTACCTGTAAATCCTTTGCTGCGAGCATAGTCGCGAGCTATCGTCAGCATTTGTGCCAAATGTTCTTTTTCACGTTTCTGGTCAGTATTCAGCAAAGACATATACCCTTCGCGCCCACCCCAGAATACATAATTGGAGCCACCCAATTCAATAGTAGCGTCAATAGCATTCTTTATCTGGACAGCAGCACGGGCAACCACATCAAATTCAGGATTGGTAGCGGCACCGTTCATATAGCGCGCATGACTGAATACATTCGCAGTCCCCCACAACAGCTTGATTCCTGTTTCGGCCTGTTTCTGTTTGGCATAAGCTACGATTTCCTTCAGATTAGCTTCATATTCTTCGATAGTACCGGCTTCTTCACACAAGTCCACATCATGGAAGCAATAATATTCGATACCCATTTTTTGCATAAATTCAAAACCGGCATCCATTTTATTTTTAGCCGCCTGTACCTTGTCAGCATCACCGTTCCAGGGGAACTTCTTTGTCCCACCACCAAACTGGTCGCCACCTTCGGCACACAAGGTATGCCACCATGCCATAGCAAACTTCAACCAGTCTTTCATCTTCTTTCCGTTAATCACCTTTTCAGCATCATAATAACGGAAAGCCATCGGATTTTTACTTTCTTTACCTTCAAATTTAATCTTTCCTATACCGGGAAAATACTCTTTTGTAGCCATAATTCTTTTTGTTTAAAAATCTATTGTCTATATTTATCTATTCCATTTAAAAAGCCGCCATCGCCTTCTCCAGATTGGATTTCCAACGGGCATACGCTTCATCATAAGCAGCACGCCGTACCTCATCAGGCTCTATCACTTCAAGCTTGTCCAAGGTAGCAAACGCTTCATTATTATCTTTATAAATACCGGCACCGATACCCGCGCCCTTAGCGGCACCTACCGATCCGTCCGTATCATAAAGTTCAATCATAGCCCCTGTCACCCCCGCCAATGTTTCACGGAAGACAGGACTCAGAAACATATTGGCATGCCCGGCATGAATCTTCTGCACCGGGATGCCCATCTGCTCCATGATATCAATTCCATATTTGAATGAGAACACAATACCTTCCTGTGCGGCACGAACCATATGCTGCTTGCCATGCAGATTAAAATTAACTCCACATATAGAACAGCCTGTTTCTCTATTTTCCAACATACGCTCGGCCCCGTTACCAAAAGGAAGAATACTTACCCCGGCACTGCCAATAGGAGCCTGTGCAGCCAATACATTCATATCGTTATAAGAAATTCCTTCGGGAGCCACATTGCGTTTCACCCACGAATTCAATATCCCGGTACCGTTTATACATAGCAATACTCCCAAACGAGTCTGAGTTGCCGTATGGTTCACATGTGCAAATGTATTTACACGCGATTTCGGATCATAATTCACTTCACCGTTCACACCATACACCACTCCTGACGTTCCTGCCGTAGAAGCTATTTCTCCGGGATTAAACACATTGAGCGACAATGCATTATTAGGTTGGTCTCCGGCACGATAAGTCACAGGAGTTCCCTCTTTCAAGCCCAATTCCTTGGCAGCCCATGCATTTACACGGCCCTGCTCGGCAAAAGTCGGTTTGATGTCGGCAATCAACGAACGGTCGAATCCATAGTAATCCATCAGGAAGCCAGCAACATCATTTGCCTGAAAATCCCAAAACATCCCCTCGGACAAACCAGAGATAGTAGTACAAATAGTTCCGGTCAGTTTCATGGCAATATAATCACCGGGCAACATTATTTTATAAATACGCTCATATACAGCAGGCTCATTTTCTTTGATCCAGGCCAGTTTGGAAGCGGTAAAATTACCCGGAGAGTTCAGCAAATGAGACAAACACTGTGTTTCTCCCAATGTTTCAAATGCTTTTTGACCATAAGGAACCGCACGCGAATCACACCAAATAATAGCCGGACGCAACACCTGCTGGTGCTTGTCCACACATACCAAGCCATGCATCTGGTAAGAAATACCAATAGCGGCAATACTATCCGGATTTACCCCCCTCTCAGCCATGACAGCCTGAGTCGATAACTTCAGATTTTCCCACCAACTTTGCGGGTCCTGCTCAGCCCATCCGGGTTGGACAGCCATTATAGCAGCCTCCGTTTTAGGAAAAAATGCAGAAGAAACACACTTTCCAGTTTCCGCATTTACCAAGCTCGCCTTTACAGACGAACTGCCAATATCATAACCTAATAGATACATTTGAATTGAAAATTAAGAATTAAAAAATAAAAAACAAGAGGCTGTTTAAATTTCTTCCCAAGTCCCTTTTCTTATCAGCTTAGATATAGCTTAATAAAAAAACATTTATCAGGGGGGGGGCCAGCAAAACGAATGCCAACCGGCAAATATTTAAACAGCACTAAAAACTATCGTTTATCGCATATTATCACTTATTTTCCTGCTTTATTATATATCACCCTGTCGAACTTATAGAAACGTGCCGCTCTGTGGCACACTCCCACCTGCCTTTCCTCCAAAGGCACGACATAAGGCATCAATGCAATCTTTTTATGAAAGTTCCGAACATCGAGCACCTTATCGTAAATTAGTTGATAAACCGTTCTCAACTGGGCTGCCGTAAACTTTCGGGGAAGCAGATCGAACATCACAGAAGGAGTGTATTCCACATAATGCCGAATATGCACCAATGCATCCTGCAAAATCTGAAAATGGTCAAATGCCAGATTTTTCACATCAGTCACAGGCATCCAACAAGCATCATATTTATCCAACAATTGCTCAAACCGTTTGTTAATCTTCACTAATGTCAAATAAGCGATAGTCACAATCCGGTCTATCTTCTTTTCATCCAGCCGATGGAATCGCTCCAGCCACATCACATCTTTAGGATTGCGGGTACGGTCTTTCGAACCATATGCTTTAAACTGGGTCAACTTTACATTTTTCAATCCGGTCAGTTCATTCAACACCCGTTTGGCGGCTTCGTCCAGATCTTCGTCATCATAGATAAGGCTGCCCGGCAACTTCATATTATTATATCCGTCCTCAGACTGTTTTCCCACCTGCCTTACCAGCAGAACACGAAACTGTTCACCGTCAAATCCGATCAGTACACAGTCTACAGATACATGCAAATTAATCGTCTGGTTTATTTCTGACATAGCATTATGGCTTTTATCATTTACAGCAGCAAAGATAAATACTATTTTCGGAAAACAGCAAAACTATATAGTTATTTTTATCATGTTCTAAAACACTATTTTTCAATAGTATAAATATCATCTATCATACAATATCATTTCTTATTCTTATCATAATGAATACAATATAAAAAATATCCCCTGCTTCGTCCTCTTTTTTTCTCTTTTTCAAAGGTCTTGCATTCCATTCAACCCCTCATTCGGAACACTTATCTAAAGAAAAATAGCCTATACACCCAAAAATTAATAGAATAAAGTTGCTTGTTACCAATAATTTTCTTTACTTTTGCCCATTAAAATCTAAAGATTGCTCTATGAGAAAGAAAATTTTGGTGTTGGACGACAAAGAAACAATTGCAAAAGTCCTTTCAATCTATTTGGCTAGTGATTATGATTGCATTTGGTTTTCGAATGGTATTGAAGGTGTGAAATGGCTTCAGGAAGGTAATATGCCGGATTTAATTATATCAGACATTCGAATGCCTGAAATGCGTGGAGATGAGTTTTTGGAATGGATAAAGTCCAATATGCTATTCAAACATATTCCGGTTATCATGTTAAGTAGCGAAGATAGTACTAGCGAACGTATCCGTCTATTGCAAGAGGGAGCTGTGGACTATATTGTCAAGCCGTTTAATCCGATGGAACTAAAGATCAGAGTGAAGAAAATAATTGAATAAAGCATCATGACCTACCTGCTTTACATAGGGAAGAATAAAGATTTTTTGCGCAAGTTTGGTAAACTAGAAAAAGTCCAACTGATTTATGCTAAGAATTATCAGGATGCTGTCACTATTTGTATCAGACTTAAAATACGCCAAAATATCATAGTTCTTCATGAACAGGGGAATATAAATGATGACATCAGTAATATCGAGCTTTTCAGAAAAAAATTCTATCAGGCCTATACTATACTTATAACCAATGGGCTGACTCAGAATGAAAGTACTTTCTATTTGGAAAGCGGTATTAATGATACAATAAACCCCTCTATCAATACCCAACAATTAAAGCAAAAGATAGAGTTTATCAACAAAAGACAAGAATCACTGTATTCGCACGACAGAAAAAAGAAAGAGATAAGACGGTTCATCCTTCCAAAATGGAAGCGTTTCTTTGATCTCGTTTTTGCCAGTATAACATTGCTTGTCTTATCACCGATCTTTTTGTTGATAGCTATTGCCATTCGTTTGGAAAGTAAAGGATCTGTCATTTACAAATCAAAACGTGTAGGAAGCAACTACAACATCTTTGATTTTTTAAAATTCCGGTCCATGTACATGGATGCCGACAAGAAGTTGAAAGAACTTTCCAGTCAGAACCAATACCAGTCCGAAGGTGACACAGTTGCCACTATCCCCATGGAATTCTCTTTAGAAGGATTAGACGGTCTGGTATTTGATGATAATGGTGTAGTAGATAATGGCGCGTTATTGGTTTCTGATGATTTCATCATTCCGGAAGAGGAGTTTTCGACCAAGCAAAATGCTTTGCAGGAAAGTCCTTTCGTGAAGATAGAGAAAGATCCGCGAGTAACAAAAGTAGGGCGTATTTTACGCAAATACAGTTTGGATGAGTTACCGCAACTTATTAATATATTAAAAGGGGACATGTCTGTAGTGGGTAACCGCCCACTCCCGCTTTATGAGGCCGAGCGTCTGACAAACGATGACAGTATCGAACGGTTCATGGCACCAGCTGGACTGACAGGTTTATGGCAGGTGGAAAAGAGAGGAGACTCAGGCAAATTATCGGCAAAGGAACGGAAAGAATTAGATTTAAAATACGGAAGAGAGTTTTCATTTGGACTTGATATGAAAATTTTATTCAAGACATTTACTGCCTTTATACAAAAGGGAGACGTATAAGATTTTCATTATCAATTAGGGGAATAACAATTTAAAATCAAGAGGACCAAGTATGAAGATAAGATACTTGTTTTTTGTTCTCCTTTTGGCAGTATCACCTATGATGCATGCGCAAGAGGAACAAAATCAACTACAAAGGGAACCTGCATCAGATAGTCTTATGATTAATCTGAATGTAGATTTTGCTACATTAAAACTTCCACCATTAAGTGTATTATATGCTAATGCGCGAAGTAATCCTAGCGTCAAAATATTGGAAAAGGAAAAACAGCTTCAGAAAAGATTACTATCGAAAGAGAAAAAGAGCTGGCTCGGCTTCTTTAGTGCTCGTGCTGGATACACGCATGGTGTTACTGATAATTATGGGACCATGACGGATGTGACTACTCCTATATTTTATCAATATTCCGGTGTGGAACAAAATTATTGGAATGTGGGAGGAAATGTCAATATTAATTTTGAAACACTCTTTGATTTAGGAGGAAAAGTAAAACGTCAGCGGTTAGAAGTTGAGAAAGCTGAATTGGCAAAAGAACAAACTTATGAAGTGCTGAAACAACAAATAGCTCAGCTCTATGTACACATACTATCCAATATTGAAACTTTAAAAAGATCAGCAGAGCATTTGGCATTATATAAAGGAGCATCTGCCACTGCCGAGCAGGAATTTAGAAACAGAAGAACAACGATCGAATCTGTTGCAGAAACTAAACGAAAAGAATTTGAAGCAAACAGTAGTTTCGAAAACCTACGTGCGGCTATCAATGAGCAATTATTAGTATTGGAAATTATATCTCATACTCCCATACTGACTTTACAAAATGCCCCTAATCCTTCTTTTAATTAACATATTATGGAACTATTCAGATACATAGCTAAATTTTTCTTCCGCATTCGTTGGTGGATGGTAGGATTACCATTACTTGCAGGAATTATTGCTTGGTTCCTAACTGGTGATCTTGATAAGTCTTATGATGTAAAGACCACTATTTATACAGGCATTATAACTGGTTATAATGTGGATGCTTCTGACTCCCGTAACGCAACAGTCCACATGAGTAATTTAATTAATATTATTACAACGGAACGAACTCTAAAAGCTGTATCATTAAAATTATTAGCTCGTTGTCTGACTTATGGCGATGCCGAAAAAAACACCAGTTATATCACTGCCGAACACTTTCAACAATTGGAAGGTTCTGTTCCTAGAGAAGTAAAAGCTTTGATAGACAAGCAAAATGAAGAAAAGACATATGACAATTTAATAGCCTATGAACGTCCTTCTGCAAACAACTTTATCTACAAATTATTAAATTTTAACGATCCTTATTTTAGTGTACCTGGTTTAGCTGAAAAAATTAAAGTAGGCCAATTGGGTAATAGTGATTTGATTGAAATTGGGTATTCCGCTAATGATCCGGGTATAGCCTATAATACTTTAGATATTTTAAATGAGGAGTTTGTCAAACAATATCGTGAATTACGATATGGTGAAACCAATAATGTCATTGAATTTTTTAAAAAAGAGTTAGCACGCCTCCAAAAACAATTAACTTCTGCAGAAGATTCGCTTATTCAATACAATATAGAACATCGTATAATCAATTATGCTGAACAAACCAAGCAAGTTACCATCATGGACGCTAATTATCAAATGATGGATAATGACTTATTAATTAATTCATCTACCAGCCGCGCATTGATTGATTTTTATGAATACAAATTAGGCGATATAGCAAAAATGCTACGTACCAACAACCAATTTATGAATAAATTGCAGGAAATTTCCAAATTAAATACTCAAATATCTACTATGGAAATTACCCCAAACGGGCAAAATAAAAAAACATTGGGCGAGCAAAAAAAACAATTAGACAATGCTGAAACAAGCATTAATGAAATAGCCCAGCAACTCAGTGCTGAAATGTCTAGTACTAATAATGTATCTTATGAGATTCTCATCAATCAATGGTTAGAACAAATTGTATTACGCGAAAAGACAATGGCACAGATCGAAGCCCGAGATATCATGCGTGAAAAGCTAGACCAAGATTTTCTTTATTTTTCCCCTATTGGAGCTACTCTTAATCGAAAAGAACGTAATATAGGTTTTGTGGAAGGCAATTATATGTCCATCATGGGAGCTTTAAATCAAGCCATTCTGCGCCAAAAAAATTTGGAAATGACTGCTGCAACCTTAAAAGTAATGAACCCTCCGCTCTTTCCATTAAACTCCTCTCCTACCAACCGTCGGATGATTGTATTAGCTACCATGTTGGGAGTTTTATTATTTACTGTCGGTTATTTCCTTATTATAGAAATATTAGACCGAACTTTGCGTGATAAGACCAGAACGCAGCGTATCACTGGAGGAATTGTTCTAGGTGCCTATCCCCAAGAAAGTACTTTACGCTATCGCCGATATAATAAAGCTATAGACGAAATAGCAGTCAAACAATTAAGTACCAGCATTCTACCTTATCTTAATGACAAACAACAACGAATCGTTAATTTGCTAAGTACAGAAGAGAAAGATGGAAAGACCCATGTAGCCCGAGTATTGGAAAATTACTGGAACAATATCGGTTTGAATGTACGTCGCATCACCTATGATGAAGATTTTTTGAGTGAAGACGGTCAATATGTACAGGCTAATAGTATTCTAGACTTATGTCCTGACCTTTTAGAAGATGAAATTTTATTAGTTGAATATCCGGTACTGAAAAACAATCCATTATCTCCGGCACTATTAAATGAAGCTTCTATTAATTTACTAGTAGTTCGTGCCAATCGCACGTGGAAAGATACAGATCAACTTATGTACAAACGCTTATTAGAAGTCAAAGCCCCCAATGTTCCATTGCTGTTTTATTTAACCCAAGCCAGTAGAAATGCGGTAGAAGTTTTTACAGGGCAACTTCCACCTTATACCAAACTCAAAAATTTAGAATACCGTTTATTCCAACTGGGCTTGACAGCTACAGAATATAGAAAAAAATGAGAAAGGCTGATACTGACATGATCATACAAAAAGGAGTTACTATAACTATTCTAGGCATAGCGACTTTCTTGTGTATTTACCTTTCTTTATTTTATGGCTATAGCATCGGTATGGCATTAGGATTATTTCCTTTTATTCTATGCTACATTTTTATCAGTATTTATAAGCCCTATTTTTCTCTTTTATTTCTTTTCATACTCAACTATTTTATTATGGGAATAGCTAGATATATATCTTTCTCTATTCCTATAACCAATATCTATGATTTATTTTTTGCCTTAATTTTCGCATCTATCACTTTACGACAAATCTATCAAGAAGACAAATTCCGAAATATCTTCAATTTATACGCACTCTTTTCTCTTATATGGTTGCTATATTGTACTATAAACCTTGGAAATGGCATTACCGGAGAAATACAGGCTGAAGCATGGTTAAAAAATGCAAGACCACTCGCTATGTATTCCTTCTTTACCTGCCTTGTGGTTGCAATGTCAGGCAAACATTATTCTTTTATACGTTATTTTCTCATTATATGGGGAATTCTCACTTTATTGGGAGCTGCAAGAGGATATTGGCAAAAAAATCATGGATTCGATTATGCAGAACTAGCTTGGGTACTGGGACGAGGTGCAAGTACTCATCTAATTTATTCAGGGATCCGTTATTTTTCTTTCTTCACAGATGCAGCCAATTTCGGATGTAGTATGGGATTATCAAGTACAGTATTTTTTCTCACATCATTTTATACAAAAAAAATATATCTAAAGTTGTTCTATTTAATTATCAGTGCAGCTGCAGCTTATGGTTTGCTTATTTCGGGAACCCGTGCATCTATAGCAGTGCCTATAGCAGGTTTGGGCCTATTTATTTTTCTTTCCAAAAATTGGAAGATAGCTATTACATCAGCTTTTATACTAATCTGTGGAATCATTTTTTTGAAATACACCAATATAGGAGAAAGCAATGCACTTATACGGAGAATGAGAACTGCTTTCGATACAGAAGATGCCTCTTTCCAAGTACGTCTTAATAACCAAAGAGCTCTAAAAGCCTATATGTCAGAAACTCCATTTGGGATAGGCATTGGAGTCAGCCAAGAATTTCTCTCTCCTCAAAATAAATATTATTTTGTGGCAACTTGTCCACCTGACTCTGATTTGGTCAACATTTGGATTAGAACAGGTAAGGTCGGATTAACCATTTATTTAATTATTCAGTTCTTTATCTTTTTCTGTGGAAGCTATACCCTACTGTTCAGAATTAAGAATCCGGAAATAAGAGGACCGTTAACCGGAATGTTATGCGGATGCGCAGGTATGCTGGTAGCATCTTATGCCAATATGGTTTATTTCCAATTTCCTAACGGGCCTATCATATATACTTGCTTAACCCTTGTATTTTTAGGTCCCTATTTTGACAAACAATACACAGCAGAACATATACATGGAGAAACGGCCTGACATATCAGTCATAACCATCAATTACAATGGTTTTAAAGACACCTGTGAGTTCATTAACTCATGGAAAGACACTGTTATGTCCGTCAGTTACGAAATAATTATCGTTGATAATGCGTCCGAAAATAATGAAAGCAACCGATTGCAACAACTCTATCCCTCCATTACAGTGATCAGCAGCAAAGAGAACTTAGGGTTTGCAGGAGCTAATAATTTGGGAATAAAAGCGGCTACAGGCAAATACTTTTTTTTCCTAAATAATGATGTTATCATTTTGCAGGATACTATTCAATTACTGATTAACAGGCTTGTTTCCTCAGTCAATATTGCTGGCGTATCCCCCTTAATCCGTGATTATGAAAAGCCTCATGCCATCCAGTTTGCAGGATACACCCCATTATCAACCATCACGCTAAGAAACAAAACCATTGGTGAAGGCGCTACAAACATACAAGCCTATCCTGCCTCCCCCACTCCCTATTTACATGGGGCTGCCATGCTACTCAAAAGGAGTATTATTGAAAAACTCGGTCCTATGCCCGAAGATTATTTTTTATATTATGAAGAACTGGACTGGTGTACTTATATGACTCTCGAAGGATATGAACTTTGGTACGACCCCGTTTGTGAAATATTGCATAAGGCCAGTCGCTCAACTGGTAAAGACAGCCCTCTAAAGACCTTCTACCTCAGCAGAAACAGACTGATATATGCCTATCGTAACCGCTTTGACTGGACACTCTATGCCACCGTTCTTTACCAAATAAGCATCGTGCTGCCCAAAGTAGTTATTCTGTATTTACTAAAAGGGAGAAAAGATATTGCCAAAGCCCATTGGGAAGGAGTAAAAGCATTTTTTAAATTACGAAGAAAAGATTTGCGACCATGATTATACTATTTGAATATCTCGATTTACTACTGTTTGCCATCAGTGCATTTACGGTCATCTATCTACTGATATATGCCATTGCAGCCATGTCCACCCGTACAGACAAATATTCAGAATCTCGTATGAAACATCGTTTTGCCATTATTTTCCCGGCATACAAGGATGATGAATATATCATTGATTCAGTAAAATCATTTTTACAGCAAGATTACCCTATAGACTGCTACGATGTCATTGTAGTAGCAGACCATCTTAGACCTGAAACAAATCTCAAGCTATCGCAACTCCCCATCACTTTACTACAAGCGGAGTTTAAAAAGAGTTCCAAAATGAAATCTGTCAAAGTGGCGATGAATCAATTGCGTGAAGGAGCTTATGATATTGTTTTAATCATGAATGCTGACAATATAGCTGAAGACAACCTGTTGAACGAACTGAATAACACTTATGCCAGCGGTTCCAATGCCATACAGACTCACCGCATCCGCAAGGAGAGACCGGACAATATCACTGTATTAAATGCCATTGCCGATGAAACCAACAACTCTATTTTTCGTGCCGGCCATGCCATCTTTGGACTTTCCTCTTCATTGAACGGTTCTGGAATGGCTTTCGATTTTAGCTGGCTGAAAGCCAATATACTTCATATCAAAGATGATGACGATGAAAAAGTGATTGAATCCCTACTACTAAAAGAACAAATCTACATTGAATACCTGGACAACACCCATGTTTATGCCACGCGCAAAGAAGGTAAAAAGAAATTTTATGCCCAGCGCCGGAATTGGATTATTGCTCAATATTCTTCGCTCATAAACAATATCAGCAACCTTCCAAGTGCTATTTTCAGTGGTAATTTCGATTATGCAGACCGAATTCTGCAATGGATCACGCTACCGCGTACCCTTTTATTAAGCATCAGTTTATTATTTGGCTGCATCACCACTTATCTTAATTGGGAAACAAGTATCAAGTGGTGGATATTACTATTTCTTTTTTTACTGACCATGGCTTTTGCCACTCCCAATTATTTGGTTGATGAAAAATTCAATAAAGCCATGAAAGCCCTTCCATTCATTGGCATTGGCGTGATCTTCAATCTATTCTTCGGGTTTAATAGAAAAAATAAAAAGCAAAAATAATGGTATCAGTCATTGTCAATTATATTGATCATATCCTATTTGCTTACTTTCTTCTCTGTGTAAGTTATATAGCCCTATTTTCCATAGCATCCTGCCGCCATAGAAAACAGTGCTATGGAGAAGCCCCTTTTCTGAAAAAATTTATTTTCCTTATACCGGCATATAAAGAAGATAATGTCATCCTCGGCAGCGTATCATCTGCCTTAAAGCAAGATTACCCTACCAGCCATTTTGGCGTACTTGTCATTTCCGACCGGATGAAAGAAGAAACCAACAATACCCTCCGGCAGGCCGGTTCAGATGTACTGTCCATACATTTTCAAGAAAGTTCCAAATCTACGGCTCTCAAAAGTGCTATGGAATATTTAAAGAGCCGTCCTCCCTACGATTATGCAGTCATCTTGGATGCAGACAACATTGTTCCCCAAGATTATTTACAAGAAATCAATAAAGCCTTATTCCAATTAAACAGCAAAGCTTTACAAACGCACCGGACAGCAAAGAATCTGAATACACCTACCGCCATGCTGGATGCAGCTATAGAAGAAATGAACAATTCCATCTTCCGTGCCGGACATGTCAATCTAGGTTTTTCTTCTGCCCTGATTGGTTCCGGAATGGTTTTTGACTACCCGTGGTTTGCTCATAATATTATCCATACCGACAGTGCCGGAGAAGATAAAGAACTAGAAGAACTTTTACTGCGCCAACATATTCACATATCTTATGCTAAACACATCCATGTATGGGATGAAAAAGTCCAGAGAAAAGAAGTTTTGCGCAACCAACGCCGCCGCTGGATGGCTACACAATTTTTCTTGGCGGCTCGTATGTGCAAATACTCTCCCCAAGCTATTATAAATGGTAATGGAGATTATATAATCAAAATGATTCAATCCTTTATTCTTCCCCGCAGTATTTTAATTGGCATCTTGGGATTTATTTTATCGACAAGTCTTTTCATCCCTTCAATTTCATCCTTAAAATGGTTGGTATTATTCTTATTATTGATTATAACCCTATATATGGCCATACCATCCTTTATGAAAAACAAAAGATTTCTCAAAGCGCTTACCGAGGTCCCTTATTTTATATATGTAATGCTCCTCAACTTATTTCGTATAAGGGGGGCATCTAAAAAGTTTATTCATACTCAACATGGATAGTGGCATTATGAATCTAAAAGAATATATACAAAATCATCCACATTTCAAGAAATGGGTCTATCGTTTCCTGATGCATCCTGTCAAGACACGTCCCAATTGGTGGATACGTCCATTCCAATTTCTATATATGAAGCGTGGAAAAGGTTCTGTCATTTATCGTAGTGTACGAAAGGATATTACTCCTTTTCACCCGTTCATTTTAGGCGATTACTCTATTATTGAAGATTTTAGTTGTATTAATAATGCTGTTGGCGAAATAATTATCGGTACACACACACGTATCGGATTACATAACACAATTATTGGCCCTGTGCACATTGGCAACCAAGTAAACATTGCACAAGGGGTAATCATCTCAGGAATAAACCATAATTATGAAAAACCGCTACATGGTATTATCGAACAAGGTGTTTCATCCTCTTCCATTACCATCCATGATGATGTATGGATTGGTGCCAATACAGTCATTACAGCAGGAGTAAGTATTGGAAATCATTGTGTTGTCGGTGCAGGAAGTATAGTAACCAAAGACATACCTCCTTATTCTGTCGTAGCCGGAAATCCAGCTAAAATCATCAAAACATATAATTTCAACACACAATCATGGGAAAAAGTTTAATTATCTTTTTCTAAAAAGTTCTTGTATTATTCTCCAAACTCTTGGCAAATAAGGTCCTAGCTTACGGAGTACTTCTCTTTCCCTTTTTACATCTTCGGGCAACCAGGCTCCTTTATAATGATGGATTGAGAAAGTATCCCGGGTTATATTCACCTTATAATCATACCAGTTTTGAGGGCAAAACCATACTCGGGGAAATACGGAAATCACCTTTTCATCCACTATCTTATCTGCCTCTTCAATAGAACCTACCGGACAAAATGTATAACCATTTCTTTGTAAACAGTCAGTTATAACTTCTGGCATAGCAACCATATCAAAGGTCCCATCTGGCTTTATAAAATCTTTTCCATCATAAGAATCAAGCAATATTTTGATACAAGTATTACCCTTTTCTGCACCCCATGTAGCTGCTTCCAATCTATTTTCCATATGGTCAAAGCCTACCATCATATTCAGATGTAATAGAGGATTATATGACTTTAACACTTCAACATCCGTATCCAGATAAATTCCCCCATAATGATATAGCGCATACAGCCGGATATAATCTGCGGCAAAAGCATATTTTTTATTCTCAAAAGCCTGTTTCACCCATAAAGAAGTATTCATATCAAACCGCTTGGTATCCCAAAGCATAAATTCATAATCCGGAAGCTTCTTCTTCCAAGTTCTCATATACCTCTGCAAATCAGAAGGAAGAGGGTCATTACTCAACCAGCAATAATGAATAATTTTCGGTATCATTCTATTTTATTTAATATTCTACGTACTCTGGAGCTCACAGCCCACTCCAATCGGTAATAATAAAATTTCTTGAGATAAAAATAATAGTATTTTAAAGTTTTATATTTGCCAAGAATAATTGCGTCTTCTTTGAATGCCTGCTTTCTATTTCTATGGCAAATGCCACATGTATCAAATACAGACACTGCCTGCGGTAAATAATAAAACGAAAAGCCATCCATATAAATCTCATAAAACATCTTATAGTCAGCCGCAATCATAAACTGTTGATCAAATTGATACTTTTTTGCTAAAAGCGCTTTTGTAAAAGAGCTTTGATGGCAAATTCCCTTATGATGTAAATAGTCTTTAGACTCCCAAAACGGAAGAGCCTTTAGATATTTTTTTTGACCAGAAGCGTCTTTTTCAAATGAATCCCCATATATTATACCTATATTTTCAGGAACAACCAACGAATCAACCCATCCCAAGACCTCCTTATTTGCGAATACATCACCCGAATTCATAAATATCACCCAGTCACCGTGAACCTGCAATAATCCCTTATTCATTGCATGATAAATTCCACTATCCGCCGCCGACTCCCAATAATCTATCTTATCATTATATTCTTTAATCACTTCCAAACTCCCATCCCTTGACCCCCCATCAATAATTATATATTCAAAATCTTGACAAAGCTGTTCTATCACGCTAATGATTGTTTGGCGTAATCCATCTTTATTATTATAATTTATCGTCACAATAGTGAATTTCATACCACAATTAAGTCATAAAAAAAGATTCTAAAAAATTATTTGAGCAAAATTACTAAAAAAAAAAGATTTTCAATCTATCTAATAAAAAATCATATCCTATTTATGATTTCATTAAAAAAAACTACCTTTGCCATACTATCCTCTTCTTAGAGGAGGCAAACTTTAAATCCTATCATCATCTTATTTATACTGAGTAACAAAAAGCATTAAGAGAAAGAAAATGGAAGAAACTAAAGTATCAATAATCATACCCGTATACAATACAGGTTTAATTCTTGAAAATTGCCTCAATAGCATTTCAAATCAATCCTATCCCAATTTTGAAGCTATTATTGTAGATGATGGCAGTGAAGACGAGTCATTGTCCACAGCTAAAAAATATGAAAAAGCAGATTCACGTTTCCAAGTTTATAGTAAAGAGAACGAAGGTGTAAGCGCCACTAGAAATTACGGAATAAAAAGAGCAACCGGAGATTACATTTGTTTTGTAGACTCGGACGATACCATCAGTGCCAATTTTTTAGAAATATTATTGAAACAAAAAAACATGGATTGTGTAGCCGGAGGGCTGGAATACACAAATAAAGAGCGCACAATCGTAAATTTGGAACTACAAATTTATGACACCGACAACATAGGTAATCTATTAAGCAAAAAACTTCAATCAATGTATTTTCTTTCGGCGTGGGGAAAACTATATAAGACTTCCATTATAAAGAAATATAATATTCATTTCGATACCAAGCTGAGATTAGGAGAAGACACTTTATTTCTACATAATTATCTATCCTCATGCAAGAGTTTTTGCACTACAGGAGAGGTAATCTACACTTATCACATTGATGCCTTCAGCTATAAAAAATATAGCTTGCAATTAGACCAAACACTTTATGCAATTAATCAAATAATAGATATCTACCATGTTTTATGTCACAAATTCCATTTCCAAAACGAGTCTTATTTTCTTTATATCGTAAGGCATTATATGCTAGCATATCAGCAATATTGCTTAGACAATCTCATGCACTATAACAGCATAAAAAGACTCTATCAAAACCAACATGTAAGATCCACTCTCCTTAAAAGAAAATCATATAGCCGCTTTAACAAATTACAATCTTTTATTATTAAGAATTCACTTTATTATTTGAGCTTTATAATATGCAAAATTTACAGAAAATTGATAGTGTAATTATTATCAAAAACAACTTATTATACAGGGGCTGTCGGGAGAATAAAATCAAAAAGAATCATTTTTATTTTCAAAGAAATAGATTATCTTCGCAAGAAAAAAAATATATATGGGAATTAATTACTCTATTATCATTCCGCATAAAAATATACCCCAATTACTAAACAGGTGTCTGGCATCTATACCCTACCGAGAAGATATACAAATTATCGTCATAGACGATAATAGCGATTCTTCCATCATAACCCCAAAAGATTTCCCAGGCAAAGAACGCAAAAATATTGAAATTTATTTTTCCAATGCCAGCAAAGGTGCCGGATATGCACGCAATATAGGTCTGGATCATGCAAAAGGTAAATGGATTATATTTGCTGATGCTGATGATTTCTTCACTGATGAATTTCTCCCCATTATAGACCAATATCTAAATTCGTCATATGACGTTATACTGTTTCCAGTAAACACCGTTGAATCTGATAATATAAATATCAAAGTAAACCGGGATTCCTGGATTAACCAGACGCTTCAAGAAAAGCAATTAACCGCCCAAGAAAAATTATTAAAAATTAGTACTCCTCATTCCAAGCTGATAAGGCATTCTTGCATCAAGGCCAATCATTTATATTTCGAAGAAGTGATTTACTCAAACGATGTGATGTTTGGTACTCAACTTGCCATAGCAGCTCAATCTATCCATATAGATAACAACCATTCTATTTACACACTGACATTTCGTTCCGGTTCTCTTACCACCATTAAAGGAAAAGAAGCATTAAGATGTCGTTTACAAGTTTCTATTAGAAGTAATTTGTATTTAAAGAAGCACAATCATCCTGAACTGATGCTGCAATTAAACCAACATTTTCTTCAATGGGCCGGTAATATCAGCACAAAAGAAGTTATATTAACTGCATGGCATTTATTAAAAAACGGTTTTTTACTATATAGTTCCCCGCATAGCTGGAAATACAAATATTATAATTCCGGTTGGTATTATGTATATAAAGCTCTTATAAAAAAAAGACATAAATAACAATACGAGATTCTTTTATTCCTGTTTTTTTATATGCCTCATTAATCTGAAAGAAAAATCTTTCAGTCCACGGCTGCAAATAAAAAAGACACCTGTATAAACCATTAAAAATAAGACAAACAGTACCAAAGCATATCCTAACCACTCACTATACCCCTTATAAGGATTTATAGGAATCATTTGCAATACACATTCAATACCCCACCAACAAATGGCCAATATAGCCAAATATTTCATTATACCTATCCAATATCCAAAAACAGGAAGTTTAAAACCACAACTAAAAAGATAATAAGGTTTCCACGTACAAATGATGAGAAGAGCACTAACAGCATTTCCTGCCAACACTCCCGGCAACCCCCAATGTATCCCTCCGACAACTGCCACAGCTATTGTTACAATAAATGTAACTACTGGTGCCCATGTATCCGAAAACAGCCCATACCCGTGAATAAACTGATCATTAGTGCCACGAACCTGCATTATAAATAAATTCAACAATATAATAATCAATACTGTTTTATCCATTACATATTCACCGCCTAACCAAATAAAAACAAATGGTTCAAGCAAATGATAAAGTCCAAAAACCAGTAGCCCCGAAAGATAATAACGAAGCGAAGTCAACTCCCAATATACCCGTAATATTTTTTTCGAATCTCCCTCAGCTATCATATTGCCCACACCTGCTCCAGTACTGTCCATCACATTTTTCATAATCGCATTAATTTTATCTACAATGAGCATATAGTTAGCATAATAGGCCACTGCCGACAGTGAAGCATAGGCATAAACCAGAAAAGGAAGCACTTGATTACGTCCCAAACCAGCTATTTGATGCACAAACAATTGGCGTGCCTTTACCATAATGATAGTATAATCCTTTTTCTTCCCTCTGCCAATGCGATAGCTTGTTTTCAACCAAGGATAATACTTATTTATTTGCCTGTCAAGTATCAAACAATATAAAACGCCAAAAGAGAGTTCAATAAAAGCCCACAAATAATAGTTTCCCCAATAATATGCCAAGGACATTTGAACCAATGTTTTAGCTACGTTTGCAGTTTGAAAATAGGCAGAAACTAAATAACCGCGTTGGTCAGCCCAAAACAAGGTATAACGATAATTAACGAAATACCCCAACAACGAACTGATCAAAAAACAATAGTACACAAAATAAATAACTGAAAGATTAATTGGCACATCGGCAAAAATGAAAGGAAGAAAGAATGATAATACAATTCCACCTATCAATATAACAACTCCAACCAACCGATATAAATATCCTAAAACTGAGATGATATCGTTTATCTTTTCACGATCATGATCATATATCGGCCTATAAAGTACATAACCTATAGAACCGGCAATTCCCAATTCAGCCATATTTAAGAAAGAAAGCAAATTTCCCACCGTACCGGTCAGTCCCATGAATTCGGCTCCCAAACAATCCAAAAAAATCTTTCGGGAAAAAAAAGATATAACCAAGGTAATAAAATAGAATATCAAGTTCACCCTGGCATTTAGAAAACTTCGCCTTACTCTTGAGTCACTCATTTTTTCACCTCCTTCTTTTCAACCAAAACTTCAACTGGACTCCCACACATATATATCTTCCATAACCTGATCTCAGGCATCGGGTATATACGCTGAATTTATCAGCCAACGGCAACACATGGGCAGTTCGAAACACAGCGTTCAGTGTATAGACTGTATATTTTCTTATTAGTGGTAATACCTCAGGATACCGGTATGCATAAGCGAACAATTCATCCATCACCGTCAGATAACAATCTACATTACGTAATGAATAACGCTTGGTCATTGTCGAATTTCCACGCACACGATGTTGAACCAAACTTCTTTTCAAACATCCGATACGCTGTGATTGAATGAACATCAATACAGAAAACAACTCATCCTCATGAATGATACCCGGATAGAAACGAAGTTTTATCCGGTCCAGAAATTCTCTTCTAACCAACCATAACCAAGGAACTGCGCGGTGTGTAGCATGATCAAGCATATTATCCATCAAAGAAATACCTTGATAAATCATCGATTCATCATAATGCCCTGTACGATGATAGTCCCATGACAATGGCAATTGTTTGTCTTCATATAAAATATCGCCATCAAAAAAAATAAAATCCAACTGTTGCTCTTTACAACGAGCATAACAAAGTTCCAAAGCCTCCCAAGCAATCACATCATCACTATCCATAAAATAAATGAATTCACCGCTTGCATGCTCCAACCCTACATTCCGCGCTACTGACTGGCCTTTATTCTCTTGCTCGAATATGAGTATTCTCGGATCTTTTGCAGCCAGTTTTCTGATAATATCCCCGCTTTCATCAGTAGAGCCATCATTCACTATCAATATTTCAATTTCAGCCAAAGTCTGATCCATGATACTACGTATAGCATCACACAAATAAGACGCAGTATTATATACCGGGATAATAACAGATACTTTGGGGTTCTCCATCATTCATTGTTTAAATTGATCATACAAAGATAATTCTTTATTTCAATCACTCTTCATTTTTTTACAAGAAAGCCTGTAAAAAACAAGGATTGTAAAGCCCGTAACCTTACAATCCCGTCCAAACCTATTCTGTTTCTTCCCTTTTGAATTTCAGCAACTTCATCCTCTGCTTCAAATCCTTTGCCGGGCGATAGACCACCTTGACCGACCGGATATGCCGTCGGGCATCAAACTCCCCGGCCCTCTCCACACCGGCACCGCTACACGACACCTGAAAACGCCCCAATGCGCCTAAATCTACAATTTCACCATCCGACAAATGTTCCATCATTGCTTCGGACAAAGCCGAAACAGCCGCCATAAGCATCGGCCGACGCAGACTGCAACGTCCGGATATCTCACGGCACAAGTCATCCATCCCCACCATCCCCGTACTTTTAGCATGAGGATAATACAATCCCGCTCCCTCCCCGGACAGTCCATCCTTTTTCGATAAATTATATACTACTGCCATTTTTTTTCTCTTTTTTTTATCAATCAATACAAATCAATATCTTCATACTCCTCCATAGCGTCAAAGCAAGGACATTCCTTCGTCCTTTCCCAGCGGTCCACCCTTCCGTTGCCGTTCACGTCCGGACTCAAATCCCGATGACCCTTGATCACTGCCTCCGGATAATCCGCCTTCAGCGAACGGAGCAACGCCAGCAGTGAACGCTTTTGAAACGGTGTCCGCGTATCTGCCGGACGCCCGTTCACGTCCAGACCACCTTCATAACAAACCCCGATACTGTGTGCGTTATATCCGCAAGCATGCGCTCCCGGCTCATTCTCGTCACGCATCCGCTCTATCGCCCCGTCTTTACGCACAAAGTAGTGATACCCCCAACTGCTTAAGCCTGCCACACGATGAAAACTGTCAATATCCTTCGCCGTAACGTCCCTGTCCGCACGGGTGGCGGAACAGTGGACGATTATCAAATTTATTTCTCTTTCCTTCATCTTATACATGAACTTATTCCTACCACACTGGCAATAGATGTAGCTACTGCGATTATAATTTTGAGGATGATTCCCCACGTCGTTTTATTTCCGATTTTAGACATATTCATTTACCGTTTTAATCGTTATTTATCCATTCCTGATTCCCGACTCGTCACCATCAAGGCTTCACCTCTTCGGCACTACCGGCTTTCTTTTTTTTGGGAAGTACCGCCACACGGGTATAGTTCAGCGTGCGGAGTGTTTTCTGCGTATTCACACTGGGTGTAAATACAATGCGCGCCTTTGTAATCATGTCCGATGAGAACGATTCAAGAGTATCCGCCCCCTGGCTGCGCAACGACAGACGGGCATAACCCAAATCACCGATGCGGACAATCTGTCCGTTAGCCAACTGGTCGCGCATCACCTCGTCCATGGCATGAAGTACCGCCATAACATCCGTCGAGGTCAACGTACAATTCTTTTCAATCACTTTACTCATATCCTCCAGCGTTTGCACCCCTGCACTTTGCGCACATGCATAAAACTTGGGAACCGCATCCTTGTCTTGAGGATTCAATTTTGAAACTACCGAATACTTTACTGTTGCCATACTCTTTTAATTTTTAATTCTTAATTCTTTATTTTCAATTCCCCCAAGAGGCCTCCCTGATTGGAACACCACAAAGATACGGCAACAGGCCGGGAGCTGAACTAAATTACACCTCTAACCACACGAATGTGCAAAGTGCTTTTACAAACTGGAAAAGCATGCTTAATTCTACAAAAAACAGTAAAAATAATCAAGGAATACCTTTGTAAATCCACTGAAAATCAGTAACTTTATACTGTAATTAAAATCTATAAAAGATATGATAGAAACAGAAAAACAAATCATTGCGAAGGCTTATACCAAAGCCGAACTGGCACATATGTATAACCCCGACATGAGTTATTCAAGTGCCTTGCGCACTTTGCGCTTGTGGATAGAACACAACAAGAAGCTACTGCAAGAACTGAAAAAGTTGGGTTATATACCCTCCCAGCATATTTTCACCCCCAAACAAGTGGAACTAATCTTCACCTATTTGGGGATGCCTTAATTTTTTATGAAGAAAAACAAGGAGTAAATTTATCGGACTTTCTTGTTTTCATCATTCATCTCCAGAAGTTCTTCCAAAGAAACCAGCTCACCATTTGCCAGGCGGACCATATAATCCGCCACTTTCAGAATACGGTCTTTTTCGTCATTCAAAAAAGCGGCAAAAAGGTGAGCGTCTAACTCATTACGTGACAAAGATTTAGAGAACACTTTGGGCTTTCCGGGGAAAAATTCAGGCTCGGTTTCGGGAAAAATGCAGTAAATAACAGATAACATAAGACCTAACTTGATGTCAATACTTCCGTTTATATTATCATTAAAAGTATTATACCTCACGCCCATGCGCTCTTCACTGTTAGATGCCTTTAAACCAAGCAATTCCGCATAACTTGCTAACACTTTCTTCACTTTGCCTTCGACAATGAGAGCAGTCCCATCAATCGTTTTTTTTGCATATTAAAATTAATATTAAAATTGACACGCAAAGATACAAAATAATATTTTAGAGAGCCATCTTTCAGAAAAATGAAAGATATATCATTCATCATTTCTTACCTTTGCAACCATTATAAAGAAGCGGTAGAAACTGTCAAGGGAGTTTCCGGAAACTGTCAAGAGAGTTTTGGATAGGGGGCTCAAATTGAAATGCGATAAATAGCACATCGGGGAAAACATTGGGAA